>NZ_JAHUWM010000040.1:0-212 GCF_019218985.1 Pseudomonas sp. PDM30
TTGATTTCTAGTCTTTGACTAGTTCGTTCTTTAAAAATTTGGGTATGTGATAGAAAGATAGACTGAACGTTACTTTCACTGGTAGCGGATCAGGCTAAGGTAAAATTTGTGAGTTCTCTTAGTTGAGAAATTCGAATTTTCGGCGAATGTCGTCTTCATAGTATAACCAGATTGCTTGGGGTTATATGGTCAAGTGAAGAAGCGCATACGGT
>NZ_JAHUWM010000041.1:0-209 GCF_019218985.1 Pseudomonas sp. PDM30
GATCAAACTCTTCAGTTCAAACATCTTTGGGTTTTGAGAAAACCCTAAACTTGGCTCAGCAATCGTTGGTTACATCTTTGATTTCTCGCGGAGTAACTTGTGATGCTGATAATCTGTTGACTAGCAGTCTGACTCCACAAGCACCCACACGAATTGCTTGATTCAGTTGTTAAAGAGCGGTTGGTTAAGATCTTTCGTCTCAACCGAGG
>NZ_JAHUWM010000042.1:0-203 GCF_019218985.1 Pseudomonas sp. PDM30
GAACCGAAAGTTCGACTCTTGCAAAACACCGAAAGCTGTCACATACCCAATTTGCTGAAGCGAGGCCGACCGGCCGCGACTCAGTACCCGAATTTCTTGACGACCATAGAGCGTTGGAACCACCTGATCCCATCCCGAACTCAGCAGTGAAACGATGCATCGCCGATGGTAGTGTGGGGTTTCCCCATGTGAGAGTAGGTCAT
>NZ_JAHUWM010000004.1:0-666537 GCF_019218985.1 Pseudomonas sp. PDM30
TTATTTTCAGAAGCTTTCAAAGTTTCCTTTTCAACTTCAACCACTTGCGCTTCAGATCTCTCGTCAGCGGGAGGCGAATTCTACAGCGTTACACGCTGCTGTCAACACCTCTTTTTCAACTCCCTTTGTGCTTCGATGAACTGAAGCAACCTGCTGCCGAAAACCGCGTAACTCTTTGTTTACCAAGGAGTTTTCCGTTTCGACTGCGCCGGAAGTGGGGCGAATTATAGACACCTGGAATCTGCCGTCAACAGCTATTTTCACAATTCTGTCATATAGGGCAAAAAAGCCCCGAAAACAAAAAGGCCGACCCAATGGGTCGGCCTTCTGCGCCCTTCTACTTACAAGCTAGGGAACGCGAATTGCGAAGCCTCGTGGCTCGCACGCTGTGGCCAGCGCTGGGTGATGGCCTTGCGACGGGTGTAGAAACGCACACCATCCGGGCCGTAGGCATGCAGGTCGCCGAACAGCGAACGCTTCCAGCCGCCAAAGCTGTGATAAGCCACCGGCACCGGCAGCGGCACGTTGACGCCGACCATGCCGACTTCGATTTCGTCGCAGAACAATCGCGCGGCTTCGCCGTCACGGGTGAAGATGCAAGTGCCGTTGCCATATTCGTGATCGTTGATCAGTTGCATGGCTTCTTCCAGGCTGTTGACCCGAACAACGCACAGCACCGGCCCGAAGATCTCTTCTTTATAGATGCGCATTTCTGGCGTGACGTTGTCGAACAGGCAACCACCCAGGAAGAAGCCTTCTTCGTGACCAGCGACGGTCAGGCCACGGCCGTCCACCACCAGTGTCGCGCCGGCAGCTACGCCGTCTTCTACATAACCGCTGACCTTGTCGCGCGCCTGGCCAGTCACCAGTGGGCCCATGTCCAGGCCGCAGTTGGTACCGGCACCGATTTTCAGCGCCTTGATTTGCGGAACCAGTTTGGCCACCAGTGCATCGGCCACCTGATCACCCACGCACACCGCTACCGAGATTGCCATGCAACGCTCGCCGCAAGAACCGTAAGCCGCGCCCATCAGTGCGCTGACGGCGTTGTCCAGGTCTGCATCCGGCATCAGCACGGCGTGGTTCTTCGCACCGCCCAGGGCCTGGACGCGCTTGCCACGCTTGGTGCCTTCGGAATAGATGTATTCGGCAATCGGCGTCGAACCCACAAAGCTCAGCGCTTTGACTTCCGGCGCTTCGATCAATGCGTCCACCGCAGTCTTGTCACCGTGTACCACGCTCAGCACGCCTTTGGGCAGGCCCGCCTCCAGCAGAAGCTGTGCAATCAGCAGCGTCGAGCTCGGGTCACGCTCGGAAGGCTTGAGGATAAAGCAGTTACCGCAGACGATCGCCAGCGGGTACATCCACAACGGCACCATGGCCGGGAAGTTGAACGGAGTGATACCGGCCACCACGCCCAGCGGCTGGAAGTCAGACCAGGCATCGATGTTCGGTCCGACGTTACGGCTGTACTCGCCCTTGAGGATTTCCGGAGCCGCGCAAGCGAACTCGACGTTCTCGATGCCGCGCTTCAATTCACCGGCAGCATCTTCCAGGGTCTTGCCGTGCTCTTCGCTGATCAGTTGGGCGATACGCGCTTCGTTCTGCTCCAGCAGTTGCTTGAAGCGGAACATCACTTGGGCACGCTTGGCCGGCGGCGTGTTGCGCCAGGCCGGGAATGCAGCCTTGGCCGCGTCGATGGCGCTCTGGATGGTTTCGCGGGTCGCCAGCGGCAACTTGTGAATTGCCTGACCGGTAGACGGGTTGAACACATCAACCGCGCGACCGTTCTCGGTCACCAGTTCGCCATTGATCAAATGCGGAATAACGCTCATGGAAGCTCCTGAAAAGTTGTCCACAGGCGTCCGTTAAAGAGCGCCTGCTATATAGATGCTTTTTGTAGGAGCGAGCTTGCTCGCGAAGATGGTGAGGGCGCTGTGTTCATCCAGGCAGCCCACATCATCGTTAACGTCCATCGCGAGCAAGCTCGCTCCTACAGGTGTGTTGTCAAATCAGTCGATCTTGCTCAGCACTTCGCCGACCGCGTCGAACAGACGATCCAGGTCCTGCGGCTTGCTGTTGAAGGTTGGGCCGAACTGCAGGGTGTCGCCGCCGAAGCGTACGTAGAACCCGGCTTTCCACAGCGCCATGCCGGCTTCGAACGGACGCACGATCGCGTCGCCGTCACGTGGAGCGATCTGGATCGCGCCGGCCAGGCCGTAGTTGCGGATGTCGATGATGTTCTTGGTGCCTTTGAGGCCGTGCAGCGCATTTTCGAAATGCGGTGCGACTTCGGCCACGCTCTGTACCAGGTTTTCCTTTTGCAGCAGGTCGAGTGCTGCCAGGCCAGCGGCGCAAGCCACCGGGTGCGCGGAATAGGTGTAGCCATGGGGGAATTCAACCGCGTATTCAGGCGTCGGCTGATTCATGAAAGTCTGGTAGATCTCAGAGCTGGCAATCACCGCACCCATCGGGATCGCACCGTTGGTAACTTGCTTGGCGATGCACATCAGGTCCGGTGTCACGCCGAAGGTGGTAGCACCGAACATGGTGCCGGTACGGCCGAAACCGGTGATTACTTCATCAAACACCAGCAGGATGTTGTGCTGGTCGCAGATTTCACGCAGACGCTTGAGGTAACCCTGTGGCGGCACCAGCACGCCAGCGGAACCGGCCAATGGCTCGACGAATACCGCCGCGATGTTCGACGCATCGTGCAGTTCGATCAGCTTCAACAGCTCGTCAGCCAGGGCGATACCGCCCTGCTCCGGCATGCCACGGGAGTAAGCGTTGCTTGCCAGCAAAGTGTGCGGCAGGTGATCGACGTCCATCATCGCCTGACCGAACAGCTTGCGGTTGCCGTTCACGCCACCGAGGCTGGTGCCGGCGATGTTCACACCGTGGTAGCCACGGGCACGGCCGATCATTTTGGTCTTGGTCGACTGGCCCTTCAGGCGCCAGTAAGCACGGACCATTTTTACAGCGGTGTCAGCGCACTCGGAACCCGAGTCGGTGAAGAACACGTGGTTGAGGTTGCCCGGGGTCAGGTCGGTGATTTTTTCAGCCAACTGGAAGGACAACGGATGGCCGTACTGGAAACCTGGCGAGTAATCGAGGGTACCCAGTTGCTTGGCGACCGCTTCCTGGATTTCCTTACGAGTGTGCCCGGCGCCACAGGTCCACAGACCGGACAGCGAGTCATATACCTTGCGGCCTTTGTCGTCGATCAGCCAACTGCCTTCGGCGCCAACGATCAGCCGTGGGTCGCGCTGGAAGTTGCGGTTGGCGGTGTAAGGCATCCAGTGAGCATCGAGCTTGAGCTGGCTGGCCAGGGAAGTCGGTGCGTTTTCAGGCTGGTTCATGGGCGTAACCTCGCAAGGCAATAAGCGGCGTAAGGATTGAAAACCGTTGTTGCAGCTAAATTGCCACGGGGATAAAGTCGGTGAAATCCAACTTTTCTAATGTTCAGTCAGCCAACTACTAAACTTTGAGTAACCCGCATGAGTACTCGCCGTCCCGATCCGCTGGCCCAGGTCAGCGACTTTGATATTCGCCTGCTGAGGATTTTCCGCAGCGTGGTGGAGTGCGGCGGCTTCTCCGCGGCGGAGACCGTGCTGGGCATCGGTCGCTCGGCGATCAGCCAACAGATGAGCGATCTGGAGCAACGCCTCGGCCTGCGCCTGTGCCAACGGGGACGTGCCGGGTTTTCCCTGACCGAAGAGGGCCGCGAGGTCTATCAATCGGCATTGCAGCTGTTAAGTGCGCTGGAAAGCTTCCGCACCGAGGTCAATGGCCTGCACCAGCACTTGCGCGGCGAATTGATCATCGGTTTGACGGACAACCTGGTCACCCTGCCCCACATGCGCATCACCCATGCCCTCGCGCAATTGAAAGAACGCGGCCCGGACGTGCAGATCCAGATCCGTATGATCGCGCCCAATGAAGTCGAGCAAGGCGTACTCGACGGTCGTCTGCACGTCGGCGTGGTACCGCAGGCCAGCGCATTGTCGGGGCTGGAGTATCAACCGCTGTATAGCGAGCGATCGCTGTTGTACTGCGCGGTCGGTCACCCGCTGTTTTATGTCGACGACAAACAACTGGACGACACGCGTCTGAATAGCCAGGACGCCATCGCCCCGACCTTTCGTTTGCCGGCGGAAATCCAGGCCCATTATCAGGCGCTCAATTGCACCGCCAGCGCCTCGGACCGCGAAGGCATGGCCTTCCTGATCCTGACCGGACGCTATATCGGTTACCTGCCAGATCACTACGCGAGTCTTTGGGTGCAGCAAGGCCGGTTGCGAGCGTTGAAAGCAAAAACACGCTTCTATGACCTCAGCCTGGCGTCGGTCACACGCAAGGGGCGCCGACCGCATCTGGTGCTGGAGAGTTTTCTCGAGAGCCTGGCCGCGACGCGTTGAACATTGTGGGAGCGGAGTAAGGTTTTATTGTGTGAGGTCTTGTCTGAAGCCGGTGGGTACGTTATCAACGCACTGGCCGTCCCACCCACCCGTTCGGAAGTGCTTATGACCTTTGAAGTCCCAGCCCACGGCGCAAAATCTGTCAGCCGCATTCGTCAAAAAAACGAAGAGACCATCATCAAGGCCGCCGAAGACGAGTTCGCCCGTCACGGGTACAAAGGCACGAGCATGAACACCATCGCCCAGAACGCCGGGTTGCCCAAGGCAAACCTGCATTACTACTTCACCAACAAGCTCGGCTTGTACGTGGCGGTGCTGAGCAACATCATCGAGCTGTGGGACAGCACGTTCAACACCCTCACCGCCGAGGACGATCCGAGCGAAGCCTTGACCCGCTACATCCGCGCCAAAATGGAGTTCTCCCGGCGCCAGCCGCAAGCCTCGCGGATTTTTGCCATGGAAGTCATCAGCGGCGGCGAGTGCCTGACCGAGTATTTCAACCAGGACTATCGCGCCTGGTTCCAGGGTCGTGCGGGCGTGTTCCAGGCCTGGATCGACGCCGGTAAAATGGACCCGGTCGATCCGGTGCACCTGATCTTCCTGTTGTGGGGCAGCACCCAGCACTACGCCGACTTCGCCACGCAGATCTGCCGCGTCACCGGACGTACCAAGTTGACCAAACAGGACATGGAAGACGCCGGGGATAACCTGATCCGCATCATTCTCAAGGGCTGCGGCCTGAAACCTGCCATCTAAGCACTTATGCCATTTACCCTCAGCGGTTTTTGCGAATACCGCGAAGAGATTCGCAAGAGCCGCTTCATTACCTTCGCCGCGCCGATCTCCAGCCCCGCCGAGGCCCAGGCGTTCATTGAACAGCACAGCGACTTGAATGCCTCGCACAACTGCTGGGCCTGGAAGCTCGGTGATCAGTACCGCAGCACCGATGATGGCGAGCCCGGCGGTACGGCCGGCCGGCCGATTCTGGCGGCGATCGAGGCACAGGATTGCGATCAGGTCGCGGTGCTGGTGATTCGCTGGTATGGCGGCATCCAACTGGGCACCGGGGGGCTAGCCCGGGCCTATGGCGGAGGTGCAAACAAATGCCTGCAAGCGGCGCCAAAGCTCGAGCTGATCAGCCGGGTGCCACTGCATTGCGCTTGCGGATTTGCCGAGTTGGCCCTGGTCAAGCTGCGGGTGGCGGAGGCAGGTGGATTGGTTGTGGATGAAAGCTTCACCGCCAATGGTGTCGAGTTGCAGTTGGCCGTAGGCGATGCGCAAATCGACACCTTACAGTCACAACTGGCCGATTTGAGTCGCGGGCGAATTTTGTTACGGCGCTAAAAGGCTTCAGCACCGGCTGCAATTTTTTGGGGCACGCCGCTTTTTCACTTATTCCATATTTGCCCACATCTGCTGTGCACCCGCCTGTGGATAACCTGAGCACATACCGCTGTAACCCTTTTGTCATGCGGCTTTGCGGACTTTGCTCAATTTTCGTCCAATCTGCCATCAAGCACGTCAAATTCAAATAAAAACAAATAGTTACAGCGGTTTATCGCCTTTAGAAGTAGCCACTCAGTGCTTATGCCCGTGCAGTGAGCTTGCGCACAAATACTGTGGAGCAATCTGTGGATAACCCGTTCATGGCCGTCTCGGCGCCCTGTACGGTATGGCTTGTGGTCGATTGCTCATTTTTTGAGCAAAACCCCACGAGCAAAATCGGGGCTTGATTTGCGCCATTGCCCCCATGTGGTGCCGGGCTGTGCGTGGCACATTTGAAAGCTGCGTACTGAACGCCTCTGGTCGCAGGACTTCGAGATTTTCCTGACCTAGTGGCCAGAAAATTGCTTTATCCACAGGCACAAGTCCAACAGCACTGAGCCTGTCATGCCCAATCACGCTCCAATCCCTGATCCAGTTCCGCGCCTGCAACTGCGTAGAATCACAAAACGCTACCCCGGCTGCCTGGCCAACGATGCCATCGACCTGACCATTGCCCCTGGCGAGATCCATGCCCTGCTCGGCGAAAACGGTGCGGGCAAAAGCACGCTGATGAAGATCATCTACGGCGTTACCCACGCCGATTCCGGCGAGGTGATCTGGCAAGGTCAGCGGGTGAGCCTGCGCAATCCGGCCCAGGCCCGGGGTTTGGGAATCGGCATGGTATTCCAGCATTTTTCGCTGTTCGAAACCCTGAGCGTGGCACAGAACATCGCCCTGGCCATGGGCGCGGCGGCAGGCACACCCAAACAGCTTGAGCCGAAGATTCGCGAAGTGTCCCGGCGCTACGGCATGACGCTGGAACCGGAGCGACTTGTCCACAGCCTGTCGATCGGTGAACGGCAGCGGGTGGAAATCATTCGCTGTCTGATGCAGGACATCCGCCTGTTGATTCTCGATGAACCGACTTCGGTGCTGACGCCGCAGGAGGCCGACGACTTGTTCGTCACCCTGCGCTGCCTCGCCACCGAAGGCTGCAGCATTTTGTTCATCAGCCACAAGCTCGGGGAAGTGCGTGCGTTGTGCCACAGCGCAACGGTTTTACGAGGCGGTCGGGTGGCCGGGCATTGCGTGCCGGCCGAGTGTTCGGACCAGCAACTGGCGCGCTTGATGGTCGGTGAAGCGGCGGAGTTGATCGCTGACTATCCGAAGGTTACCGGAGGTGATGCGTGCCTTGATGTCCGTGGATTGTCCTGGCACAACCCGGACCCATTCGGCTGCTCGCTTGCCAACATCGACCTTGAAGTGCGCCGCGGTGAAATTGTCGGCATCGCCGGTGTCGCCGGCAATGGCCAGGATGAGTTATTGGCCTTGCTCAGCGGCGAAGCACTGCTGCCCCGCAACGCCAGCGCGACGATCCGTTTTGGCAAGGAACCAGTCGCCCATTTGCGTCCCGATGCTCGCCGCCAACTCGGCTTGGCGTTCGTCCCCGCCGAACGCCTGGGTCATGGTGCGGTGCCGGAACTGAGCCTGGCGGACAACGCGCTGCTGACTGCTTTCCAGCACGGCTTGGTGAGTAACGGCCTGATCCAGCGCGGCAAAGTCGAAGCAATGGCCGAGGAAATCATCCGCCGTTTCGGGGTCAAGACACCCGATAGCCAGGCGCCTGCCCGCAGCCTGTCCGGCGGCAACTTGCAGAAATTCATCCTCGGTCGGGAAATCCTTCAGCAACCCAGACTGCTGGTCGCCGCACACCCGACCTGGGGCGTGGACGTCGGTGCCGCCGCCACCATTCACCGCGCCTTGATTGCCTTGCGCGATGCCGGCGCGGCGATCCTGGTGATCTCCGAAGACCTCGACGAACTGTTCCAGATCAGCGACCGGCTCGGCGCCTTGTGCGGCGGTCGGCTGTCGGCGCTTCACGCCACCGTCGACACCCGCCTGAGCGATGTCGGCGGCTGGATGGCCGGCCAGTTCGGTGCCCCTCAATCACTCGCATCCGCCACGCGCTAACGGAGTGTCACATGCTGCTTTCTCTTGAACCTCGCGGCCAGCAATCGCGCCTGATGCTGTGGTGCTCGCCGTTGCTGGCGGCTGCACTGACCCTGGGCTGTGGATCGTTGTTGTTTATCGCGCTCGGGCATGACCCGTTGCTGACCTTGCACACCTTGCTGATCGCACCGGTCAGCGACCTGTACGGCGTCTCCGAATTGCTGGTCAAAGCCCTGCCGATTCTGCTCTGCGCATTGGGCCTGGCCGTCGCCTATCAGGCGCGCATCTGGAACATCGGTGCCGAAGGTCAACTGCTGCTCGGTGCGCTGGCCGGCAGTGCGCTGGCGGTGAACATCATCGATATGCAAAGCCGCTGGGCGCTGGTGTTGATCCTGCTTACCGGCACCATGGCGGGCGCTGCGTGGGCCGGGCTGACGGCGTGGCTGCGTACGCGCTTCAACGCCAATGAGATCCTGACCAGCATCATGCTCAACTACATCGCACTGAACCTGCTGCTGTTCTGCGTTCACGGCCCTTTGAAAGATCCCGCCGGGTTCAACTTCCCCGAGTCAGCGATGTTCGGTGACGCCAGCCGCC
Organism: Pseudomonas sp. PDM30; assembly: GCF_019218985.1. NCBI lineage: Bacteria > Pseudomonadati > Pseudomonadota > Gammaproteobacteria > Pseudomonadales > Pseudomonadaceae > Pseudomonas > Pseudomonas sp. PDM30. Next base: position 8,454 of record NZ_JAHUWM010000004.1, read on the forward strand.
TGCCGCTGCTGATGGACGATGGCCGGGTCCACGCCGGAGTTTACTTCGCCCTGCTCGCGTTGGTGGCGGTATGGGTGCTGTTGCAGAAAAGCTTTGTCGGGTTCCAGATCAAAGTGCTGGGGCTGGACAAGCGTGCCGCCGGCTTCGTCGGCTTTCGCGAGAAGCGCCTGATCTGGCTCGCGCTGTTGATCAGCGGCGGCCTGGCGGGGCTTGCCGGTGTGTGCGAAGTCACCGGTCCCATCGGCCAGCTGGTGCCGCAAGTCTCGCCGGGCTACGGCTATGCGGCGATCACCGTGGCATTTCTCGGTCGTCTGAATCCTGTCGGCATCCTGTTTTCCAGCCTGTTGATGGCGCTGCTGTACATCGGTGGCGAAAGCGCACAAATGAGCCTGAACCTGCCGCAAGCGATCACCCAATTGTTCCAGGGCATGATGCTGTTTTTCCTGCTGGCCAGTGATGTGCTGATCCTCTACCGACCGCGTTTGAACCTGCGCTGGGCCCGCCGCGCGCAATCCACCGTCGTACAAACAGGAGCGATGTGATGGATATCGATCTGCTGAGCAATATTTTCTACGCCATGGTCCGCTGCGGTACGCCGTTGTTGCTGGTGGCGCTGGGGGAACTGATCTGCGAGAAAAGCGGCGTCCTCAACCTGGGCCAGGAAGGCATGATGCTGTTTGGTGCGGTGATCGGTTTCATCGTCGCGTTCAATACCGGTCACCTGTGGCTCGGCGTGTTGCTGGCAATGCTCGCCGGGATGCTGTTGTCGTCGCTGTTTGCCCTGGTGGCGCTGGTGTTCAACGCCAATCAGGTGGCCACAGGTCTTGCCCTGACGATTTTCGGCGTGGGCCTGTCGACCTTCGTCGGTGCGGCGTGGGTCGGCAAGCCGCTGGCGGGATTCGAGCCGGTGGCGATTCCCTATCTGAGTGAAATCCCACTGATCGGGCGGATGCTGTTTGCCCAGGATCTGCTGGTGTATCTGTCGTTCGCGTTGTTTGCATTAGTGGCCTGGGTGATTCTGAAAAGCCGCGTCGGGCTGATCATTCAGGCGGTCGGGGAAAACCCGGATGCGGCCAGCGCCATGGGTTTGCCGGTGTTGGCCGTGCGGACCTTGGCGGTGTTGTTCGGCGGTGCGATGGCCGGGTTGGCCGGGGCTTACCTGTCCCTGGCTTACACGCCGATGTGGGCGGAGAACATGAGCGCCGGGCGCGGCTGGATTGCCCTGGCGCTGGTGGTGTTCGCCAGTTGGCGGGTGTGGCGCCTGCTGCTCGGCGCGTACCTGTTCGGGCTCGCCAGCATCCTGCACCTGGTGGCGCAGGGGGTGGGGCTGGCGATTCCGTCCAGTCTGCTGGCGATGCTGCCGTATGTCGCGACCATTGGGGTGCTGGTGCTGCTGTCCCGGGAGGCGGTGCGCACACGGTTGTATGCTCCGGTGTCGTTGGGGCAGCCGTGGCAGGCCGGGCATTAGTGGTTGTCTGGTCTGGCCTCATCGCGAGCAAGCTCACTCCCACATAACCGCATCTTGCGTAATTAATGTGTCTGGCGCAGACCCTGTGGGAGCGAGCTTGCTCGCGATGGCTGCCGAACAGGCAACACTTGAGCAATGCCCCACGCCAATTCAAACACCAGAAAAACCACCAGCAGCGAACTCGCGCCATGGATCAGGGCATAAGCCTGCCAGGCCGAGAACAGGAATCTGCCCACGGCGTCATACCGCCCATAAACCTGCTGCGGATCACGAATCCGCAACACCGCCCATACGCACACAATCGAGCCCAACAAATTCGCCATCAACATGTGCACCGGCTCGAACGGTGGCAGCTCACCGGGCAAACTCAACGCCTGACTCACCCACGTCAAAACCCCATGCAACGCCGCAAAACTCCACGGCGTGACAAACGCGACCATCACGATCAGGTCATACCAGGCACTGCCTTGCACCAACCGGCGATATTGCGTTGTAGTCCACATCGACATTGCTCCAACAATTCAGGGAGCAACAAGGCTAAAGCCTGGAGTATGCTCCAGGGTCAAGCCCCCTCGAGACGTCATGATGCGCATCGGTGAATTAGCCCAGGCCAGCGCCGTCAGCCGCGACACGCTGCGCTTTTACGAGCAGCGCGGATTGATTGCGGCGCAACGCAGCGCCAACGGGTATCGCGACTATCCGCCAGACATGGTGCAACTGGTGCAGTACATCAAGACCGCTCAACGACTGGGCTTTACCCTCGGCGAGATCGGCAACAGCGTCGCTACAATCTGGAAATCGCCCGATCCGGACAGCGCCGTCACGCAACTGCTGCAAGACAAACTCAAACTGATCGAAGCCCGCATGGCCGAACTCGGCGCACTGCGCGAAGAGTTGCAACAACGGCTCGGGCAACAGTGTCCATTGAATCCACGACTCTGAATTTTCAAGGAAGCCACTCATGTCCAAGGCAAAAACCGCGCTCATCATCGGCGCCTCCCGGGGGCTTGGCCTCGGGCTGGTGAAAACCCTGTTGGCCGATGGCTGGCAAGTCACCGCCACCGTGCGCGATCCGCAAAAAGCCGAAGCCTTGCAGGCCCTGGGCAAGGTGCGGATCGAAACGCTCGACATGGACGATCAGCACGCGGTGTCCACCCTGAGCCAACAACTCAAGGGCGACGTGTTTGACCTGTTGTTCGTCAATGCCGGGGTCAAGGGACCGGATGTCCAAACGCCGAACGGTGGCGCGACAATGGCCGAAGTCGGTCAGCTGTTTTTCACCAACGCCGTGGCACCGATCAACCTGGCCCAGAGTTTTGTCGAGCAACTGCGACCGGACACCGGCGTGCTGGCGTTCATGAGTTCGGTGCTGGGCAGCGTGACCATGCCCGATGCGCCGGAACTGGCACTGTACAAGGCCAGCAAGGCGGCGCTGAACTCCATGACCAACAGCTTCGTCACTCAGTTGGGCGAAACCAGGCTCACCGTGCTGTCGCTGCACCCGGGCTGGGTGAAAACCGACATGGGTGGTGAAGGCGCGGACATCGACGTGGAAACCAGCACCCGTGGCCTGGTCGATCAGGTGAATGCGTATGTCGGCAAGGGTGGGCATCACTTCATCAATTACCGGGGCGAAACCATTCCCTGGTAATACCGCCGGGTTGCATCGGCCTGTCGGGTTGGGCTTGCCCGCCGGGCCGTTTTGATCGACACTTCGCACCTCGCCTCCCCGGCGAACCTGGATCAGCAGACAGGGCAACACTGAGCTGGCAACCCTGAACCCAACTTTCAGAGGAGCCGGCCAACATGCCTGCGACCCGTACCTGGTTAAAGAATCCCCTCGCCATTTTCACGTCCAATGGTCTCGATGCCCGTGGCGGTCTGGTGCTGCAAGACGGTTTGATCGTCGAAGTGCTCGGCGCCGGTCAACAACCGTCCGCACCGTGCAATGAAGTGTTCGATGCCCGCGAGCATGTGATCCTGCCGGGCCTGATCAACACCCATCACCACTTCTATCAAACCCTGACCCGCGCCTGGGCGCCGGTAGTCAATCAGCCGCTGTTCCCGTGGCTGAAAACCCTGTACCCGGTCTGGGCACGCTTGACCCCGGAAAAACTCGCCCTCGCCACCAAGGTCGCGCTGGCTGAATTGCTGCTGTCCGGTTGCACCACCGCCGCCGACCATCACTACCTGTTCCCTGAAGGTCTGGAAAACGCGATCGACGTGCAAGTCGAGAGCGTTCGTGAACTGGGCATGCGCGCCATGCTCACCCGTGGTTCCATGAGCCTCGGTGAAAAGGACGGTGGCCTGCCGCCGCAACAGACCGTGCAGGAAGGCGAAGTGATCCTCGCCGACAGCCAGCGGTTGATCGCCGAGTACCATGAACGCGGTGACGGCGCGCAAATCCAGATCGCCCTGGCACCGTGCTCGCCGTTCTCGGTGACGCCGGAAATCATGTCGGCCAGTGCCGAGCTGGCGAACAAACTCGACGTGCGCCTGCACACCCACCTGGCAGAAACCCTCGATGAAGAAGATTTCTGCCTGCAACGCTTCGGCCTGCGCACCGTGGACTATCTGGACAGTGTTGGCTGGCTCGGCCCGCGCACCTGGTTGGCCCATGGCATCCATTTCAACCCGGATGAAATCGCCCGCCTCGGCGCCGCCGGCACCGGTATTTGCCATTGCCCGAGTTCGAACATGCGCCTGGCCTCGGGCATCTGTCCGAGCATCGAGTTGACCGATGCTGGAGCCTTGCTTGGTTTGGGCGTGGACGGTTCGGCATCCAACGATGCCTCGAACATGATGCTCGAAGCGCGTCAGGCGTTGTACATCCAGCGCCTGCGTTATGGCGCCGAGAAGATCACCCCGGAGCGCGTGTTGGGCTGGGCGACCAAGGGTTCGGCGAGCCTGCTGGGTCGTACTGATATCGGCGAGTTGGCGGTGGGCAAACAGGCTGACCTGGCGATGTTCAAGCTCGATGAACTGCGTTTCTCCGGCAGTCATGATCCGGTGTCGGCGTTGCTGCTGTGTGGTGCTGATCGCGCGGATCGAGTGATGGTCGGCGGCAAGTGGCGGGTGATCGACGGGCAGGTCGAGGGGCTGGATCTGAAGGGGTTGATTGCTGATCACAGCCAGGCGGCACGGCAGTTGATTGCAGGGGTCTGACGAACACCGAGTAAAAAATGTGGGAGCGGGCTTGCTCGCGAAGGCGTTGTATCAGTCGATATTTATGTGACTGACACACCGCCTTCGCGAGCAAGCCCGCTCCCACATTGGTTTTGTGGATTGGCGCACCAGTGGGTGGCAGCTGTGCAAGGACACGCACTGTTATCGGACTTGAAGGACCTGTCGCGAGCCCGCTCGCGATGGCATCACCGTGGATTCCAATTTTGTTGTCTTGTTGGTCAGCAACTTGCATTGCCCTGTGCAAGCCCGAGAGCCCAGCCAACCTCACAACAAAATGGAGTTTCAATTCATGCACAAACGCCCGTTGAAGAAGCTGCTTTGCGCCGTTGCGGCGGCCATTGGTTTGAGCGCCAGCCTGACCGCCGTAGCCGCCGATCCGCTGAAAGTCGGCTTCGTCTATATCGGTCCGATCGGTGACCACGGCTGGACGTATCAGCATGAACAGGGGCGCAAGGAACTCGCGGAAAAATTCGGCTCGCAGATCACCACCAACTACGTGGAAAACGTCGCCGAAGGCGCCGACGCCGAGCGGGTGATCCGCAACATGGCCAAGGACAACTACGACCTGATCTTCACCACCTCCTTCGGCTACATGAACCCGACGGTGAAAGTTGCCAAACAGTTTCCCAAGGTGACCTTCGAACACGCCACCGGCTACAAGCAGGACAAGAACCTCGGCACTTACCTGGCGCGCACTTACGAGGGCCGCTACGTCGGCGGCTTCCTCGCGGCGAAGATGACCAAGACCAAGAAGGTCGGCTACGTCGCCTCCTTCCCGATCCCGGAAGTGATCCGCGACATCAACGCCATCCAGTTGGCCCTGAACAAATACAATCCCGGCACCGAGATCAAGGTGGTGTGGGTCAACTCATGGTTCGATCCGGGCAAGGAAGCGGACGCCGCCAACGCGTTGATCGATCAGGGCGTGGACGTGGTGTTCCAGCACACCGACAGTCCCGCGCCGATCCAGGCCGCCGAACGTCGCGGCGTGTATGCCGTGGGCTACGCTTCGGACATGGCGCACTTCGGGCCGAAAGCGGTGCTGACCTCCATCGTCAATGACTGGGGGCCGCACTACGTTCAAGCAACCCAAAGCGTGCTCGACCATGACTGGAAATCCCGGGACTACTGGGGCGGTTTGAAGGAGGGCACCGTTGAGCTGCCGATCAGCGACCTGGTACCGGCGACGGTGAAGAGCGAAGCCGAGCAGCTCATCGCCGACATCAAGAGCGGTGCGCTGCAACTGTTCGCCGGGCCGATCAAGGATCAGGCCGGGGTCGAGAAAATCCCGGCGGGCGAGAGTGCGACCACGGCGGAACTGGCGTCGATGAATTACTACGTGGAAGGCATGAAGGCCGAGATTCCGAAGTAATTCTCCAATGCTGAAACACCGTCCCTGTGGGAGCGAGCTTGCTCGCGATGGCGGACTTTCAGTCAGCAAAGATGTTTGTTGTGCTGGCCTCATCGCGAGCAAGCTCGCTCCCACAGGGTTCTTCAGTGTTTTCCAGTCTGCGTTTTTTCAGGACAATCCATGAACAGCCTCCCCATCATCGACATCACCCCGCTCTACAGCGACGATCCATCCGCCTGGCCAGCGGTGGCCGAACAAATCGACCTCGCCTGCCGCGAGTGGGGTTTCTTCTACATCAAGGGCCATCCGATCAGCACTGCGCGGATCGACGAACTACTCGACAGCGCCAAACGCTTCTTCGGCCAACCTACCGCCGAAAAGCTCAAGATCGACATCACCCAGACCCGTTACCATCGCGGTTACGGCGCCATTGCTACCGAGCAATTGGACCCGAGCAAACCCAGCGACCTCAAAGAAACCTTCGACATGGGCCTGCACCTGCCGGCCGAGCACCCTGACGTACTGGCGGAAAAACCCCTGCGCGGCCCCAATCGCCATCCGTCCATACCCGGCTGGGAAGCGTTGATGGAACAGCACTACGTCGACATGCAAGCCCTCGCGCAAACGCTGTTGCGGGCAATGACCATCGCGCTGGGGATTGAGCGTGATTTCTTCGACGCGCGCTTCAATGAGCCGGTCAGCGTGCTGCGGATGATCCATTACCCGCCGCGCCACACCGCCAGTTCCGAAGAGCAACAAGGTGCCGGCGCGCACACCGACTACGGCTGCATCACCCTGCTCTATCAGGACGCCGCCGGTGGCTTGCAAGTACGCAACGTCAAAGGCGAATGGATCGACGCGCCGCCGATCGAAGGTACGTTCGTGGTCAACCTCGGCGACATGATGGCGCGCTGGAGCAACGACCGTTACCTGTCGACGCCGCACCGGGTGATCAGCCCCCAGGGCGTGGATCGTTATTCGATGCCGTTCTTCGCCGAGCCGCACCCGGATACCCGCATCGAATGCCTGCCCGGATGTCAGGACACATTGCATCCGGCGAAATACCCGGCCACCACCTGCGCCGAGTTCCTGCTCTCGCGCTTCGCCGATACCTACGCTTATCGACGGGAACAGGAAGCGGTGTGATCAACCGCCTGGTCAGGTTTTACCAATTGTTGCGGCAACCCTCTGTAGAATGGCGACCATTGCACCTGATGAGAAAAGAATTATGTACGACTGGCTGAACGCCCTGCCCAAGGCAGAATTGCACCTGCACCTGGAAGGCTCGCTGGAGCCGGAGCTGTTGTTCGCCCTGGCCGAGCGCAACAAGATTGCCTTGCCATGGAACGACGTCGAAACCTTGCGCAAGGCGTATGCCTTCAACAACCTGCAGGAGTTCCTCGATCTGTATTACCGGGGTGCCGATGTGCTGCGCACGTCCCAGGACTTCTATGACCTGACCTGGGCGTACCTGCTGCGCTGCAAAGAGCAGAACGTGATTCACACCGAACCGTTCTTCGACCCGCAAACCCACACCGACCGTGGCATCCCGTTCGAAGTGGTGCTCAACGGCATCGCCGCCGCGCTCAAGGATGGTGAACAGCAACTGGGCATCACCAGTGGTTTGATCCTGAGCTTCCTGCGCCATCTGAGCGAAGACGAAGCACAGAAAACCCTCGATCAGGCGCTACCGTTCCGCGATGCGTTCGTCGCCGTGGGCCTGGACAGCTCCGAGATGGGCCACCCGCCGAGCAAGTTCCAGCGCGTGTTCGACCGTGCCCGCCACGAAGGCTTCCTGACCGTCGCCCACGCCGGTGAAGAAGGCCCGCCCGAGTACATCTGGGAAGCCATCGACCTGCTGAAAATCCAGCGCATCGACCATGGCGTGCGCGCCATCGAAGACGAGCGCCTGATGCAGCGAATCATCGACGAGCAGATCCCGCTGACCGTGTGCCCGTTGTCGAACACCAAGCTTTGCGTGTTCGATCACATGTCGCAGCACAACATTCTCGACATGCTCGAACGCGGCGTGAAAGTGACCGTGAACTCCGATGACCCGGCGTATTTCGGCGGTTATGTCACCGAGAACTTCCATGCGTTGCACACCCATCTGGGCATGACCCAGGATCAGGCCAAGCGCCTGGCGCAGAACAGTCTCGATGCGCGGTTGGTAAAACCCTAAAGGCAAACGCAAACCTTGCAGGAGCTGGCTTGCCAGCGATAAGGCCATCACCTCCAGTATTGATGCTGGATGAGAGGCCGCCATCGCCGGCAAGCCGGCTCCTACAACGCCATTTCCAGTTCAGACTCACTGGCAAAGCGATGAATTTCCCGTTGCCCGGAGGCCGTCACCTGCAAGGTTCGGGAATCGTTGGGCAGGCTCAACCACCCCGACTGCATGAACAGCTGCAACAATGCCGCGCCCAGCGAGCCGCCCATGTGCGGGCGCCTTTCGCTCCAGTCGGGGCAGGCGCAGGCAACCCTGCCGTTGTGATGGGCCAGCGCCTGGATGAACACTCCCCGTGCCGCCAACTCTGTCGCGCCCTTGAGCGTGACCGTGACCCGCTGATCAAAGTGTTCGATCCAGCCCGCCTCCAGCAGCCGCTGATACAGATCGGCCGACAGGGTGCCCCCCAAATGATCGTCGCACAGTCGGGCACTCAACAATGGCGACCGCACCACCCGGGGTTTGACCAGAGGTGCATTGCGCTTGAATACGTCCGGAATATCCTGGGGTGCGCTGGCGAAGGTCGCGCTGGCCAGTGCTTCGATTGCCGCTCCGACCTCGGGAGCGGCCAGGCGGAAGAAGCGTTTGCGGCCGCGGTTTTCAACCTTCAGCAGACCTCCGGCGGACAAACGGCCCAAGTGTGCACTGGCCGACGACGATGACAGGCCGGCCAGCAATGCCAACTCTTCGGTTGCTCGCGCCGAACCATCCATCAAGGCCCACATCATTGCGCTGCGCTTTGGGTCAGCCAGCAACGTGGCGATCTGGCTGATGCAAGGTGCATGTTCCATGTATTCACTCCCTGTTGAATCGTTTCGTCTACTGCCCAGAGAAATCTTGACCAGTAATGTGTCGTCGGCCAATCCGTGGAAACTGCCATAAGCCCGGCAACGCCTTGCTCAACCATTTGCGCTGCCCGGCCGATGCTGCGAAGGTCAGAAGGATGACCGTGCAGCCGGGCCGACTCGAACGTGGACCCACCATTGGGGATCGACGCTACTTACATGATGAGGGCGCTAGTATATGCGGGTTGGTCGGCGGATCCTTTCCTCCACCCGGCGTAGGTGGTGATCGTTCCTGAGGGAAATTTCTCTTTTTTCGTGCGACTAATGATCGATTTCCGAAAAGCCTGGAAATTGACTGCTCAAAACGGCGCATCGTCTGGCAAGCATTTCACGCAACAGGTTCACCGGCTTACTCAATTGTGCGCGATGGGCGCACAACAGATTCAACGGTGCGCGCTCACAGAGCAGCTCCGGCATCAGCACCTTCAAGCGGCCGGCCAGTACATCGGCGGCCACATCGAGCCAGGATTTGTAGGCGATCCCGGCACCTGCCACCGCCCATAGGCGCACGACATCGGCATCGTCGCTGAAACGATCGCCGCTGACGGTCAGGCTGACTTCGCGTTTGCCGTCGTGAAAACTCCAGTGATCGTGGACCCGGCTGCCGAGCATGTACAACAGGCAATTGTGCTGTGCCAGTTGCTCCAGCTGCCGCGGCTCGCCATGCCGGGCCAGATAGCCGGGAGCGGCGCACAACACCCGCCGGTTCTGCGGGGCGATGGGCAGCGCCACCAGGCTGGAGTCCTCCGGTTCACCGTAGCGCAGGGCAATGTCTACCGGCTGGCGAAACAGGTCGGCGATGCGGTCCCCCAGCAGCAAGCGCACGGTGAGTTTCGGATGCTCGCGTTGAAACTCGTCGAGCCAGGGCAGCAGCAGGTTGCGGCCAAAGTCCGATGGCGCCGACAGTTGCAGCATCCCGCTGACCTGATCCTGACCACTGGCCAGCAATCGCCGGCCCTCGTCGAGATTGCTCAGGGCCGCGCGGGCGTATTCAAGAAAGCCCTCGCCTTCGGCGGTCAGGCGCAGGCTGCGGGTAGAGCGGGCCAGTAAACGGACGCCGAGTTGCTGTTCGATGCGCTTGAGCGCCGCACTGGCCACCGCCGCCGACATGTCCATACCCCGCGCGGCGGCGGACAGGCTGCCCAAGTCCGCCGCCCGGACAAACAACTGCAAGTCATCGAAACGCAGCATCAAGAACACCGATTATCAAAAAAATATTGAAAGAGACTGCTCTTTTAGCCGGTTTTATCTTCAGGAGAAATAGCCAATCATCTGCCCCATCGAATCCCTTCTTTATTAGTGTTCAGGAGCCGCCCATGAAAGCCATTGCCTACTACGCCTCGTTGCCGATCAGCGACAACAAGGCTCTGCAAGACATCGAGCTGCCAGAGCCGGTTGCCGGCCCCCGCGACTTGCTCGTGGAAGTCAAAGCCATCTCGGTCAACCCGGTGGACACCAAGGTGCGCCAGAACGTCCAGCCCGAAGGCGGCGCGGCCAAAGTGCTGGGTTGGGACGTGGCCGGTGTGGTCAAGGCAGTGGGCAGTGAGGTGACGCTGTTCTCGGTCGGCGACCAGGTGTTTTACGCCGGCTCCATCGCGCAGGCGGGCGGCAACAGCGAGTTGCATGTGGTGGACGAACGCATCGTCGGCCACATGCCCAAGACCCTCGGATTCGCCGAAGCCGCTGCCCTGCCGCTTACCGCGATCACGGCCTGGGAACTGTTGTTCGAGCGCCTGCAAGTGCGCGAAGGCAAAACCGATGAAGGCCAGAGCCTGTTGATCGTCGGCGCGGCAGGTGGCGTGGGCTCGATTCTTACGCAGCTCGCTCACCAACTGACGGCCCTGAAAGTCATCGGCACCGCTTCGCGTGCGCAAACCCAAAGCTGGGTGAAGGAGTTGGGCGCTGACCTGGTGATCGACCATGGCCAGCCACTGAGCGAAGCACTCAAGCGTGCCGGTGTGGACCAGGTTACCCACGTCGCCAGCCTGACCCAGACCGACCAGCATCTGGACCAATTGGTGGAGGCATTGGCGCCCCAAGGCAAACTGGCGCTGATCGATGACCCCAAGTCGCTGGACGTGACCAAGCTCAAGCGCAAGAGCCTGTCACTGCACTGGGAGTTCATGTACACCCGTTCGCTGTTTGAAACCGCGGACATGATCGAACAGCACAACCTGCTCAATCGCGTCGCCTGGCTGATCGATGCCGGGACACTGAAAACCACGATGGGCGAACACTTCGGCACGATCAACGCGGCCAATCTGCGCCGTGCCCATGCCCTACTGGAAAGCGGCAAAGCCAAGGGCAAGATTGTATTGGAAGGGTTCTGAAGCGCTGAAAAAACCACCACTGATTTCATCGCTTTCTGCTGTTTTCCGTCTGCGACCGGGACGCTCCGGTCGCGGACAACCTCTGTGGGCGCCCTCGAAAAGCCGTGTTTTTTTTAGTTACAAACCGTCAGTCAGACAGTTGATCCTTGTCACAATGGTGACCGTGTACGGGACTACAATCGAATCTCCTGCGAGGCATTCTTTTGCGTAACGTCTTTTACGAGAGGTGATCAGCTGTGAAGATCCTGATAAAAGAACTGGCAAAATCCCAGTGGCAAGTCCGTCTTGACCAACATGCTGTGACGTTCCGCAGCGAAGCAGAAGCTCGCGCTTTCACGCGTACCCTTGAAGCCCGCATCCAGGCCCCTCACCCGATTCCCGTCCTCCTCACGCAGCGCGCAGCCGGCTGACTCCGGCCTCAAACCCGGGCTTGCGCCAGCGCCCGGGCATTTTGCAAACGCCGGGTGAGCACCGCCGCGCTCACCACCAGAATTCCACACAGGCTGATGACCATGGCCATCGGCACGGCGCTGCCGTCGTGCAACACGCCCACCAGCGCAGAGGCGCCGGCAGCCACGCTGAATTGCAGGCAACCGAGCAGCGCCGACGCGCTGCCGGCCCGTGCGCCCTGCCCGCTCATCGCACAAGCCGCCGCGTTGGGGCTGATGCAACCGAGGCTGGCGATACAGATGAACAATGGAATCAGCAGCGGCCACAATTGTGCCGTGTGCAGAGAGCTGACAGCGAGCAGGGTCAAACCGGCCGCCAGATAAACCCACACCGCGCGCGCCAGCAAAAACACCGGGCCACGTTTGGCCAGTAACCGCGCGTTGACCTGCGCCACCAGAATGAAGCCCGCCGCATTGATGCCGAACAGCCAGCCGAAATGCTCGGCCGCAACGCCGTAGAGCTTGATGAAGATGAAGGGCGAACCGGCGATGTAGGCAAACATCCCGGCGATGGCGATGCCCCCGGTCAAGGCATGGCCAAGAAATATAGGATCGGCCAGCAACCGACCGTACTGACGCAGCGCACCCGACAGCGGTTGACGCGGTATGTGGGCCGGCAAGCTTTCCGGCAAGCCCGTCGCAACCGCCAGGCCCGCCAGCGCACTGAAACCGGTCAAGGCCAGGAAAATCGACTGCCAGCCTGTCGTGTTGACCAACAACCCACCCAGCAATGGCGCAAGGATGGGAGCAAGTCCCATCACCAGCATCAGCTGCGAAAAGACTTTCGCCGACCCCACCGCATCACACTTGTCGCTGACCACCGCCCGGGAAATCACCATCCCCGCGCAACCGCCCAACGCCTGGATGAAACGCGCGCCGATCAGCCATTCCAGGTTCGGCGCATAGGCGCACGCCACGGAAGCCGCGGTGAACAAACCGACACCGATGAGCAACGGAATGCGTCGCCCGAAACGATCCGCCACCGGACCATAGGCCAACTGACCGATGGACAAGCCGAGGAAGTAGGCCGCCAACGTCATTTGGACATGATTTTCGTCCGTGCCGAAAGCCAGGGCCATGGCCGGGAAGGCCGGCAGGTAGAAATCGATCGCCAGCGGACCGAAAGCGCTCAAGGCGCCGAGAATCAGAATGGTACGGAAGTTCATCAGGCATCCAGTGGGGCAGAAGTCGGCAGCCCGACAGTCTAGCCGCGCACGGACGCCTTGAACATTCAGGTAGCTCGCTAACTATCAAATTCAGGCCAGTTTGACGCCGTAACCCTCTTCGCTGATCGCCTCGATCACCTGCTCGGCGGTCAGCGCACTTTCGACACCGACCTCCCTGGCAGCCAGATCGACCCGCACACTGGCTGCCGGGTCTTTGGCCTGGAGCGCCTGGGTGATGGCCTTGACACAGTGACCACAAGACATGCCTTCGACGTTGAACACTTGCATGGGATGACTCCTTTTTCCGAGGGTTGAATCCAGTTTCGAGCTTGCCACCATGGCAAGGTCAAGTTCTGAAGTGAGCTGCCGGGCTGGCAATCGGCGCGACGCTCGGCCAAGCTGCGTCCATCAATGACTCGAACTCAGGAGATTCAGCCATGCGCTGGTCAGTTTTCAGCCTGTTTGGCTTTCTCAGCCTTTTCGCCGCCGTGCCTTCGGCCAATGCTGCCAGTCAGGATTATGGCGTGCTGATCATTTCCCGCGAGCGCCTGGAAGTCGCGACCAGTTGCGAAATCGGCGTGTACATCCAGGATCAACTGGCGGCGCGGCTGTTTCAGGAACAGAGCACCTCGTTCAACCTGCCGCCGGGCATCGTCTCGCTACGCCTGAAACTGCTGCCGGGCCAGATGCCGGGTTGCAATCCGGGCATGCTCGCGCCGGGTTCGCAGGATATCCAGCTCAAGGCTGGCGATGTGCTCAAGTACCGGATCGCGATGACGCAGGAAGGGATGTACCTCAAGCGCGCCGGTCTCGGCTACTGACATCTATACCCCCTGTGGGAGCGAGCTTGCTCGCGATTAGGCCGTAACATTCAACAACTCTGTTGACCGGTACTCCGCCATCGCGAGCAAGCTCGCTCCCACAGGGGATCAGCGGCACGTTTAAGATTGGCGCTTGACCTTGCCAGCATGGCAAGGTTGATCCTGTGGTCATCTACTACAGGGAGTGCGACCGATGTCCGAATCCACCACGTTCGACCTGCCGATTGCCGGCATGACCTGCGCCAGTTGCGCCGGGCGGGTCGAGCGCGCCTTGAGCAAAGTCATTGGCGCCAGTGCCGTCAGCGTCAACCTCGCCACTGAGCAGGCGCGGGTCCAGGCACCCGGCGACAGCTTGCCGGCCTTGATAGATGCCGTGGCCAAGGCCGGCTACAGCGTGCCGCAACAGAGCCTGGAATTGAGCATCGACGGCATGACCTGCGCATCCTGCATCGGTCGCGTCGAGCGTGCGCTGGGCAAGGTGGCCGGAGTGAAAAGCGTCAGCGTCAACCTGGCCAACGAACGCGCCCACCTTGAACTGCTTGGCCAGATCGATCCGCAGACCTTGATCGCCGCTGTGACAAAGGCTGGCTACAGCGCCAGCGTCTGGGAAGCCGAACACCCGCCAACCGACAATCAGCAACAGCGCCTGCACCGCGAACGCCTGGCCTTGATCATCGCCATTGCCCTCGCCTTGCCGCTGGTATTGCCGATGCTGCTACAGCCATTCGGCGTGCACTGGATGCTCCCGGCCTGGGCGCAATTCGCCTTGGCCACGCCGGTGCAATTCATCTTCGGCGCACGGTTTTACGTCGCCGCCTGGAAAGCCGTGCGCGCGGGGGCCGGCAACATGGATTTGCTGGTCGCCCTGGGCACCAGCGCCGGGTATGGCTTGAGCCTGTACGAATGGGCCACCGCCGCCGGGCGCATGCCACATCTGTATTTCGAAGCCTCGGCGGTGGTGATCGCCCTGGTGCTGCTGGGCAAGTACCTGGAAAGCCGCGCCAAGCGCCAGACTGCCAGCGCCATTCGAGCCCTCGAAGCCTTGCGTCCGGAACGGGCGATTCGGGTGACCGATGGTCACGAGCAAGACGTCGCCATCAGCGCCCTGCGCCTCAATGACCTGGTGATGGTCAAACCCGGCGAACGCTTCCCGGTGGATGGCGAAGTGATTGAAGGCCAGAGCCACGCCGACGAAGCCCTGATCAGCGGCGAGAGCCTGCCGGTGCCCAAGCAGCCCGGCGACAAGGTCACCGGCGGCGCGATCAACGGTGAAGGCCGGTTGCTGGTGCGTACCCAGGCCCTCGGTGCGGAAACAGTGCTGGCGCGGATCATCCGCCTGGTGGAAGACGCCCAGGCCGCAAAAGCGCCGATCCAGAAACTGGTGGATAAAGTCAGCCAGGTGTTCGTGCCCACCGTACTGCTGATTGCCCTGGCCACCCTGATCGGCTGGTGGCTGTATGGCGCGCCGATGGAAACCGCACTGATCAACGCAGTGGCAGTGCTGGTGATCGCCTGCCCATGCGCCTTGGGCCTGGCCACACCGACGGCGATCATGGCCGGCACCGGCGTGGCGGCGCGCTACGGAATTCTGATCAAGGACGCCGAAGCACTGGAGCGAGCCCATGAAGTCAGCGCGGTGGTGTTCGACAAGACCGGCACCCTGACCTCCGGTGCCCCGCGCATTGCTCATCTGAGTGCCATCGACGGTAATGAGGCGAGCCTGCTGCAATTGGCCGGCGCCCTGCAACGCGGCAGTGAGCATCCGTTGGCCAAGGCTGTTCTGGATGCCTGTGCCGAGCGTGGACTGAAGGTGGCCGATGTCAGCGACAGCCAGTCCCTGACTGGTCGCGGCATCGCCGGCAGCCTCGAAGGGCGTCGCCTGGCGCTGGGCAATCGGCGTCTGCTGGAAGACAGCGGCTTGAGTGCCGGGCCGTTGGCCGACTCGGCGATCGCGTGGGAAAAAGAAGGCCGGACCTTGTCCTGGCTGATCGAACAATCCCCCGAACCCCACGTGCTGGGCCTGTTCGCCTTTGGTGACACCCTCAAGCCCGGCGCGCTGCAAGCGGTGCAACAACTGAGCACACGAAACATCAGCAGCCATCTGCTGACCGGCGACAATCGTGGCAGCGCCAACGTGGTGGCCCAGGCCTTGGGCATCCACGATGTGCATGCCGAAGTGCTGCCGGCGGACAAAGCCGCCACGGTCGCCGCACTGAAACAGACCGGGGTGGTGGCGATGGTCGGTGACGGCATCAACGACGCCCCGGCACTGGCCGCCGCCGACATCGGCATCGCCATGGGTGGCGGCACCGACGTCGCCATGCACGCGGCCGGCATCACCCTGATGCGCGGCGATCCACGACTGGTGCCGGCCGCATTGGAGATCAGCCGCAAGACCTACGCCAAGATTCGGCAGAACCTGTTCTGGGCCTTCGTCTATAACCTGATCGGCATTCCGCTGGCCGTGTTTGGCGTGCTCAACCCGGTGTTGGCCGGTGCGGCCATGGCGTTGTCGAGCGTCAGCGTGGTAAGCAATGCGCTACTGTTGAAAACTTGGAAACCCAAGGACCTGGAGGACAACCGATGAACATCGGCCAAGCGGCCCGCCACAGCGGCCTGAGCGCAAAGATGATCCGTTATTACGAATCCATCGGCCTGCTCAAGGCAGCCCATCGCACCGACAGCGGCTACCGGGTATACGGCGAAGACGACCTGCACACGCTGGCGTTCATCAAGCGCTCGCGGGACCTGGGGTTTTCCCTGGAAGAAGTCGGCAAGTTGCTGACCCTCTGGCAAGACCGCCAGCGCGCCAGCGCCGATGTGAAAGCGTTGGCCCGCCAGCACATCGATGAGTTGAACCAGAAGATCCGTGAGCTCGGCCAGTTGCGCGACACCTTGCAGGACCTGGTTGAGCACTGTCAGGGCGATCATCGGCCGGATTGCCCGATTCTCAAGAATCTGGAATCGGGGTGTTGTGTCACCCCGGCCCCATCGTGATTGCAGGTCACCGCAAAAACCTGTGGGAGCGAGCTTGCTCGCGATAGCGGTGTATCTGACACATCAATGTTGGATGTGCCGACGTCATCGCGAGCAGGCTCGCTCCTACAAGGGATTTGGATGGCACACAAAAAACCCGGCCGAAGCCGGGTTTTTCTTTAACCGATCACTGCATCCACGGTGGAGGCGGTTCTTCGGTCTTGCCCGGCGGCGCATCGTCCGCCGCGCGTACGGCTTGCCTGCGCTCTTCATCCAGGCGCGCGGCCTCGATCTCGCGCATGATTCCGCCCAAGTCGGCCAGCTCTTCCGTGTCGGCGAACTCGCCGGTCAGGACACTGGCCGGGTGCAAGGTGCCAGCCTCGTACAAGGCCCACATTTCCTTGGCGTATTTGGTCTTCTTCAACTCCGGCGCAAACCGCCCGAAGTAGGACGCCATGTTGCCCACGTCCCGCTCCAGCATGCTGAACGCGTGGTTGTTGCCAGCCGCATCCACCGCTTGCGGCAGGTCGATAATCACCGGGCCGGTCGGCGTCAGCAGCACGTTGAACTCCGACAGGTCGCCGTGCACCAGACCGGTACACAACATCAGCACGATCTGCGAAATCAGGAACGCGTGATACTCGCGCGCCTGGTCCGGTTCCAGCACCACATCGTTCAGACGCGGCGCGGCATCGCCGTACTCGTCGGCCACCAGCTCCATGAGCAGCACGCCTTCGAGGAAGTCGAACGGCTTGGGCACCCGCACACCGGCACTGGCCAGACGGAACAGCGCCGCCACTTCGGCGTTCTGCCAGGCGTCCTCGGTTTCCTTGCGGCCAAACTTGGAGCCCTTGGCCATCGCGCGGGCCTGACGGCTGTTGCGCACCTTGCGGCCTTCCTGGTACTCGGCCGCCTGACGGAAACTGCGTTTATTCGCCTCCTTGTAAACCTTCGCGCAACGCAACTCGTTGCCGCAGCGCACCACATAAACAGCTGCTTCTTTACCACTCATGAGTGGGCGCAGCACCTCGTCGACCAGACCGTCCTCGATCAGGGGTTCAATGCGTTTTGGAGTCTTCATCAGCTTTTATTGTGGGTCCTTTATTACCAAACACGCGAAAGTCATTCGTTATACGGCAATCCACTCACGGGGGGGAGGGGTTGCCGACTTATGAACATTGCAGATGCACACAATGTACCGTTCTCATCAGGTAAAACCGACGACCGCCATGGTCGTTCCAGATCATAGCCGAGCCTGCCTCACTTGTTGTGCAGAGGCATTGAGGGCAATTGCGACAGAAGCTGACACCACAGTTCATGCCTTCCGTAGGATTTTTCCCAGCAGACCTCAATTTCCTCCGACAACAGCCGAAGTCCTAAGTGACAAAGTGATTTGTCCGACAATCGCTCCCCCAATAATAGCGATGCCGCACTCAAGGACCCGGGTTGACCAAGAACGTTTACGGCTGCCAATAAACCGCGAGTCATCTGCACTGCGTGGGCCTACAAGAAAATCTGGAGCGCGGATGAACATCAAACAGAAGTTGACCTGGGCGTTTGCAATCATCGCCTGCCTGCCCGTGGTGCTGGTCGCCACCCTCGTTGTGCTGAACCTGCGCAGTGATGCCAGGGACGAATTCGTCGACGGCAGTGCCCGCGAGATTCGTCAGGTCAGCAACGCCATGCAATTGTTCTTTGACGGCATCAGCCAGAACGTCGATTACCTGGCCAAGCAGCCGCTGATCCGAAACTCCGACGACAGCCTCAAGACTTACATGGCCGCCAACGCCGAAAGCGTCCCTCAGGGGGAGGCTGACAAAAAAGTCTTCGCCCTGCTCCAGGATCTGGGCAACAGCCACCCTGCCTACGCCTATGCCATCCTCGGCACGGCGGCGGGCGGCTATGTGTCGTGGCCGGATGATCCCAAGCTGAATAACTACGACCCGCGCCAGCGCCCCTGGTACAAGGCCGCCCAGGCCAAACCGGGCAAGCCGTTTCGCACCGAGGCCTACTACTGGGCCCAGGATGACGCGACCTATGTCAGCACCGTGCGCACCATCGACAACAAGCTGGGCACCAACGGCGGCGTGGTCAGCATCGACGTGACGCTCAAGCAGCTCACCGAAATCGTCAAACAGATCAAGCTTGGTGAAACCGGCTACCTGATGCTGCTGGAAAACACCGGCATGGTCCTGGTGGACCCGAAACAACCGGAACACAACTTCAAACCGCTGAGCACCCTTGGCGACGGCTACGCGCAACTGGCCAAGGCCGGCAAGGGCCTGGTGGAAGTGGAGCTGAACGGCGAGCACTACATGGCCAACGTCTGGCCGTCCGAGCAACTGGGCTGGACCTTCATCGGACTGATCAAACAGGACGACGTGATGAGCTCCGCGACCCAGTTGACCTGGTTGATCGCCATCATCGCCACCGTCCTGGCCGTCATCTTCGCCATCGTCGGCGCCAGTTTTGCCAGCCTCATCGTGCGCCCGATCCGCAGCGTGGCCAGCGGCCTGGAAGGTATCGCCCAGGGCGAAGGCGACCTGACCCAGAACCTGCAAATCCGTGGCAACGATGAAACCGCGCAACTGGCCAACTGGTTCAACCAGTTCCTGACGGCGATTCGCAACCTGATCCAGAACATCGGCGGCGCGGCGGGCAAAATCCTCGCCACGTCCAAGAGTTCGACCCAGGTCTCCAGCGACATGGCCGAAGCCGCCGGACGCCAGCGTGAAGCGGTGGACATGGTCTCCACGGCGTTCCACGAAATGGTCGCCACCGCCAACGAAGTCGCGCGCTCTTGCAGCCAGGCGGCGGAGTCTGCCGACAGTGGCCAGCGCCAGGCGCGCGAAGGTCAGCAGCAGATCGATGCGGCGGTGAACAGCGTGGATCGCCTGAGCCAGGAAATCGAACAGTCGGCCCAGTCGATGCAACAGCTCGAACGCGACAGCAACGACATCCAGTCGATCCTGGGGACCATCCGCTCGATCGCTGAACAGACCAACCTGCTGGCGCTGAACGCCGCGATCGAAGCGGCCCGGGCCGGTGAACAGGGACGCGGCTTTGCCGTGGTGGCTGACGAAGTGCGGGCCCTGGCCAAGCGCACGGCCGACTCCACGGCGGAAATCGACGGGCTGCTGGGCAACCTGGCCAAACGCACCAGCCAGGTGACCCAACAGATGCACGCCAGCCTGGAAGTGTCCCAGCAATCGGTGACGCGCATCGGCGAGGCCCGCAACAGCTTCGGGCAGATCCGCGAATCGGTGGACGTGATCCGCGACATGAACACCCAGATCGCCACGGCGGCGGAACAACAGCATCAGGTGGCTGAAGACATCAACCGGCACATCAGCCAGATCCATGGCGATGCGCAGTTGGTGGCGGAACTGGCCAACTCGGCCCGCCTGGACTCCCAGAGCCTGGCCGGGTTGTCCAATGAACTGGACGGGTTGGTGCGCAGGTTCCGTACTTGATCAACCGGCACACCCCATTACCCTGCGGGAGCGAGCTTGCTCGCGAAAGCGGTATGGCAGTCAACATTGATGTTGAAGCTGATGGCCCCATCGCGAGCAAGCTCGCTCCCACAAGGTTTCGGTGTCGCTCACATAATCTGAGCCAGGCACAAAATCTGTGGGAGCGGGCTTGCTCGCGAAAGCGGTATGGCAGTCAACATGGATGTTGAAGCTGATGGCCCCATCGCGAGCAAGCTCGCTCCCACAGTTGTTTCTGTTCAACGCTCGATAATGGCGGTCACGCCCTGCCCGCCCGCCGCGCAAATCGAAATCAGCCCCCGCCCCTTGCCCGCCGCATCCAGCAACTTCGCCAGGTTGGCGACGATGCGCCCGCCCGTGGCGGCAAACGGATGCCCCGCAGCCAGTGAGCTGCCCTTGACGTTGAGCTTGCTGCGGTCGATCGAGCCCAGCGCCGTATCGAGCCCGAGACGGGTTTTGCAGTACTCCGGATCCTCCCAGGCCTTCAAGGTGCACAGCACTTGCGCGGCGAAGGCTTCGTGGATTTCGTAGTAGTCGAAGTCCTGCAAGGTCAGGCCATTGCGCGCGAGCAAGCGCGGTACGGCGTAGACCGGCGCCATCAACAACCCTTCGGCACCGTTGACGAAATCCACCGCCGCCGCCTCACCGTCACGCCAGTAGGCCAGAATCGGTAACCCGCGTGCCTTGGCCCATTCCTCGCTGCCCAGCAGCACCAGTGACGCACCATCGGTCAGTGGCGTGGAGTTGCCGGCGGTCAGGGTGCCCTTGGCGCTTTTCTCATAGGCCGGCTTGAGCGCGGCGAGCTTTTCCAGCGTGGAGTCCGGGCGCAGGTTGTTGTCGCGGGTCAGGCCCAGGAACGGTGTCATCAGGTCGTTGTGCCAGCCCTCGGCGTAGGACGCCGCCAGTTTCTGATGGCTCTCAAGCGCCAATTGATCCTGTGCCTGGCGAGGGATGTTCCAGGTCTGGGCCATCAGCTCGCAATGCTGGCCCATGGACAACCCGGTACGCGGCTCGCCGTTGCGCGGGAATTCGGGGATCAGATGTTTGGGACGCAATTGCAGGAAGGTTTTCAGTTTGTCGCCGGTGGTTTTCGCGCGGTTGGCTTGCAGGAGGATTTTGCGCAGGCCTTCGCTGACACTGATCGGCGCATCCGAGGTGGTGTCCACGCCACCGGCGATGCCGCAATCGATCTGGCCCAGGGCAATCTTGTTCGCCACCAGCAGTGCCGCTTCCAGCCCGGTGCCGCACGCCTGCTGGATGTCATAGGCCGCAGTGGCGGGCGACAGTCGCGAACCCAGTACGCACTCGCGCGTGAGGTTCATGTCTCGTGACAACTTGAGCACCGCCCCAGCGACCACTTCACCAATGCGCTGGCCGTGCAGGTTGTAACGTTCGATCAGGCCTTCGAGGGCGGCGGTGAGCATCACCTGGTTACTGGCCGTGGCATAGGGGCCGTTGGAGCGGGCGAAGGGAATCCGGTTACCGCCGATGATCGCGACGCGGTGCAGTTGGGTCATGAAGAGCTCCTGACAAAAGACCTGATGTAAACACTAACCCCTGTGGGAGCGAGCCTGCTCGCGATGGCGGCCTGTCAGCTACATTGATGTCGACTGACTTATCGCCATCGCGAGCAGGCTCGCTCCTACACTGTAACCAAGCGTAGGCCTTATCTCGTGGATCGAACGACTGATCGCCATTCATGGTCCACACTTTGATCCCCAGCTTTCGGAGCGTGTTCCATGTCTGACCGCTATATCGACTTCGCCAATTCGTCCATCGGCCATCGCCTGGTCGGCGCCCTGGGGTTGCCGACACCGACCAGACTGGAGCGCTGGCAAGCGGGCCGGTTGCGACCTGTAGAAGGCGCCCTGCTGATTGGAGGCGGGCCGTTGGCCGAACACGTCAGCGCTTTCGCCAACCGTCTGACCGACGCAATCTACAGCTACGGCGCCGAGCCTTCGATGGCCACGGCCTGGATTCCCGGCCATGGACCGAAACTCAAGGCCGTGGTGTTCGACGCCAGTGACCTGCTGCACACCGATCAGCTCAAGCAACTTCGCGAGTTTTTCCAGCCGCTGATGAAAAACCTCGACCACTGTGCGCACCTGGTGATTCTCGGGCGCGATCCGCAAACCTTGCGTGACCCGTTCGCCGCCAGTGCCCAGCGTGCCCTGGAAGGTTTCAGCCGTTCACTGGCCAAGGAGTTACGCAGCGGTGGCACCCTGCAATTGATCTACGTCGGTGAAGGTGCCGAGGGGCAACTGGAAGGCCCGCTGCGGTTTTTCCTCTCACCGAAAAGCGCCTTCGTGTCCGGGCAGGTCATTCGCTTGGATCCGTGTTTGACGCCCGTCACCGACTGGACACGCCCGCTCGCCGGGCGCAAGGCACTGGTCACCGGTGCGGCGCGCGGTATCGGTGCCGCCATTGCAGAAACCCTGGCCCGTGATGGTGCCGACGTCATCCTGCTCGACGTGCCGCCGGCCAAAACCGATCTCGAAGCCCTCGCCTCGCGCCTCGGCGGGCGCACCATCACCCTCGACATCTGCGCCGAAGACGCCGCCGCGCAGTTGATTGAACAACTGCCCGACGGGCTCGACATCGTGGTGCACAACGCCGGCATCACCCGGGATAAAACCCTGGCCAACATGACCCCGGAATACTGGGACGCGGTGCTGGCGGTCAACCTCAATGCGCCGCAAGTGCTGACCAAAGCCCTGCTCGACAGCGGCGCCCTGCACGACAACGGCCGGATGATCCTGCTGGCGTCCATCAGCGGCATCGCCGGCAATCGCGGGCAAACCAATTACGCGGCGAGCAAGGCCGGGTTGATCGGATTGGCGCAAGCCTGGGCGCCGCTACTCCACGAGCGCAGCATCAGCATCAACGCCGTGGCACCGGGCTTCATCGAAACGCAGATGACCGCGCACATTCCCTTCGGCCTGCGCGAAGCCGGACGCCGCATGAGTTCGCTTGGCCAGGGCGGCCTGCCGCAGGACGTCGCCGAGGCCGTGGCCTGGCTCGCGCAACCGGGCACCGGCGCGTTTACCGGGCAAGCGTTGCGCGTATGCGGGCAAAGCGTTCTGGGGGCTTAAGGATGATCACCGACTGGCACACACTCAACCGCGAACCCGGCCTGCCGGGATTGTACGCACGAGCGGCGACACGGCGAAAAATCACGGGCACCACCCTACCCGATTCGGGTTTGCGTTGCTGGGTCGAAGCCGATCCCAAGCGCCTGGCGGCTTATCGCAAGGTCTGTGGTTTCGCCGACAACGGCCTGCTGCCACCGACCTACCCGCACATCCTCGGGTTTGCCTTGCAGATGCAACTGCTCACGACCAGGGACTTCCCGTTCCCGCTACTGGGCCTGATTCACCTGAGCAATCGCGTTCGTGTACTGCGTCCCATGGGTGGAGTGAATCGGGTGCGTGTCAGCGTGCATGTGCAGAACCTGCAACCCCACGCCAAAGGCGCGACGTTCGATCTGCTGACCACCCTCGACGATCAGTTGGGGCCGTTGTGGGAAGCAGAAAGCCGGATGCTCTGTCGCGGCGTCAAACTCGAGGGTGAACCGCTCGAAGAGAGCCTGGTATCCAGCCTGGCCCTGAGCGAAGTCGAGCACTGGAAAGCGCCTTCGGACATCGGCCGGCAATACGCCAAGGTGTCCGGCGACTACAACCCGATCCACCTGAGCGCGGCCAGCGCCCGACTCTTCGGCTTCCCGACCGCCATCGCCCATGGCCTGTGGAACAAGGCACGCACGTTGGCTGCGCTGGCCGGGCATCTGCCTGTAGCGAATGTCGAGATCGCGGTGCAGTTCAAGAAACCGGTACGGTTGCCCAGTGAGGTGACGTTAATGGCCAGTGGGCCAGGGCCGAGCGGGGATTTTCAGTTGGTGGGTGTCGGGGAGCTGGAGCATATGGTCGGGCATTGGCGGCCGGTTGCCTGATAAAGCTGATACCTCGACGTGGCGAGGGCGCTGGCTCCTTCGCCACAAAAGCTCCGAGGTTAGTTTTGCGGATCGAGATTATCCAACGCCCGGTTCACCGCCAGCTCACCCAGCATGATCACCTGCGCAATCCCCAGCAGGGTGTTGCGCTGCGAGCCCTCCAGAAAACCTGCGAAATCACTCGCCATCACACTCGCCGACGCCAGCGACTCACAGGCGTGGGCCAGCAGGGTCTCGGTATCGATGTCCGGGGCGATGACGAACAGAGTGCTGGGTTTGTGAACGGCAGGTGGCTTGGGCGGATTGAGGTAGTGATCGAGGGCGCGGTCGGCGGCTTCGTGGAATTTATTTGAGTGAGGGGATTGGTAGGGGGAAACGTCGTCGGTTTCGGGGGGATTTGGGGTGGGTTTGAACATGGTGAAGCTCCAAGTATGGGATGGAACTGCCACTGATTGCCGCGACAGCAATCAAGGGTGGCAGCTGTACGCGGGGTCGCGGACCGAGCTACTTGGAAACCCGGCATACCCGAAGGTATCCCGCGCACAGCCACCATTACATCAAACGACAAGCACCGAAGCGCTCCGGTTTAAGCCGGTGGATTATGCACCAAGTAGATTGAAAGGCCGCGACAGCCCGGTCACTGAATTTGCAGCGACCGACAAAGGCTAGAGATCGCGCTTCCGACGGACAACCTGAGAAACATGTCGGAGATTTCCTCGGGATCTGAGGAAAACTACACAGGAATGTGTTGGCTGAAAGGGCGTCATCGCGAGCAAGCTCGCTCCCACAGCCAAAAGTGACCCGCTAAGAGCGGAACCATAAGTGGCCGTTACCGAAGAAATGGATATGTACACAACCCAAACCTCCGTTTTGGCGGAATGATTCTATGCTGACATTACTCAGTGATGGTCAAGGTAGACGCACTCATGAAAGCCAGCCTCCCCCACAAACAAAAAAGTGCCGCCGCGAATGAGTTCGCCCTGGGATTGCTGACCGCCGCCATTCATCTGAACCTGCCGGGCATCGGACAGGTACCGAATCTGCCGGCGACCCTCACGACCAGTGCGAGCCTGCAATTTTGAGTGCCGGGGACAAACTCTTCGGGCGCCTGCTCCATCGCCATCCGCCGCCCCCGCCGGAGCCGCAAGAGGCACCGCGGGTGCACAGTTTCGGATTGCAGATGCAGCTCAATGCCGAGGGGCGTGTCGTTCAACTGAGCGGTCCGCTGCGGCACTTGTTGGCCCAGCACCCCCCCAGCGAGCAGGCACCGCATCTGTTCGACTTCCTGTTGCCCCACAGCAGCCTCATCATCGAAGGCTCGCCGGCGGACTGGCAGGGGCAAACCCTGGACCTGGACTTCTACAGCCTCAACGGCCCCCCGCTGCATTTGCGCGGCTGGGTGCAGCCCTTGGCCGATACCTGGTTGTTGCAGATGCTGGACATCGGCGACCTGCTGCTTGAGCGCCTGCAATCGCGCAACCGCGAACAATGCCAGGTGCTGGCGCAGCAAATCGCCGAACAGTTGCGCCTGTGCAGCCTGACGCGCCTGCCCGAGGTGCTGACCGAGCAACTGCAAAGCCTGGCCCAGCGTTTTCAGATCCCCTGCATTGCCCTCGCCTTACTCGATGAGCAGGAACATGGTTGGCAGATTCAACAGCACTACGCGGCCCCGGATGCACCGCAACTGTGGCAAAACGGTCAACGCCTGGGCACGGGGCTGGACAGTTTGAGCGGCTCGGCTCCGCAGCACCTGACCCCGCGCGAACACCCGCGCCTGCAAGGTACGTTCGGCAATACCGATGGCTTCGCCGTGCCCTATCATGATGCGCAAGGGGTGGTCGCCTGGTTGCTGTGCGGTTTCTTCACGGCGCAAAAACGCGCCCCCGATGTCACGGAACGCGACTGGCTACAAATCACCGCCGCGCTCGCCAGTCCCTTGCTCGGGCGCCTGCGCGAGCACCGGCATCACCTGCAACTGGAACGCCTGGAATCGCTGCAAGCCTTGCTGGGAACAGGCTGGTGGGAAGTTTTCAGCGACAGCGACGAGGTTCAGTTGGCACCTTCGCTGGCGACAACCCTGAACCTTGGAATGTCGCGTTTATCCATGCAGGACTGGCTCGATCAGGTGTATCCCGCCGACCGCGAAGAGCTGCGCATCTGCCTGCAAGACTTGCAGGAGACTGGCACTCCCCTGCTGCTGTGCGTGCGCCTGTATCGCCCCTACGGTGCGCCCGCACCCGCCTGGTATCGCCTGCAAGGCCAGGCGCTGGGCGCGGGAAAAAACCGTCGTCTGGTGGGGTTCATGCTCGACATCAGCGACATCAAGAACCAGGAACAGAGCGCCATCGCCGCCCATGCACGTCTGGACAATCTGATCGCCAGCTCTCCGGCGGTGATTTACGTACAGCGCTATGTCGACGGTACGTTGCACCCGGTGTTTTTCAGCGACAGCCTGTTGCCACTGCTCGGCTGGACCCTCGCCGACTGCGCACCCGGGGCGCTGGGGGAGCGGGTGCATCCCGACGACCGACTGCAGTATTTCGAGCGCACGCGGCTGTTGCTGCGTGAAGGCTCGGTGCGTGCCCGCTATCGGTTGCGTGACAGTCACGGCGACTATCACTGGCTGCTGGATGAAGCGAAGTTGTTGCGCAACGACCTCGGCCTGCCGGTGGAAGCCGTGGGCCTGTGGCTGGACATCACCGAAGCGACCCTGGCCACCGAACAGGTCAGGCAGAGTGAAGAACGCTACCGGATGTTGGTGGAAGACTCGCCGGCGATGATCTGCCGCTACCAGCCGGACTTGACCCTGACCTTCGGCAACCGCCCGCTGGCCACCTGTCTGGAGTTGACACCCGAGCAATTGCCGGGGGTGAATCTGGGCGACTGGATGTCCGGGGAACAGCGCACTGCATTCATCCAGCGGCTGAACCGACTGAGCCCCGAGTTTCCGGTCAGCACCGCCGAGATCAACCTGCAACTGCCCGGCTGCGAACACGCCTGGTGGGTCTGGTCCGATCGTGGAGTGTTCGATGAACAGGGCCGGTTGCTCGAGGTCCAGGCCGTGGGGCGCGACAACACCGAGGTGAGGCGCGCGCAGCAGCAGCTCACACAAAGCGCGAAAATGGCCACCCTCGGAGAAATGGCCACCGGCCTGGCCCATGAGATCAACCAGCCGCTGAACGTGATGCGCATGGCTATCGTCAACGTACTCAAGCGCCTGAACAACGGCGACGTACAGGTCGACTACCTGATCGACAAGCTCACGCACATCGACACGCAAGTGCAGCGTGCCGCGCGGGTGGTGGACCACATGCGGGTGTTCGGCCGCCGCTCGGAAACCGAGCAGCAACCGTTCAACCCGGTCCAGGCCATCGAAGGCACGCTGTCACTGTTGTCCGAGGACCTACGCGACAAAGGCGTCGACCTGCGCATCAGCGAGACCGGTTTTGAAGTGCAGGTGCGCGGCTATGTCGATCAGCTTGAACAGGTACTGATCAACCTGATGGTCAACGCTCGGGACGCGTTGCTCGGCAAGCGCGAAACCCTGCCCGGGTTCAAGCCGTGGATTTCGCTGTACACCGAACGGGATACACACTCGGTACGCCTGTGGGTCGAGGACAACGGCGGCGGTATCGACCCGCGTTTGCTGGAGCGGATTTTCGAGCCGTTCTTCACCACCAAACCGGTGGGCTTCGGCACCGGTCTGGGGCTCTCGGTGAGCTATGACATTGTCGAGAACATGGGCGGCAAGCTGAGCGTCAGGAACTCCACCGAGGGTGCGCGTTTCTGCATAGAACTGCCGATTGTGCTGCCGGATCAGATCGCCGGGGATGGGCGTCCCGAGTGACAACGGAGGTTGGCACCCACCTCGACTTTGTTCAGGTCGATCCCCAGGCTCGCCAGTGCCAGGCATAAAAACCCCTGTAGGGCACAGGGGTTGAGAGACTGGCTGACTCTAGGATGCGTGCGGCGGGTAGTTGGCCAATATCCGCGTGACCGTTTCCCAGATGGCATCGCGACGATCCGTCGGGTTCGGCGTGCGGCTGAGTATCTGTTCGTCACTGCCACGCCACACCAGTTTGCCGTCCTTGCCATCGAGCAGGTCGATCTGGATGGTCGCCACTTTGTAGCTGACGTTGCGGGTTTCGTTATACATAGGGGCGCCGTAGTAGCCATACCACGGGTTACCCCAGCCGCCACCGTAATTGGTGGTCACCTGTTGTTGCCGCTCTTCGACAATCAGGTAGGTCTGCACATTCAAATCGCCCTTGGCGCCTGCGGCGGCCGGGCGCAGACCGCGCTGATCCAGTTGATCGGCAACCGCCTGACGGATGCGCTGCTCGGTCAGGTCGCTCTTGATCCGTGGATCGTCGGGACGGTATTGCAGGGCGGGTTCTTTCCAGGTCCAGCTGCGATAGGCAGCAAAGTCGCGGCTGGCGTCGAAGTCATGATTGACCTGGTTGGCGGCGCAGGCACTGAGCAGCGCGGCCACTGCCAGTAAAACAAAACGGCGGAACATGATGAGTCTCCGGTTGAAGGCATGATCCTGCGGAATGCTTCTTATCTACAAGAAGCTAACTAGGAGGATACGCCGACATTGCCTTTTTCACAGCCTCCCGTATGGCATCGGCCCGCTCGCTTTCGCTGCCCCGGTTGCCGGTTTCAGCGCTGGAGCTCCACACCGGCTGGCCGCTCCTGGCGTCAAACATATCCACCTGAACCACCACGACTTGCTCCTGATAGGTACGAACGACAGGTACGGTGGCGTACCCGCCATACCCAGGGCCGTAGCCGTTGTAGCCACCATAACCGCCGCCGTAATAGTCGTCCTGTACCTGGCGCAAACGGGTTTCCAGGCGCAGGTCGGCGCTGACAAACAGGTCGGCCGGGCGATTGTCGTGCAACGGGCGCAAGCCGCGTTGATCCAGCGCATTGCTGACCGCTTCGGCGATCTGTGCCGAGTCGGCCCAGGCGGTGCCCGGTGGCAGATGCCCGTCGAGCCAGGCCCAACTGCGGTAGCGCCCATAGTCACGGGGGGCTGCCGGGTAAGCGCTGCGGTCAAAGGTGTTGGCGGCCTGGGGCGGCGCCGGTGGCAATGGGTTGGACGTGGCGACATAGGGGTTGCTGCCCTGACAGGCAGCCAGCCCCAGGCAGAACACCAGTACACCTGAATGACTTTTCATTGCGTGCTCCGATCAGACAGGCCGACAGATCCAGTGCAAGTAACGTCCAAGCCCGGCAAAGCTCGGATGACGACGGTGGGCCAGTTCCATTTCCAGCAGGTCCGCCAGCTCGGCGCGGGCCTGGAATTCCACCGGCATGTAATCGTGGAAAACCCGCACGCCACTCATGGTTTCGACCTGCCACAGACCTTCAAGTTGCGCCGCCAGCTCACGCGGATCAAGGGGCTGTTGCGGGGTCAGGCTCTGCTTTTCGCCGGCCATGTCGTTCTTGCGCATCTTGCGGAAATGCCCCTTGAGCAAGTTGCGATATATCAGCGCGTCACGGTTGTAGAACGCCAGGGACAGCCAGCCGTCAGCCTTGGTCAGCTGATGCAGCACCGGCAGGATGGCGTGGGGTTCGGCCAGCCATTCCAGCACGGCGTGGCACAACACCAGGTCGTAGGGTTCGGTGAGTTGCCCGAGCAGCTCCTGCCAGGGTGCCTGAATGAACGTGGCGCTCTGCCCTGCTTCGGCAAAACGCTGGCGGGCGCCTTCGAGCATCGGCTCGGCAGGCTCGGCGAGGGTCACCTGATGGCCCCGCTCGGCCAGCCACAACGACATGTGGCCAAGGCCAGCGCCGATGTCCAGCACGCGCAGCGGCCGGTCGGGCAAGACTTCGGCCAGATCGGCCTGCAACACCGCCAGACGGATCGCGCCTTTGGCACCGCCGTAGATTTTTTCGGCGAAACGGGTCGCCAGTTGATCGAAATGACGGTCGCTCATCAGCTGAACCTCCGTTCGCTGTCCGCCAGTTTGCTGCGCACCACGGCGTCCATGTCCAGGCCCAGTTCGCTGCATAGCAGCAATAGATAAAGCACGATGTCACCGACTTCCTGCCCGGCGTGGGCGAGTTTGTCCGCCGGCAACTGGCGTGACTGGTCTTCGGTCAGCCACTGGAAAATTTCCACCAGCTCGGACATTTCCACGCTCGCGGCCATGGCCAGGTTTTTCGGGCTGTGAAATTGCCGCCAGTCATTGCGGTCACGAATGGCGTGCAGGCGTTCGGTCAGTTCAACAAGGTTCATCGGGCTCTCCTGAAGACGTATAGCTTCGGGGGGATCACAGGTGAAGGCAAGGGCAGAAGATGCATGTTCTCTGTGCAACCCTCTATGCTTGTGGGAACTCGGCAGCCTGATCGACAGCCCAAGACTCAATTCTCTTTAAACAGGACGTTCACTTCATGCAGGTAGAAGGTTTTTCCGAATGGCTCGGCCAGGTACTCGGCTCGATCATCCGCTTCATCGTTGATGGCCTCAGTGGTCTGTTCAATCTGTTGAGCAACGCCAGCAGCAATTTCATCGAAGGCCTGTCCCAGGCGCTGGGCATGGATACCTCGGTCATCAGCATCGTGACCTTGATCCTCGGCCTGATCCTGCTGTGGTCAGCGATCCGCGCCTTTCTCAATGCGTCGTTCATCATGGGTTTCATCTGGTTGGTGCTGGGGCTGTGGTTGCTCAGCTGGATCATCCACTGACCCCACCGAACACCTGTGGGAGCGAGCTTGCTCGCGATGGCGTCGGCACATCAAAAATTGATTCAACTGAAAGAGCGCTATCGCGAGCAAGCTCGCTCCCACATTGGATCTCTGGTGTTTTATGAATTGAGCTCACTTAGCTAATCCGTTTTCACCGCTACAATGCCCGCTCCTCCAAGGAGCCTGCATGTCCAACCTGACCGCCGACTGGCGCGACCACCCTACCCATCGCCGGGTCTGGGCACTCGCCGCGCCGATGATTCTCTCGAACATTTCCGTACCGCTGGTGGCATTGGTCGACAGCACCGTCATCGGTCACCTGCCCCACGCCCATCAACTCGGCGCCGTCGCGGTCGGGGCCAGTCTGTACACCTTCCTTGCCTGGGCCATGGGCTTTCTGCGCATGGGCTCCACCGGGTTCGCCGCCCAGGCAGCGGGGCGTGGGGATGGTGCCGCCTTGCGGCAGATTCTGTTGCAGGGCCTGCTGCTCGCCATCGGCCTGGCCGTGGTCCTGGGTGCGGTTGGCGTGCCTTTGAGCGGGGTCGCGTTGCATTTCATGCAACCGTCGGCTGAGCTCGATCAGCTGACCCGCGAGTTCTTCCATACCCGCCTGTTCGGCCTGCCGGCGGCGCTCGCCAGTTATGCACTGGTCGGCTGGTTCCTCGGCACCCAGAATGCCCGGGCACCCCTGGCGATTTTGCTGAGTACCAACCTGGTCAACATTGCCCTGAACCTGTGGTTCGTCCTCGGCCTGGAATGGGGCGTGGTCGGTGCTGCCCGGGCCTCGGTGATTGCCGAATGGACCGGCGCACTGATCGGCTTGCTGATGACCCGCAAAGCCCTGCGCGCCTACCCCGGGCATATCGTCTGGGCGGCACTGGCGCTGTGGCAGAGTTGGCGGCCATTGCTGGCGGTCAACCGCGATATCTTCATCCGCAGCCTGGCACTGCAATCGGTGTTCTTCCTGATCACGGTGCAAGGCGCACGGCTGGGCGACGCCACGGTCGCGGCCAACGCTCTTTTGCTCAATGGCCTGCTGCTGACCGCCCACGCCCTCGATGGCCTGGCCCACGCTGTCGAAGCCCTGTGCGGACATGCTCTTGGCGCCCGTAACCGCGATGCCCTGCGCCGTTCATTGGTGGTGGCCGGTGGCTGGTCGTTGCTCGCAAGCCTGGGCTTTGCCGCGCTGTTTCTGTTCGCCGGGCATCTGTTCATCGAGATGCAGACCGACATTCAAAGTGTGCGCGACACCGCGTTCATCTACCTGCCCTACCTCGCCGTACTGCCGCTGATTGCCGTCTGGAGTTACCTGCTCGACGGCCTGTTCATCGGCGCCACCCGCGCCCGGGAAATGCGCAACGGCATGCTGTTGACCGTGGCGCTGGTGCTGCCTTTCGGCTGGGCACTGCAAGGCGGGGGCAACCATGGCCTGTGGATAACCTTTCTGTTGTTCATGCTGCTGCGCAGCCTGACCCTTGGCATGATCGCCTGGCGCCTGCGCCGTAACGATGGCTGGTTCGCCGGCGGTATTCACTGATCGGGCGTGGCCCCGACAATCAATTTCGACCTCATGGCCAGGGTGGATCGTTCTGCCACAGGTTTCGCAGGTGATCGAGGCGTTCCTGTTGAGTTCCGCCCGGCAACGGCTGCACGGGCGCCGCGTCGGGATACTGCAGGCGTAGCCATATCCAGCCATCGAGCACCGGGCGCTCGCTGAACCCCAGCGCGATCCCCTCCTGCACATGAGCCCACAGGCGGGGAAAATCGACACCGGTGGATCGGTTCCAGCGCCAGGCATGCTGCTCGAGCAGGCAGGTTTGCAATTTTCCCTGCTGCCCAACGCTGAGGCTTTCCTCGACTGCCAACGGGCTGACCGACAACCCCGGGCTGGACAAGCGCTGCCAGCCCTCACACCCCATCGCGCGGTCGGCCCAACTACCGCCGAACCAGCGTAACTGGTGGATAGGTCCTAGCCAGCGACTCAGTTCAACCGCATCGCAGGCATCGAAAAAATAACTGGCCGTGGTTGGGTTGTAGTAACTCAGAAGGGCCCGGTGCAGGCCAAGCGTGACCGTGAGCATGCGCCGCAAATGCGCCAGCAACGACGAAGCGCCCGCCTCGCTGACCACCAGCAATCCGGGCCAGCGTTTTCCGTCGACGATGCATAAATCGGCCAGTGCCGGGCAGGTGCGCAGATCGACCAGGACCGGCCCCTGTTCATGCAGCGCATGCCACTCCGTGCCTTCGAACAACCCGAACCATCGGGCCTGGGTAAACATTTGCCGAAGTGTGACACCCGCCTGCGGCGTGCCCGGTACATCCAGCAACAGCCACTGCGGGGGTGCCTCGGGCGTACGTGTGACAATCATGCTCCAGAGCTCTGGCCAAGCTGCGTCGCCAGACGACAGGTGCACAAAGCCTGTGCGCAATGGTTGAAGCTGCCGCCACCGGGTAGCAGGCACAACATCAGCAATGGCTCCCCCGAGCGCAACCATTGCTCCAGGCCCTCATCATGGGTGCAGCCGGGCTGGGGGGTGTCGGCGTCCGTCACCTCGACCGTTGCCGGCGCATGCAGCACCCCGG
The DNA here is from genome assembly GCF_019218985.1 of Pseudomonas sp. PDM30. Lineage (NCBI taxonomy): Bacteria > Pseudomonadati > Pseudomonadota > Gammaproteobacteria > Pseudomonadales > Pseudomonadaceae > Pseudomonas > Pseudomonas sp. PDM30. The sequence continues at coordinate 41,992 of NZ_JAHUWM010000004.1, forward strand.
TTATCTGCGGTTGATCGGGATCGCCCTCGACAAAACCCACGACCAGCTCAGTCCCTTCCCGTATCGGCGTGAACGTCGAGGCCTGCAACTGCCTGGCCAGGGGCAGCCAGCAATGACTGGGCGTCGCCCCTTCGCCCTGATAAAGCCAATCGAACTGCACCGGTACCGGCCTTTGCGGGTCAGGGCTTGGCTCATCGACCTCGACGACCCACGCCCGTTGCGGGCCATGCATCCTTGGTTCGATCGTCGCACAGGGCGGTTTGATGGGTGCCGGCCAGTGCAGGGCACGGGCCTGGTTGTGGTAAGGCGTCGTCGTATCCTGGCTGCCCCAATGCTCAACGCGGGTCAGCAGCCAGAGCCGATTGCAATCGGCAACCGGATGACCGGACAGCGGCATCAGTCGACCGCTGCGCAAGGTCGCCAGGTCCGTCCGGCATTCGACGCACTGCACAGCTGTCCCACCGCTACGCCGACGTTCGAACTGCCGCACCGCCGGTCGATCGCCCTCGCTGCGCAATACCACAGGTTCGCCGGTTGGAAAATGCTGCCGGTCATCACCAAACACCACACAGTGCCCGCGGGCCCGGTGTTCGAAGTGGTAGTGAAGCCCCTCCTGGGCGCACAGTCGCTGGAGAAATTGCAGGTCTGACTCTCGATATTGTGTGCAAAAATCCCGGGGCGGGTATTGGCCACTTAGCTCCAGACGTCGATCCTTGCCGGTAATGCCGTGCTCCTTGAGGACCTGGTCGAGGATTTGCGGCACTGATCGGGCACTGAAGATTCGCTGGCTGAAGCGCTGGGCCAGGCAAGCCAGTTTTGGCCCCAGACGCACCTGGCAGAGTCGGGGTCCGCTGGCGTGGTCACGCTGGACGAGCTCATGCAATTGTCCATGCACGTAGCTTCCGGCTGGTCCGAAATGCAACGAGGCAGGGCGATACAGCAAACTGGCAAGGTCAAGCACCGGGTCTTCGATCAGCAGTTCCAGGTCGAACACGAACGGCTCGCTGATGGCTTCTCTGCCGGTAAAGACCAGGACCTCTAAGGAATCGGGCAGACCTGCTACATCCAGACGAAATGACGGTTCGCTGACTGGATTGAACATCGGCGTTTCTCTACAGGAGGGGCGGCCGGGGATTCTCGCTGAGAGACATGGCCGAGTAGAGTGCCGAAATACAAATTAGGAAATAACCTACGCGAAAAGAAGACCAAATGCGTTGGGTCGTCGAAGATGCTGGAAATTTCGCCTGGAACAGGAGAATTGCCGCACCAGGCCATCTGAAATTTCCGCAGCGAACGGTAAATTTTCAGACAACCTGATGAGCGTGACGCTTACCTCAGGAAGACAGGTAAGACGAACGGGTCAGCCCCAGACGCAAGGCATCGAGGAACTGCGTGCGCTCGGTTGCGCTGATGCGGGCACTGGCGCACTTGTCGCGGTAGTGGGTCATCAGTTCTTCCGGCGACAAGTGCACGTAACGCAGCATGTCTTCGATGGTGTCGTGGGTTTCGATACCGGCGTGGTACACGCTGCCATCGGCGTTCTGGTAGATGTTCACCGAATCGGTATCGCCGAACAGGTTGTGCATGTCGCCAAGAATTTCCTGGTAGGCACCGACCAGGAACACACCCAGCAAGTAGTCCTCACCTTCTTTCAACGCGTGCACCGGCAAGCTGGTCTCGATGCTCTGCTCGTCGACGTACTGGTTGATCTTGCCGTCGGAGTCACAGGTCAGGTCTTGCAGTACCGCACGACGCAGCGGCTCTTCGTCGAGACGGTGCAGCGGGATGATCGGCAGGACCTGGTCGATGGCCCAGGTGTCCGGCAGGCTCTGGAACACCGAGAAGTTGCAGATGTACTTGTCGGCCAGCTTGTCGTTGAGTTCGTCCAGCACCTGACGGTGGGAACGCTGGCGTGCCTTCAACGAGTTGTGCAGGCGACGGCACACGGCGAAGTAGCACTGCTCGGCCAGGGCTTTCTCGGCCAGGGTCAGCTTGCCGTCGGCGTACTGGGAGGCAACATCACTCATGTAGTGCGTGGCGCGCCAGTAGGTTTCGGTGACCATTTCGATGTCGGTCGGACCCAGCAGGTCCACCAGCCACTGCACGGTTTCCGGCAGCGCTTCCTTGTTCTCGATCTGCGGCACGTCGTCGTTGTGTTTCTCGACGTCGGTCACCTGAATCACCAGCATCGCGTGGTGCGCGGTCAGGGAACGGCCGCTTTCGGAGAAGATGTTCGGGTGCGGCAGGCTCTGCGCATCGCAGAATTCCTTGAGCATCCCGACCACGACACCAGCGTAGTCGTCCATGTCGTAGTTGATCGAACTGGCATTACGCGAGTGCGTGCCGTCGTAGTCCACGCCCAGGCCACCGCCGACGTCGATGTGATCCACCGGAAGGCCGAGGTTGCGCAGTTCGCCGTAGTAACGGATCGCTTCCTTGAAACCGTGCTGGTAGTCCGCCAGGTTGGCGATCTGCGAGCCCATGTGGAAGTGCAGCAGGCGAATGCCCTGGTCCAGGCCCGCCGCGCGGAAACGCTCGACCACCGACAGCAGTTGCGCCGCCGACAGGCCGAACTTGGATTTTTCACCGCCGGTGTCCGCCCACTTGCTCGAGGCCAGGGACGACAGGCGCACGCGCAGGCCGACCTGAGGTTTGACCTTGAGCGAAGCCGCTTCTTCGATCACCAGGCCGACTTCGGATTCTTTCTCGATCACGATGAACACGTTGTGGCCGAGCTTCTGGCCCATCAGCGCCAGGCGAATGAACTCGCGGTCCTTGTAGCCGTTGCAGACGATGGTGCCGCCCTTCGGCGCCAGTGCCAGCACTGCCAGCAGTTCAGGCTTGGAGCCGGCTTCCAGGCCGATGGAAACGTTCTGGGTGGCGATGATGTTTTCGATCACCGCTTCCTGCTGGTTCACCTTGATCGGGTACAGCGCGGTGTACTTGCTCTGGTATTCCAGACGCTCGATGTTGGCGTCGAATGCGCCGGTCAGCTGACGCACGCGGTCTTGCAGGATGTCCGGGAAACGGACCAGCAATGGCAAGGACAGGCCGCTTTTTCGCAGCTGGTCGACTTGCTCGTACAGGTCGATAGGCGAGCTGCTCGGACCGTTCGGACGAACTTCGACGCGACCGGCGTCATTGATCGCGAAATACCCGGCCCCCCAATGGCGAATCCCGTAAACACTGCGGCTGTCCGCAACTGTCCATTGGCTGCCATCGTCTTTGCGTGTGCGTCGTACGGACATCGAAGTCCCCTATAAAGAAGTCATAGTGCGTCGCCTGGGTTCAGGCCGGCGCAGTCTAAAGAATGAAAATGACGGTTCGTCAACGAGGCAATAGACCCCGCCGACCGCAGTGAGTTTAGATACCGGTCATGAACAGGCTCTGTGAAAACCATGTAGACGATGCCGGACCTGAATGTCATCAGGACCGGATCAAGCCGAGGGTGGTTTTCACAGAGGCTGCTAGCCGCCGGACTTCTTCGCTTTGAAACCGAGCTTGATCAGTTCTGCCAAGAGTAGCTCGACATGATCGCCCTGGATTTCGATGACACCGTCTTTCAGCGCCCCACCGGTACCACAACGTTTCTTCAACGTCGTGGCCAGGTCCTTGAGCGCGTCTTCAGCCAACGGCACGCCGGTGATGGTGGTCACCGTCTTGCCGCCACGGCCCTTGCTTTCGCGACGCACGCGAGCGATGCCGTCGCCGGCCGGGATAACGGTCTGTCTGCAGATGCAGGCGTCCACCGGTTTACTGCATTCCGGGCAATGACGACCTGCGTCGGTGGAAAATACCAGGCCGCCCAAGGCGGCGAAGGATGCGGCTTTTTTGGCCACCGGCAATCCTCTTCGGAGGACAAAGACTGGTCGCAGCACTTGGGAAGGCTATCGACCGCGAAGCCCCACTCAGGCAGGGGCAGCGCTACTGAAACGGTACGACATTCATTTCACTGTAGGAGCGAGCTCGCTCGCGATGAACTCAAAAGCGACGCGTTCATTCTGGATGCCCGCGTTATCGTTGACGTCCATCGCGAGCGAGCTCGCTCCTACAGCAACAACCAGCAATACCGGTTCAGTTTAAAAAGGTCGCGCAGTGTAACGGCAAAAACGCCGATTGCTAAGAGCCAATCGGCGCCAATTTATAGCTGTTTTGCGACGTCGATCCGGCGTGAGCGCAAATAGCGCTTCAATGCGGCCAGAGAGTCCGGGCAATAAGGCTTTTGCTCGATTTCCAGCATGACCTGATCGATGGGGATAAAGCGCGCTTCGAGCACCTCTTCCGGTTGCAGGATCAACGGGCCGTCCCACACCGCCGAGAACGCCGAACACCACAGGCGATTGCCGGTGTCCTCAAAGTAAAAGTGGTCATGGGCGGTCAGTTCCACACCACTCACGCCCAGTTCTTCCTCCAGCTCCCTTGCCGCCGACTCGGCATAAGTTTCACTGGCGAGCACCATACCCCCCGCCGCCACGTCCCAGAAACCGGGATAGATTGCCTTGCTCAGGGTGCGGCGATGCACGCACAGCTCGCCAGCGGAGTTGAACAACATAATGTAGGTGCCGCGCCCGATCAGCCCGCGCTCGCGCAAATCGGAACGGACCAGGGCGCCGAGCAGGTTGTCCTGCTCGTCAACCCAGGCGATCTGTTCGGCATCGGAAGCCGCACGGTGCGCGGCTTCCCTGGCATTATCGACCATGACTCAGCCCTGATTGAGCAGTTGACGCAAATCGATCACCGCCGCGTTGGCCCGGGAAATGTAGTTGGCCATGACCAGCGAGTGGTTGGCCAGTACGCCGAAGCCACTGCCGTTGAGGATCATCGGACTCCACACCGGCTCCTGCGACGCTTCCAGTTCACGAATGATCTGGCGCACGCTGACCGTGGCGTTCTTCTTGGCCAGCACATCGGCGAAGTCGACTTCAATGGCGCGCAGCAAATGCGAGAGAGCCCAGGCCTGGCCGCGAGCTTCGTAGAACACGTTGTCGATCTGCAGCCATGGGGTTTCGACGATTTCCTCATCGACTTGCGGCGCCACACCCGGCGTCACCACCTCGGTCTTCAGCGCAGTGTTGAGCTTGACCCGGCCCACACTGGCCGACAGTCGTTGCGACAGCGAACCCAGACGGGTGCCGACGTCACCCAGCCAGTTGTTCAGGTTGTCGGCGCGGGCATAGAACAACGCGCTCTTCTGGTTAGGATCGGACAGTCGCGCCTGATAGCGGCTCAGGGAATTGATGCCCTCCAGGTACTCGGACTCACTGGATGGCAGCACCCAGCTCTTGTTGTCGAAGTTGAAGCGCGGCTCGGCCTTGGCCAGGTCGGCGTCTTCGGCGGACTGCGATTGCGAACGGGCGAAGTCTTTACGCAGTGCCCTGCTCAGGTCGCGGACCTGCACCAGCACGCCATATTCCCAGCTCGGCATGTTGTCCATCCACAGGCCTGGCGGGAATCGGTCGTTGGAAATATAGCCGCCCTGCTTGGTCAGCAAGGTACCGGCAACGGTCTTGAGGGTTTCCACCGTGGTGTAGCCGACGACCATCTGCTTGCCTTCTTTTTCGGCCGCCAGTTGAGCGGTTTGCTGGACCGGGAACAGCGCCGGCTCCTGGCTCCAGTACCAGCCCAGGACACTCGCCACCAACAGGTAGATGCCCAGCAGAGTGGCCAGCGCCCGGCTGAACAACAGACCACCCAGATAACTGCGGGTCTCCGACTTCGGTTCAGCGGCACGTTCAGGCGCACTGTCTGTGCGGTTCTTCCAGTCCAGCATGGCGATATCCTTTCAAGCTCTTGAGTTCAACGGTTCGACCACAACCATACAACAACGTGCCTTGGCCCGGCACCCGCCATCGCACCGATGCGGAAAATTACCGGGCTTGCGGATCAAAAGAACGTCTGCGCATCCGACGACGCGGCGACCCTCAAAATCCCCCCTAATGGTTTGGATTGCCACCCTAAGGGAATCCCCGACCCTCTAATACCCGAAAAAACGGGCCGATCAGCACTGGCAAAAAAATCATGAATGGCCGGCGTTCCGTCACTCGCCCATTTCCACCCCGCCCCCGCCAAGTGCCCTGATTCAGGTACTTCGCCCCTTAAAACCGCGACTTGAAAGGCTAGAACAAGACCGGCCAGTCACAAACTGAATAAAGACACATTGCAGATTATTGACGTACAGCACTCATGTAATGGAAAAGTGGTGCTAGCATAGAGCCACCACTCGACCTCAGTGTGCACCCTAACTAGTAGTCAGGATATGACCGAGCCAGAAGATCCCAGCCGCGAGCGCCTCAAGCACCACTTTGCCCAGCGGGTAATTCATCAGGCTCGTCAGATTCTTGAGATATGGCAGCGCCTGCAACGCAGTGAGTGGTCCACCGCCGACCTTTCGGAACTGAGCGAGGCCAATCTGCGCCTGCTGCGTTTCGCCGAGCGTTTCGAACAACCGGAACACTCGCAACTGGCACGCCACATCGGTCAGGCACTGGAAGCGGTCGACGCCAATCGCGGACGCCTGAGCAGTGGCCTGATCACCGATCTCAACCGCTTGATGCAGCGCCTGTCACGCACTGGCCTGCGCCATGGCGACCAACTCGATCAAACCTTCCTGCCGCCGCTGCGCAAGCCCATCTACGTGATGTTGCAGGATCACGACCGCGCCGAGCGCCTGGCCAAACAACTGGAATTCTTCGGCCTCAGCGCCCAGTCCCTGGACAGCGTAGACGCGTTTCGCTCATCGATGGTCGAGCGCATGCCGGCGGCGATTGTCATGGACGTGGACTTCAGTGGCACCGGTGTCGGCCTGAAACTGGCCGCCGAAGCCCAGGAAGGCCTCGATCATCAGCTGCCGCTGCTGTTCTTCAGCCTGCACGAAACCGACACCCCGACCCGCCTGGCCGCCGTGCGTGCCGGCGGCCAGGAATTCCTTACCGGCACCCTCGAAGCGTCGAGCCTGCTGGAGAAGATCGAAGTCCTGACCTGCGTTGCCCAGTACGAGCCATATAAAGTGCTGATCATCGACGACTCCCGCGCCCAGGCCTTGCACACCGAGCGTCTGCTCAACAGCGCCGGGATCGTCACCCGCACGCTCATCGAGCCGATCCAGGCCATGGCCGAACTGGCGGACTTCCAGCCGGACCTGATCATCCTCGACATGTACATGCCGGCCTGCACCGGTACGGAACTGGCCAAGGTGATCCGCCATAACGACCGTTACGTCAGCGTGCCGATCATTTACCTGTCGGCCGAAGACGACCTGGACAAGCAGCTCGACGCCATGAGCGAGGGCGGCGACGACTTCCTGACCAAACCGATCAAGCCCCGGCACCTGATCACCACCGTGCGCAACCGCGCGGCCCGGGCACGCAACCTCAAGGCCCGGATGGTCCGCGACAGTCTCACCGGGTTGTACAACCACACGCATATCCTGCAATTGCTCGAAGACTGCTCGTTCCGCGCCCGCCGCGAAAGCAAGCCACTGAGCTTTGCCATGCTCGACATTGACCACTTCAAACGGGTCAATGACAGCCACGGCCACCCCATGGGCGACCGGGTGATCAAGAGCCTGGCGCTGTTTCTCAAGCAACGCCTGCGCAAAACCGACTTCATCGGCCGCTACGGTGGCGAAGAGTTCGCCATCGTCATGCCGGATACCGATATCGAAGCGGCCTACAACGTGCTCGATGAAATCCGTCAGCGCTTTGCCGAGATTCACTACCCCGCGCAACCCGAGGATCTGTGGTGCACCTTCAGTGCCGGAGTGGTTGAGCTTTGCGAAAGCTCCGACAGCCTGATGATGGCCAACCAGGCGGACGAAGCGCTGTATCGCGCCAAACACGGCGGACGCAATCGCGTACAGGGCGCACGCACATCAAAGCAAAGTGCCACTTTTTTATCGGAATCGACCGATACGGTCATAACCCTGTAACAGAAACGCAATAACTTCAGGCACTTACCATTTCTGCCGTTGGTAGTCCGTAATGCGCCTGAAGCTGCTGACCAATCTCAATACCCTCCTTCTGGTGGCCGTGTGCGTGGCCCTCGGCGCTACGCTGTGGTGGTCGCAGAAAGCCCTGGAGCGTCCATATCTATTAATGGAGCGCTACCTGGGCCTGTCGCAGCAATTTCAGAATGACGTCGCCCGCAGCATTGAGGATTACCTGGGCAGCGGCGATGCGCTGCGCCTGAGCAGTGCCGCCCAAGGCATCGACAGCCTGCAAAAAGAACTCGGCGAATTGCCACCGGCCTTGGCCGAGGCGTTGCGCCCCAGCCTGTCGACCCTTGAAGAATTCAGCAAGACCGACCTGCTGGCCGCCGGCAAACTGGCAGGTGATCCGCAGGCCTTGCTGCTGCAGGCCGAGCGGGAACTGGGCGCCAGTCTCGATCAGCTCAGCCAGTACGCCAGTGGCAATGCGGCCTACCTCACGCCGCTGCTCACCGCATCGCAACACTTGGGAAAATTGTCCCTGACCCGGGACAAACTGGTCAGCAGCGGCCGTAGCGAACTGGCCGCCGATGTCGAACGCGAAGTGGCCAACATCCGTATCCAGGCAGAGAAACTCGACGCCCTGCCATTGCTGGGCGTGACCACCAGCAGCGAGTCGAACACCGATGATTTCGCCTCGATGATGGGCCTGGAGAACAAGGAAACAACCGTCGCCGAAGATGCCGGCGTCGGCCTCAAGCGCGAGCTCAACAGCCTGCTCATCCGCTATCCGGCCGAGCTCTCGCGCACTCGCGATCAAATCCGCAAACGCGCCGACCTCAGCGCGGCGACCCACCTGAAAATCGCCGACGTGCAACAGGCCATTGCAGGGATGGAACCGGTGGTGCGCGCCCAGCACGGGCAGATCCAGGGAGAAGTACGGCTGATGCAAGGCGTGATGATCGGCTTGATTCTGTTGATCGCATTGCTGATCGACACCCTGCAACGCAAACTCGCACGGACCCTGACCAACCTCGCCCCGGCCCTCTCGACTTGGGCCGAAGGCGACTTCAGCCGCGACATTCAACTGGGCAACACCAACCGCGAATTGCATGACATTGAAGCCTCCCTCAACCGCTTGCGCGCTTATCTGGTGGACCTGGTGGGGACCATTCGCCGCAACGCCGAACAGGTGGCCGGCAGCAGCCGCACCCTGGCCGACCTGAGCAACGACCTGCATGACGGTGCCGAGCATCAGGCTGGCGACACGGCACTGATCCGCGACTCCCTCAGCGAACTGGAAGCGACCATTCAACAAGTCGCCGGCGACGCCAGCCAGGCCGCCGAAGCCAGCCGCCACGCCGGCCTGGCCGTGGAGCATGGACAGAAAGTCATCGGCCTGAGCCTCACCGGCCTGCATGCGCTGGTGGATGAAGTGCAAGGCAATGCGCAAATGATCGAACACCTGGCCGAAGAGTCGGCCACCATCGGCGGCGTGTTGACGGTGATCCGCTCGATTGCCGACCAGACCAACCTGCTGGCCTTGAACGCCGCCATCGAGGCGGCCCGGGCCGGGGAAATGGGCCGAGGCTTTGCGGTGGTTGCCGAAGAGGTGCGCTCACTGGCGCAACGTACCGCCGGGGCCACCGCAGAAATCCAGACGCTGATCGCAGGGCTGCAAACCGCCGCGCGGCAATCGGTGGAGGGCATGCGAGCCCAGGTCGAACACGCCGAAGCCACGGCCAGCCAGGCCCAGGCCGCTGATGGCGCGCTGGATAAAATCGTCGGGGCGATCCAGACCATTTCCGACACGGCGGTACGCATCGCCGATGTCACCGCCCAGCAAAGCGGTGCTGTCAGCGAAATCCGTGACCACAGTGAGCGGATTCACCAGCTGGGCGGGGATAATTTGCTGCGCATTGGTGAAGGGCGTGAACAGGGAGAAAATCTTCTGGTGCTGGGTGGTCGATTGCATACAGCCGTTCAGGCCTTCCGCGTCTGATAGACCGCCATCGCGAGCAAGCTCGCTCCCACATTTGATTTGTGCACGACGCAAATCCCCTGTGGGAGCGAGCTTGCTCGCGATGGCGTCAGAACAAACACCTCAGACTCCCCTCCTGCATATCACGCCGCCGTCCGCTATCATCCCCCCAATTCCGATACGCGAGATCGTCATGCGCCGCTTGCTCTGCCTGTTGTTTTTAGTGTTCGTCCTGCCGGCCAGCGCCACTGGCTTGCTGGAGAACCGACCCAGCTCAAGCCTGGGCTCGATCAACAACAGCGCCGACTTCCTGCCGGTGCGCGAAGCTTTCCAGCTGAGCCTGGTAGACAGCACACCGCAATCGATCAAGTTGCGTTTCGTCGCCACCGAAGGTTACTACCTCTACCGCCACCGTTTTCAGTTTCGCGCCGACCCGGCCGATGTCCTCCTCGGCGCGGCGAAACTGCCCGACGGCCAGAAAAAGCACGATGAATACTTCGGCGATGTCGAGGTCTACCACGGCATTCTCGACGTTGAGTTGCCGCGCACCGACCAACGTGCCTTCACCCTGGTCGTGACCTATCAGGGATGTGCCGACAAAGGCCTGTGCTATCCGCCGGAAACCGAGCGCCTGAGCATCGACGGCAGCGGCGCTCCGGCGACGGCTTATCAATGGAGCTGGCGCGAACTGGCGTTGTTTTTCCTCGCCGGCCTGGGCCTGACGTTCACGCCATGCGTGCTGCCCATGCTGCCGATCCTTTCCGGGGTGGTGCTGCGCGGTCAGGTCGGTGGCTGGCGCGGTTTCAATCTTTCGCTGGCCTATGTGCTGCCGATGGCCGCCTGTTTTGCCCTGCTCGGCGCCCTGATGGGCCTGTTCGGCGCCCAGCTCAATCTACAGGCGCGGCTGCAATCGGCCTGGGTGCTGGTGCCGTTCGCGATGTTTTTTGCCGTGTTTGCCTTGGCGATGTTCGGCGTTTTCGAACTCAAGCTGCCGCATGCCATCAGCAGTCGCCTGGACCGCATCGCCGGCCGCACCAAAGGCGGATCACTGTTGGGCGCCGCAGTGTTGGGCGTGGTCTCCAGCCTGCTGGTTTCACCCTGCGTTTCGGCACCATTGGCCGGGGCGCTGCTGTACATCAGCGCCAGTGGCGATGCGCTGGGCGGCGGCTTGAAACTGTTCATGCTCGGCCTCGGCATGGGCGCGCCGCTGTTGCTGGTGGCCACCGGTGGCGCAGCCTGGCTGCCGAAGAGCGGTCCGTGGCTGGTCTACGTGAAAAACGCCATTGGTGTGTTGTTGCTCGGGTTGTCCGTCGGCCTGCTCAGCCGTGTCCTGCCAGGGCAGGTCACCTTGCTGCTGATCGGTTTGCTGGCCGGCGGTGTCGGCCTGTTCATGGGTGCGCTGGAGTTCGTCTATAAACCACCACGCAAACGCCTGGGGCAATTGTTCGGCATGTTCCTGCTGTTTTACGCACTGGCCTGCTGGTATGGCGCCTTCAGCGGCCAGACCGACCCGTTCAACCCGATCGGCCAGCCCCGTATCGCTGAAAACAACGGACCCGCGCAAAACACCAGCACCTGGCAAACCGTCAGCACTTCCGCCGATCTGGACCGCGTGCTCGCTGAGGCCCGGTCGTCCGGTACACCGCTGCTGCTCGACTGGTACGCCGACTGGTGCATCAGCTGCAAGGTCATCGAACGCGAGGTACTGGATGACCCTGTCGTCATCGAACGCCTCAAGGGTTACCGGCTGATCCGCTTCGACATCACCGCCAGCAACGCCGAGCAACGCGCCCTGCTCGATCGCTACCAGTTGTTCGGCCCCCCGGCCCTGATGTTTTTTGGCAAGGACGGTGTCGAACGCGCCGATGTGCGAGTGATCGGCGAGATCAACGCCAGGGACTTCGCCGAACGTGTAATCAGGGCGAATGACCAATTTTAATCAAGCAGTCATATATTTCGCGCAAACATCGGTCATCGTGCTGGCTATTGCAGAGAACTGGACAGTCACAAAGGCTTTGCGGCATAGTCGCCGGGTTCTGACAATTGCTCACAGATAACATAGGAACCGCCGATGGCGACGTTACTCGTTCTGCACGGACCCAACCTGAACCTGCTCGGCACTCGCGAACCGGGCACCTACGGCGCCACGACGCTGGCGCAGATCAACCAGGACCTGGAACGCCGTGCCCGCGAAGCCGGTCACCATTTGCTGCACCTGCAAAGCAACGCCGAGTACGAATTGATCGACCGCATCCACGCTGCCCGCAGTGAAGGCGTGGACTTCATTCTGATCAACCCAGCAGCTTTTACACATACAAGTGTCGCATTACGTGACGCGCTGCTGGCGGTGAGCATCCCATTCATCGAAGTGCATTTGTCTAACGTGCACAAACGCGAACCTTTCCGCCATCACTCTTACTTCTCCGACGTAGCGGTGGGAGTGATCTGCGGCCTTGGCGCCAGCGGTTATCGACTGGCCCTGGAGGCCGCCCTGGAACAGCTTGAACAACAAGTTAACCGCCCCTGACCGACCCTTGGGAGTTGATGATTCATGGATATCCGTAAAGTTAAGAAACTGATCGAATTGCTGGAAGAGTCCGGCATCGACGAGCTCGAGATCAAGGAAGGCGAAGAGTCCGTACGCATCAGCCGTCATAGCAAGACCCCGGCTCAGCAGTACTACGCGCCAGCTCCAATGCATGCTCCGGCTGCCGCGCCTGTCGCTGCCGCCGCTCCGGTTGCCGCTGCCGCACCTGCTGCCGCCGCCGCGCCAGCACTGAACGGCACCGTTGCCCGTTCGCCGATGGTCGGTACGTTCTATCGCAAGTCTTCGCCAACCTCGCCGTCCTTCGTAGAAGTCGGCCAGACCGTGAAGAAAGGCGACACCCTGTGCATCGTTGAAGCCATGAAGATGATGAACCACATCGAAGCTGAAACCAGCGGTGTGATCGAATCCATCCTCGTCGAAGACGGCCAGCCGGTTGAGTACGACCAACCGCTGTTCACCATCGTTTGAACCGCGGAGAGCCTTTGATGACTGCGAAGTTGGAAAAAGTTCTGATCGCCAACCGCGGTGAGATCGCCCTGCGGATCCTGCGCGCCTGCAAAGAGATGGGCATCAAGACCGTCGCCGTTTACTCCAAGGCTGACAAGGAACTGATGCACCTGGGCCTGGCAGACGAATCCGTCTGCATCGGTCCGGCATCGGCCGCCCACTCCTACCTGCACATTCCGGCAATCATTGCCGCGGCCGAAGTGACTGGCGCCACCGCCATTCACCCGGGCTACGGTTTCCTTGCGGAAAACGCCGACTTCGCCGAGCAGGTCGAGAAATCCGGCTTTGCGTTCATTGGCCCGAAAGCCGAAACCATTCGCCTGATGGGCGACAAGGTATCGGCCAAGCACGCCATGATCGCTGCCGGCGTACCGACTGTTCCGGGTTCTGACGGCCCGCTGCCGGAAGACGAAGAAACCGCTCTGCGCATTGGTCGCGAAGTCGGTTACCCGGTGATCATCAAGGCCGCTGGCGGCGGTGGTGGTCGCGGCATGCGCGTTGTGCACAAGGAAGAAGACCTGATTGCCTCGGCGAAACTGACCCGCTCCGAAGCAGGCGCGGCGTTTGGCAACCCGATGGTCTATCTGGAAAAATTCCTGACCAACCCACGTCACGTGGAAGTCCAGGTCCTTTCCGATGGCCAGGGCCAGGCTATCCATCTGGGCGACCGCGACTGCTCGCTGCAACGTCGTCACCAGAAGGTTCTTGAAGAGGCGCCGGCACCAGGTATCGACGAAAACGCACGTGAGGAAGTACTCGCACGCTGCGTCAGGGCTTGCATCGATATCGGCTACCGTGGCGCAGGCACTTTCGAGTTCCTGTACGAAAACGGCCGCTTCTACTTCATCGAGATGAACACTCGTGTCCAGGTAGAGCACCCGGTTTCGGAAATGGTCACCGGCATCGACATCGTCAAGGAGATGCTCAGCATCGCCGCCGGCAACAAGCTGTCGTTCACCCAGGATGACGTGGTCATCCGCGGTCACGCGCTGGAATGCCGGATCAACGCCGAAGACCCGAAAACCTTCATGCCAAGCCCGGGCACGGTCAAGCATTTCCACGCTCCAGGCGGCAACGGCGTTCGTGTCGACTCGCACCTGTACAGTGGCTATGCGGTTCCGCCGAACTACGATTCGTTGATCGGCAAGCTGATCACCTACGGCGCAACCCGCGACGAAGCCATGGCGCGCATGCGCAATGCGCTGGACGAGATCGTGGTCGACGGGATCAAGACCAACATCCCGCTGCACCGCGACCTGACCCGCGATGAAGGCTTCTGCAAAGGGGGCGTGAACATTCACTACCTCGAGCACAAGCTGGCTGGCGAGAAGCACTAAGCTTCGACCCGATCAACAAAGCCGCCTTCGGGCGGCTTTGTTGTATCTGGACATTTCATCCGACTGCCCCCCCTGTGGGAGCGAGCTTGCTCGCGATAGCGTCGGCAAATCCACTATCGATGTCGACTGATAGACCGCCATCGCGAGCAAGCTCGCTCCCACAGGGGTATGTGTCGATGTACAGGGCAAGCCACTCCCACAAAACCTCCGCGCTCGCGTAAACTTGCGCGCTTCTCGCAGCCCGCTAGGCTGCAATCAATATTTTTCAAAGGTGCCCGCCATGCCTTGGCTGCAAGTCCGTCTCGCCATCAGCCCAGAACAAGCCGAAACCTATGAAGACGCTTTCCTTGAAGTGGGCGCCGTGTCGGTGACCTTCATGGACGCCGAAGATCAGCCGATCTTCGAGCCGGAACTCAACACCACGCCGCTGTGGTCCCACACGCACCTGCTGGCCCTGTTCGAAGGCGGCACCGAGCCAGGCCCGGTATTGGCCCATCTGGAGCTGCTGACCGGCAGCCCGTTGCCCGAGCACCACAGCGAGGTGATCGAAGACCAGGACTGGGAACGCAGCTGGATGGACGGATTCCAGCCAATGCGTTTCGGCCAGCGCCTGTGGATCGTGCCGAGCTGGCACGCCGCGCCGGAGCCTGATGCAGTGAATTTGCTGTTGGACCCGGGTCTGGCGTTCGGCACCGGCACCCACCCGACCACCGCACTGTGCCTGGAATGGCTCGACGGCCAGGACCTGAAAGGCTGCAACGTGCTGGACTTCGGCTGCGGCTCGGGGATTCTGGCGATTGCCGCCCTGTTGCTGGGCGCCAAGGAGGCCGTGGGTACCGACATCGACGTGCAGGCGCTGGAAGCCTCTCGCGACAACGCCGGGCGCAATAACATCGCTGATGAATTGTTCCCACTGTATCTGCCGGAAGATTTGCCGCAGGTTCAGGCCGATGTGCTGGTGGCCAACATTCTCGCCGGCCCGCTGGTTTCCCTGGCGCCGCAGCTGTCGGGCCTGGTCAAGTCGGGCGGTCGCCTGGCGCTGTCGGGCATCCTCGCCGAACAGGGTGACGAAGTCGCTGCCGCCTACGCCAAGGACTTCGATCTGGACCCGATCGCCAATCGCGATGGCTGGGTGCGCATCACTGGCCGTCGGCGCTAGAATGATCGCCTGCATAATCCGGATCGCCGCATGACCGACAGCTTCGTCACCCAGTGCCCGCATTGCCAAACCAGCTTCCGCGTCAGCCATGCCCAGTTGAGCGTGGCTCGCGGGGTGGTTCGTTGCGGCTCCTGCCTGCAGGTGTTCAATGCCGCCAGGCAATTGCTTGAGCAGGCCGGCAAGGAGGCACCGGTCGCGACGCCGCTCCCGCCTGTGCAGCCTGAGGAGCCCCTTGAGCCATCGCCACCGCGCGCCATCAGCCAAAAGCAATGGAGCGCGACCGAACTGGACCTGGACAGTCTCGACCTCGACGAAGAACTCGCCCGGCTCGAACAGCGGGAAATCCAGCCGGCCACCGAACTCGGCCGCCATCGCGACGACTCGCTGAGCGCCCGTCGCGACAGCGCCGGGCAGGACGACGAAGAGCCGTGGTCCGACAGCCTGTTCAGCGCGTCGGCGGCCGATCGTGCGCCAGTCGACGAACCGCTCGACAGCCTTGAAACACCAGAGCCGACGGTCGAAACGAGCAAAACCTCACGCACCGAACCTTCGCTGTCCCTGGAACCGGTTGATCTCGACGACGAATCGCAACCACCCCATTTGCGATTGCACGACCCTCTTGATGCGCCGCTGAACCATGAACGCCTGTCGGCCGCCGACGAGAGCGAAATCGACGACAACCTGCCCTCGATAGAACCGCTGCGCAAGCGACGCGAACGCAGCGAACCGGGCGTGCGCGCCGAAGCGCTGCAAGACCTGACCGACGACCCGCTGCAACTGGACTGGCAAAAACGCCGCTCACCTTGGGGCCGACGGCTGTTGTGGTTGCTGCTGGTGCTGATTGCCGCAGGCGCCCTCGCTGGCCAGTACATCGCCTACCATTTCGACGAACTGGCGCGACAGGATCAATATCGCCCGTGGTTCCAGCAACTGTGCCCGCAAATCGGCTGCACCGTGCCCTCCAAAGTCGACATCGCGAAAATCAAAAGCAGCAACCTGGTGGTGCGCAGCCACCCCGAGTTCAATGGCGCCCTGGTGGTCGATGCGATCATCTATAACCGCGCGCCCTTCTCCCAGCCCTTCCCGCTGCTGGAACTGCGCTTCGCCGACCTCAATGGCCATCTGATCGCCAGTCGTCGCTTCAAGCCTGGCGAGTACCTCAATGGCGATCTCGAAGGCATGGCGGAGATGCCTCCGCAAACGCCGATCCACATCGCCCTGGACATTCTCGACCCAGGTGCCAAGGCCGTGAACTACAGTCTGAGCTTCCACTCTCCGGAGTGAAACGCTTCATTACTCCCGGATTAACTCCGGCTTTCTGGCTGTTCCAGGCGAACCAAACCACGGGTAATAACAGAATAACTGTTCAGAATTTGTTCAATTCAGCCTTTATCCAGTCATCGAGAGCGGGTATCATGCCAACCCTTTTTCGAACTCTCATGATCCGGCCCCACAACAGGGAAGTCCTATGTCGGCGGTACGCATCGGCCCATACACATTACATAACAGCTTGATTCTCGCCCCCATGGCGGGTGTCACCGACCAGCCCTTTCGTCAGCTGTGCAAGCGCTTGGGCGCGGGACTGGTCGTCTCGGAAATGGTCACCAGCGACATGAGTTTGTGGAACACCCGCAAGTCGCGCATGCGCATGATCCACGAAGGTGATCCCGAGCCACGCTCGGTACAGATCGCCGGTGGGGACGCGCAGATGCTGGCGGACGCCGCACGTGCCAACGTTGAAATGGGTGCGCAGATCATTGATATCAACATGGGCTGTCCGGCAAAAAAAGTCTGCAACAAGGCTGCCGGTTCCGCACTGTTGAAGGATGAACCCCTGGTAACCGAGATCCTGCAGGCCGTCGTGGCTGCGGTCGATGTGCCGGTTACCCTGAAGATCCGGACCGGTTGGGACCGGGACAACAAGAACGGCCTGACGGTGGCGAAGATCGCCGAACAGGCAGGCATTACGGCGCTGGCGGTGCATGGCCGCACCCGTGCCGACCTGTACACCGGTGAAGCCGAGTACGACACCATTGCCGCAATCAAGCAGGCGGTGTCGATTCCGGTCTTCGCCAATGGCGATATCGATTCGCCGGAAAAAGCCCGGTACGTGCTCGACGCGACCGGTGCCGATGGCCTGTTGATTGGCCGGGCTGCCCAGGGGCGGCCATGGATTTTTCGCGAGATCGAGCATTTCCTGCGTACCGGCGAGAAACTCCCGGCGCTGGAACTGATCGAGGTGGAACGCATTCTGCTAGAGCATCTGGCTGCCCTGCACGCCTTCTATGGTGATGTCATGGGCGTACGCATTGCTCGAAAGCATGTGGGCTGGTATCTCGCAACCCTGCCGGGCGCCAGGGAGTTTCGCGCCCACTTCAATCGTTTGGATGGTACGGATGCACAATGCGCCAACGTTCGGGCGTTTTTCGCCGAGCGTTACAAGAGCCTGACAGGGGACGGAGAGTGGGTGGCCGCATGACGATGATGACCGAGACTTTAGTGAGTGGAACAACACCCGTGAGCGACAACGTGAATTTGAAACAGCACCTCAATACGCCAAGCGAAGAAGGTCAGACCCTTCGCGGGAGTGTCGAGAAGGCGCTGCACAATTATTTCGCCCACCTTGAGGGCGCTGCCGTCACGGATGTGTACAACCTGGTGCTCTCCGAAGTCGAGGCTCCCCTGCTCGAGTGCGTGATGAACTACGTCAAGGGCAACCAGACCAAGGCCAGCGAGATGCTCGGGCTTAACCGGGGCACGCTGCGCAAGAAA
Source organism: Pseudomonas sp. PDM30 (assembly GCF_019218985.1). Lineage (NCBI taxonomy): Bacteria > Pseudomonadati > Pseudomonadota > Gammaproteobacteria > Pseudomonadales > Pseudomonadaceae > Pseudomonas > Pseudomonas sp. PDM30. The sequence goes on from NZ_JAHUWM010000004.1 coordinate 60,220, forward strand.
CTCAAGCAGTACGATTTGTTGTAAGCATTCAATCAAACCAGAAAGGCGCCCGCGTAAAACCGGTCGCCTTTTTTGCTGACTTCCTTTGCTTTTGATGGAAATTGAGATGACCGACCAGACTACCCGCCTGCCGATCCGCCGCGCCTTGATCAGCGTTTCCGACAAGACCGGGATCCTCGAATTCGCCAAGGAGCTTGAAGCCCTGGGCGTCGAGATCCTCTCCACCGGCGGGACGTTCAAGCTGCTGCAGGACAACGGCGTTGCCGCAGTGGAAGTCGCGGATTACACAGGCTTCGCGGAAATGATGGACGGCCGGGTGAAGACTCTGCACCCGAAAATCCACGGCGGGATCCTCGGTCGTCGCGGTATCGACGACGCCATCATGAACGAGCACGGCATCAAGCCGATCGACCTGGTAGCGGTCAACCTGTACCCGTTCGAAGCCACCATCAACAAGCCAGGCTGCGACCTGCCGACCGCCATCGAGAACATCGACATCGGCGGCCCGACCATGGTCCGTTCCGCCGCCAAGAACCACAAGGACGTGGCCATCGTGGTCAACGCCAGCGATTACGCCAGCGTCCTGGAAAACCTCAAGGCCGGTGGCCTGACCTACGTCCAGCGTTTCGACCTGATGCTCAAGGCGTTCGAGCACACCGCCGCCTACGACGGCATGATCGCCAACTACATGGGCACCGTGAACCAGTCTGCCGACACCCTGAGCACCGAAGGTCGCAGCGAGTTCCCGCGCACCTTCAACAGCCAGTTCATCAAGGCCCAGGAAATGCGCTACGGCGAGAACCCGCACCAGAGCGCGGCGTTCTATGTTGAAGCCAAGCCTGCCGAAGTCGGCATCGCCACCGCGACCCAGCTGCAAGGCAAGGAACTGTCGTACAACAACGTGGCCGACACCGACGCCGCGCTGGAATGCGTGAAGAGCTTCGTCAAGCCGGCTTGCGTGATCGTCAAGCACGCCAACCCGTGCGGCGTGGCTGTCAGCCCTGATGCCGAAGGCGGCATCCGCAAGGCCTACGACCTGGCCTACGCCACCGACACCGAATCCGCCTTCGGCGGCATCATCGCCTTCAACCGCGAACTGGACGCCGAGACTGCCAAGGCCATCGTCGAACGTCAGTTCGTCGAAGTGATCATCGCTCCGTCGGTCAGCGAAGAGGCCCGCGCCATCGTCGCTGCCAAAGCCAACGTACGCCTGCTGGCCTGCGGCGAGTGGTCGGCTGACCGCGCGGCGGCCTGGGACTACAAGCGCGTCAACGGTGGCCTGCTGGTACAGAGCCGCGACATCGGCATGATTGGCGCCGACGACCTGAAAGTGGTGACCAAGCGCGCACCGAGCGAGCAGGAAATCCATGACCTGATCTTCGCCTGGAAAGTTGCCAAGTACGTGAAGTCCAACGCCATCGTCTACGCCAAGAATCGCCAGACCATCGGTGTCGGCGCCGGCCAGATGAGCCGCGTGAACTCCGCGCGTATTGCTGCAATCAAGGCCGAACATGCCGGTTTGCAGGTTCAAGGTGCAGTCATGGCATCCGACGCATTCTTCCCGTTCCGCGACGGCATCGACAACGCGGCCAAGGTCGGTATCACTGCAGTGATCCAGCCAGGCGGCTCGATGCGTGACAACGAAGTGATTGCTGCAGCTGATGAAGCCGGCATCGCCATGGTGTTCACCGGCATGCGCCACTTCCGTCACTGACAGCACAGCATTCCCCTGTAGGAGCGAGCTTGCTCGCGAAGAACGACTAGACGCCACAGTGTTTCAGACACCCCGCGTTATCGTTAACCACCATCGCGAGCAAGCTCGCTCCTACAGTTCCCAGATTTGCGTCATCCGAGGTTTTTGAAATGAATGTTTTGATCATTGGCAGCGGTGGCCGTGAACACGCCCTGGCCTGGAAAGTGGCTCAGGATCCGCGCGTGCAGAAGGTGTTCGTAGCTCCGGGGAACGCCGGTACCGCCATCGAAGCCAAGTGCGAGAACGTCGCCATCGACGTTCTGGCGCTTGAGCAACTGGCAGACTTTGCCGAGAAAAACGTTTCCCTGACCATCGTTGGCCCTGAAGTGCCGCTGGTTGCCGGTGTTGTGGATCTGTTCCGCAGCCGTGGCCTGGATTGCTTCGGTCCGACCGCTGGCGCTGCGCAGCTGGAAGGCTCGAAAGCCTTCACCAAGGACTTCCTGGCTCGCCACAAGATCCCGACCGCCGATTACCAGAACTTCACCGAGATCGAGCCGGCCCTGGCTTACCTGCGTGAAAAAGGCGCTCCGATCGTGATCAAGGCCGATGGCCTGGCCGCCGGTAAAGGCGTGATCGTCGCCATGACCCTGGCCGAAGCCGAAGACGCCGTGCGCGACATGCTGGCGGGCAATGCCTTTGGCGATGCGGGTTCGCGCGTGGTCATCGAAGAGTTCCTGGACGGCGAAGAAGCCAGTTTCATCGTCATGGTCGACGGCAAGAACGTCCTGCCGATGGCCACCAGCCAGGACCACAAACGCGTCGGCGACGGCGACACCGGGCCAAACACCGGCGGCATGGGTGCTTACTCCCCGGCGCCAGTGGTCACCGCCGAAGTGCACAAGCGCGTCATGGACCTGGTGATCTGGCCGACCGTGCGCGGCATGGCCGAGGAAGGCAACGTCTACACTGGTTTCCTGTACGCCGGTCTGATGATCGACAAGGCTGGTAACCCAAAAGTCATCGAATTCAACTGCCGCTTCGGCGACCCTGAGACCCAACCGGTGATGCTGCGCCTGCAGTCGAGCCTGGTGCTGCTGGTCGAGGCTGCTCTGGCCCAGGCGCTGGACAAAGTAGAAGCGCAATGGGATCCACGCCCGAGCGTCGGAATCGTGCTTGCCGCTGGCGGCTATCCTGGTGACTACGCCAAAGGCGTGGCCATCAAGGGGCTGGATGCAGCCGCCGCACTGGAAGGCAAAGTCTTCCACGCCGGTACTGCGCTCAAGGACGGTCAAGTCGTAACGGCCGGCGGTCGGGTGCTTTGCGCAACGGCCATGGGCGCCAGCGTTGACGCTGCACAGCAGCAGGCCTACAAGCTCGCGGCTTCGATTGACTGGGAAGGCTGCTTCTATCGCAAGGACATTGGCTACCGCGCCATTGCCCGCGAGCGTGGCGAAAATCAGGAATAAGGTAAACACCGCGCCAGGCAATGAACACTGTTTATTGCCTGGCTATTCCGGCGCCGCGCATCGTTATATTCTGGCATCAACCTAACGAAGGGATTTCGCCGTGCGCTGGCTCAGGATTGCCATAAGCTTGACCGTCACTTTGCTGACCTTGCTCTGCATGCTACCGGCCCAGGCCGCGCAAGGCAGTGGCTGGGCGGTATTGCTCGACGAACAGGGCGACCTGCAACTGAGCGACATCCGTTCCGCACGTTACACCAATCAATTCAGCCCTATCGAACTCGACCACATTACCGCCGCCGAACCCGATGGCGCGTTATGGTTGCGATTCAGGCTTGCACCGGGCAAACATGAACAGTTGCTGCGCGTGTTCGCACCTGACCTGCGCCAGTTCAACATGTACGTACTGGACGGCGACAAGCTGATCGATCAATCCAGCACGGGCAACGAACACCCCCAATCCGAGCGACCATTGCCCAGCAGCGACTTCATGCTGGCCCTGCCGCAAAGCGACACCCCCCTCGACGTATACCTGCGACTGGCCTCCGACCACCAGTTACGACCCTACATCACCCTGCAGTCAGCGATCAACTCGGCCGCCAACCAGAACCAGACGCTGATTTATGGCCTGCTGTTCGGTTGCATCGCCATGCTGATCCTGCACAACCTCATCCGCTACGCCTACACCCGCTCGCACAGCGCCCTCTGGTTGGCGACGTGCGAAGGGCTGTTGATGCTCAGTCTGCTGTTGTTGCTGAATCTCGCCGGCCCCTGGCTGCCGGACTGGCATGCACTGCAAACGCCGGGGGCTTACCTGGCATTATTAATGACTGCCCCCTGCGGCCTGATGCTTGCCTATCGCTTCTTCGCCCCGCTCGGGCCGCATCCGCTGAACCGGTTGCTGCTTGGCGAGGTCGTGCTGATCACCGCCTGCAGCCTGATGCTGCTGTTCGTCAATACCTTGCCGCTGAACTTCATCACCTACGGCCTGGTAGCCCTGGCTGGCCTGACCATGCTGTTCATCAGCGCCTATCACTGGCAAAAAGGTTATCGCCCGGCTCGCCTCTTCGTGGCGGCCATGGTGGTGTTCAACCTCGGGACACTGGTCATCCTGCCTGCTCTGTTGGGGCTGACCCTGATCGAACCCCATGGCCTGATCACCACATTGCTGGCGTTCATCTGCATCAGCGGCCTGTTGATGAGCATTGCACTGAGCGAGCGCCAGCGACGCATCACCGAAGACCGCTTCAGCATCAGTCGTGACCTGGCGGCCAGCAACGCCGAGATCAACGCCAAGGCCGAGTTCCTGGCGAAAATCAGCCATGAAATCCGCACCCCGATGAACGGCGTCCTCGGCATGACCGAACTGCTGCTGGGCACACCGCTATCGGTCAAGCAACGCGACTACGTACAGACAATCCACAGCGCCGGCAACGAACTGCTGACACTGATCAACGAAATTCTCGACATTTCCAAACTCGAGTCCGGACAGATTGAACTGGACGACGTGCAGTTCGACCTCAACGCGCTGATCGAAGACTGCCTGAGCATCTTCCGCGCCAAGGCCGAGCAGCAAAACGTCGAGTTGATCAGCTTCATCCAGCCGCAAGTGCCGCGGGTGATCAGCGGTGACCCGACACGCTTGCGCCAGACGCTGTTGAGCCTGCTTGAAAACGCCCTGAAAAAAACCGATGAAGGCGAAATCCTGATCGTCGTGGCGCTCGACGAGCGCAACACCAAACCACGCCTGCGTATCGCCGTGCAGGACAGCGGCGAGCCCATGGACGCCGAAGAGCGTGACGCCCTGATGCACGCCGAACTGCACAGCCGGCATTTTCTTTCGGCCACCCAGTTGGGCGGCAACCTGGGGCTGGTGATAGCCCGCCAGCTGATCCGCTTGATGCAGGGGGAATTCGGGATCAAGAGCGGCAACAACCAGGGCAGCACCCTGTGGCTGACCCTGCCGCTGGACCCGGATCGCCTCGAACACCCGACCTCCGACCTCGACGGCCCGCTGCAAGGCGCGCGGGTATTGGTGGTGGATGACAATGACACCTGTCGCAAGGTGCTGGTGCAGCAATGCAGCGCCTGGGGCCTGAACGTCAGCGCCGCATCTTCCGGCAAGGAGGCGCTGGCCCTGCTGCGCACCAAGGCTCATTTGCGCGACTACTTCGATATAGTCTTGCTGGACCAGAACATGCCCGGCATGACCGGCATGCAACTGGCGGCCAAGATCAAGGAAGACCCGAGCCTGAACCATGACATCCTGCTGATCATGCTCACCGGCATCAGCAACGCACCGAGCAAGATCATCGCGCGCAACTCCGGGATCAAGCGCATCCTGGCCAAGCCGGTTGCCGGCTACACCCTCAAGACCACTCTGGCCGACGAACTGACCCAGCGCAACAAAGGGCTCGTCGCGACCCAGCCCGTGCCAATCGGCCCGACGCTGCCGGTCAAGGTCCCCTGCGACTTCCGCATTCTGGTGGCTGAAGACAACAGCATCTCGACCAAGGTGATCCGCGGCATGCTGAGCAAGCTCAACCTGCAACCGGATACCGCCTGCAACGGCGAAGAAGCCCTGCAGGCGATGAAAGCCCAGCGTTACGACCTGGTGCTGATGGACTGCGAAATGCCGATCCTCGACGGCTTCTCGGCCACCCAGCAATTGCGTGCCTGGGAAGTCGGCAACCAGCGGGTTCGCACCCCTGTGGTGGCATTGACCGCCCATATCCTTGCCGAACACAAAGAGCGTGCGCGCCAGGCTGGCATGGACGGACACATGGCCAAGCCGGTGGAACTGTCGCAGTTGCGCGAACTAATCGAACACTGGGTCGCCCAGCGTGATCAGCAGAAACGCACGACGACCCCAACGTCCTGAGCCGACAGACTTCGCAACCCCTGATAGACTCCCCCTCGACTTCCCTCACCAGTGAGCCCGGCACCATGCTCCATGTGTTGTTCAGCGTTTATCTGAAGATGCTGGTGCTCTACAGCCCATTCTTCGTGTTGTCCTGCTTCATCAGCCTGACCCGTGGTTATTCGCGCAAGGAACAGCGTCGGTTGGCCTGGAAAGTAGCGGTCGCCACCCTGGTCTCCAGCGTTCTGCTGTACTTGTTCGGCCGAGTGATTTTCAGTGTGTTCGGCATTACCGTGGACGCCTTTCGTATCGGTGCCGGCAGTGTGCTGTTCATCTCGGCGCTGGGCATGGCGCAAGGCAAATCGGCGGTACAGACCGACAATGTGCAGCAGGATGTCACCATCGTTCCATTGACCATCCCGCTGACAGTCGGCCCCGGCACCATCGGTGCCTTGCTGGTGATGGGCGTGAGCCAGCCGCACTGGGACGACAAGCTCACGGCCATTGTCGGCATTGCTCTGGCCAGTTTTACCGTGGGCGTCGTGCTGTTCTTGTCCAGCCGCATCGAACGGATTCTCGGCGACCAGGGGTTACAGATCGTCAGCCGATTAATGGGGTTGTTCGTGTGTGCACTGGCGGCACAGATCATCTTCACCGGGGTCAGGGGCTACCTGCTTCCTTAGCCCGTCATGTCTCTCACCGTTCTTGTTCTCGGTCTCCCCTTGAGCGGTGTCGGAAAACCGGCATCAATCAACGAGGAGACTGCACAGCGTGCTCGCTGACCTTGATGCACAGTGCCTGTCGTTGCGACCCTAACCACAGCACTGTGTCTTCTCTGAATGCCTTGTATTCGTCGACCGAAAACCGCGAATGAAGGAACGAAGTGCTCACACCTCCCACAACGCGACTCAAGGCAAAATCCTGCCTGATGAACTGGCGATCTATCGGCTGACCCGTTTCAAAAAACACCGAAGCCAACGTCAGGAAGCCATCAGCCTCGACAACGCCTGCCAGCACTCTCACGCGATGATGACGGTTGCCGGCGTAATGACCTGCCGTGCTCGCCGATTCAGTCTCGACAGTCATGATCGATTGCCCACGGAAAACACCGGCTGCCACCGACGTCTCCGGCAATTGCGCGACCCTGCGCAAAGCACTTGCCGTCAGCACGATCTGCTCAGCGGACAGACTTGATTGAAAGGCCGCATGGACAGCGTCCTGTATTGAGAAAACCGTAACACCTGCAACCGGGAACATTCCCGAAGTTCTCCCTTGATCGTGGAACTTCCAACCACAGGCAACCAGCGTATCCACAAATACATCGGTCCATTGAGCGTGGTTCCTGCCGCCTGGAAAATCTTCCTCTGCCGCGAGTTGCGCAAATAAAATAGTGTCAAGGGCGTCCTGCCCGACTGCAGCCGACAACGACGTCGACAACAGCAAAACGCTGCCTGAATTTATCAATACGGAATACGCCATACGCTTTCCTTTTTTTCAAGAAGGCCAGAGACACAAAGCCTCTGGCCTTGCCCCTTCACTTGCGCCGGCTGAAACGCTTGACCAGAACTTCCTTTCGGTGGACGCCAAGATACTCTTCGATATCCGACTTGATTTCCGCATAACGGACGGGATTGAAAGTAATGAACGACTTTCCGTGAAAAATATCCAGAGAGGACGTCTTCCAATCAACAAACAGCAAGCCGCCGTCCTTCCCCCCACCCTGATGATCAACCGCGCCTATCGCAATCAGGATAATTCCGTTTGCCATTTGTTCGCAGGGAATAGTGGACAAGCGCACGCCTTCGGCATTCTTCGACTCAAGATTCAACAGGTTGATCGCCTCAGGCTCTTTCTTCAATGCATCCAATGTAGAACTGGTCACTGCACTGAGCACGGATGCCCCTGGAATTGCAGCCTTTGCGGCTTCGACGGCCGCCTGAATAATATCGACCATGACATTATCCATCGTTACCTTAAGCGAAGTGGCGCTGTATTTTGAATAGCCTTTATCCGGCACGAAACATCCAAGATCCTCCATGCACTTTGTAAACGCATGGTACCAAGCCTTGGGATCCTTACTATCAGAAACCTCGTAAGTTGCTTCCATCTTCGACATGGTGATCAAGTTTTCAACAATCGCCATGTTCTCGAGACTTATTTTGTCTCCGTACCCGACTAGACTGTTGCCAAGTACCACCGCGTTGAGCTCCTTTGTAGGGCTCGATGCAATCGACAAAGCCAAGGACCTTACACGCGGCCTGCCAGCCAAGGCAACTTTACGCTTCTGAATGCACTTTCTTACAAAGTCAACGCGTTGCGAAACACTTACCGCACTCTCAAAATCATCCACAAACAATACTCCTTTATATATTAATAAGCGCCCCATCCGGGAGCGCCCTGAATCTAACCTGCCCTATCCAGACTATCAACAGCGACTAAATACAACATATGTACCTCAATCAATATTTACTAAGAGCACATACAAATAAAGCACGCAAGACAACCGGACCGTCATTAACCTATGACGATCCGGTTTTATCCAATAACTAAAAAATACTGACTGTTATAGGGGGGTGAGCTTATCGCCATAGCTGCGCGGCGTGTACACCCACGTACTGCCATCGAGGCGAGGAATCACGCGCGTTGTCGAAGAGCCGATGAGTACCATGGTCCGCATGTCCACCTGATCGACACTCAGTTGACCGAGTGTTGTCACCCGCAAGGTCTGACCCGGACGGCCGATGTCCCGCCCCAACACAACCGGAGTGGCCGGTTCACGATGCTGGCCAACAATCTCCAGCGCCCGCCCTAATTGCCACGGCCGCGAACGTGAGATCGGGTTGTAAAAGGCCAGAGCGAGATCGGCTTGAGCGGCCAGATCCAGGCGTTTTTCAATGATCGACCAAGGCTTGAGGTTGTCCGACAGCGACAGCACACAGAAGTCATGCCCCAAGGGCGCACCGGCCTGGGCAGCCGTTGCCAACGAAGCAGAGACACCCGGCAAAATCTCAAGATCGACGCTGTGCCAGATGGCATCGCTAGACTCGTGAAGCGCCTCAAGCACAGCGGCTGCCATGGCGAAGACACCCGGATCGCCAGACGACACCACCACCACCGACCGACCTTGGGCAGCCAGTTCAAAGGCGTGACGGGCGCGCTGCATTTCTTCACGGTTATCGGTGCAGTGCAGGATCTGATCAGCCCGGAACGGCCCGGCCATGCGCACGTAGGTCTCGTAGCCGAGAACATCGTTGGCACGAGCCAGTTCCGCCTTCACCGCCGGCACCATCAATTCGGCAGCGCCCGGCCCGAGACCAATCACCGCCAGGCGCCCGCGAGGGCGGCCGATCTGCAAGGGGTCCAGCGGCTGCTCGGCGACCGCAATGGCAATAGTGTCATCACCAACGATGGAGACAGGCTGCGCTATGGCATGCCGCAGCAGTTCACTGGCCGCACCTGCAGCACTGACAAAACGCAATGGCACACCCAGCTCAAGCGCAACTTCGCGCAGCGCGGAGCTGGCCATTTCGGTGTCGGCGGCCAACAGGCAAGCCATCGATTGCACGGCGATTCCGGCCTGATGCAAAGCCTCGCGAATGGTCCCCGACACATTGCTCGATTCGCCCGTGACGGCAACCAGCACGTTGCGTGGATAGATCAGCAATTCGTTGGCGGCTGGCTCGCGCTCGGTATGGCCGACGTGAACGGTCAGCCGCGCCTGCTCATTCTCAGGCAACTGCACGTGTGCCAGCCACGGAGCCTCACCCTCAATGCGCACCGTTTCGCCGGCGAGCAAATCGGAAACGAAACGCTTGCCCAACTCCAGATCACCAAGGGCATAGCCACTGGGCGGGTTGAGCAGGCACGTGCCGAAACGCAACTCGCCGCTGGTGGTGATCGCCGCCGCGACTTCCAGCGCGGCGGCAATCTCCCGCGCCATCACATTTACCCCACCAAGACCACCCAGCAGTGGAACCACGGCGCTACCGTCTTCGGCTACCGCCAATACCGGTGGTTCGGCGCCTTTTTCCAGCAACAAGGGCGCCAGCGTGCGGATCACGATCCCGGCCGCGCACAGAGCAATGATCGGCGTGCCCTGTTGATAGAGTTCGCGCAGGGTCGCACCGAACTCGTGATAGGCCCGATCCGCACCTTCGACCCGTTCGGCCAAGCCATGGATCAGGGCGTCGGGATACACCTGCTGAATACTACGCGCGGTGGCGAGGCTGCCATTGCCAAGAATGACAATCGCCGGAACTGGACGGGTCATCAGCCTTGCCACCTTTCACCAGGAACGATGATCAACGAGAAGTACGGCGAGGACATCGGCTCGACCTGATCCAGCGGCACGATCTTCTGATTGGCCATGGTCGCGCGCTCGACGTACAACGCGCGCTCGGCCAGGCCGAGTTCTTCCAGCACTTGGCGAACCTTGGGAAAGTTGCGCCCAAGCTTCATGATCACCGCCGCATCGGCATCGGCCAGGCGACGCTTGAGTTCGTCATGCGGCAATACACCGGACAACACCGACAGACTCTGATTGCGATACACCAGCGGCGCACCGAGCACCGAGGCCCCGCCGAGCATCGAGCACACACCGGGCACGACTTCGGCCTGATAACGCTCGGCGAGCCGGTCGTGCAGGTACATGTAGGAGCCGTAGAAGAACGGATCGCCCTCGCAGATCACCGCCACGTCGCGACCGGCATCGAGATGCGCCGCCAATTCGTCGGCTGCGTCATCGTAGAAGTCGCTGATCACTTGCTCGTAGGACAACGGTGCCGGCAAGGCTTCGGTGGTCACCGGGTACACCAGCGGTAACAAATTCTGCGCTTCCTGCAGATGCGCCTCGATGATGCCGAAAGCGTTGCCTTTCTTGCCCTTGGCCACGAAGTACGCCACCACTGGGGATTCGCGCAGCAAGCGCAGGGCCTTGACGGTAATCAGTTCCGGATCACCGGGACCGACGCCGAGGCCGATCAAACGTCCAGGTTGCTGCATCATTCGATCTCCGTGGCGAGGGCATTGACGGCGGCGGCGGCCATGGCGCTACCGCCCAGGCGACCCTGCATGATGACAAAAGGCACTCCACGGCTGTCAGCCGCCAGCGCGGCCTTGGATTCGGCGGCGCCGACGAAGCCCACCGGAAAACCGAGGATCAGCGCCGGTTTTGGCGCACCGGCGTCAAGCATTTCCAGCAAGTAAAACAGTGCCGTCGGAGCGTTGCCGATGACCACCACGCTACCCTCCAGATGCGGGCGCCACAGTTCCAGCGCAGCGGCTGAGCGGGTGTTACCCAAATCACGAGCCAGTTCCGGAACACTCTCGTCGCGCAAGGTGCAGATCACCGGATTGTTCGCCGGCAACCGCGCACGGGTCACGCCTTCGGAGACCATCCGCGCATCGCACAAAATCGGCGCGCCGGCCGCCAGGGCATCACGCCCGGCCTTGCCCGCACCTTCGGAAAACTGCAGGCCGTCGATGGCCTCGACCATGCCGCAGGCGTGAATGACACGGACCGCGAGTTTCTCCAGATCGTCCGGGATTCGGTCGAGGTTGGCCTCGGCGCGAATGATCGCGAAGGAGTTGCGATAGATCTCCTGACCGTCGCGGATGTAATCAAGCATCAAGGGGGCTCCGTGAGCGGGCGTCGAGCAGGGCCGCGACCGCTTCAATAGTAAGGTTGCGTGCGTGCAGCGCGCCGAAACCCGGCAGCGCTGCATCGCGAAAATAGAGGTCGTAGTGACCGTGGGCGACGGCCAGTAATGTGACGGGCGCCGTATGCGCGGCGGCGCAGGAGCGCGCGCACCCGCTCAAATGGACACTCGGCGTTTGTCCGTGACGTTGCAGCAATGTCGCCAGTTGCAAGGCATCACCCTTGGTCTCGGCCAGGCTTTTACCGCAGCCGTTTGAGCCGGTGCAGGCAATCAACCGGGACAATGGCAGATCGGCTTCGCACTGCAAGCCCAGACATTGCAATTGCCGAATGACCTCAGCGGCGTTTTCCGTGCGGACATTGGGCAACAGCAGGCTTTGCCAAGGCGTGAAGCGCAGACTGGAATCACCGAACTCCCGCGCCAGTTGTGCCACACCCCGCAGCATCGCCGGATCGAGTCGCCCCAGCGGCGGGACGGCTCCCACATAGACAACACCGGACTCGGCCTGGGGATGGGCACCCATGTGCAAATCACTGGAGCCCGAAACCCGTTGCCAACCGATAACGGCCTGCAGCGGCACTCGCTCAGCCAGTCGAAGCACAATGCCCCCGATCGGGTACTCGGCCAGCAAATGGCGCATTCGCGTCTGCTCGGGGCGCGCCAGTTCAAGGAACAACTCAAGGACCGCGACTACCAGCGCGTGCCCGTCAGCCAGTGCAACCGAACCGGCGGGGCTGTCCGTCGGACATCCCGCCAGACCGAACGCCAGCCGTCGCTCGCCGTCTTGTTCAAACGCCGAGAGCCACAGGTCATGGGGATGCTCGAGCATCGTCAGGTCTTCACCGCCATCAAGCTGCACGGCGAACTTGGCACTGAGGTCGTGGAACGCTTCCTGGTTTTGCAGTGTGGCGAGGATCTGCCCGGCCAGCGGGCGGGTGTCGAACAGCATGCGCCGATCGATCCCGGCACCGGGGCTGAGCATCAGGTTGCGCACATCGTCGCCAGCCGCCGTACGCGGCCCCAGATCGGCGGCCAGCAGGCTGTCGATCAACGCCGCTTGTTCGTTGCCAATGCCGCGGATCTGCAGGTTGGCCCGGTTGGTCGCCTCGATCGCTCCGCTGGCATATCGCTCGGAGGCATCGGCCACAGCGATTGCCTGGTGCGCGCGGATGGCGCCACCGTCGAGTTTGATCCGGCAAATACCACCGTCCAATGCCTGGACGACACGCAACAACCCGGGACAGGCGGAAGGGCGCAAGCGGTTGGGTATCTGACGTGACTTCACAGGACGACCGGTACAAGACGAAGGACAGCATTATGCCTGCTTTGGGCGGTCTGATGAAAAGCCCAAGCGGCTTGACGACGAAATACTCTCGATCCAGACATAACGTTGCTTCGCTTGCAAACAGCAAGAATCAACTTCACCCATCAATCTTATTCAAACCACACGGCCACTCTTGTACTTTTGCCCAACATACAAAACAAACAACACCGGAATTTAGATATATTCAAGGAGTAGTACATGAACACGGAAACACCGGCTGGAGCATTGACCGCCCACAATCTCATTTCATGCATTGAGCAACTTTCGCTGCAAGATTACGATGACTTCACTCATTGCACTCAGATAGCCACCCAGTCCGCCGACATGGTCAGCAGTCGCTTTGCCAACTCGACAAAGTGGCTGCATGAATACGTCACAACGTTGAATTTTCTTGGCTGGTCCGTCTTTCAGGATGCGATCTTTACCCGCACTCAACACACCTTCTCGAAAAGCATTGCGGAGTTTCTGGTCCAAAGCGCTCAAGCCATGCCGGACATCCGACAAGGGAACGCCATGATTGACACGCTCGACGCGCTGAAAACCGACGAGCCCGCGCTGTATTCGCTGGATCAACAAAGTCTCTTGGGAGAGCGGTTTCAGGTAATACCTGCACGCTATGATTCAAAGGGTTTTCTTGAGATCGCAGTTTTTAATCTCGAATTGGTGACATCTACAAAAAGGAGCAATTTTCTATTTTTTCACATGGAAGAACAGACGACAAAGATCATTCAGCACCGAGCCACTCTGAAACTTGACAAAAACGTACTCGAAAGCAAAAGAGCGCTCATAGACCGCAAACGGAGCGAAATCAGGATGAAGAGATTCGACCTGCAAAAGGTACCAACAATACATCCGTAATAGTGCGCTATCACCGTCAATGACGCTTTCTCCCGCTGACAACCGGCGAACTCAATCCACACCGCGCTATGATGCACCACCGCACAGGTCGACACAGACCGGCAGCGCGATGATTTGGCTTCGATTGATAGAAGAGGAACAGCATGACCCCCTGGCTGACAGTGATAGGCATTGGAGAAGAAGGCTTCAAGGGGCTTGGCAAAAATGCCCGACACGCTCTGCTGAACGCTACGCGGATCATTGGCGGTCAACGGCAACTGGACCTGTTGCCAGCCTGCATCTGCGGTGTACGGCAATTGTGGCCCAGTCCTTTCGCCCTTGAACCGGTTTTGGCGAAACAGGGAGAACCCGTTTGCGTCCTGGCCAGCGGTGATCCAATGTTTTTCGGGGTGGGAGCCAGTCTCTCCCGACATTTATCCAGCGATGAAATGCTTATTCTGCCCGCTCCCTCTTCCTGCTCGCTCGCCGCGGCGCGAATGGGTTGGCCTTTGCAGGAAGTGGTCACGTTGTCAGTGGTTGCCCGCCCCGTCGCCGCACTCAACGCGCAATTGTCCAGTGGCGTGCGCTTGCTGGTGTTGAGTAACGACGGCCGCAGCCCCGCCGCCATCGCCGCACTGCTGCGTGAACGTGGTTTCGGTCCGAGCCGGATAACGGTGCTCGAACATTTGGGCGGTGAAGCCGAGCGACGTGTCGACGGTATCGCCAATGACTGGACCGATCCTGTGATCGCCGACCTGAACCTGATCGCTATCGAGTGCATCGCCGAGCCGGACACGCTACGCCTGTCGCGACTGGCCGGCCTGCCGGACTCCGCCTTCAAGCACGACGGCCAACTGACCAAGCGCGATGTGCGCGCCATCACCCTCGCGCGCCTGGCCCCGACCCCCGGCGAACTGTTGTGGGATGTCGGCGCCGGCAGTGGCTCGATCGGCATCGAATGGATGCGCGCCCACCCCGGTTGCCGCGCACTGGCCATCGAGGCAGATGCGGGCCGACAAGCGTTGATCGAATACAACCGCGATGCCCTAGGCGTTCCCAGCCTGCAACTGGTTCGCGGCAGCGCGCCGCAGGCACTGACCGGGCTGGAGCGGCCAGATGCGATTTTCATCGGCGGCGGTGTCACCCGCGAGGGCGTGCTCGATACCTGCTGGGCCGAACTCAAACCCGGTGGCCGACTGATTGCCAACGCAGTCACACTGCAAAGTGAAATGACCCTGATGGCCTGGCGCGAGCAACACGGCGGGGAGCTGACGCGAATTCATATCGCCCAGGCCCAACCACTGGGCGACTTCGACACCTGGCGCCAGGCCTTGCCGATTACCTTGCTGGACGTGACGAAACCCTTCGATGCGTGACGAAACCGCCGAACACCCCGCCCCTCTGCGCAGCGGCCTGACCACCGGCAGTTGCGCCACGGCCACCAGCCTTGCCGCCGCACGTCTGCTGCTGGCTGGCACATCGGCCGATGCGGTGGAAATCGTGTTGCCCAAGGGCAAACAGGTGCAGATGCGCCTGGAGTTCTGCCGCCTCACCGAGGACGGCGCCGAATCGGGAACCCTCAAGGATGCCGGTGACGATCCGGACGTGACCCACGGTGCCCTGCTCTACTCCCAGGTGCGCCTGAGCAGCGAACCGGGGACGCGCTTCAAGGCCGGTCGCGGTGTCGGCACCGTGACCCGGCCCGGGCTGGTGCTGGGAGTCGGCGAGCCCGCGATTAACCCGGTGCCACGCAAAATGATCAGCGAACACCTGGCCCGACTGGCTGACGAGCTTGGCTACAGCGGTGGTTTCGAGGTCACGGTCAATGTCGAGAACGGCGAGGCACTGGCACTGAAAACCATGAATCCGCGCCTGGGCATCCTTGGTGGTCTGTCGATCCTTGGCACCAGTGGTATCGTCCGACCGTTTTCCTGTGCGGCCTACATCGCCTCGATCCACCAGGGTATCGACGTGGCGAAAACCAACGGTTACCTGCACATCGCCGCCTGCACTGGCAACGCCAGCGAAGACACCATGCGCCGGGTCTACAACCTGCCGGAAATCGCCCTGATCGAAATGGGCGACTTCGTTGGCGCCGTGCTCAAGCACCTGCGCAAAGTACCTGTGGATAAACTCAGCCTGTGCGGTGGTTTCGGCAAGATCAGCAAACTGGCGGCCGGGCACATGGATTTGCACAGTCGCCATTCGAGCATTGACCTGCCGCAACTGGCGTTATGGGCGGCGCAGGTCGGCGCCGATGTGGCGTTGCAGCAGAGCATCCGCGAGGCCAACACCAGCCAGCAGGCACTGGCCATGGCCGCCACAGCCGGGGTCGCCCTGGGCGATGCCGTCTGTCAGCACGCCCTGGATTTTGCCCGCAGCGTGGTGCCGGCGCAGGTTCAGGTGGAAGTCTTCGCCATCGATCGCCAGGGCGGGATCGTTGGCCATGCGGGAGCCTTTCAATGAAGCGCATCCTGTTGCTCGGCGGCGTGACCGAAGCCATGGCCATTGCCCGCACGCTGGGACCGCAGCATATCTACAGCCTGGCCGGTGTCGGTCGGATTCCGACGGATCTGCAATGCCAGGTGCGCGTCGGCGGCTACGGTGGTGCCGAGGGTCTGGCGCAATTTATTCGCGATGAAGGCATCGATCTGCTGCTCGACGCCACTCACCCCTACGCCGCCCGGATCAGCCAGAACGCCGCGACCGCCGCGCGCTTGAGCGGCATTCCCTGCTGGGCGCTACGGCGTCCGGCCTGGCAAGCCCAAGCGGGTGATGACTGGCGGGAAGTCAGCGATTGGGCCGGACTGATCGACGCCCTGAAGCCCTTCCGTCGACCGCTGTTCACCCTCGGTCGCGAGCCCCTGCAACACCTGGACGAAATTCCAGCGGAACAATTCTGGACCCTGCGCGCACTGGATGTGTATCCGGGTAACGAGCGCTGCGAAGTGATTGGCGCACGTGGGCCCTTCCTGATCGACGATGAACGTGAGTTGTTCGAACGGCGAAACATCGACGTGCTGATCAGCAAGAACAGCGGCAGCACGGCGACCGAACCGAAACTGGAAGTCGCACGTGAACGTGGGGTGCCGGTGATTGTCTTGAAGCGGCCGGTGTTGCCCGACGTGGATCGTGAATTCCTCTCGGTGGCGGATATGCTGGATGTCCTATCGATGTAGGACTGTTCCTGAGAGTTGCTAAATCCAGTGATTGCGCTGGCAATAAACTCAGACGCAGCTGGCTATCTACTCTACGACCGCAGTCCTATAGTTCGCCTCCTCCTGAACCGATCAAGCGCACCCGACATCCACGGGGATGAATGGCCTCGCCCAAAAGAAAGTGCCGCTTGCCACTCTGTATCCCAAGGAATACGATTCAACATGATCGATTTTGAGCGATCCCAAGTATTTGCTGACTGGCTCAACTCGCTGAGGGACACCATCGGCAAAGCTCGAATAATCGCCAGACTCCGGGCAGCCGAGTATGGAAATTTTGGTGATTGCGAATCTGTAGGTGCTGCGGTTTACGAGATGCGCGTTCACTACGGCCCAGGCTACAGGTTGTACTTCACTCGCAGAGATGAGGTGATTTACTTGCTGTTGATCGGGGGTGACAAGTCGACTCAAAAACGAGATATCAAACGTGCTATTCAAATGGCACACAATATCGGTAATGAGGAGTAAATCATGGCCGAACAATTTACCCGTTTTGATGCCGCCGAGTTTCTCAAGACACCGGAAGAAATGGCGGCTTATCTGGATGCCTGCTTTGAAGAGGATGCCGGAGACGGCGTGCTGATACGTGCAGCGCTCAACGATATCGCCCGGGCAAAGGGCATGACACAAATAGCCCGTGATGCCGGCTTGGGGCGCGAGAGTCTGTACAAGGCGCTGAGCAGTAGTGGCAATCCGGAATTCGCGACTATCATGAAGGTTATGAAAGCCTTGGGTCTGCGTTTGCACGCCATCGCTGTCTGATGCTGCGACACCACACCGCACGCCGCCTTTTTACTTATCGGCCCTGATCAGGCTAAATAGCCCGCGCCTGATCGCCCACCCAAACGGATTTTGTCCCATGTCCCGACACCGGCTCGCAATTGCCTGGATAGCCTGCTTCGCAGTGCTGTTCAACATGCTCGCCATGCCGATGTCCGGAGCGATGGCGCAAACGGCGAAGTCATCCGCCGAACAGTTGTTGTGGGGTAGCTTCTGCAGCTCCAGTGGCACCAGGATGGTGGCGATTTCCATCGGGGACCTTGAACACAAAGCCCCGCAAAGCGACGATCATTCCAACATGCAGCATTGCTGGTGCTGCTCGGGTTCCGCGCCATTGGTGGCGTTGCCGGGGCATACGCCACAACTGTATTTCGCGCACTTCGAGTCCAACCGAAGCCTGCCTGCCGCCTCTCTGGAAAGCCCGTCACCGCGCCAGCAATGGCCGAGTCTCAACCCCCGCGCGTCCCCTCTGGTGTGATTTTTTCTCGCAATTGACTGCGTTTTAAATCGTTCCGGAGAATTGCCATGTTGAACAAACTCATCGTTCTGGCTGCGTTGCTGCTGCCTGCCTGCTTTGCCAATGCCCACGAATACAAGGTCGGCACACTGGAAATCGCTCATCCGTGGTCCCAGGAGTTGCCGCCCAATGCGCCCACCGTTGCGGCGTATTTCGTGATCAACAATCAAGGCAAGACCGCCGACCGCCTGCTCAGCGTCGACACCCCCATTGCGGGCGAAGCGCAATTGCATGAGCACGTGATGCAAGGCGACATGATGAAAATGCAGCACGTACCGAGCGTGGAAGTGCCCGCCGGTGGCGAGGTCACTTTCGCACCCATGGCCTATCACGTGATGTTGCTGGGCCTCAAGGACCGCAGCCTGCTCACTGACGGCAAGCGCTTCCCCATGACGCTGCACTTCGAGAAGTCCGGTGACGTGACGGTCGAAGTCGCGGTGCAGAAGCAGGCGCCGGACGCCATGCAAGAACACAAGCACGCGCAATAACCACCCGCGCTGAATACGCCCATGCGCCCGCTTAGCGCCAGGTCATTCAGGTCACGCAATCAGGCATTGAGCCTGACACGTGGCAGCTGGATCAGCCTGTTCGCCATGCTGATGATCTTTATCGGTCCGCTGATTTCTCAGTCGATGCCGATGGATTCGCGCGCCATGTCGATGAGCATGCCTACGGGTATGAGCATGGACATGTCGGCGATGGAGCATGCCGACCATGCCACGCAAGCCACGCAAGCCACCACCGAGCATTGCCCGCCAGCCCCCGGGCACCATGTGCTGTGGGAAAAGTGTGGCTATTGCAGCCTGCTGTTCAATTGCCCGGCGCTGACCGGTGGCGTGTCTTTCGCCAACTTCGTCATCCCGCCCATCAATACCTTCACCACACCCTCTGCGCGCCAGGGCCATGCCCGGCCAACCTTCTTCCCCGGCGCCCGCACCCGCGCCCCGCCCGTCGTCGCGTAAACACTCACTTCTGATTTCACACGGTCCGCAAGACAGCCAAAGCAACCTGTGGGAGCGAGCTTGCTCGCGAAGAGGAAGTGTCAGTCAACGTTGATGTCGTCTGGCACACCGCTTTCGCGAGCAAGCCCGCTCCCACAGGGACAGCTTCAGGCTGCCGGCCGTGTCGTTTACGACTGTTCGATGGAAATTGTCATGTCCAGGTTTTCCGCTGTCCCGTGCTTGAGCCCTGCCCAAGCCTCTTATGCCCTGAACGAATCCGGTGTTCGTTTCAGACACGCCACCGCCATCCTGTGCGGTGCATTGCTGGCGCCTTCTGCGCTGGCCGATGATCATGCCGGTCACACCGAAGAACTGAGCCCGACGGTGATTACCGCCGTTGCGCCCAGCTCGCCCCTGACCATCGTCACCAACCCCAAGGACCCGCGACAACCGGTGCCCGCCAGCGATGGCGCCGATTACCTGAAGACCATCCCCGGCTTTGCCATGGTGCGCAATGGCGGCACCAATGGTGACCCGGTGCTGCGCGGCATGTTCGGCTCGCGGCTGAACATCCTCACCAACGGCAGCATGATGCTCGGTGCCTGCCCGGGCCGGATGGACGCCCCGACCTCCTACATCTCGCCGGAAACCTACGACAAGCTCACCGTGATCAAAGGCCCGCAAACCGTGCTGTGGGGACCGGGTTCCTCGGCTGGCACTATCCTGTTCGACCGCGAGCCGGAGCACTTCGGCGCACTCGGCACCCGGGTCAACGCCAGCGTGCTGGCCGGCTCCAACGGCCGCTTCGACAAACTGGTGGACGCTGCCGTCGGTGGACAATCGGGTTATGTGCGGGTCATCGGCAACACCGCGCACTCCGACGACTACCAGGACGGCAACAACGACACCGTGGCGTCGCGCTATGACAAATGGAACGGCGACGTGGCCGTCGGCTGGACGCCGAATACCGACACCTTGCTGGAACTGACCGCCGGCCATGGCGATGGTGAAGCCCGCTACGCCGGGCGCGGCATGGACGGTTCGCAGTTCCTGCGCGAAAGCCTTGGCCTGCGCTTCGAGCAATCCAACATCGGCGAGGTACTGGATAAGGTCGAGGCGCAGGTCTACTACAACTACGCCGATCACGTGATGGACAACTACACCCTGCGCACGCCCTCCGGCACCGGGATGATGGCCGGCCCCATGGCCTCCAACGTCGACCGCCGCACCCTCGGCGCCCGGGTCAAGGCCACCTGGCGCTGGACTGATGTGCAACTGATCAGCGGCATCGACGCGCAGACCAACGAACATCGCCAGCGCGGCGCCATGGGCGTCGACACCTACAAGGACCTGCCGTACACCAAGGATGCCGACTTCCATAACTACGGAGTCTTCGGCGAATTGACCTGGTACGCCGCCGACCGTGACCGCCTGATCAGCGGCGCGCGCCTGGACCGCGCCTCGGCCAAGGATTATCGGCAGACCACCGGCTCGGGCATGATGACCCGCCCCAATCCGACCGCCGACGACACCCGCGCCGACACCCTGCCGAGTGGTTTCATCCGCTATGAGCATGACCTGGCCGACAGCCCGACCACCCTGTATGCCGGCCTCGGTCACTCCCAGCGATTCCCGGATTACTGGGAGCTTTTCTCTCCCAAGTCCGGCCCCGCCGGCTCGGTGAATGCCTTCGACTCGATCAAACCGGAAAAAACCACCCAGCTCGATTTCGGCCTGCAATACAAGACCGAAGACCTCGAAGCCTGGGCCTCGGCTTACGTCGGACAGGTGCGCGATTACATCCTGTTCAACTACACCCCGACAATGATGGGTACGACCTCGCAAGCCGAAAACATCGACGCGCGAATCATGGGCGGCGAACTGGGCGCCGCTTACAACTTCACCGACAACTGGAAAGCCGACGCGATCCTGGCCTACGCCTGGGGCAAGAACAGCAGCGATGGCAGTGCATTGCCGCAGATGCCGCCGCTGGATGCCCGTTTCGGCCTGACCTACAGCGAAAACAACTGGAGCGCCGGCGCACTGTGGAGAGTGGTCGCCGCACAAAACCGCATCGACCAGAACAAGGGCAACGTGGTCGGCAAGGACTTCGACAAGACGCCGGGCTTCGGCGTGTTCTCCCTCAACGGAGCCTATCGGATCAACAGCAACTGGAAGGTCAGCAGCGGCGTCGACAACCTGTTCGGCAAGGCTTACGCCGAACACTTGAACCTGGCCGGCAACGCCGGTTTCGGCTACCCGGCCAATGACCCGCAAGCCATCAAGGAACCGGGGCGAACGCTCTGGACCAAGGTGGACATGAGTTTCTAAAAGCTTCGCGAGCAGGCTCGCTCCTACAGGGGAGCGAGCCTGCTCGCGATCGGTTGCGCAGCAACCGCAAAAACAAACAACTAAAAGATCCAGCCAAGCGGAGCACACGTGATGAAACAGCCCAAAGTGAATTTCTACAACCTGGCCTGGCGCTGGCATTTCTATGCCGGATTGTTCGTTGCGCCATTCATGGTGATGCTGGCGTTGACCGGCACCGTCTACCTGTTCAAACCGCAGCTCGACTCGCTGATGTACAGCAGCCTGCTCAACGTCCCGGCCGGTCATCACACCGTCCCGGCCGACGACCTGCTGACACGGGTGAAAACGGCTTACCCACAAGGTCAGGTCACCCAGTACCTGCCGCCGGTCACTGCCGAGCGCAGCGCGCAGTTTGTCGTGCTCAACGATGAAAAGGAGCTGAACGTTTTCGTTGATCCGTACCACGGTGACATCCTCGGTGAACAAGACGCCAAGAAGAACCTGCAAGCCATCGCCCGGTCGATTCACGGCGAGCTGATGATCGGCACCGTTGGCGATCGGCTGATCGAACTGGCCGCCGGGTGGGGCGTGGTGCTGGTGGTGTCCGGCATTTTCCTGTGGTGGCCGCGCGGTCAGGCGGCAGGCATTTTGTGGCCACGCCTGAACAGTCGAGGTCGCGTATTGTGGCGCGACCTGCACGCGGTCACCGGGTTCTGGGGCGCGTCCCTGCTGCTGGTGATGCTGCTCAGCGGCATGACCTGGACCGGTTTCTGGGGCAAGCAATACGCCGAAGTGTGGAACGTATTCCCGGCGGCCATGTGGGATGACGTGCCGAAGTCCGACGTCGAGGCACGCAGCCTCAACACCGCCACCCGCCAGACCGTGCCGTGGGCCATGGAAAACACCCCGATGCCGATGTCTGGCGACCATGCCGAGCACATGGCCCACGACGGCGCAGCGGCCGGTCCGGCATCGCCGACCATCCGCCTGCAGGACGTACAAAACATCGCCAGAGAGCGCAAGGTCGAACCGGGCTACAGCATCACCCTGCCGACCACCGCGACCGGCGTGTTCACCATCGCCGTATTCGCCGACGACCCGCGCAATGACGCCACGCTGCACATCGATCAGTACACCGGCAAAGTCCTGGCCGATGTACGCTTCGAGCAGTACGGCACCGTCGCCCGCGCCACGGAAATCGGCGTGATGCTGCACGAGGGCAAGATGTTCGGCGTGTTCAACCAGATCGTCGTATTGCTGATCTGCCTGATGATTTTGCTCAGCGCGGTCAGCGGCGTGGTGATCTGGTGGAAGCGCCGTCCGCAAGGAAAACTCGGCGTGCCGCCGCTGCGCCATGACCTGCCAAAATGGAAAACCGCGATGGTGATCATGTTCGCCCTGGCAGTGGCCTTCCCGTTGGTGGGTGCTTCTCTGGTGGCGGTGTGGGTGCTCGATCGCGTGCTGCTGTCGCGCTTTACCCGGCAAACTGAGTCGGCTTCATCTTCATCTTGAAACAGGCGAGATGCGCCGGGAGAAAGGCACTGTAAACTCCCCGCGCATCACCTCAGCCCCATCGCGAGCAAGCTCGCTCCCACAGGGATTGCGTAAGACCTGTGGGAGCGAGCTTGCCCGCGAAGGGGCCATCAGCATCACCTCAAGAGTCACTGCATGACCTCGCTGAATCTGACAAACCTTACCTGGTCCCCACTGGGTCACGGCCATTGCCACCACCAATTCCAGCTGCGTGACGCCTCGCTACACGTGGCCGCCGGTGAGTTCGTCGGGCTGATCGGCCCCAACGGCAGTGGCAAGACCAGCCTGTTGCGGTGTGCCTGGCGCTTCAATCAACCGGAAAGCGGCGAGGTCAGACTCGATCACCAGAACGTCTGGAAGCACTCCTCGCGCTGGTGCGCGCAACGCATCGCCGTGGTGTTGCAGGAGTTCCCTGATGCCTTCGGCCTGACCGTCGAGGAGGTGGTCGCCATGGGCCGCACGCCGCACAAAGGCTTGTTCGATGGCGACACCCTTGAAGACCGCGACCTGGTCAATCAGGCCCTGGAATCCGTCGGCCTCAAGGGCTTCGAAGACCACGGGTTCGCCACTCTCTCCGGTGGTGAAAAACAGCGGGTCATCCTCGCCCGCGCTCTGGCCCAGCAACCACAACTGCTGATCCTTGACGAGCCGACCAACCACCTCGACCCGCGTTATCAGCTTGAGCTTTTGAAGTTGGTCAAGTGCTTGAATATCGGCACCCTGGCGAGCATCCACGACCTCAATCTGGCGGCGGCTTTTTGTGATCGACTGTACGTGATCAACCATGGTCGTATCGTCGCCAGCGGCACGCCGAAAGAAGTCCTGACCGCTGCGCTGCTGCGCAATGTGTTCGGCGTCCAAGCACTGATCGATGAACATCCACTGCACGGCTACCCACGAATCACCTGGATAACCCAACCATGACTTTGCGTTCCCTGCTGCGCTCCTGCCTCTCTCTCGTGATGCTGCTGGGCAGCGTCCAGGCATTGGCCGAAGCCACCCGTTACCCGCTGACAATCAAAAGCTGCAACCGCGAAGTGACCTTCAAGCAGGCACCAAAACACGCGCTCAGCCACGACATCAACATGACCCAGATGATGCTCGCCCTCGGCCTCAAACCACGGATGGCCGGTTACAGCGGCATCAGTGGCTGGAAGGCCGTGACGCCTGAGATGCAGGGCATTCTCGAAGGCCTGCCGGAACTGGCGGCCAAGTACCCGTCGGTGGAAACCCTGCTCAATGCCAACGTCGATTTCTTCTTCGCCGGCTGGGACTACGGCATGCGTATCGGCGGCGATCTCACGCCGCAAACCCTGCAACCGCTGGGCATCAATGTGTATGAGCTGAGCGAGTCCTGCGCCTTCGTGATGAAGCGCCCGCCGGCCAGCCTCGAAGACACCTACAACGACCTGCGCAACCTCGGCAGAATCTTTGACGTGCAGGACCGCGCCAATGCCCTGATCACCCACATGCAGGCGCAAGTGGCAAACATTGGCAAAGACCTGCCCGCGGAAAAACCGCGGGTCTTCCTGTACGACAGCGGCGAAGATCGCGCCATGACCTCAGGAAGCCTGGGTATGCCGCAAGCGCTGATCGACGCCGCTGGCGGGCGCAATGTTCTGGAGGATGTCGACGCAAGCTGGACCCGGGTCAATTGGGAAACCGTGGTCGAGCGCAACCCGCAGGTGATCGTGATCGTCGACTACAGCGAAGTCACTGCCGATCAGAAGATTCAATTCCTGCTGAACAACAAGGCCCTGCAATCGGTGGACGCGATCAGGCACCAGCGCTTCATCGTCATCCCTTACGTGCAGGCCACGCCGGGGATCGATAACGTGCTGGCGGTCGCAACCCTGGCCAAGGGTTTCCACGGCGAATGACCAACCGTCGCTACGCCCTGATGCTGATCGCACTCGGTGCCCTGTTGCTGGTGTCGTGCGTGGTGTCCCTGGGTTTCGGCCCGGCGCGGGTGCCGCTGGATGTGGTGTGGCGCATCCTGTTGCATAAACTGTTCGGTTTCGGTGTGGTGGACTGGAACCCCGGACAGGAACATATCGTCTGGCTGATCCGCGTGCCGCGCATGCTGCTCGGCGCGCTGGTGGGCGCGGGCCTGGCGTTGATCGGCGCGGTGCTGCAAGCAGTCACGCGCAACCCGTTGGCTGACCCGCACCTGCTCGGCGTGACTTCCGGTGCCACACTTGGCGCGGTGATCGTGGTGCTGCATGTCGGTGAAATCATTGGCCT
The DNA here is from genome assembly GCF_019218985.1 of Pseudomonas sp. PDM30. Lineage (NCBI taxonomy): Bacteria > Pseudomonadati > Pseudomonadota > Gammaproteobacteria > Pseudomonadales > Pseudomonadaceae > Pseudomonas > Pseudomonas sp. PDM30. The sequence goes on from NZ_JAHUWM010000004.1 coordinate 85,594, forward strand.
GCTGACCTTGCCGATCGCGGCATTCATCGGGGCATTGCTGAGCATGCTGGTGGTGCTGATGATTGCCAGTCGTCATGGACGCCTGGACAGTGACCGCTTGCTGCTGTGCGGCGTGGCGGTGTCATTCGTGATGATGGCGATTGCCAATTTACTGCTGTTCATGGGCGACCATCGAGCCAGTTCGGCGGTGATGTTCTGGATGCTCGGCGGGCTCGGGTTGGCACGCTGGGAATTGCTGGCGGTACCGACAGCCAGTGTGTTGTTCGGGCTGATATTGCTGCTGGGTATGGCGCGACCGCTGAATGCACTGATGGCCGGTGAGCAGACAGCGGTGACCCTGGGCCTGAATGCACGCACCGTGCGCCTGCGGGTGTTTTTGATTGCCTCGTTGATGACCGGAGTGCTGGTGTCGATCAGCGGCTCGATTGGTTTTGTCGGGTTGATGGTGCCGCATATTGCGCGGCGCCTGGTCGGGGCTGAACACCGACGGTTGCTGCCGGTGTGCGTGTTGCTTGGCAGCGTGTTTCTGGTTTGGGTCGACGTCGCCGCCCGGACCATGATTGCTCCTGAAGATCTTCCCATTGGCGTCGCTACCGCCGCGATTGGCGGACTGTTCTTCATCGGCCTGATGCGCCGTCGCTGATCCCTGTGGGAGCGAGCTTGCTCGCGATGGCGGCGGCACATCCAACATGACGGTGTCTGACCCACCGCTATCGCGAGCAAGCTCGCTCCCACAGTTGATTGGGGTTGCCCACAAGATCTGCGCTCCAATCTGGCGCACCTCTTCGCACCAACACGCCTGTCGCGATCCTTCATGGTGCGCCATCAAACCGCACGACCGCTCTAAACCGACATTTCCCTGCCTTTGCCGACCGGGCACAGCCCTTGCAAAACACACCTTCAGTAGTCCGCATCTGCCAACCAAGAAAACTCATAAGTTCATGGAGATCGCACAATGAAGCGTCGCAGTTTGATCAAGGCTTTCACACTCTCGGCATCCATTGCCGCGATGGGCATGACCTGGACTGTCCAGGCCGCCGAGACCATCAAGGTCGGTATTCTGCATTCGTTGTCCGGAACCATGGCGATCTCCGAAACGTCGTTGAAAGACATGGCGCTGATGACCATCGACGAGATCAACGCCAAGGGCGGCGTGAACGGCAAGATGCTCGAGCCGGTGGTGGTCGACCCTGCCTCGAACTGGCCGCTGTTCGCCGAGAAGGGTCGTCAATTGCTGACCCAGGACAAGGTCGCCGTGGTGTTTGGTTGCTGGACTTCCGTATCGCGTAAATCGGTACTGCCGGTGTTCGAAGAACTCAACGGCTTGCTGTTCTACCCGGTGCAATACGAAGGCGAAGAGATGTCGCCGAACGTCTTCTACACCGGCGCTGCGCCGAACCAGCAGGCGATCCCTGCCGTTGAATACCTGATGAGCGAAGAAGGCGGCAGCGCCAAGCGCTACTTCCTGCTCGGCACCGACTACGTCTACCCGCGAACCACCAACAAGATCCTGCGTTCGTTCCTGCACTCCAAAGGCGTGGCCGACAAGGACATCGAAGAGGTCTATACCCCGTTCGGTCACAGCGACTACCAGACCATCGTCGCCAACATCAAGAAGTTCTCGGCAGGCGGCAAGACGGCGGTCATCTCCACTGTCAACGGCGACTCCAACGTACCGTTCTATAAAGAACTGGCCAACCAGGGTCTGAAAGCTACCGACGTGCCGGTCGTGGCGTTCTCGGTGGGCGAAGAAGAACTACGTGGCATCGACACCAAGCCATTGGTGGGCAACCTCGCGGCGTGGAACTACTTCGAGTCGGTTGAGAACCCGGCGAACAAGAAATTCGTCGCCGACTGGAAAGCCTACGCGAAGAAACACAACCTGCCGGGCGCCGACAAAGCGGTGACCAACGATCCGATGGAAGCCACCTACGTCGGCATCCACATGTGGGCGCAAGCGGCTGAAAAAGCCAAGTCCACCGACGTCGACAAAGTTCGCGAAGCCCTGGGCGGCCAGACCTTTGCCGCGCCGTCCGGATACACCCTGACCATGGACAAGACCAACCACCACCTGCACAAGCCGGTGATGATCGGCGAGATCCAGGCCGACGGTCAGTTCAATGTGGTGTGGCAGACCGAAGGCCCGATCCGCGCCCAGCCGTGGAGCCCGTTCATTCCGGGTAACGACAAGAAACCGGACTACGCGATGAAGAGCAACTAAGCCACTGGATGTCGGCGCCAGGCTCAGTGCCTGAGGCCGACACAACTCCCTGTGGGAGCGAGCTTGCTCGCGATGAGGTCGGCACATTCGACATCTCTTTGACTGGGCCACCGCTATCGCGAGCAAGCTCGCTCCCACAATGTTCCGCGTCAAGGCGACTCTCTATGCCCACCGCCCTTTACCGCATCATTTTCGCCATTGCACTCTTGCTGCCGATGGCCACTCACGCTGGCGACGCCGAAGACTTCGTCGCCGCCAATCCCGTGCAGCAAGCCAGGCTGCTGGAAGCCTGGGCCGCGCAGCCCGATCCGGCCCGCATCGAATTGATCAACGCCCTGCAACAAGGCGAACTGACCGTCGACGGCCAGCCGAAAACCTTGCGCCTGAACAATCGCTTGCGGGGCTTGATCGACACCGCCCTGGCCAGCCACCAACTGCTCGCCGTCGACGCCAAACTGCGTCTGGCCGCTGCGCAGCAACTACAGAAAAGTGCCAAACCGGCGCAGTTGAAATTCCTCGACCAGCAGCTGGCGGGCGAAAAGGACGAAGGCGTCCACAGTGCCCTGAGTCTCGCCCTGGCCAACCTGCAATTGGTCGACAGCGACCCGGCCGTGCGCCTCGCAGCCGTCCGCCTGCTCGGTGAAACCGGTGACCCGCTGGCCCGCACCCGTCTCGAAGGCTTGCTCGAGCCTGGCGTTGAAGCCGATGCCACCGTACGCACTGCGGCCGAAACCAGCCTCGCTCAAGTCAAACGCAAACTGCTGGTCGGCGAGATGCTCGGCCAGGCATTCAGCGGCATGTCCCTGGGCTCGATTCTGCTGCTCGCGGCCCAGGGACTTGCGATCACCTTCGGCCTGCTCGGCGTGATCAACATGGCCCACGGCGAGATGCTGATGCTCGGCGCCTACTCGACCTACGTCGTGCAACTGATGTTCCAGCGCTTCGCCCCGCAGGCCATCGAGTTCTATCCGCTGATCGCGCTACCGGTGGCGTTTTTCGTCACCGCGGCCATCGGCATGGCGCTGGAGCGCACGGTGATTCGCCACCTCTATGGCCGCCCACTGGAAACCCTGCTCGCCACCTGGGGCATCAGCCTCATGCTGATTCAACTGGTTCGTCTGGTGTTCGGCGCGCAGAACGTCGAAGTGGCCAACCCCGCGTGGCTGTCGGGCGGCATTCAAGTGCTGCCGAACCTGGTGCTGCCGTACAACCGCATCGTCATCATTGCCTTTGCGCTGTTTGTGGTGGTGCTGACCTGGCTGCTGCTGAACAAGACTCGCCTGGGCCTGAATGTTCGCGCCGTCACCCAGAACCGCAACATGGCCGCCTGCTGCGGCGTGCCCACCGGACGCGTGGACATGCTCGCCTTCGGTCTCGGTTCGGGCATCGCCGGCCTTGGCGGCGTGGCCCTGAGCCAGATCGGCAACGTCGGCCCGGACCTCGGCCAGAGCTACATCATCGACTCGTTCCTGGTGGTGGTGCTCGGCGGTGTCGGTCAGTTGGCCGGTAGCGTGCTGGCGGCGTTTGGCCTGGGAATCGCCAACAAGATTCTCGAACCGCAGATCGGTGCCGTACTCGGCAAGATCCTCATCCTCGCGCTGATCATTCTGTTCATCCAGAAACGTCCGCAAGGCCTCTTCGCACTCAAAGGACGGGTGATCGACTGATGAACCAGCCCCTGCTCGTTACCGCGACCCAAAAAGCCGGCCCTAAAGCCTCGATTGCCGTCGGTGCAGTGATCCTCGCTCTACTGTTGGCGCTGCCGCTCCTGTCGTTGTTACCGGTGGACAGCACACTGCATGTTTCAGCCTATACGCTGACCCTGGTGGGCAAGATTCTTTGCTACGCCATCGTCGCACTGGCGCTGGACCTGGTGTGGGGTTACGCCGGCCTGCTGTCCTTGGGGCACGGCCTGTTCTTCGCCCTCGGCGGCTATGCCATGGGCATGTACCTGATGCGCCAGGCCGCGGGTGATGGCTTGCCGGCCTTCATGACGTTCCTGTCGTGGACCGAAATGCCGTGGTTCTGGACCGGTACCAGCAGCTTCCTCTGGACCCTGTGCCTGGTGGTTTTGGCGCCGGGGTTGCTGGCCTTGGTGTTCGGCTTCTTTGCCTTCCGCTCGCGGATCAAGGGTGTGTATTTCTCGATCATGACCCAGGCCCTGACCTTCGCCGGGATGCTGCTGTTTTTCCGCAACGAAACCGGCTTCGGCGGCAACAACGGCTTCACCAACTTCCGCACGATTCTCGGCTTCGGCATCACCGAGCCGGGCACCCGCGCGGTGCTGTTTTTCGCCACGGTGCTGTTGCTGGTGGCGAGCCTGTTTATCGGCTGGCGCCTGGCGCAAAGCAAATTCGGACGGGTACTGACTGCGCTGCGCGATGCAGAAAACCGCCTGATGTTCTGCGGCTACGACCCGCGCGGGTTCAAGTTGTTTGTCTGGGTATTGAGCGCGGTGTTGTGTGGCCTGGCCGGTGCGCTGTACGTGCCGCAAGTGGGGATCATCAACCCGAGTGAGATGTCGCCGACCAACTCTATCGAAGCCGCGGTATGGGTGGCCCTTGGCGGTCGCGGCACCTTGATCGGTCCGTTGCTCGGTGCCGGTGTGGTCAACGGCATGAAGAGCTGGTTCACCGTGGCATTCCCCGAATACTGGCTGTTCTTCCTTGGTGCGCTGTTCATCGTCGTGACCCTGTACCTGCCCAAGGGCGTGATCGGTCTGTTGAAGAAAAGAGGTGAGCAATGAGAGTCACTGCAACCGCTGAATTCATGCTCGAACCGGCGTTCTTTCCGCCACTGGAACCCAACCGCGACGCCGGCAGCAGCCGCGATGCCATCGGCCTCGGCCAACGTGCCGGCAAAGGCCTGAACACGCGCCACGGCACCATCCTGACCCTGGAAGACATCAGCGTCAGCTTCGATGGCTTCCGCGCGTTGAACAATCTGAACCTGTACATCGGTGTCGGCGAACTGCGCTGCATCATCGGCCCCAACGGCGCGGGCAAGACCACGCTGATGGACGTGATCACTGGCAAGACCCGCCCCAGTCACGGCAAGGCCTGGTTCGGCGAAACCCTGGACCTGACGCAAATGAGCGAAGTGCAGATCGCCCAGGCCGGTATCGGCCGCAAGTTCCAGAAGCCCACGGTGTTCGAAGCCTTGAGCGTGTTTGAAAACCTTGAGCTGGCGCAGAAAACCGACAAATCCGTTTGGGCCAGCCTGCGGGCGCGCTTGAGCGGCGAGCAGAAAGACCGCATCGCCCAAGTACTGGATACCATTCGCCTGACCTCGTCGGTCAATCGCCCGGCCGGCCTGTTGTCCCACGGCCAGAAACAATTCCTGGAGATCGGCATGCTGCTGATGCAGGACCCGCAATTGCTGCTGCTCGACGAACCGGTCGCGGGCATGACCGACGCCGAAACCGAATTCACCGCCGAGCTGTTCAAGAGCCTGGCCGGCAAGCACTCGCTGATGGTGGTGGAACACGACATGGGCTTCGTCGGCTCGATTGCCGACCACGTCACGGTGTTGCATCAGGGCAGCGTGCTGGCCGAAGGGTCGCTGGAGCAGGTGCAGGACAACGAGCGGGTGATCGAGGTGTATCTCGGTCGCTAAACCTGCAAACACCTATCCAACTGTGGGATCTGAGGAGAATCTGGAAATGCTGCAAGTCGAAAAGCTGCACCAGTACTACGGCGGAAGCCACATCCTGCGCGGCCTGACGTTTGACGTGAAGGTCGGCGAAGTCACCTGCCTGCTCGGGCGTAACGGCGTGGGCAAGACCACCCTGCTCAAATGCCTGATGGGTCTGCTGCCGGCCAAAGAAGGCGCGGTCAATTGGGAAGGCAAACCAATCACCGCCTTCAAGCCGCACCAGCGGGTGCATGCCGGTATCGCCTACGTGCCGCAGGGCCGGGAGATCTTCGGTCGCCTGACCGTGGAAGAAAACCTGCTGATGGGCCTGTCGCGGTTTCCCGGCAGCGAGGCGAAAGAAGTGCCGGCGTTCATCTATGAGCTGTTCCCGGTGCTGCTGCAAATGAAGCAACGCCGAGGGGGTGACCTGTCCGGTGGCCAGCAACAGCAACTGGCGATCGGTCGTGCACTGGCCAGCCGCCCTCGCCTGCTGATCCTCGATGAGCCCACCGAAGGCATCCAACCCTCGGTGATCAAGGAGATCGGCGCGGTGATCAAGAAACTCGCCGCCCGTGGCGACATGGCGATTTTGCTGGTGGAGCAGTTCTACGACTTCGCCGCCGAGCTGGCCGATCAATACCTGGTGATGTCCCGGGGCGAAATCGTGCAACAGGGTCGCGGCGAGAATATGGAAGCTGAAGGGGTGCGCGGGCTGGTCACGATCTGAGCTTCTGTCCACAGCGGGCTCGAAGCACCATTTTGTCGCACCATCTTCCACGCCGCGCCCTCAACTGGTGCGCGGCGACGTTCAACAGCGCTCTCCTTCCAGTGATGCCCTGCGGCACAGCCTTTGCAACCCTCCTGAGGACCTCTCGATAAGCACTGACCATGACTCTTCCTGCATCCGGCGTTTTGTTTACCCCCAGTTGGCATGCCGAACTGGAACTGGGCTACGCCCGATTCGACAACACCACTCGCCCGGTCCAGCGCCGTCACAAAGGTCCGTTGCGGGTGCAAAAGCACCTGTATGCAGAGGGGCCAGAGGTCTGCCAGCACATCATCGTCCACCCTCCCGGCGGAATAGCCGGCGGTGATCGGCTGGACATTTCGGCCAGCGTCGAGCGTGATGCCTGGGCACAAATCACCAGCCCCGGCGCGGCCAAGTGGTATCGCGCCGCTGGCCCCGCCTATCAGCAGCTGAAGTTGAAGGTGGCGGCCGGTGCGACACTGGAATGGTTGCCCCAGGAAACGATCATTTTCAGTGCGGCGCAGGCTGAACTCAGCACCGGGATTGACCTTGAAGGTGATGCCCGTTTGTTCTACTGGGACGTCGTGGCCCTGGGCCGTCCGGCCAGTGGCGAACGCTTCGACCTCGGGCATTTTCAGGCACAACTGGATATCCGCCGCGACGGCCAGTTGCTCTGGCACGAACGCCAGCGCATTGTCGGGGCGGACGGTTTGCTCGATTCGCCGATTGGGCTGGATGGGCAACCGGTGTTTGCGACATTGCTGGTGACGGGTGAAATTGATAGCGAACTGCTGGAGCGCTGCCGCTCGCTGAGCCATGACGTGCGCGGGGATCTGACGCAGTTGCCGGGGTTGTTGGTGGCGCGGTGTCTGACCAGTGAAGCGCTGTTGGCGCGGGGGTGGTTGATTGAACTCTGGAAGTTGTTGCGCCCAGTCTTGCTTGGCCGTGAAGCCTTGCCACCCAGAATATGGAACACCTGAATTGCTTTTCTGTAGGAGCGAGCCTGCTCGCGATAGCGGTGTATCAGGCGCCATTTATGTTGAATGTGCCGACGCCATCGCGAGCAGGCTCGCTCCTACAGGGGTTCTGTGCAAGCAGATCCCACTCTTTTTAATCTGCCCGGATGGATGTCTACGATGGACCTGACCCCACGCGAAAAAGACAAGCTGCTGATCTTCACCGCCGGCCTGGTGGCCGAGCGACGTTTGGCTCGAGGCGTGAAACTCAATTACCCGGAGGCCATGGCCTACATTTCCGCCGCGCTGCTTGAAGGCGCCCGCGATGGCCAGACCGTGGCCGACCTGATGCACCTGGGCACCACCCTGCTGAGCCGCGAACAAGTGATGGAAGGCATCCCGGAAATGATCCCGGAAATCCAGGTCGAGGCCACGTTCCCCGACGGCACCAAACTGGTCACCGTCCACCAACCCATCGCCTGAGGCCGCGCCATGACCTACCACATCCGCGATGCCGTGCATGCCGACCTGCCAGCCATCCGTGACATTTACAACGACGCGGTACTCAACACCACGGCGATCTGGAACGAGCAGGCGGTCGACCTCGGCAACCGCCAGGCCTGGTTCAGCGCCCGGCAATCCCAGGCTTATCCGATTCTGGTGATTGTCGATGCCGACGACACAGTGCTCGGGTACGCCTCGTTCGGCGACTGGCGCCCGTTCGACGGCTTCCGCCACACCGTCGAGCATTCGGTCTACGTGCGCAGCGATCAACGCGGCAATGGCCTCGGTCCAAAGCTGATGGACGTGCTGATCGAGCGCGCCAGAGACTGTGGCAAACACGTCATGGTCGCGGCCATCGAAAGTGGCAACGCCGCCTCGATTCGCCTGCATGAGCGCATCGGTTTTATTACCACCGGGCAGATGCCACAGGTGGGCACCAAGTTCGGTCGCTGGCTGGACCTGACCTTCATGCAACTGACCCTCAATCCTGGCGCACAGCCACCTGCCGCCAACAAGGAGTGATTGCCCATGAACCCCGCCCAACTGCGACGCGTCAATGTAGAAAGTTTCGCGCACTACCGTCAGGGCCTGATTGATCTGCTACTCGACGCCGTCGGCTATGGCGCCAGCGTTGGCTTCATGGCCGATCTCGATGCGACGCAGGCACACGCCTATTTCGATGAGGTTCAGGACAATCTGATCAAGGGCAATGTGTTGCTGTGGGTGGTGGTCAAGGACGAACAGGTGCAAGCCAGCGTGCAATTGGGGTTGTGCCGCAAAGCCAACGGTTTGAACCGTGCCGAAGTGCAGAAACTGCTGGTGCGCGAGCATGCCCGGCGGCGTGGTCTAGGCCAACAGTTGATGAGTGCGCTGGAACAGGCCGCCCTGCAACACAAGCGCGGCATGCTCTTCCTCGATACTGAAGCAGGCTCGCCCGCCGAAGATTTCTACAAAGCCCTGGGTTACACCCGGGCCGGGGAAATTCCCGATTACGCCTGCGACCCGAGCGGCCGCTACAAGCCCACTGCCTTCTTCTACAAGATTCTCCAAGGAGCCCATTGATGATTCCCGGTGAATACCAGATCCAGCCCGGCGACATCGAACTTAACGTCGGCCGCCGCACGATCAGCCTGACGGTGGCCAACAGCGGTGACCGGCCGATCCAGGTCGGTTCGCATTACCACTTTTTCGAAACCAATGACGCCCTGAACTTCGACCGCGCCGCCAGCCGCGGCATGCGCCTGAACATCCCCGCCGGCACCGCCGTGCGTTTCGAGCCGGGGCAGAGTCGCCAGGTCGAACTGGTCGATCTGGCGGGGCATCGTCGGGTGTTCGGGTTTGCCGGGCAGATCATGGGCGATCTCTGATTAATGCGTTGTCAGTACCGCCCCCATCGCGAACAAGCTCGCTCCCACAGGGGAACGCGATCAACTGTGGGAGCGAGCTTGCTCGCGATGTGAGCGCAGCGAACGATTTCAAATTCAATTGAATCTCAAGGCGAACACATGAAGATTTCCCGTCAAGCCTACGCCGACATGTTCGGTCCCACCGTCGGCGACAAGGTGCGCCTGGCCGACACCGAGTTGTGGATCGAAGTGGAACAGGACTTCACCACCTACGGCGAAGAAGTGAAATTTGGCGGCGGCAAAGTCATCCGCGACGGCCAGGGCCAAAGCCAGCTGCTCGCCACCGAAGTGGTCGACACGGTGATTACCAACGCACTGATCATCGATCACTGGGGCATCGTCAAAGCTGACATCGGCCTCAAGGACGGACGGGTCGCCGGCATAGGCAAGGCGGGCAATCCGGACGTGCAACCGAACGTGACCATCGCCATTGGCGCCAGCACCGAAGTCATCGCTGGCGAAGGCATGATCCTCACCGCCGGCGGCATCGACACCCATATCCACTTCATTTGCCCGCAGCAGATCGAAGAGGCATTGATGAGCGGCGTCACCACCATGATCGGTGGCGGCACCGGACCGGCCACCGGCACCAATGCGACCACATGCACCTCCGGGCCGTGGCACCTGGCGCGCATGCTCCAGGCCGCCGATGCCTTCCCGATGAACATCGGCCTCACCGGCAAAGGTAACGCAAGCCTGCCCGAGCCGTTAATCGAACAGGTCAAGGCCGGCGCCATCGGCCTCAAGTTGCATGAGGACTGGGGCACCACGCCGGCGAGTATCGACAACTGCCTGAGCGTGGCCGACCGGTTCGACGTGCAGGTGGCGATCCACACCGACACCCTCAACGAGTCCGGTTTCGTCGAAGCCACCCTCGCCGCCTTCAAGGGCCGCACCATTCACACCTATCACACCGAAGGTGCCGGTGGCGGTCACGCGCCGGACATCATCAAGGCCTGCGGTCTTGCTAACGTGCTGCCAAGCTCCACCAACCCGACCCGGCCGTTCACCCGCAACACCATTGATGAACACCTGGACATGCTGATGGTCTGCCACCACCTCGACCCAAGCATTGCCGAAGACGTGGCCTTCGCCGAAAGCCGAATCCGCCGCGAGACGATTGCCGCCGAAGACATCCTCCACGACCTCGGTGCGTTCTCGATGATCAGCTCAGACAGCCAGGCCATGGGGCGGGTCGGCGAAGTCATCACCCGCACCTGGCAGACTGCCGACAAGATGAAAAGACAACGCGGGCCGCTACCCGGCGATGGTGCAGGCAACGACAACTTCCGCGCCAAACGCTACATCGCCAAGTACACCATCAACCCGGCGATCACCCACGGCATCAGCCATGAAGTGGGCTCGGTCGAAGTGGGTAAATGGGCCGACCTGGTGCTCTGGCGCCCGGCGTTTTTTGGCGTGAAACCGACGCTGATTCTCAAGGGTGGTGCCATCGCGGCCAGCCTGATGGGCGACGCCAATGCCTCGATCCCGACGCCACAACCGGTGCACTACCGCCCGATGTTCGCCAGCTACGGAGGTTCGCTGCACGCCACCAGCCTGACCTTCATCAGCCAGGCGGCGCAGGATGCAGGCTTGCCCGAAGCCCTGGGTTTGAAAAAGAAAATCGCAGTGGTCAAAGGTTGCCGCGACGTGCAAAAAACCGACCTGATCCACAACGACTACCTGCCGAACATCGACGTCGATCCGCAGACCTATCAGGTCAAGGCCGACGGTGTGTTGCTGTGGTGTGAGCCAGCGCAAACCTTGCCGATGGCCCAGCGTTACTTCCTGTTCTGAGCCGTTTGTTGCACCCCACACAAAGGCCTCGCACCCAGGGTGTCGAGGCCTTTGTTTTTTCCGTGATTATTGATCGGCCCCAATCCGCAGTCGGTCCAGCCTGGCCCGCGTCATCGCTTCTCGGGTCAGGTTTTTCAGCTGCTGCGTGATCTGTCGGTCGATGTCATTCAAGGCTTGACCATACGCCTCTTCAGTCATCAGCCGGCCATCCGCAAAGTCAGTTTCAGGTTTGTCCAATTCGCTGCACAGCCCCTTGATTTCCAACTCCACTGCAGCCTTTTCCTCGGTGGTGAGCCGCGTACCTTCAGCCCTGCGCTGCAACGCGTCCTGCAAATCGGTGGTGGCGTCGATCCGGCGTTTCAAGCCATTCAATTCCTCGCGGTAAGTCGACTCCAGCCAGGACTTCCAGAGCGGTTGCTCAAAGACCCGGTCGATCAGCAGATCACCCTCCTCCAGCGCCTTGATCCGCTGGAGCGCTGCCTCGATCATCTCTTTGCTGACCTCGGCGATGCTGCGAAACTGCATGCCCCGTGCCTGCCACGGCAAATCCAGGCGCTGCGCCAGATCGGTCATGTAGGCCAGGTGTACTTCCACTTCATCGATAGTGCCGGTCACTTCGCCATCGGCACCAGTCCGACGGAACTGTTCTCCCTTCGCCAATCGCTCAGACACCCGGTGACGGGCGATGGCGCCGAGTTCATCGAGCCGGGATTTACCCAGGGCCAGTTCAAGCAATTGCGTCTCGATCAGATCCGCGCGCACGAGGGCGTAGGCCTCGTGAACCATCACCTGCACGCCCATGGCATTGAACAGTTGCGTCCCGCCATCCACGCATTCGGTGGGGGTTGCGGCTTCGTTGAACAACTTGATGCGCAGTTCAGTGTCGCTGGCCATGGCCTCAAGCATGCGCCAGACCTTGGCCGTCAGTTCCGACTGATAGGTATCGCCGGCCTTGAAGTCGGCGGATTGGGTGAGTTTGCGGACTTCGTTGAAAAACGGCACCGAATCGAATTCATCCTCGACGGCGTTCCAGACTTCCTGTTTTTCCTGCCATTGCCGCTCGGTCATGCCCGCCGCCCATTCCGAGCTGTCGAGCAGGCCTCGGGGTGGGTAAGGGCGGTCCGGGTCCATGCCGACCGACTCGATGTAAAACTTGAGGGTGTCGAGGTTTTCCGGCGAGATCCAGTGCGGCCCCCGACTGATCACCGTGCGCGCCAGCAACTCGGCGCGAAACGATCCGGGTGCGACTTCCGGTATCCGGCTGATCGGATTGCGGCTCAGATCAATGAAAATACTGCGAGGCCGCGATTGGGAAAACAGTCCGACAGGCCAACTGTCCAGACCGGCGTCACTCAGCATCAGCACCTGCAAATGCGGCATCCGGCTGACATCAGGAATGAGCTTCAGCGGGTTGCCGCGCAGCCCCAACGACCTCAAGCGTGTCAGATTCTTCAGGCGATCCACCGCCAGCACATCCATCTCAATGCGGTTGTCGTTGAGGAACAGGTCGGTGAGATGACGCATGTCCTTCAGCCCTTGCGGAATGGCCGTCAGCAGATTGTCTTGCAGATTGAGGTAGCGCACCTGATGGAACGAGTCGAGGAACGACATGTTCCCGGAACGCAACTGCCCACCGCGCAGGCTCAGGCTGGTGACATGATCGAAGTTGGCCTCGAGCCTCGGCAGGGTTTCAAGCAGCTGGCTCAACTTGGGAATGTTGTCCAGTTTCAACGCTTGGGGCCGCACGATGCCGGAAGCCTCGATGCCCTCCGGCCCGGTGCGCTGCCAGCATTGCCTGAGCGCTTTGTAGATGTTGTTTCGCGCATGCCACTGCGCCACGCCCGCCGGGCTAAAACGAAAGGACTCGGTCGGCGAGTTCATCCAGCGTTGCATGGCGCGGTTCAACTGATTGAGCTCGGCCTCCAGCGCGGCCAGGCCTTCATGGACCGAACCACCGTTTTGGCTGAACCCGGTCAACAGCGTTTCGATTTCCTCCGGGGTGAAGGCCGGATACAGCGAGCGAGCCCGCTGGCGCAACCCCATGCCGCGCGGGACCTGTTGCGCATAACCCGGCATGCCGCCGCGCAAGCGCATGACGGTCGGGTCGTAGGACGGTTTGAGCACCGGGTTGTCGCGCAGGATCGGCTCGAGCACAGCTCGATCCAGTGGCTTTGTCTTTACTGCCTGCTCAAGGCCTGCCGCGTCATGAATTTCAAAACCCAGGGCGACACGCTGGGAGTCGGGCAATGCGTGCAGCACGGCGGCATACAGATTGTCCAACCCGTGCAGGTGTTGATCGCCCGCGTCCCGTGCTTCATATCGGAGATCCGAACTCTGGATCAACACTCTGCGGATGGGCGCGTCCTGCGGGCCGAGGCTGTCTAGCAGCGTCCCTGAAAAAGAACGTTCACGGATTTCCAGGCGCAGGTCCGAGGGCCAGCCCGGCAGGGCTGCCAGTGAGTGCAGCTCCAGGCGCTCGGTGTCGGTGTTGTGCAGCTCGCCGAGGTACAGGCCTTCATACGCTCGCGCCACTCGCAGCTGGTCCGCCGCTTCGAAGGCCTGTTGGGACAACCTCAAGGGCACGCGCTGTTTCTCGGCCCAATGTTGCAGGTCCGAGGGGTGTGCGTGTTCCACAAGCGCTTGCGCCACACTGGTCGAAAGCGACGACTCGTGCCCCTTGAGCAAGCTCACACGGGGATCGTCTGCACGCTCCCGACGCTCGTACAACTTGTCGAACAAACGCCTTTTGCTGCCCCGCGCCTGCTCGGCCAGGCGATCGCGCAAGGCCTTGGTGCGCGCCGTTTTGTCTCCGGAAAACCACTGCCCCTGCATCTCGCGAAGGGCCTGTTCATCCAGGAACCCGACCACACGTGCAGGCAGCGCACCGGCGAGCAAATCCTGCCAGGTCATCTGCAAGGTATCGGCGGGCAACGCGCCGGCATAGCCCTCCTTGAACGCCGCCCCCGACAGGCCCGGCCCCTGGAACACTTCGATGGCCTTGCCCTCGGGCCAGCCCGGCAACTCAGTCATGAAGCGCACGGCAAGATCGGCCCACTCCTGGCCGACCCGGTCGGCCAGGATCTGCTCTGCGCAAGCTTCGGCGTCGGCGTACGCCTTGAAGCGCTTGAGGGTATCGGTCAGCAGCGCGGGTGGGGTTTCGTGCTCCACGTGGAGCCGGCGCAACGCATTTTCGTTGACGCCACTGACGGTCAGGATCTGCTCCAGTGTTTCATCGCTGAACCCATCCACCGAGGCGCCCAGACGCTGGAGCAATTGACGCCGATCCCATTCCAGCGGTTGATCGAGTTCAGTTTTCCACAGGCCGGTGCCGTTGTGCTCCAGCAAGGGCTGATAGGCATCGGCTCGCGAGGGGTGTTGCAGGCGATGCTGGCCAGTGTTCGGGTCCTGTTTGACTTCGTAGCATTTGTCGTCGAGATGCAGCAGGTCCTGATCCTGGTGCCGGTACAAGCCTTTTTCACCGACGACGCCATCCCTGGGCAAGGTGACCGATTGTTGATATGACGTCAGGTCCGGATTCCACAAACGCTGCTTGCCGGCGACCTCCACAGGCTTGAGCCCTTCGACAAAGGGCGAGACCTTGATCGGCGCCAGCTGGCCGCCTGGCAACCCGTGACCGGCGCCCATGAGCGCCAACTGCGCAAAGTTGATCAGCACGCCATTGAAATAGGCGGAGGCCTCTTCCTTGTCGCCTTTGCTCCAGTCTTCGATGCCTTCGGCAACCTCGGCGAGCATCTGCGCAATCATGATGCCCAGCATCGCTTCGCCCAGACCGGGCACCAGCATCGCGGCGAAATTGAACAGGTTCCAGCCAATGTTCAGGTAACTGGTCAGGCGCTTGAAGCGGGCGCTGGCGTCCTCGTCGCCGGTCGGCACCGCGATGCGTCGGGCATCGACGATGGCCTTGTCGCGGCGTTCAACGAACAATGTCACCCACAGGTCGCCCGTGATCTGATTGGTAATGGGTTCTGCATCGGGATTCTCGACCGCCGTTTCACGCCACCATGGCCCCATGTCCAATGGCTCGCGTTGCTGCCAGGTAAACGTCTTCAGACGTTCGTTGACCCGGCTGAAAAACAGCCCCTTGTCCTTTTGCGCCACGAATCGGCTGAAAAACGCCTGGTATTGCGTGTCTCGCAGCTGACCGATCAGGGTTTTCATGAACGCGGCCAGCGAGGGGTATTCCTTGAGCGGATGTTGCGGATCATCCGGTACATAGGCGATCACGTGGCCGGACAAACGACTCTGATGGTAGATGTCGTCGCGGCGCAAAAGCTCATCGTTGAGCCCCTGCGGCCCATTGGCGAAAAACGCCTGCAGTAATTTGAACCGCTCGTACTCCGCACCAGGCAATATCGAGAGGCGCTGCGACCATTCGCTCCAGAATTTCACTGAGTCGGGGGTCAAGGCATCGATCGCCTGCTTGATCTGCGACGGATCGCTGACGGCACTGAACAGCACGATGCCCGTCAAGCGAAAGCCCATCAGCGACAATCGATGACCATGCAGCGGCCGGTCGTACAGCGTGGTATCGGCCTGGCTCTCGCGTATCTGCCCGAGTTTGCCGTAGGCATGGTCGCTGATATCGCCTTTCATTCGGGCGACCAGTGACGCCACCTGGAAAGCGGCTTTTTCACTGGCCACCGACTCGTCCTGCAAGGCACGTCGCGCTTCAGCTGTGGTCGGCAGCAGGATGGATTTGATATGCCGCTGGTACTGTCCGCCAATGTCGAGGCTGCGGCACATCGATGCAAACCTGGGCAAGGAAATCGCGGGCTCAAGCGCAAGGCTGCCGCGCTCATCCTTGCGATAGATACCGGAGCTGCTGCGCCAGGCGTCTTCGGTAGTTTCTGCCTCCTCGAAATTGTGCAACGCCGCTTCCAGCAACGTGGACTGTCGAACGCGACTGGCCCCGGTATCAATGACAAAGGCAATTTTACTGGGTACTTCAAGTTGCACGCTGAGTGCGTCGAAATTCTCCACAGTATTGAAGTTCGCCTGCATCGACGCACTGAGCAGCGGTTTGGCGAAGGCATTGATGTCGTGTTGCAAGTTGCCCAGGGTCTTGTCCAGAGTGCCTTGCAAGCGTCCCTGCTCTTCAATCAACTCCTTCAGGTATTGACGGTCGATTTCCCGTGCAGCGCTGTACCACTCGGGGATCTCGGGCCTTAGTGTTTCGAGGGTTTTCATTCTCGACATCGACGCCTTTTTTATCGCGTCGGGTATGGCGCCCAGTACACGCTCGTAATGAACGCCGTTGTTTGGGGCGGGCGTTTCCAGCGAGTTGCTTCCATGCAAATCAGACACTGTTTTTTCACCTTGATGGCTGGGTTGGAGCTAACAGACTTATCCACCCGCGCCTGAAACAAAAGTCCAAATTACTGTTGGGCCAAGGCTGAAAAAAGGCCCGCAAGGTTCGAAAATCAAGGAGCCATCGATAGATATGTACCACCAGAAATGCCTGCGGTTATGCCGCTGCATGAGCGGTCGTGTTTTTTCCGGCAAAGGGACTACTATTCGAATCGCTGTCCCCGATTTGCTCAGGTAACCGCCATGCGTCTTTCCGAATTCATCGTGTTACATGTTGATCGCATCGTCGATGAGTGGGAGCAGTTCGCCATAACCATCACCCCGGCCGCCGAAACCATGGACAGCGCTGCCTTGCGCGACCATGCCCGGTCGATCCTGCTGGCCTCGGCGCGGGACATGTGCAAGCCCCAGACACCTGCCGAACAGGCGGCCAAGTCGCGCGGCGAAGGACCGGAGAAAACCCCCAGCCTCGACGTGGCCGGTGCCAGCCACGGCGAACTGCGCCATACCGTGGGTTTTGATCTGGTGCAAATGACCAGTGAGTTCCGTCACTTGCGCGCCTGTGTCATCCGCCTGTGGGTCAACAGCCTGCAATCGCCTGACCTGACCTACTTCCAGGACATGATCCGCTTCAACGAAGCCATCGACGAAGCCCTGGCGGAGTCCACGGCCACTTATGCCGAGCAGGTCAATCGCTCTCGGGACATTTTTCTGGCGATCCTCGGCCACGACCTGCGCGCGCCCCTGCAGGCGGTGAGCATGTCCACCGAACTACTGCTGCGCAAAGCCGTGCTCGAAGGTGATGCGCTCAAGTGCGCGGTCAATATCCAGCGCAGTACCGGGCACCTGGCGGTGATGGTCGGGGACTTGCTTGAACTGGTGCGCAGCCGCCTGGGCAAGCGTCTGCCGATCGAGCCGGCGCCCATGGACCTGGCCGAAGCGGCGCGCGAAGCGATTGCCCGGGCCAGTGCCGGTCAACCGGAATGCGAACCGACCCTGGATGTACAGGGTGACACACGTGGCACCTGGGACCTGCGCCGGCTCGATCAGATGCTGCAGAACCTGATCGGCAATGCCTTGCAGCATGGTTCAAGCAAACGCGAGGTGAAGTTGACTCTCAAGGGTGAGACCGACAGTGTCCGACTGACAGTGCACAACGACGGAGACCCGATCCCCTCCGATGCGATCCCGACCATTTTCGACCCGCTGGTGCGCAGCGCCTGTGAAGAGCTCGGCGAGCCTACTACCAGCCTTGGGTTGGGGTTGTTTATCGTCAAGGAAGTGGTCGACGCCCATGAGGGGACGATTGAAGTCAGCTCCCATGAGCTTGATGGCACGACGTTTACCGTGGAGTTGCCCAGAAAGGTCTGATGCTTTTGTGCTTGTTGGAAATCATTCGACCACCAACCGCCCCAATCGCTGCTTGAGCATGCGGTTCTCGGCCCGCAATTGCTGGACTTCTTCAAGCAGGTCCAACGCCAGGGCGACGCCTTCCCATTCCAGGTCCAGATCGCGCCGCAGCTTGGCGGCGCGCTTGGCCAGGGTCAACTCGTAGTCGTTGAAAACCCAGTCCTTGGGCTGAGCGCCCTGAGGTTCGAGGATGCCGTGCTCGACGATTTCGATCACGTAGACGTCCGACAACTCGGTCGCCTCACAGAATTCGGCCATGTCCAGTTGAACGATCAGGGGACTGCTCATAGTCAGTGACTCCTCGGTTCCAAGGGATCAGAAATGCTCTCGCGGGTCGAACGCGGCTTTTTTCGCCAGCTCCTGCCACAGGGCCTTGATGTCATCGTCGGATTTCTTCGGCATCACAGCCTTCAACTGCACGAACAGGTAACCGCGCTCACCGGCCTTGTTCATCAGGCCATGGCCCTTGGCGCGCATGCGCTGGCCGTTCTGGCTGCCGGCCGGGACCTTGAGGTTGATCTTGCCGGTCAGGGTCGGCACGGCGACTTCGGCGCCCAGCGCCAGCTCCCACGGTGCCAGTGGCAAGGTGATGATCAGGTTCTCGCCTTCGACGTCGAACTTCGGGTGCGGCGCAAAACGGATCGTCAGGTACAGGTCGCCATTGGCCCCGCCACCCACGCCCGGAGCACCCTGCCCCTTGAGGCGAATGCGCTCACCGTCGCTCACACCGGCCGGAATCTTCACGTTCAGGCTTTTGCTGGTGTTGCTCACATGCTGGCCGGCCGCGTTGTACTGAGGTACCTGGAAGGTCACCTTCTTCGACTCGGTCGACAGCGTTTCTTCGAGAAAGACCCCAAGTTCCATTTCCACGTCCTGCCCTCGACGTCCGGTGCTGCGACGCGACTGTCCACCACCACCAAAACCTGGCCCACGGTTACCGAAGATCGAACTGAAGAAGTCCGAGAAATCGCCCGTGTCCTGGCCACCGCCACCGAAGCCACCACGGCTCTGCCAGCCCGGAGGTCCCTGGAACGGTTGGCCGTGCTGGCCATAGCGACGCAAGTCATCATATTCGGCACGTTTGTCGGCGCTTTTCAGCGCTTCATAGGCTTCCGAGGCATCCTTGAACCTGGACTCGGCATCCTTTTCCTTGCTGACGTCGGGGTGGTATTTGCGCGCCAGCTTGCGATAGGCGGCCTTGATCGCCTTGTCGTCTGCGGTCGGCTCCACACCGAGAATCTTGTAATAGTCTTTGAAGTCCATCGAGGGAATCACCATCCGTTATCAGAATCGCGCCACAGGCCACAGCATGCGCTTGTTTGCAGCCATTGGTTTGACCGATCTCAAGTTTGTGACCGGGCGGCGCAGCAGAAGTTTATCGGCAGTAGGCGGGGCTTCTTGCGAGCACTCCCGCGGCTGTCCGGTTGATGCAGGGTAGTTTGGGGGGGATGCCCCATCTTTCAAGGCATTGTCTGCGAAGAATTAGCAGATAACCGGCCTTCGAATCTGGCGCGCTCTGACATACACTGCGCGGCCGTTTTTTAACCGGAACCTGAAAGACATGAACAACGCATCTCCAGCCCGTGCCTTGGGTATCGACTTTGGCACGTCCAACTCCACTGTCGGCTGGCTGCGCCCCGGCGTGGAAACGCTGATCGCGCTGGAGGACGACAAGATCACCCTGCCGTCGGTGGTCTTCTTCAATATCGAAGAACGTCGCCCGGTGTACGGCCGGCTGGCGCTGCACGAGTACCTGGAAGGCTACGAAGGCCGCCTGATGCGCTCGCTCAAGAGCCTGCTGGGTTCCAAGCTGATCAAGCACGACACCAGCGTCTTGGGCACGGCGATGCCGTTCAAGGACCTGCTCGGGCTGTTCATCGGTCAACTCAAGAGCCGCGCCGAAGCCGCCGCTGGTCGGGAATTCGAAGAGGTGGTACTGGGTCGGCCAGTGTTCTTCGTCGACGATGACCCGATGGCCGACAAGGAAGCCGAAGACACCCTGGTAGACGTGGCGCGCAAGATCGGCTTCAAGGAAGTCTCGTTCCAGTACGAACCGATTGCCGCCGCGTTCGACTACGAGTCGACCATCGAGAAAGAAGAGCTTGTCCTGATTGTGGACATCGGCGGTGGTACATCAGACTTCTCGCTGGTGCGCCTGTCGCCGGAGCGTCGGGGTGTGGATAACCGCCACGAGGACATCCTCGCCACCGGCGGTGTGCACATCGGCGGAACCGACTTCGACAAACAGCTCAGCCTGCAAGGCCTGATGCCGCTGTTCGGCTACGGCAGCCGCATGAAGAGCGGCGCCTACATGCCGACCAGTCACCACATGAACCTGGCGACCTGGCACACCATCAACTCGGTGTACTCGCAAAAGTCGCAACTGGCCCTGGGCAGCATGCGCTATGACATCGAGGACACCGGCGGCATCGATCGCCTGTTCAAGTTGATCGAACAGCGCGCCGGACACTGGCTGGCCATGGAAGTGGAAGAAACCAAGATCCAGCTGACCCACGCCGACAATCGCCACGTGCCGCTGGATCGCATTGAAGCGGGCTTGAGCGTGGACCTGAGCCGTGCGCTGTTCGAGTCAGCCATCGAGAGCTTGCTGGAGCGGGTGCGCAACAGCGTCACCCAACTGCTGGCAGACGCCGATGTGCGGGTCGATCAGGTCGATACGGTGTTTTTCACCGGTGGCTCGAGCGGGATTCCGGCACTGCGCAACAGTGTTTCGGCGATGTTGCCGAATGCACGGCATGTGGAAGGGAACATCTTTGGCAGTATCGGTAGCGGTCTGGCGATTGAAGCGGCCAAGCGTTACGGCTCTATGGACTGATCCAAAACCGAGGCGCCTCTATCGCGAGCAAGCTCGCTCCCACATTAGTCCTGCGAGCACAGGTCCATTGTGGGAGCGAGCTTGCTCGCGATGGGGCCAGATCAGCCAACAAAGATCCAGCGGATCAAACCATCCCCACCTGCTTCAACTCACTCTTCAGATACGCGTAGTAAATCGGCCCCGCCACCACCCCCGGCAGGCCGAACGCGGCCTCGAACACCAGCATCGCCAGCAGCAACTCCCACGACTTGGCACTGATCTGCCCGCCAACGATGCGCGCGTTGAGGAAATATTCGAGCTTGTGGATAACAATCAGGTAACCCAGTGCCGCCACAGCGACCCAGATCGACAACGACAAACCGACGATGGTGATCAGGGTGTTCGACATCAGGTTGCCGATCACCGGCAGCAGGCCGAGCAGGAACGTCAGCACGATCAGGGTTTTGGTCAGCGGCAGCTTGATACCGAACATCGGCAAGATTACCGCCAGGAAAATCCCGGTGAAGACGGTGTTGAGCAGGGAAATCTTGATCTGAGCGAACACGATGTTGCGAAACGCCTGGACCAGCAGGTGCAGACGTTCGAACAACGCCGCGGCCAGCGGTTTGCGCTTGGTCAGGTCCGGAACGCGCTGCAAGGCAATGATCGCCCCCAGCACCATGCCGATCAGCAAGGTCACGAACATGTGCGCCGCGTCCTTGCCCACCAGTTGCAAATCACTGAGGTGTTTGCTGACCCATTCGCCAATCGCCACGCGGAACTCCGCGGCACTGGCCGGCAGATAGGCGTCGATGAACGGCGGCAATTGCCCGCGCGCGCGGTCGACCACTCCCATGAACTTGTCGAGGGACGCGCCGGGGTTTTCCGCCTCGTGCAGCAGGAAGCTGAAGGCACCGGCAAAGATCAGCGACAGCACGCTGACAATCAGAGTCCCCAGCAACGCCACCGCCAGCCAGCGCGCACGCCGGCCTTCGATCAGCCGTTGCAGTTGCGGGGTGAGCATGTTGACCAGTTCGAACACGAGCAACCCGGCGAGCAGGCTGGGCAGCAATCGCAGCGGCAGGACCAGCAGCAGTCCGCCAAAAATGATGACCCAGCTGATGACCAGCAAGACTTGACGCTGAGAAAACGTTGGCATACAGCCTCAAAAACGAACGGCGTAAAAAGGATTGGCAGTCTGCCAGCGATCCGGTGCGAGCACTAGGGATTGTGTGGGGCGACCTTAGTGGTGGTTCAGGATTTCTTGCAGCGCCTTCTGCGGCCCCATCGTCGGAGCGCCGCCCGGAGCAAGCTCGCTCCCACAGTGGAACTGAGTACACCGGACAAATGTGGGAGCGAGCCTGCTCGCGATGGAGCCAGCACAGCCACCACTGTCCTTGAGCCGATCTTATTTCTTCTTCAGGCAATCACTCATGAATGCCTTGCGCTCGTCACCCTTGAGGGCTTTGGTGGCGGCGTCGGCGTTACAGGTCTTCATCTTCTCTTGCTGTGGGGTCAAGGCTTTGCCGGCACCGTTGGCCGCCGGGGTGGCCTTGAGGCAATTGCTCATGAAGGCTTTGCGCTCATCGCCCTTGAGGGTTTTTGCAGTCGCCTCGGCGTTGCAGGTGGTCATCTTGTTCTGTTGGTCTGTGGCGGCGAAGATTTGGGAACAGAGCAGCAAACCGATCATCAACAAAGGGGCACGCATTATCTTCATGGAGTTTTCTCCGTGTCGCCGCATCGAGAGATGCGGCCTCCACGAGGAGTGTAGTCAAGCCTTGTTACACCTTCCTCCAGCCACAGATGATCATTCGCCCGGTGAGGTACCAGCGGACTGTTGCTCCAGCAGGTTCTTGAAGGCGTGTTGATAGTCTCGCCAGGCTGACAGGCGCTTTTCGATCACGGAACCCGGCAACCGCTCAAACGACACCCAGGCTTCCCCAGGCACACTGTATCGTGTCGCCAACGTCTTCAATGACGTGAATTGAGCATAAGCCCCCGACTGGTACAGTTTGTTTATGGTTATCTGCCTGATGGTGTTGTCCCGGGAAACCTCCGGCAGCATCGCCGGGCCTGCAGGCACATCGTTGATAAAGGCAAAATCCGCGTTGGCGGGTCCCGGTTCAAGGGTTGCAATGGGGGGCAGTTCAAACTCGAAACGACCATTATCCGCCATATGGGCGGCAGGGAACTCCGGCCACGAATCGGCAACCACCAGTTGCTTGAGATCGGTCAAGTCATCGCCAATGACCACGTACTGATGATCGAATGCGGTGGCTCTGACGAGGTGGATCCGCGAGGTTCTCGGTTGGCTGGCCAGCAGCGCGAAGGTCACCTTGGAGTTTTCCGAACAATTGCCTCCCTTGATTTCAATGGCTTTACGCGCATGTTCGGCGAGAGACATCCGTGCTGTGAATTGACCTTCCTGCAGATCCAGTCCTCGCAGCCCCTTGATTTTCGCGATCGCTGAACCGCCGTTTTCCCAGATGCTCGGCAGCTGGTTGCCCGACAGAGGCAACAGCTCCTTGGATCGATGGATGGCACGCTGTGCCTGTCGCAGATTGGCCATGACCTGGGGTGTCACTTCAATTGGCTGCGCGGCCGTCGTGACGTCGCTTTCAAGGTCAGCGGCATACTTCTGCAACGGCACCCATCGGTCGCTGGACACCGGGAGGTTTTCCCTCACGGCGCGCTGCAGCGCCTGATATTCATCGAGACGCCCGGTTTGCTCGAGATCGCGCGCGCGGGCGCCCAGATTGCGCTCGGACTCCGTGAGCTCCACCAACCCCTGTACGGTGAACAACCGCTCGACCAATGCATCGAACTGCTCAGGCGACATCAGCTTTTGCAGATCGGGCAATACTTCAATACTTTGTACCGTTCGCAGATTGGCCTCGGAGCCCTCGGCATTCGCCTTCCTGAGCCCATACCAGAGCGCGCGCCAGCAATCGTCGGACAAGCTTTCGTCCATCAACTTGAGTCCGCGCAGATAGTTATATCGTTCAAACGAGGGGACGCTCGGATGGAATGCACCGTCGACAAAAGCCACGCTGCGTTGCTCGACGTCCTGCAGTTGCGCAATCTCACCGGTCACGGTAGGAGCCCCCCCACGCAGGCGCATGATCGCCGGATCAAACGTCGGAATTTTCAACTCCGGCAAACCGGAAAGAACACTTAACAGCCTGTAGGGTTTCAGGGCATGGTCGCGCAATGCAGCCTTCAGGACCGGGCCCTGACCGATATGAATCCGCAACGCATCACGCTCGGCATCGGGTAATGCCTGCAAGATCGAGGTAAACAAATCACCGCCCGAATGCAGGGCATTGCCTTGCTCGTCGCAAGCCTGGATCAACCCGTTTTCGCTTAAGACGAGCGTACGCCGGATGGCGGCATCCTCGGGGCCGATGCTGTCCAGTTGTTGGCCATCGAAACGGTAGTGACGCAGCTCGATCCTCACATTGGCATTCCAGCCCGGCAGGTTTTCCAGGGAATGCAACGCCAGGGCGTCGAAGTCCGGATTGTCGACCGACTCCAGATAAAAACCCTCGTACGCACGGCTGATCCGCACGTCCCTGAGCGCCCAATCGGCGCACCCTTGCAGTCGCTCGGGAAGCCTGCGCAGCTTGAGCGTCTGCAACTCCTCCGGGCGCGCCAGCGCGACCAGCTCTTGTGCAACGACACCGGGCATTCCTGGAACCTCGCCCTGGATGAACCTTGCCTCGGCACTGACGGCTTGCCCGACATCCCGGTAACGTTTGTCGAACAACGAGGCCTTGCGCCGATCTGCCAATTGCGCGAGTTGCCCCCTCAAACGCGTGGCATTTTGTGTGCGGCTGCCGACCAGTGCATCAGGCTCATCACCCAGCAGTTGCCGGGTCTCGGCATCATCGAGAAACAACAGCAAGGTGTCGATCAGGTCGGTATCCGCCAGTTGGTTCACAGAGAAAGAGACAGGTTCGTCGTCGACCCCGATGGCGTACAGCACTCGTCCATCGGCCCCCTTGAGCTCAATCGCTCTGCCGGGCCACAAGCCGTCCAGCAATTGAAACTGCCAGAGCGGGTCGGCCTGCAAATAATCCTGTGCACGGGCGCTGCCGATGTTTTGGATGAAGGTGTGGATATCCCGGTCGATCCGGAACCGGGTCACCGTATCGCTGAGCAAAGGGATCGCCCGCTCGTTATCGGCGTACATGCGTACCAGCGCACCGACATCGGCACGGCTGACAGTGCGAATGTCGCCGAACTTGTCGGTCAACCCCTCCACCGACGGACCGAGTCGCTTGATCAGCGCATCGGCATCCCAGGTGTGAGGTGTTTCACCCTCGATTACAAAAGCGCCAGTACCGTTACTCTCCGCCACCGGCTGATAGGCCTCGGGACGGGTCGGATGCTGAACCCGGTGTTTGCCGGTTTGCGAATCGAACCTGAGTTCGAAATGATCATCGTCCAAAGACAGAATCTGCCGGCCCTGATGCTGATGCAGACCGTAAAGGTCAGGTTTGGAATCCGTCGCCAGACGCAGGTTTTGTTGCAGGTACGGCTGCAGATTTTTCCCCCATAGCCGCTGCTCACCGTTTCGGAGCGTGACTTGACGGGCGCCTTCGAGGAAGGACGACAACCTGGGCTTCACCACTTGAGTGGCGATAGCACCGCCCACGGCAAACGTGCCCAACTGAACCAGGTTTTCAGCGACGCCGACCAGATGCTCCGCCGCTTCAACGTACTCGCCCTGGGTGAGTTCAACGACACCTTCCACGACCCCGTCTACTAGTTGATAAGCGATATACCCCAGCATGAGCTCCCCGAGCACCGGGACAAAGGGGGTCGCGACGAGCAAGGCAACCTGCATGATGTCGGAGAGCATTTTTTCCAGGTTTTCGATCCACGCCCAACGTGCGGCACTGTCCGCATCGGCGGTGGTCACGGCCAGCGCGCGCCCGTCGGCAAAAATCTTGTCAACTTGCTGCTGATAGAGATAAACCCACGGATCGCCGTTATAACGGCTGACGGTATCGTTTTCGAACGATACCGCGGCTATCCGCAAATCGGGGCGATCTACTTGAGTTTCGCGCCAGGCAGGCAGATTGGAGCCCGGTTGTGTGCCGTGGTAAGTGATTTCCCACAGTTTCGCGTTGAGCGCGGCGAAGAAATGACCACGCTGGTAATGATCCACGAATCGACTGAAAAACGCCTGATAGCTGCGCCGGGTAGCGCCGGATGCCTGATCGTTGCCCCGTAGCTGGTGAGTCAGTTCGAGCGCGAACTCGGCCGTCGAGGCATACTCTTTCAGCGGATGCTCGGGATCGTGCGGTACGTAGGCAATGACGCGCCGGACATTCGCACCGGGGATATCGAGATCGGCGGCGATCAGTACAATCCCGGTCAGACGGGTGTCGAGCATGCTCAAGTGGTAGAAACGCACGGGACCGCCATCCCACACCAGTCCCTTTTTACCCAGGACCATGTTCAACACGGTCAGGTAGGCCGCTGCCCCGATGTCCTTCTTCATCAATGCCAGATGTGCTGCAGCTTTCATGGCGCTTTTCTGACTGGCGACGATGCGGTGCTGCACCGCCTCCCGGACCATGGCACCTTCAGGAGCCAGATAACTTTCCAGATACTTTTTATATTGGGACCCAATATCCAGAGTTCGGCACAGCGTCTTGAACTGTTCGATCGTTATTCCCAACTTCTTTATTTCAAACCGCCCGATGTCGTCGGGCCTGGTGATAAATGCAGAGTCGCTGGTAAATACTTCGCCCTCGGCAAAATTTTGCAGAGATGCGTTAAGTAACGAGACAGTTCGACTGCCGACACCGCCGGTGACATTGAATGCCCAAGCGGATGTTTTAGCCGAAAAATACAACCGCAGAAAAATTTCACGAACATCGACCACTACACCGAATTGCTTCTTGAGGGCATTGGTCAGCAGTGGCAGGGCAAAGGATTCGGCATCTTGCAGCTTCCCGAGCATCCGGTCGACCTGGTTCTGCGCCTGCCAACTGACCTTTGTGGCTTCTTTCGCTGCCACATGCTCCGTATGGGACGCCGCTTTGCTCCAGGCGGGAATAACTTTGGGTGTGTTGCGTAAATCACCCACCCGCTGAAGCGAAGAATCGACAATCCAGTCGGGAATGGCGCTTTTGATAAAGTTGTAGTGAGTACTGTGCTCTTGGTTTATATCGAAATAATCTTGGCTACTCGCAGACTTCAACAACAAATTTTTCACAATCATTACTCGCAAACTTAGAGAGAGGATCGAAGCCTACAGCGCCCCAATTCTGTTCCCATGAAGTTTGTTTCGGATAATGCTGTATGAAAATTCTTAACGAGTGCGTTAAAACTTCTTGTTGCGTCGATAGTAGTCGGGCGTGCACCCGGCCTGACGCTGGAACATCGCGATAAACGCCGAACCGGTGCTGTAGCCCATGTCGAAGGCGATTTCCTGAATGCTGCGATGGCTGTCCAGTGCTTCAATCGCGGCCAGGAATCGCAGACGCTGACGCCACTCACCAAAACTCATGCCCAACTCGCGGACAAACTGCCGCGCCAGGGTCCGTTCACTGACGTGAACCTGCGCCGCCCAATGCGCCAAGGGCCGGTTGTCACCGGGTTCGGCTTGCAGGGCCTCGCATATGCCCAGCAGTCCCGGTGTGCTGGCATAGGGCAGGTAACACTCATGCACCGGCGCCTGTTGCAACTGATCCACCAGAACCTGAGCCAGGCGTTTATCCGCGGCCTGCTCGGGAATCTTGACGTCACGGACGGCGAAGTCCTTGAGGATCGCCTTGAGGATGTCACTGATGGCGAGCGTGCAGGCCTGTTGTGGCAGATCCTCGCAGACCGCCGGCGCCAGGCAAACGGCACGGTAGTTGATCGGCTGGTGGCTGTAGAAACTGTGCTCGATTTCCGGGGGGCACCCACACCGCGTATTGCGGCGGCGAGAGGAAACGGCTGCCGTCGACATCCATGTGCAACACCCCGTGGGCCGCATACTCCAGAGTGCCCCACGGATGACGGTGCGCAGCGGCGAATTCGTGGGTATTGAAATCGGCGTAGCGGAAGTACACCGCCGAAGGCAATTCGCTGAAATCCAGCAGATCGATGTGTTTACTGCGCATGCTGTCCGTCATCAGGGGCCGGTTGTCTGGATCGAAGTATAGGCTTGCATCCAGACAAGCGGATAATTGCCCTTCATTAACGTTCTGGTTTTTCCCGATGCAATACGCTTATCCCCTGCTGGCCATTTTTATCTGGGCCGGCAACACCGTGATCACCAAAATGTCGGCCGGGGCGATCTTCCCCGCCGAGATCGGCTTCTACCGCTGGCTGCTGGCCGGGTTGCTGTTCACGCCCTTCATGCTCAAACCGGTGCTCGCCCATTGGTCGCAGATCCGCCCGAAACTGGGCAAGATCTTTGTCCTCGGTGTGCTCGGCATGGCGGTCTATCAAAGCCTGGCGTACTTCGCCGCGAGCCTGACCTCGGCCACCAACATGGGCATCATCCTGTCGCTGATGCCACTGATGTCGCTCGCCATGGCGATCATCAGCCTCGGCCAGCGCCTGACCATGGGTGCCCTGGCCGGTGCGGTGCTGTCGTTTGCAGGTGTACTGGTGGTGGTGTCGTCCGGCAGCCTTGGCGCACTGCTCGAACACGGGGTCAACCTGGGCGATGCGATGATGCTGATCGCCACCCTGGCCTACGCGGTCTACAGCACCCTGTTGAAAAAGTGGCAACTGAAACTGCCGCCGCTGGTGCTTCTGTATCTGCAGGTGCTGGTGGCCGTGGTGGTGCTGTTCCCGCTGTTCATCGCCTCACCGAAAGTCGGCCCGACCCTGCAGAACATTCCACTGGTGCTGTACGCCTGCCTGCTGGCTTCGATGGTCGCGCCGCTGGCGTGGATGCAGGCCGTGGTGCGTTTGGGACCGAGCCGGACCACGCAGTTTTTCAATTTGCTGCCGCTGATTACCGCATTGATTGCGGCGGTGGTGCTGCATGAGCAACTGGCGATGTATCACCTGGTGGGCGGGGTGTTGACCTTGGGCGGGGTGATCGTTTCCGAGCGTTGGACGACGGTGTTGGGGCGCAAGGTCAGTGTTGCCTGATCTGACGCCATCGCGAGCAAGCTCGCTCCCACAGGTTTTGTGTCGAATCTGATTTCTGTGAACAACCGGAAACCTGTGGGAGCGTGGCTTGCCCGCGATGAACGATAACGCGGACTAGAGCCCGGCCGCACTCAACCGCGCCGCATGCTCGACAAATAACCGGATCGGCTCAGCCCCCTTGCCCACCAGCCCCAGCGACTGGTTGACGATATCGAAGTGATCCAGCGGATACTCATCGCCAATCACCGTCCCCAGATGCGAGCTGTAGCGCCCGACCATGCCGTCGCAATGCCCGGCTTCGCGGACGAAGGTTTTAGCGAACAGCCGGCAACTGCGGTTGGTGCCGTCCAGCAGGTTGCGCCCGCGATCGGTAATGCCCGGTTGCAAGGTGCCGGACCAGGAGTAATAGCGCACGCCGTTGACCTCCTCCGGCCCATGACCGCCCCAGGTGTCGGGCAGCCCCTGTGGATAACGCTGGTTGAACAGCGCGACGCCAGCGCTGGTGAGGGAGTGATGGGACGCAGGTATATCCACCGGCAGCTTCGGCCCGCGGTAACCGGTATCCAACAACCCCATCAACGCGCCGACGATCCGTAGCAAAAAGCACAGCAGACGACCACGGACGCTCTCGTGGGAATAATGTTCGTGCAGGTAATCGGCGAGCTCCGAACCATGGTTCGGCCCCGCCACCGAGGTCACCGATGCCACCAGGTCCGGGCGCTTGGCCGCTGCATAACGGGCGGTCAGCGAGCCCTGGCTATGACCGATCAGGTTGACCTTGTCGGCCCCGGTTTCCCGCAGGATTTCTTCGATACGCGCCAGTAATTGCTCGCCCCGCACTTCGTTCGAGTTAAGCGGCGAGACCTGCACCGCGAACACCACCGCACCGCCATGGCGCAACGCCTCGACGATCCCGTACCAATACGGATAAAGCACCAACCGGATGAACCCGAGCATCCCCGGGACCAACACCAGCGGGTAGCGCGGGGCAGAACCTTGCGACATGGGCGGACATCCTTGTGGTCGGGCGGTGACGCTAGGCTGGATGCAAGACATCCGCCAAGCATCACCAGCGAAGATGACAAGTCTATGTCATCCGCCCTACTTCAACCCTACCACGCCCGCCACGATCAGCCCGACCGAGACCAGTTTGATCACGGTCAGGCTTTCACCCAGCAGCGCGAAACCGAGAAACACCGTGCCCAGCGAACCGATGGCGGTCCAGATCGGGTACGCAATGCTCACCGGCAGCTCGCGCATGGCCAGGGTCAGAAAATAGATCCCGCCCACAGCGGCCACTACGGTGACCAGCGAAGGCCAGAGCCGGGTGAAGCCCTCGGCGTACTTCATGCCCATGGCGAAGGTGACTTCGAACCCGGCGGCGACCAGCAGAAACAGCCAGGCCATCTAGAACTCTCCGGCCAGCGCCAACAAGCGCTGCTCAGCCTCGGCGGCAGAGATTTGAAAGCTGCGCTCGGCGGACTCCTCGCCCTCGGCAGCCACCACGGTGACGTCCGTGATGCCAATGAATCCAAGCACCGTACGCAGTAGCGTGTCGGCATGGTTCATGGCTTCCAGCTCGCCGCCCGGGCCAAAACCGAAGCCGCCACGGCTGGTGATGATCAGGGCCTTTTTACCCAGCACCAACGGCTCGTACTGGGCCACGCCATTGTCCAGGGTGTGATCGAAGGTCACCCCCACCCGCACGATCTGATCGATCCAGGCTTTCAAGCCGCTGGGGACGCTGAAGTTGTGCATCGGAGTGGAAATCACCAGCACATCATGGCCAAGCAGTTCGCCGACCAGTTCGTCGCTGAACGCCAGATCGGCCTGCATCGACAGCGGCCGAGCGGCGGGCTCGGGGTAAAACGCGGCGGCCACGAATGCCTCGTTGACCGGCGGAATCAGCGCCCGACCGACTTCGCGTCGGGTCAGTTGCGCGTGTGGATGACGGGCCTGCCAGGCCGCCAGAAACACTTCGGCCAAACGCCGGGAGTGCGAACGATCACCACGGGGGCTGGCGTGAACAGCAAGAATTCTACTCATCTGTCTCTCCTCAGGGCTAAACTCAAACGGCTTGTGGTTTGCAGCTTGAGGCTCACTACCGTCCTCGCTCAAATGAGCAGAAATCAGTCTGGATGAATCCATTTCATCCATGGAGTGTTCAATGTTCGCCTCGTTGCCGCTGACCGCCCTGCGCGCTTTTGAATCAGCCTCACGCCTGCTGAGCTTCAAGGCTGCTGCCGAAGAACTCTCGGTGACGCCGACGGCGGTGTCCCACCAGATCCGCTCACTGGAAAGTTGGCTCGGCGTGCCATTGTTCGAGCGTCTGCCACGCCAGGTGCGCCTGACCGAATGCGGCGAACGGCTGTTCCAGAGCCTGCATGGGGCTTTTCTGGAAGTGGCGCAAAGTGTCGATACACTGCGTCCGCAACGCAGTGGCGCCAGCCTGACGGTCTCCACTACCGCCGCCTTCGCCGCCCTGTGGCTGGTGCCAAGGTTGGGACGTTTCTACGCCCGACACCCGAACATCAACGTGCGCCTCGATACCCACTGCGAAGTCATCGATCTGCATCAGGACGCCAGTGTCGACCTGGTGCTGCGCTACAGCCTCGATGATTACCCCAACCTTTACGGCCAGTGCCTGTTCGATGAGTCCTTTGGTGTCTACGGTTCGCCTGAACAAGTGGCCCTGGCGTCGAGTCGCGCCCCGACGCTGATCAGCGTGCGCTGGCACAACTCCAAACTCTATGCCCACGGCTGGGAGGCCTGGTGCGCTCGCTCCGGCGAAACCTGGCTGGGCGGTCGGCCGGCCGTGCGCGAATACGACGAAGAGCATTACGCCCTGCAAGCGGCGATTGCCGGCCAAGGCCTGGTGCTGGCAAGCAATATTCTGGTGTCGGAAAGCGTGGCCAGTGGTCTGTTGTTGCCGTACCGAGGGGAAATCCAGGTCGATGGAGCCGGCTACAGCGCACTGTGCGTGCCGGGGCGTGAGCGACATCCACCGGTTCGGGCTTTTTTTGCGTGGTTGCGTGAGGAGGCATTGTTGTCCGGGCATGCGGTGCGCTGATCAGCGCCTCGACAACAGTTCAAGTGTTTCAAGTTTAACGACTGCTTAAGTTCACCACTACGAATTAGAACAATCACAAACGCAGAATAACAAACACAACTAAAACCTGAAGTTACAAACCAAAACTAGACTTTGAAATCTATAAACCTATTCTAACAACCACAGCCAGCCGGCTGCTCATACCAATAAGTAAAGGATTACTTTCATGCTACTTGAACAACGACTCGAATTTATTGATTCCCTGCCAGCATTACCTATCATCACGCAGCGCTCGGCACCTGTATTTTCTACGCTCTCGAGCAAACCTGAACATGATATCGACAAACCAACCGCCAGCGTCATGCCTGATACTATCAATGCCTTCCTGCCCGGCGTTTCGCAGGAAATCATCGACGACGTCAATTTGTGCAAACTGGTCATGCAAAACGCCGCCACCAAACTCTTCCCCAAAGATGAGCAACTCTTCGAATGGTATCGCTACTATGTTGACGGCCTGAGCAAACTGGGCTGGGTGACTCAAAACCGGAACATCCAGGAGGTCACAGTCAAGAGAGTTGGCCTGACAATGGATCAGGTTGCCCTGGAAGTGGCTGCAGGATTGATTGGTAGTAATGCGGCTAAAATCCTGGCTGATGTTGCGAAAAAGGCCGTTGAGGCGGTGCAGAAAAGTCCCGATGCCATTAAGATTTTTGATCGTAACTCTAAGCTGGGCACCCAGGCAAAATTCGATATCGCACCGATCTGGCTTGATAACGGTGGGCAACCAAACATGGTCCTCAACTGCATCTCCCTGGATGCAAGGGAGAGCACCCGCGGTATTCTGTTCTGGAAATCGACCCGCCAGTCCACCACGATGAAAACGGGTGCTGTGCGCACTTACCTGGACACTAAAACGTTTTCAGGCCTGCGTGGCGACCTGTACAGGAAATTTAGCGAAAGCGGTAAAAAATTCATTGATGAATTGCCTGATTTCTAACAACCAATGAAATGTTTAAATCGGCCATAGCAGGCCGATTTAAACAACTTCTTGCGCCCACCTGCGCGTAGGTAAAAATATGAAAAAAACAAAAATT
This sequence comes from Pseudomonas sp. PDM30, assembly GCF_019218985.1. NCBI lineage: Bacteria > Pseudomonadati > Pseudomonadota > Gammaproteobacteria > Pseudomonadales > Pseudomonadaceae > Pseudomonas > Pseudomonas sp. PDM30. Next base: position 118,664 of record NZ_JAHUWM010000004.1, read on the forward strand.
GATACTTGGTTGGTTAATGGCAACATAACGATCTTCTACGGTCTGCACACTGACAGCTTTAAAAAAGATATTCTAGCGTCTAGCCTGCTAGGCGAACTGGTGGCAGCACAAAAAAGCAGAAACCGTGAAACTTCTTGGCCAACCTATACAGATACCGTTCAAAAAATTGGCTGGACGGTCAATAGCCGGGCGACCCAGCAATTCGAATTTAAACACAGCAGCCTATTTAATATTATTGAACAAAGCGCCGGGAGTGCCCTGCCACAAGATGAACGGCAAGCGCTCGCTATTGTATTTGCTCAACTGGCAAAACTCCAGCCTGACTCACCGGCGATCAGGGTAATCGTCGAGCAACTTCAAAGAAACGCTATTGTGAGCAACACCACCACGGACATATTGGTTTCAACGGCTGTTCTGCTGACGATTATTCGCAACGATAAAACCGTGGTAACTCTGCAAGTGGCGTTCGAAACAGCCCAAAAGATTGCAATAGATATTCTCGACCAGCCGGTTTTGAATAGCACCAACGAACACAAGACCAACATTTGGCTAATGAGTAGTTTGCTGGATGGGCGCCAATACAATCGCGTAAGAGATGACGTACTCAAGAAACTGGGTAACAGGATGGAAACGGAGTTATTGCAAATCCATGCGCCCACCGGCTTGAGTTGAATAATCTAGCCTCGCCGGACGTTCAAGCGACCCGGAGTCGGGGGCGCTTGAACACTGCTCACCAACATATTCAGTTTTTTACAGTCTTCGGCGCCTTGCCCGCCTTCATCTGCTCCAGCAACGGCGCGCACTGGTTCGGCTCGCCGCCACTCGGCGCTATCAGCGCCAACAACCCTGCCGCCGGTGCGGCGATCACGCCCAACGCGACCATCCCGGCTCCACGCAACATCAACGGCACGGCCTTGACCCCGGCATCGGGCTTGATGAACTTGCCCCGCACGTACAGCGGCGAACGCAACGAAATCAAACGCCAGCCCTTTGATTCCGGGGTGATGGTCAGGTCCAGTTGTTCGGTCGCCATGTTCGCCGTGCCATCGATGTAAACAATGGCGTTCTCAGTGTCGAACACAAACAAGCGGGTACTCGCCAGGCCGGACTGGATGCCGAAGTCGGCGGCGGCGCAGTTGATCTTCACTTCCTTGTCGCCAAAGATCTTGCCGACCACGTAGTTGCCGACGTTCAGCCCGGCCAACTCCATCAACTCGCGACTGATAGCGCCATCGTTGATCAGCATTTTCAGATTGCCATTGGCGCTGCCCAGCAGTTTAGCCACCGAATTGCCGCGCCCGCTGATATCACCGTCGCCGTTGAGTTCGCCGAAACTGGTTTTCATCGGTTCAAAGCCGGGGAACAACTGCTTGAGTTTGAAGCCTCGCGCCGTGAGTCTGGCATGTCCCTCCAGCGGATCGGTGTGGCCGTTCAGGCGAATCTGCGCATCCAGCTTGCCGCCTGCCACGCCGAAACGCAGCGGCTCGAGGCTGAGCACGCCATCGGTGAGTACCAGATGTGTATAGAGATCGTTGAACGGCAGTTTTTCGCTGTGCACGATACGCTTGCCGGTGAACTCGACATCGGCGTCCATATCGCGCCAGCGATCGGTCTTGAACTCTTCGACCGGCAGCACTTTGTCCGCCGGTTGTTTGCTGTCACCGCCTCGGGCCTTCTGCTCGGCGTTGGAGTCGGCACCAATCAGCGGTGCCAGGTCAGCGAACAGCAATTGATTGGACAACAGCGAACCGCTGAGCTTTGGCCGTGGCTGGCTGGCCACGTAGGTCAGGTTGCCATGGATGTCACTTTCACCGATCTTGCCGTTGAACTCTTCATAGTGAAACACCGCGCCACCCGGCTCGTGTAATTTGGCGATCAGATGGCCGTCGGTGGCATAGGGTGGCGTATCCGGCAGGATCACACCGGTCAGCGGGTAGAGATTGCCCAGGCTGGTACCGGCCAGTTTCAGGCGCAGGTCCAGGGCGCCGAGGTTCAGCGGATCGGTCAGGGTGCCGGCCAGTTCGACGCTGGAATCGGCGATTTTTACCTGTGCCTGAAGCGGAAACGGCCGTGCCGCGTCCTGCAACGCCAACAGCCCGCCAATCTTGCCCTGGCCCGCGAGTTTCTGGCCGTGGTACTGGCCGTTGACCTTGAGGGCGAATGCATAGTCCTGGGGTGACGAACCCTTCTCCTGCGCGGCTTTCGCCGCTTTGTCGCCGACGATATCGCTGAACGGAATCGGCTTGCCCAATGGGTCGATCAGTACGTCGAGTTGGGTCTTCAGGTTCTGGTCGTCGAGGGTGACATGCCCCTTGTCAAAGCCGATCGCTCCGATATCCACCACCCAGCTCGAAGGCTCGGCGTCCGGGTCCTTTGGGTCGAATTTGAAGGTCCAGTTGGCGCGCCCGTCAGCCAGGCGTTGCAGGTGGGCATTGGGCTCGGTGAGATCGATACGCGGGATCACCACCCGCTGCGCCAGCAATGCCAGGGGTGAAATACGCAGTTCCACCCGTTTGAGGGTGATCATCTGCGGCTGTTTCGACCAGTCGGGATTGCCCAGGCTCAAGTCTTCGGCCACCACATGAGGCCACGGTACCCAGGCGCGCCAGCCGCCTTCATCGGGCTCGGGTTGCCAGACCACTGACAGATTGCCGTTGATGGCGAAAGCGCGGTGCATTTCTTCGGAAACTTTGGCGTTGAGCGGCGCTTTGATCCGGTTCCAGTCGAAGAACACGATGATCAGTACCAGCATCACCAACAAGGTAAGGAAAGTGGAAAGGGTCCAGACCAACGTCTTTTGAGTGCGCGTCATTGCACAGGGCTCCTGATACGACCGAGCGCCCCGACTGCGACGCACATGTGAAACGGTGAGCCGCAAACGGCTCGCCATGCAAACTACGACTGATAAAAACCCGACAGGTTTAATCGGTAGACCGATTTCGCCGATTTCGCCCAGTCCAATACTGACCAGTCGGTCGACCTGCGTTACCGAACCTGCACTTTTGCACAACACAGGTGGGTCGAAAACACCCACAAAAGTGCAAGACAACTCGCCGGAAACGCCCGGCCTAGGGCCTCCGCAGCAAACAATCAATTCCGTTGATTATTACCATTGCGTTTATGAACTTTCATATCGATTTATCGAGAGTAGCATTGCTCTCGTACCCACTTATTCGCACCCCCACGGAGCAAAACAATCATGAAACGCCAACTACTGCTTAGCCTTACACTTTCGATGCTGGCCAGCACTGCCTTTGCCCTGCCAGCAGCTGACCAGGCCACCCCACAAGTGAAACAAGACCACTCGGTGTTCAGCCAGACCGTCGCCGCCGATGGTTCCGACCGCACCCCACAAGGCCAGACCCTTGCCGAAGGCGGTAATGATCGCCTGAAAGAAAAAGGCCTGATTACTCAGGATGGCTCGGACCGTACTCCACAGGGCCAAACCCTGGCTGCCGATGGTTCCGATCGTACCCCACAAGGCCAGACCCTTGCCGCTGACGGTTCGGATCGCACCCCACAAGGTCAAACCCTGGCTGCTGATGGTTCCGACCGTACTCCACAAGGCCAGACCCTTGCCGCCGACGGTTCGGATCGCACTCCACAAGGTCAAACCCTTGCTGAAGGCGGTGGTGACCGCGTGATCGAACGCAACAGCGCCGTGAGCTAAGCTCCATGGCCGCCTTGAAAAAAAGCCCAATCCCCGGATTGGGCTTTTGAATTTTCATAGGCCCGCTCGATAGATGCCACACATCCCCGCGTGATCCCCCCACAGTCGTTCGACGCCGGCAAAGCCGATTTGCTAGAGTGCGCCGCGTCCCTGTCCAGAAAACGCCCTTGCGATGCTGCCCCGCGCCGAACAGAAACAACAAACCCGTAACGCCCTGATGGACGCTGCCCGGCGCCTGATGGATGGCGGCCGAGGATTCGGCAGCCTGAGCCTGCGCGAAGTCGCGAAAACCGCCGGCATCGTACCGACCGGTTTCTACCGCCATTTTGCCGATATGGATGAATTGGGCCTGGTACTGGTCAGCGAAGTCGGCCAGACATTCCGCGAAACCATTCGCCTGGTACGACACAACGAATTCGTGATGGGCGGCATCATCGATGCCTCGGTGCGGATCTTTCTCGACGTGGTTAGCGCCAACCGTTCGCAGTTCCTGTTTCTTGCCCGTGAGCAGTACGGCGGTTCAGTGCCGGTGCGCCAGGCCATCGGCCGTTTGCGTGAAAACATCAGCTCGGACCTGGCGGCGGATTTGTCACTGATGCCGAAACTGCAGCATCTGGACATCGCCGACCTGAGCGTCATGGCGGATCTGATCGTCAAGAGCGTGTTCGCCACCCTGCCGGACATCATCGATCCGCCAGCCGAAGCCTTGCCAGAGCACCTGACGCCCCAGGCGAAAATCACCCAGCAGCTGCGGTTTATCTTTATCGGCCTCAAGCATTGGCAAGGGCTCGGCAGCACTGAGTAACTTTCTGTGGATGAAATCCCTGTGGGAGCGAGCCTGCTCGCGATGAGGGCATGACATCCACCATCGATGTGACAGTTCCACCGCCATCGCGAGCAAACTCGCTCCCACATTAAACCTCGCCGCTTTAACTTGGTGCGCAAACCAAAAACAACGCACCAACTTCAACCAAAATACTCACTCCATCGATACCAGTCCCACGCCTCCGTCAGGCATTTCCTACACATCATGTCGATTGGCAAGCCCCTTGCTCTAGCCTGAACATTGTCCATTGCTGGAAGCCTTCCGATGCTGGTGATTCATCGCAGAATCGACCCTCAACCCGTTTGGGCCGCCGAACTGCACCTGACGTTCGAAGCCCGCAGCAAAAGCCGATTGCGCTGTTTCAGTGCCGAGGGTGAAGACGTCGGGTTGTTTTTGGAGCGCGGCCAGCCGCCGTTGCGTGACGGCGAATGCCTGCAAGCCGAAGACGGGCGAATCGTGCGCGTCTGCGCCCGTCCCGAACAACTGCTGCATGTCACCTGCTCCAATGCCTTCGAACTGACCCGCGCGGCCTATCACCTGGGCAACCGCCATGTCGCCCTGCAAGTCGGCGACGGCTGGTTGCGCCTGCTCGACGACTACGTGCTCAAGGCCATGCTCGAACAACTCGGTGCCGTTGCCGTGAACATCGAGGCGCCATTCCAGCCGGAACATGGCGCCTATGGCGGTGGCCATCACCACTCGCGTCACGGCGATGAAGACTTCAACTACGCGCCGAAACTGCACCAGTTCGGCGTACGCACATGAACCCGGCTTGGGCGCTGTTGCGCCTGGCCAGTCCGCAATTGCCGATTGGCGGCTACAGCTACTCCCAGGGCCTTGAAATGGCTGTGGATAACGGCCGTGTTCACGACCCCGACAGTGCGCGACGCTGGATCAGCGATCAGTTGCTGCTGAATCTGGCACGCTTCGAAGCACCCTTGCTGCTCGCCCATTGCGTGGCCGCCAGCGAGGAAAACTGGGACGAATTGCTGCAACGCTGCGAGGAGCACCGCGCCAGCCGCGAAACCCGTGAGCTGCATCAGGAGAGCCGGCAGATGGGCTACTCGTTGCAGCAATTGCTCAATGGCTTGCCGGAGCTCGACGCCCCCGCCCGCGCCTTCCTCGAACAGCGCAGCGAGCCACATCTAGCCCTGGGTTGGGCGTTGGCCGCGCGCGCCTGGCAGATCAGCCCGCAGGACGCCCTGGCCGCATGGCTCTGGAGCTGGCTGGAAAACCAGTTGGCGGTGCTGATGAAGACCCTGCCCCTGGGTCAGCAAGCCGCTCAACGCCTGACCAGCGAACTGTTGCCGCTGCTTCAACAAGCTCAACAGAACGCCACTCAAATCGATCCCAATCATTACGGCAGCGCCGCTTTCGGCCTGTCCCTGGCGTGTATGGCCCACGAGCGCCAGTACAGCCGTCTGTTCCGTTCCTAGGGCCATTTACTTTGGAGAATCACATGAACGCACAACCCCTGCGCGTCGGTATCGGCGGCCCGGTCGGCTCCGGCAAAACCGCCCTGACCCTGGCCCTGTGCCTGGCCCTGCGCGAGCGTTACAACCTGGCCGTCGTGACCAACGACATCTACACCCGCGAAGACGCAGATTTTCTGGTGCGCAACGAAGCCCTTGCACCGGAGCGCATCATCGGCGTGGAAACCGGTGGCTGCCCGCACACGGCCATCCGCGAAGACGCCTCGATCAACCTCGAAGCCGTGGATCAGCTCAACCGCCGTTTTCCGGGGCTGGACCTGATTCTCGTGGAGTCCGGTGGCGACAACCTCTCCGCGACCTTCAGCCCGGAACTGTCCGACCTGACCATCTACGTGATCGACGTCTCGGCCGGCGACAAGCTGCCACGCAAGGGCGGGCCGGGAATCTGCAAATCCGACCTGCTGGTGATCAACAAGATCGACCTGGCACCTCTGGTCGGCGCCTCGCTGGAGATGATGAACAGCGACACCCAACGCATGCGCAACGGCAAACCCTTTGTCTTCAGCAATCAGAAAACCGGCCTGGGCCTGGAAGAGATCATTGCCTTCATCGAACGCCAGGGTTTGCTGACCGCGGCCTGATCACGACTTATCAACAAGGAAGCTTATCCATGACACTCAAACGCATTCTCGGCGCCCTGGCCCTGCTGCTGACTCCGGCCCTCGCCTTCGCCCATCCGGGACACGGCGACAACGGCTTGATTGCCGGTATCAGCCACCCACTTGGCGGTCTCGATCACTTGCTGGCAATGCTCGCGGTCGGCCTGTGGGCAGCACAACAGCAAGGCGCCGCACGCTGGGCGCTGCCGTGCGCCTTTGTCGGCACTATGTTGATTGGCGGGCTGTTGGGTTTTGAAGGATTGAACCTGCCGGCACTGGAGAGCGGGATTGCCGCTTCCGTGTTGGCTTTGGGGCTGGCGGTTGCCCTGGCAGTGCGTCCACCGTTGGTGATGGCGGTGGGTGCGACGGCGTTGTTTGCGCTGTTTCATGGTGTCGCGCACGGGCTGGAACTGCCGGAAATGTCGAGTCCCTGGACCTACGCCGCAGGCTTTGTTGCGGCGACGGCGGTGTTGCACGCGGCGGGTTATGCGCTGGTGCGGGTGTTGCCGCAGGCCGCAGCGCCCCTGGTGCGACTGGCGGGCGCGGCTTCGGCGGCGACTGGCGTGTGGTTGCTGGCAGGTTGACTCTCTGGTGTCTGACCCGGCCTCTTCGCGGGCAAGCCCGCTCCCACATTGGAATGCGTACACCTGTGGGAGCGGGCTTGCCCCGGGCGGCGTTCCGACGAAGGCGGCCTGACAGACACAGCCTCTCTCAGGCCAGCCTCTCTGCTAACATGTCGCGCAATCGCCCCTGCCGTGACGACGCCAGCCAATGCCGCCTGTTTCCCGCTCTGCCTCTCAGCCTGAATTGACCGCCCTGTTCGCCTCGGTGCAACAGCATTTCCTGAACGTCATCGTGCCGCTCTGGCAAGGTCCGGGCTGGAACGCCGATATGGCGTTGCCTTATGAGGCGCTGGATGCCAAACACCAACCGCTGCCACCGCAACGCTACCGGGCCATGGCCTGTGCGCGGCAGTTGTATCTGTTTGCCAGCCTGATCGGTCAGGTGCCGGGCGCCGAAGAGCGTGCCGCCGCGTTGTTCCGCTCCTTGCAGCGGCACTTCCACGATGCCGAGCACGGCGGCTGGTTCTACAGTGTCGATGCACAAGGTGCGCCGCTGGATCAGCGCAAGGATCTCTACACCCACGCCTTCATCCTGTTCGCCTGCGCCCATTACTGGGACAAGGTCCGCGAGCCGCTGGTGGAGTCGGTGCTCAATGCCTCGCTGGAAGTGGTCGCGCAGCGTTTCGCCACGGACGACGGTCTGTACGAAGCCACGCTCGACCGCGACTGGGCATCGCTGGACAGCGGCCCTTTGCAAAACCCGCTGATGCACCTGGCCGAAGCTTTCCTCGCCACCCTGTCGGTGCGTGAAGACCTCGACGTGCAACAGGCGCTCGTCGGGTTATGCACAGCCATGCACGCGCGCTTTATCGATCCGCAGCACGGCGTGTTGATGGAAAAACCGCTGGGGTCTGTGGATAACTGGTTTGAACCGGGGCATCAGTTCGAGTGGTACTTCCTGTTGGAATCTTCGGCACTGTTGCGCAATTCGACGCTGCATGCCGATCTGGAGCGGGCCTTCGCCTTTACCGAGCAAGTGGGCGTTGATCAGCAGACTGGCGCCGTGCGGGCGATGCTCGATTTCGCAGCCGATGGCGGTACCCGGGACGCCACGCAACGCATCTGGGCCCAGGCCGAGTACCTACGTGCATTAACGCTGCGCCCGGACAGCGAAGCGGCTGTACTGCGTCAATTGCAGGCATTGCAGCAGCGCTCGCTGCATGACGGCGGCTGGTACGAGTGCCGTGACGAGCACGGAGAAGTCAGCCGCCGCGACATGCCGTCGACCACGCCTTATCACCTGGCGACCTGTTATCGCGGGTTGGCGCAGTATCTCGGCTGACTGAGTGGCAAGAGGAAATCCAATCACTCAATCCACTTGCGGTCCCCGGTAAAGCTGATGGTCAGCCATCGTGCGGCATCCGGCTCGCCAAGCTTCGTGGAGATTTCCTCGCGCAAACTGTCCAGTTGCCCCACACCGTCCAGCCAGTAATCCTTCGGCAATACGATGTGAATCTCGATAAAACAGGCCCTGCCGTGTTTCTGCACGTAGGAAATGTAATCGTCGAAACCATGCTCGGCCTTCGCCACTTCCATCACCTGACGCACCTTGTCGTCCAGTTGATCCGGGACGATCCCCAGCACATCGCGCAAGGCCGGCCCGAGGATTTTGAACGCTGGGGGGAGCATGCCCAAGGCCAGCAGAATCAGGATCATCGGGTCGACATACACCGCCCACTTGTCGTACCCCTGAGTCTTGAGCAGCAGTGCGATCAGGAAACTCACCAGCAGTCCCGCCGACAGCATCGCGTCCACCAGCCAACTGATGTTGTCGAACTGGATCAGCGATGAGTTGAGCGTGCGATTGCGTTGGCGGACGTAGAAGAAATAAATGAGCTCAACGACAGTGAAGAAGGCCGCGTAGAAAATCACCAGGCCGAGTTCGACTTCGCGGCCACCACTGATGATGCCGAACACTCCGTTGAGAAAGGCATAAACGGCCACCAGGAATATGAAACTGCCTTCGATCACCAGCACCATGGGCTCCAGGTGCCAGGAACCGAACTGAAAGCGCTGGTTGCTTTCCTTGGCGATCAGGCGGGCGGTGATCAGCATCAGGACCTTGATGAAGGCCGCGATCAACGAAAAGAAGCCATCGAACAGGATGGATTGGGCGCCCGAAACAAAACCGGTGATGATCCCGGCGAATGTCACGGCGAGCATCAGGAAGGTCGATTGTTTGAGCAGCGCCTGCTCGCCTCGATTACTCACTTGATCTCCTCGGATACCTCTAGACCGCCGGGTGCGGCGGATTGCTTGAGGGAGGAGTCTAGCTGATGTCCGGATTTATCCGCTCCGGCCCCTTCGCGAGCAAGCCCGCTCCCACATTGGATCGCGGTCTAATGTGGGAGCGGGCTTGCTCGCGAAGAACGATGACTCGGTATTAAGCCTTGCCACCACTGCGATCAATAGCAAACCCAGCCCAGGTCTGGCTCACCGGCATCAGCTCCAGGCTGTTGATGTTGATGTGCGCCGGGGCATTGAGCACCCAGAAGATTGTCTCGGCGATGTCTTGCGGCTGAATCGGCTCGGCGCCAGCGTAAGTGGCGTTGTAGCGCTCCTGGTCACCGGCAAAACGCACCAGCGAGAACTCGCTCTCGCACAGGCCCGGCTCGATGTTGCTGACCCGCACGCCCGTGCCTTGCAGGTCGCAGCGCAGGTTCACGGAGAACTGTTTGACGAACGCCTTGGTCGCGCCATACACATGGCTGCCCGGGTACGGGTAGTTGCCGGCGATGGACCCCAGGTTGACGATACCGGCACCTCGACCGTGGGCAATCAGGCGCGGCAACAGCAGACGGGTGCTGTACATCAGGCCTTTGACGTTGGTATCGACCATGGTGTCCCAATCGTCCAGGTCGCACTTGGGCGCCGGATCAACCCCCAGGGCCAGCCCGGCGTTGTTGATCAACCCGCGCAGTTTTGCAAAGGATGGCGGCAGATTGGCAATCGCCTCCTCCATGGCCTTGCGATCACGCACATCGAGCACCAGGCCATGGACTTCGGTCTGCTTCGACAGCTCGGCGCACAACGCATTGAGGCGCTCTTCACGACGGCCAGTCAGCACCAGTTTCCAGCCGGCCTCGGCAAAACGACGGGCACAGGCTTCACCAAAACCGGAGGTCGCGCCGGTAATAAACAGGGTGTTGGACATCGTGTTCTCCTTGCTTCGGCTGATCGCCAGCCATTGGAATAGAAAATCAGCAGGCAGCATGCCCGGCCTTGTTCACAGCGGCAACCACCGTTCAATCTGTTCAAAAAACGCTCAATCCCGGCAACCCCTTGAACAGCGTGGCCTACAGCCATGTGCGCGCACGTTATCCACAGGCCGGTCCACAGTCTTTGGGGGCAAGTGGAAAAGCTGCAAGCCGCTATCCACAAGGCTTTGCGCGGAGTTTTGAAACTTTTTTGCTTGACCCTCAACCGCCTGCTGTGTAGCCCTTGGCCATTTTCATGACTGACGGGTCAAACCGGCGATGGCGCCAAGCCAGTAACCACGGCCTTCAGCCGAGTCTTTCCAGAGTTTAGTCACAGACTTATCCACAGGCTTGTCCACGCCGATTCCATGCATTTTCATCCCGAACAAAAAGGTTGACAAAGACGCCTGCAAGCTGCGCAAAAACACCTGATCAAAAAACAACCACACCTCTGCAAGCCACGGTTTAAAAGGCCTGCAGCCAGCTACTCCCACGTTATTCACAGCCGGTTCCACAGCAAACGGGGACAAGTCAAAACCGTGGCAAAACAACTATTTGCAGCGTCTTTATGTCGCGCTTTGCGAGCTTTGGAATATTGTTTTCCACAATTTCCCAGAGGCATGCCAAAAACCTGTGGGAGCGAGCTTGCTCGCGATGACTGCGGCACAACTTGCATCGTGGAGACTGACACACCTCTATCGCGCGCAAGCTCGCTCCCACAGGGTTCAGTGGTGTTTTGAAGATGTAAAAAAGCCCCGGCGATTGCGCGCCGGGGCTTGTGCATAACAAAGCAGACTCAGTGCCCGCCGAGATAGGCGCTACGCACATCCTCGTTGACCAACAACTCCTTGCCGGTGCCGGTCATGCGGATTTCGCCGTTGACCATCACGTAAGCCCGGTCAGACAACCGCAGGGCGTGGTTGGCGTTTTGCTCCACCAGGAAGATGGTCATGCCGGTCTTGGCCAGTTCACGCAGGGTGGCGAAGATCTGCTTCACCACGATCGGCGCCAGGCCCAGGCTTGGCTCATCGAGCAGCAACAACTTGGGCCGGCTCATCAGAGCCCGGGCGATGGCGAGCATCTGCTGCTCGCCGCCGGACATGGTCATCGCCCGCTGGGTACGCCGCTCTTCAAGCCTGGGGAACAGCTCGAACATGCGCTGCATATCCTCCTTGGCGTACTTGTCACCGATAGGGATGGTGCCCATCAGCAGGTTCTCCTCGACAGTCATGTCGGGGAACACCCGCCGCCCTTCCGGCGATTGCGCAATGCCGTTGGAGGCGATGTAGTGGGACGACTTGTGGGTAATGTCCACGCCCTGATAGAGGATCTGCCCGTCCGCCGCCCTTGGCTGGCCGAAGATCGACATCAGCAGGGTCGACTTGCCGGCACCATTGGAGCCGATCAGGCTGACGGTTTCCCCTTCGTTGATGTGCAGCGAGACACCTTTAAGGGCCTGGATCGGCCCGTAAAACACGTCCAGTTCCTTGAGCTCGAGGATGGGTTTACTCATACCACCTCCTCTTCTTCCGCGCCCAGATAAGCGGCAATCACTTTCGGGTCGTTGCGGATGTCGTCGGGGCCACCCTCGGCGATGACGATGCCGTGGTCCAGCACCACAATGTGGTCGGAGATACTCATAACCATGCCCATGTCGTGTTCGATCAGCACCACGGTCAGATCGTGCTCGTCGCGCAGCAGCCGGATCATCGCGCTCAGCGCTTCGGTTTCCTGAGGGTTGAGGCCGGCGGCCGGTTCGTCGAGGCAGATGATCTGCGGACGGGTGCACATGGCCCGGGCGATTTCCAGGCGGCGTTGCTGACCGTAGGACAGCTCACCGGCCAGGCGGTTGGCGCAGTCCACCAGATCCACCACTTCCAGCCAGTAGAACGCGTGGTCCAGCGCATCGCTTTCGGCCTTGCGATAGCCCTTGGTGTTGAGGATGCCGGCGAGCATGCTGCGATTGACCCACATGTGCTGAGCCACCAGCAGGTTTTCCAGCACCGACATTTCCTTGAACAGGCGAATGTTCTGGAAGGTCCGCGCCAGGCCGGCGCGGTTCACCAGGTGAGTGCCGCCGAACGCCTTGTAGAACAGCCGACTGGCGAAGGATTTCGGCGAAACGAAATCGGTTGGCTTGAACGACTCACCCAGCAACTTGATGACGTTGGTCTGTTGCCCACGAATGTTGAGTTCGATCTTGCCGCCGGAGGCTTTGTAGAAACCGGTCAGGCAGTTGAACACCGTGGTCTTGCCGGCGCCGTTAGGACCGATCAGGGCGAAGATCGAGTTGCGGTGTACTTTCAGGCTGACATCGCTCAACGCCTTGATGCCGCCGAAGTGCATCATCAGCTTTTCTACACTGAGTACGACTTCGCTCATGGCGCTACTCCTTTACGCGGGGTCACACCGGTACGGCTGATCCGAATCAGGCCGCGCGGTCGCCAGATCATCATCAACACCATCAGGATGCCGAACAGCAGCACGCGGTACTCGGCGAAGCCACGCAGCAGTTCCGGGGCGACGGTCAGCACGAACGCTGCAATCACCACGCCTATGGTCGAACCCATGCCACCGAGTACCACGATGGCGAGGATCAGCGCCGATTCGAAGAAGGTGAACGAGGTCGGGTTGACGAAGCCCTGGTAGGTGGCGAAGAACACCCCGGCCAGACCGGCCGTCGAGGCGCCGATGGTGAACGCCGAGAGCTTGACCAGCACGTGGTTCAGACCCATGGAGCGGCAGGCGATTTCGTCTTCGCGCAGGGCTTCCCAGGCGCGGCCGACCGGCATGCGGGTCAGGCGATGCTTGATGTGCAGCACGGCCAGGACCACCAGGAACAACACGGCGTAGATGAAGTAGTACTTCACGTCAGGGTTGTAGGCGATGCCGAAGAACTCATGGAACGGCACCCCGCCCTCTTTCGCCCTTTTTCCGAACTCGATGCCGAAGAAAGTGGGCAACGGCGCTGCCATGCCATTCGGGCCGCCGGTCAGGGACAGCCAGTTATTGAGGATCAACCGAATGATTTCACCGAAGCCCAGGGTCACGATCGCCAGGTAGTCACCGTGCAGGCGCAGCACCGGGAAACCGAGGATGCAACCGGCCAGTCCGGCGGTAATCGCCGCCAACGGCAACACCGTCCAGAAGCCCAGCCCAAGATATTGATAACCGAGCGCCAGGCCATAGGCACCGATGGCGTAGAACGCCACGTAACCAAGGTCGAGCAGGCCGGCCAGGCCGACCACGATGTTCAGCCCCAGCCCCAGCAGCACGTAGATCAGCCCGAGGATGACCACGCCCAACAGGTACGAGTTGGAGAAAAACGGGAACACCACCGCGATAACAATCATCAGCGGGATGATCCAGCGCAGCCGGGATTTGTAATCAGGCGGCAGTACATGGACCCCGGACCCGGTGGTTTCAAAACCCTCGAGGATTCTCAGGCCCTTGGGGGTTTGCAGGAACAGGCTAAGGGCAAAGCGACCGGCCATGACGATGGCGACAATCCAGGCCACCCGGCTCGTTTCCATATTGAAGCCATAGCCATCGAGGACTACGCCGACAATCGGGCCGAACACAATCAGGGCCACCAGGCCGGCAAGAATCGCGTCAACCAGGCTTCTTTTGAGATCAATGGTTTTTTTAGTGGTTGAAGACATCGCTTACACCTTCGACACAAGAGGACGGCCGAGCAGGCCTTGGGGCCGAAAGACCAGAACGAGAACGAGCAGCGAGAAGCTGAAAACGTCTTTGTAGTCCGAGTTCACCAGACCGGAAAACAGCGACTCGGAAATCCCGAGAATGATCCCGCCGAGCATCGCGCCGGGCAGTGAACCAATCCCGCCGAGCACCGCGGCAGTGAACGCCTTGATCCCGATGATGAAGCCGGCATAGAAGTCGAATGTGCCGTAGTTCATGGTGATCAGCACGCCGGCCAGGGCCGCCATCGCTGCACCGATGATGAACACGTAGGAAATCACCCGATCGGTGTTGATCCCCAGGATCGAAGCCATCTTGCGGTCTTGCTGGGTTGCACGGCACATGCGGCCGAGCTTGGTGTACTTGATGACGTAGGTCAGCAGGCCCATCCCGACGAACGCTGCGACCAGAATGAAGACCTTGGTGTAGGTCAACTGAACGAAACCGGTACCGATATCAACGCGCCAGGCACCCGAGAGCAAAGTCGGAACGCCTTGTTGCTTCGCGCCCTGGGAGATCTGTGCGTAGTTTTGCAGGATCAGAGAGATACCGATCGCACTGATCAGCGGTGCGAGTCGAGTGGAGTTACGCAGGGGTTTGTAGGCGACACGCTCGATGACCCAGCCATACACCGCCGTGACGACGATGGTGAAGATCAGTGTGCCAAGCATCAGCAGCGGGAAAGATTCGATACCGAAGTAAGCCAGCAGAGCCAGACTGATTGCCGCGAGGTAAGCGGAAATCATGTAAACCTCGCCGTGGGCGAAGTTGATCATGCCGATGATGCCATAGACCATTGTGTAGCCGATGGCGATCAGGCCATAGACCGACCCGAGGGTCAGGCCGTTGACCAGTTGCTGCAGGAAAATACCATCCATAACGCAATCTCACGCAATGAGAACCTGCACATGTGGCTGTGCGGTTCCTCTAAGGAAAATACAGATATACGTCGGAGCAATGTCAGCCACGATCAGGCAGGCCACCACGGCCCCCTGTAGGAGCGAGCTTGCTCGCGATTGCGGTTTAACATTCAACGAATGAGTTGCCTGCCAGTCCGTCATCGCGAGCAAGCTCGCTCCCACAGGGGAACCGTGGGGTTCACCCAATTGAGTCAGCCCTTACTTCTGTTTTTCCAGCTGGTGGTATTTGCCATCCTTGTCCCACTGGTAAACCACGTAGTCGGAGATTTTCAGGTCGCCCTTGCTGTCCCAGGTCTTCTCGCCCATGACGGTCTTGACCGGGTTTTTCTTCAGCCATGCAGCCGCTTCTTCGCCCTTGTTGGACTTGGCGCCGTTGAAGGCTGCTGCCAGGGTCTGGACCGAAGCGTAGGCGTACAGGGTGTAGCCTTCAGGCTCGGTACCGGCCTTGCGGAAGGCGTCTACCACGGTCTTGCTGTCTGGCAGCAGGCGTGGGTCGGCGCCGAAGGTCATCAGCACGCCGTCAACGAATTGCGGGCCGCCAGCGGTGGTCACCAGTTCGTCGGTCACGATGCCGTCGTCGGACATGAACTTGACGTCCTTGAGGCCTTGTTCACGCAGTTGACGCACCAGAGGACCGGCTTCCGGGTGCAGACCACCGAAGTAGACGACGTCAGCGCCGGCGCCGCGGATCTTGGTCACGATGGTGCTGAAGTCTTTCTCGCCACGGGTCAGGCCTTCATACAGCACAGGCGTTACGCCGCGCTTGACCAGTTGAGCCTTGGTAGCATCCGCCAGGCCCTGGCCGTAGGTGTCCTTGTCGTGCAGCACGACAACTTTCTTGCCCTTGAGCACGTCGACGATGTAGTCGCCGGCCACGATGCCTTGCTGGTCGTCACGCCCGCACATACGGAACATGGCGCTCAGGCCGCGCTCGGTAACGGCCGGGTTGGTGGAACCCGGGGTGATGGCGATGATGCCCGCCTCGTCGTAGATCTCGGAGGCCGGAATGGTCGAGGAGGAACAGAAGTGACCGACTACGCCGGCGACTTTCTGGTTGGTCAGGTCCTTGGCGACCGTCACAGCCTGTTTCGGCTCGCAGGCGTCATCGCCCTTGACCAGTACGATTTTTTCCCCGTTAACCCCGCCAGCCGCGTTGACCGCATCGGCCGCGGCCTGTGCACCCTTCATGTACTGTTCGCCAAATGCCGCGTTGGCGCCCGTCATTGGTCCCGCTACGCCGATCTTGATGTCAGCCTGAGCAAACGCAGAAACACCCAGCGCAGTTGCCACTGCGAGGGCCAGAAAGCCTTTCTTGTAAAACGTCTGGGACATGAGGTGGTGCTCCATGGTTTTTTTAATTGGCACTGCGACTTCACTGAATGCTCAGAGCAAGGGCCGTGCCATCGGTTTTTTATTCTGAAAAAAGTCGCTGCTTTCTTGTTATTTCGACTGTTTCGATCCCATTTTCATTGGGCGTGCAACCGTCTAAACCGCGGAAGGTAAAACCATTTTTTATTTGAGGCGCAACCCGACTGCGCCATCATTGCAACCGCGGCTTTAAACAACGTGCAACCAGCCTGTAACAACGTGCGTCACCGAAGTGCACACTGCTGGTGCGGAACTGCTACAACCCGCACCACTACAGGCTAGCTGCAGATCGAAAAAGCGCCGCCTCCCACTGCAAAAATCAACATTCAGATCACGATCCGCAGGCACTGGCCCGCGTGATACAGCGAGAATCCCGCCTCATACAGACAGCTGCGCAACCCCACCCCGGCCAATGGCTGCATGGGTGCAAAGGGAATCGGTAGCGCTTGAGGATTTCCGTTACACAGGTAATCGGCAAAGGCCTTGCCGACCACCGTACCCGTGGTCACGCCCCGGCCGTTGTAACCGGTGACTGCCACCAAACCGGGCGCCGGTTCGAACAGGCGCATCAAATGATCGGGGGTGAAGGCGATGCAACCGGTCCAGGTGCACTCCCATTCCACCGGTTTGAGGTACGGGAAATAGTGTTGCTGCACGCGGTCGGCCCAGGCCTTGAGGAACCAGGCCGGTTTCTGATTGCCATTACCGAGACTGCCAAGCAGCAGGCGACCGTCTTTGTCTCGACGGATACTGCTGAGCACTTGGCGGGTGTCCCAGGAACCCTGGCCACCGGGCAGAATTTGTCGGGCGGCTTCTTCGGTCAGCGGCACCGAGGCCACCTGATAGTAATAACCGGGGAAGAAATTGCGCCGCAGCTCCGTCCAGTCGCCTTCGGTGTAGGCATTGGAGGCAATCACCACTTTCTCGGCCATGACCGAGCCCTGGGCAGTCTGTACTGACCAGCGCTGCCCCTGACGTTCGAGTCGGGTGACCGGGGAATGATCGAACAATTGACCGCCCAGGCCGATGGCCGCTTTGGCCAGCCCCGTGGTGTAGGCCATCGGGTTGAGTGTGCCGGCGCGGCGATCGAGCAATGCCGCGGCGATCTTTTTCGTGCCGGTGGCTTGCTCGCAGGCCTGACCGGTGAGCAGCTCTACGGGCGCACCGCGACGTTTCCATTGTTCTTCACGACTGCGCAAGTCGGCCTCGCCACGGGCGTTATGCGCCATGTGCAGCGTACCTTCGCGGCGCAACTGGCAATCGATGTTGTACTTGTCCACAAGGCTGAACACCAGGGAAGGCGCCGCCCCCAGCATGCGGTTGAGCTGGCTGCCAACCGCCTCGCCAAACCCGGCTTCGATCTCGTCCGGGGGAATCCACATCCCGGCATTGACCAGCCCGACGTTGCGCCCGGAACCACCATGACCGGCGCGATGGGCCTCCAGCACGCAAACAGTCTTGCCTTGCTCCAGCAGATGCACCGCCGCCGACAAACCGGTAAACCCGGCGCCGATGACGCAGACATCCACCGTGACCTCACCCTTGAGGGCCGAATTGTCCGGCCTTTGCGGCGTCAGTTTTTCCCACAGACACTCTTCGCGTAACGGCATTGCCAGACTCCAAGCAGAAACCTAACAAACACATACTTCAAATGTGGGAGCGGGCTTGCTCGCGAAAAACGTCAGGGCAACACGGTTATGCAGCAAACACGCGTTATCGTTGACGTCCATCGCGAGCAAGCTCGCTCCTACAGGAAGGCACCTGTCAATCGAACGTGATGCCCTGCGCCAACGGCAACTCCAGCGAATAGTTCACGGTGTTGGTCTGGCGGCGCATGTAGCCGCGCCATGCATCGGAGCCGGACTCACGACCGCCGCCGGTTTCTTTCTCGCCACCAAACGCGCCGCCGATTTCCGCGCCGCTCGGGCCGATGTTGACGTTGGCAATGCCGCAGTCGCTGCCCACCGCCGACATGAACTGCTCGGCTTCACGCACGTCGGTGGTAAAGATGCACGAGGACAGGCCTTGTGGCACGGCGTTGTTCAGGCGCAGGGCTTCCTGGAAATCGCTGTAGCCAACCACGTACAGGATTGGAGCGAAGGTTTCGTGGCAGACCACATCGCTTTGCTCCGGCATTTCGACGATAGCCGGCGACACGTAGTAGGCATTCGGGAACTTGTCTTGCAGCTGACGCTCACCGCCAAACACCCGGCCGCCCTCACTCAAGGCCTGCTCCAGAGCGTCCTGCATGTTTTCGAAGCTGTGCTTGTCGATCAGCGGACCAATCAAATTGCCTTCCAGTGGGTTGCCGATACGCACTTTGGAGTAAGCGGCTTTCAGGCGAGTGACGATTTCTTCTTTCACCGATTCATGGGCAATCAGGCGACGCAACGTGGTGCAACGCTGACCGGCGGTGCCGACGGCGCTGAACAGAATCGCGCGAACGGCCATGTCCAGATCGGCGCTTGGGCCGAGGATCATCGCGTTGTTGCCACCCAGTTCGAGGATGCTGCGGGCAAAACGCGCGGCGATTTTCGGCGCCACTTCACGGCCCATGCGGGTGCTGCCAGTGGCGCTGACCAGCGCGACACGCGGATCATCGACCAGGGCTTCGCCGGCATCGCGACCACCAATAATCACCTGGCTCAGGTGCGGTGGCGCATCGCTGAAGTTCTTCAGCACGCGATCGAACAGCGCCTGGCAAGCCAGTGCGGTCAGTGGCGTCTTTTCCGACGGCTTCCAGATCACCGGGTTGCCGCAGACCAGCGCCAGCGTGGCGTTCCAGGCCCAGACCGCCACCGGGAAGTTGAACGCACTGATCACCCCGACAACGCCCAGCGGATGCCAGGTTTCGCGCATGTGGTGGCCAGGACGCTCGGAGGCAATGGTCAGACCGTACAACTGACGGGACAGGCCGACGGCGAAGTCGCAGATGTCGATCATTTCCTGAACTTCACCCAGACCTTCCTGGGTGATCTTGCCGGCCTCCCAGGACACCAGCTCGCCGAGGTCGGCCTTGTATTCACGCAGGATGTCACCCAGTTGCCGCACCAGCTCGCCACGGCGCGGTGCCGGAACCTTGCGCCACAGTTCGAACGCATGATCTGCGCGACTGATGTGTTGCTCGACTTCAGCAGCGCCTTCCCAGTTGACGGCGGCGATCCTGCTGCCATCGATCGGCGAATGCACCGGCACTTTGCCGTTCTGGTACAGGGCCGGGTTCACACCTAGACGATCAAGCAATGCGGCAACCATGGGTCACTCCTCAAGCAAAAGACAGAACATGTGCAGCCGGAAAATCACGACTGATCAGACCTGTAGTTTTAGCTGCCCGGAGGTTACTCAACAAACGACCTTTAAGAGAGATATCATTCCGTTTATTCATGCTGTGCATTGCTGGCAATAAGAAACAAGAACCAAGGACCGCCCATGCTGAATAAACGCTACTTGCCATCGATCGCTGCATTGCAGTGCTTCGAGGCCGTCACCCGGCATTTGAGCTTCACCCGGGCCGCCGAAGAGTTGAACCTGACCCAAAGCGCCGTGAGCAAACAGGTCGCGCAACTCGAAGAGCTGTTGCAGCACCTGCTGTTTCGCCGGGTGCGCCGCCGCCTGCAGATGACGCCGGCTGGCGATCTGTACCTGGTTGAGGTGCGAAAAATCCTCACGCAGGTCGAGATGTCGACCCATTACCTTCGTTCCTACGGTGGCGAAACGGAAGTCCTGCGGGTTTCGACGCCCCCCACTTTCGGTGCACGCTGGCTGGTGCCGCGCCTGAAAGGCTGGCGCCTGCGGCATCCGTCGATCCACCTGGACCTGTGCAGCGAGCAGGAAGCCGACGACCTGCTGCAAGGTCGCAGCGACCTGGCGTTCTACTTCGGCCAGGGCTCACGGCCCGGCACCGAATGCCTGAAGCTGTTCGGCGAAGAGCTGGTGCCGGTGTGCGCCCCGGGCAGCCTGCCGGACACACCGTTTACCGATCCGACGCAACTGGCTGACCTGGTCCTGCTGCAAAACGCTTCCCGCCCCCAGGCCTGGCATGACTGGTTCGACCATCAGGGCTACCACACCGAGCACAGCTACCACGGACCGCGCTTCGAAACCTTTTACATGTGCATCCGCGCCGCCCAGGTCGGCTGCGGCGTGGCGCTGTTACCCCGTTTTCTGGTGGAAGAGGAACTGGCCGACGGCAAGCTGGTCATTCCCTGGCAGCATGCAATGCCCAGCACCGACGCCTACTACCTGGCGTACCCGGAGCACTCGGCGGAAGTCCCCAAGGTGCGGGACTTTGTGAAGTGGATGCTGGAGCAGATCGATAGCCCGGATGTGATGCAACATTAAACCCTTGCACAATCCCTGTGGGAGCGAGCTTGCTCGCGATGGCGTCATTGAATTCAATATTTGAATTGCCTGTCAGTCCGCTATCGCGAGCAAGCTCGCTCCCACAAGGATCTGCTGCAGGCTAAAAAATTGCTGGCGATCCCCATCACCGTTATGCGCCACTAGCTCTATTCAATGTGGAGAATCCCCGTTATGAGCGAGAGTGTGTTTGCCGATCGCATCGTGCAGAACCTGCTCGACACCGACTTCTACAAGCTGACGATGATGCAGGCGGTGCTGCACAACTACCCGAACGTCGAAGTCGAATGGGAGTTTCGTTGCCGTAACAGCGAGGACTTGCGCCCGTACCTGGCGGAAATCCGATTCCAGATCGAGCGCCTGGCCGAACTGAGCCTGAGCGCCGACCAGTTGAGCTTTCTGGAACGCATCAGCTTCCTGAAGCCGGACTTCCTGCGCTTTCTCGGGTTGTTTCGCTTCAACCTGCGTTACATCCACACCGGCCTCGAAAACGGTGAACTGTTTATCCGCCTGCGGGGCCCCTGGCTGCATGTGATCCTGTTCGAAGTGCCGCTGCTGGCGCTGGTCAGCGAAGTGCGCAACCGCTATCGCTACCGCGAAGTCGTGCTGGAACAGGCCCGTGAGCAGCTCTACCGCAAGTTCGACTGGCTGAGCGCCAACGCCAGCAGCGACGAATTGTCCGAATTGCAGGTGGCCGATTTCGGCACCCGTCGTCGCTTTTCCTACCGCGTGCAGGAAGAAGTGGTGAATGTGCTCAAGCACGATTTCCCCGGACGCTTCGTCGGCACCAGCAACGTTCACCTGTCCCGGGAGCTGGACATGAAACCCCTGGGCACCATGGCCCACGAATGGATCATGGCGCACCAGCAACTTGGCCCGCGGCTGATCGACAGCCAGATCGCCGCACTCGATTGCTGGGTCCGTGAATACCGTGGCCTGCTGGGGATTGCCCTGACCGACTGCATCACCATTGATGCCTTCCTCGGCGATTTCGATCTGTTTTTCGCCAAGCTTTTCGACGGTTTGCGCCACGACTCAGGCGATCCGGTGGTTTGGGCGGAAAAAGCCATCGCCCACTATCACAGGCTCGGCATCGACCCGATGAGCAAGACGCTGACTTTCTCCGACAGCCTGACCCTGCCCAAGGCTCTGGAGATATTCCGGGCGCTGCGCGGTCGGATCAATGTCAGCTTCGGCATCGGCACCAACCTGACGTGTGATATTCCGGGTGTCGAACCGATGAGCATCGTGCTTAAAATGACCGCCTGCAACGGCCAGCCGGTGGCGAAGATCTCCGACGAGCCAGGCAAGACGCACTGTAAAGACCCGAATTTCGTCGCTTACTTGCGACACGTTTTCCAGGTTCCTGCCGCCCTTTCAAGTACATCAAGCAAGGAGTGAATTCATGCAAGCCGTACAGCGTGAGATTGCTGAACAGCTCAAGGTCCAGCCGCCATTCGCCGACGAAGCCGCCCTTGAGGCCGAAGTCGCCCGGCGGGTGACCTTCATTCAGGACTGCCTGGTCAATTCCGGGCTCAAGACCCTGGTACTGGGCATCAGTGGTGGTGTCGACTCCCTCACCGCCGGCCTGCTGGCCCAACGGGCCGTCCGTGAACTGCGCCAGCGCAGCGGTGATGCCGCCTACAAATTCATCGCCGTGCGCCTGCCCTACGAAACCCAGTTCGATGAACATGACGCCCAGGCTTCAGTGGATTTCATCAAGCCGGACGAGCGCCACACCGTGAACATCGGTCCGGCGGTCAAATCCCTGGCCAATGAAGTGGCGGCCTTCGAAGGCAAACATGCGGTGTCGGTGGACTTCGTGCTCGGTAACACCAAGGCGCGCATGCGCATGGTCGCCCAGTACACCATCGCCGGCGCGGCCCATGGCCTGGTGATCGGCACCGATCACGCGGCGGAAGCGGTGATGGGTTTCTTCACCAAGTTCGGTGACGGCGCCTGCGACCTGGCGCCACTGAGTGGCCTGGTGAAAAATCAGGTCCGCGCCATCGCCCGCAGCTTCGGCGCGCCGGAGTCGCTGGTGGAGAAAGTCCCGACCGCCGATCTGGAGGACCTGTCGCCCGGCAAACCGGACGAAGCGTCACACGGCGTGACCTATGCCGAGATCGATGCGTTCCTGCACGGCAACCCGGTGCGTGAAGAGGCGTTCAAGATCATTGTTGATACCTACAACAAGACCCATCACAAGCGGGTGATGCCGTTTGCGCCTTGAGGCGTGAGTGAATGAAAAAGCCCGCTGAGGAGTGATCCCCAGCGGGCTTTTCTTTGGCCAAAACATGCGTTGATGCTTCTGGCCCCTTCGCAAGCAAGCCCGCTCCCACAGGTACGGTGGTGGCCCTGTGGGAGCGTGGCTTGCCCGCGATGAACGATAACGCGGTGGTCAGTCTTACTTCAGGGTCACGGTGCCTTTCATCATCGAGATGTGGCCCGGGAACGAGCAGAAGAAACCGTATTTTTCATTGGCGTCGAGCTTCGACACGTCGAAGGTCACCGAGTCGGTTTCCTTGGCGCCGATGATCTTGGTGTGGGCGATCACGCGGGCGTCGCCTTCCTTCAGGTAGTTCTTGTCGATGCCGGCGCTCAGGCCGTCGGTGGCGATCGGCTGCATGTCGGCTTCTTTACTCAGCACCCAGTTATGGCCCATGACGTTCTTCGGCAAGCTGCCGGAATGCTTGAGTTCCACGGTAAACGTCTTGCAGCTCTTGTCGATTTCAATAGCCTTCGTGTCGAAAGACATCTGGTCGGTGGAGTCGACGGTGACTTTGCACTCTGCAGCCATCAATTGGCTGCTGGCCAGTGTCAACAGGGATACCGCAACAAGTTTGGCAAACATGGTGAATCTCCAAGGCAGGGTTAAGGAAATCGCGAATAAACAGAAGACTGCCTGAAAACTTCGCAAGTTCATATGACTTGAATCAAAAATTGTATACAACTTTCGCGCTATGGCACCGATGCGAAATATCTACCGGCCAAGTGTCTGGTCCGGGCCTATCATCAGGCCGTCCCCCTTCAAATGGAATGCCCATCATGTTGATCAACAGTCTGCTGTGCAGTTTGCTGGCCGCCTACGCCTGCGGCGCCAGCGGCACGTACGAAACCCCAGAACACCAAGTCTAGCCCTTGGAGTGCCGTGCGCCTGCCTTTACTCTGTGGCCCTGATCGACCAAGGAGCAAGGCATGTCTTTAACATCCGTTTGTGTATTTTGTGGTGCCAGCACCGGCACCAACCCGGCTTACCGCGAAGCAGCCGTGGCCCTTGGCCGGGCGTTGGCCGAGCGCAAGCTGACCCTGGTGTATGGTGGTGGCGCCGTGGGCTTGATGGGCATCGTCGCCGATGCGGCCCTGGCGGCCGGCGGTGAAGTGATCGGCATCATCCCGCAAAGCCTCAAGGACAAGGAAATCGGCCACAGCGGCCTGACTCGCCTGGAAGTCGTCGATGGCATGCACGCGCGCAAGGCGCGGATGGCCGAGCTCAGCGATGCCTTTATCGCACTGCCCGGCGGCCTTGGCACCCTCGAAGAGCTGTTCGAAGTCTGGACCTGGGGCCAACTCGGCTACCACGGCAAACCGCTGGGTTTGCTGGAAGTGAATGGTTTCTACAGCAAATTGACGTCTTTTCTTGATCACATCGTCGGCGAAGGCTTCGTTCGCGAGCAGCACCGTGACATGCTGCAAGTGAGCGAATCGCCGCAAACCCTGCTCGATGCTCTGGATGCCTGGCAACCGTCCATAGCGCCAAAATGGGCCGAGCAAAAACCCAGCTAACGGCTCGACACCGATACAGGGCAGAATATGCGCCGCTCAACCTCACCTTCGACCCCAGAGGATCGCCCATGGCTAAACCTAATTATTCCTTCGCCAAACGTCAGAGAGACTTGGCCAAGGAGCAGAAGAAAGAGGAAAAGCTTCAGCGCAAGAAAGCTACAGCTGAAGAAGCGGCACTGAACCCTGAGGGTGAAGTGGCGGCAGAAGACGATGTTGATGCACCGAAAGACTCGGCGCCCGACGCCTGAGAACCTCCGGGCCGGTTGATCTGATCCGGCCCACCGGATCTGTGTAAAGGGTTGGCAGCTTTGCTGCCGACCCACACAGGCCAATCGAATGACCCAAACACACCGTAATTCCCTGTGGGAGCGAGCTTGCTCGCGATGACGGCCGCACATCCAATATCAAATTGACTGACACACCGCTATCGCGAGCAAGCTCGCTCCCACAGTTGATCTTCGTTAATCCAGTGGCATCACAGTGACGCGAACTTCCGGGTCGTGGTTCCCTCCCCCAAGAATCACCCCCCGCAACGGCGACACATCGGAAAAATCCCGGCCCCAGGCCAGGGTGATGTGCTCCAGTGCCGGTTGCACATTGTTGGTCGGATCGAAATCCACCCAACCCAGCACCGGGCAAAACACCGAGACCCAGGCGTGGGATGCATCGGCACCAATCAGCCGTGGCTGGCCAGGTGGCGGCTGGGTCAGCAGGTAGCCGCTGATGTATCGAGCGGCCAAGCCCCGGGAGCGTACGCAGGCGAGCATCAGGTGGGCAAAGTCCTGACATACCCCGCGCCGACGCTCCAACACTTCTACCAGCGGCGTCGCGACTTGGGTCGCTTCGGCGTCGAAGGTAAATTCGCTGAAAATTTTCTCCATCAAAGCCTGAACGCCGAGCAACAGCGGCCGCCCCGTCGGGAAGCAGCTCTCGGAAAATTCGACGAAGTTGCGCTTCAGATGCACGTAAGGTGATTCGAAGCGGTAACGGCAGGCTTCAAGCAATTCGGGCGACAGCGGCTGACTGCTGTAAGTCAGCGCGCTACGGGTGTCTTCCCATGGGGGTGAAAGATTGAAGTCCAGCGCGGGCCGGGGAAGTACCTCGATCGTGAGGCTGGCATTGACCAGCAGCTCATCATGAGGACGTTCAAACGCCAGCCGGGTCAGCGGATTGCCGAATACATCCAGTTCATCGCGGCGCGAGGTCGGCTGCGGACTGATCTGCAATTGCCGGTCGGTGCAGCGCTGCCAGGCACAAGGCCGCGGCCACAAATGCGCCAGTTGCTGGGCCAGGGACACCGGGCTGTCGTAGTGATAATGGGTGTCGTGGAAAATCTGGTAGTGAGCGCTCATCAGACGGACACCGTGCGCTGGCTGACATCATCGACATGAGCGAAATGCCGCAGCGCCAGGCGATCGGAAACCTGCCCGCTGGCGTCGGCGATCTCTTGCAGCAGAGCGGCCAGCCCCTCGATGGCAGCGCGAACACTCGCGTCGCCGAACAGCGGGTTTTCCAGGCAGCCCAGATCGAATCGCGCCAGACGCTCGACCAATTGCGGCAGCGCTGCTTCACGCGGCACGCCAAAGTCATCGTTGAGGCGTTTGAGTGTGCGGGTCACCAGTTTCAATTGGAACAACACGGCGTGAGGGTTCTGCTCGTCGAGCAATAGCAGGTCGAGCACCGGGATCAGCTGCGCCACCGCCAGGTATCGAGAACGGTAAGTGATGCTGCTGTTGCCCAGTTCCAGCAACCACTCCAGCCCGGCCTGATCGAAAGCCCCGGCGCCCCGCAGGAACGCCGCCAGGCTGCCGCTGAGAAATTGCAGGCGTTCGATTCGCCGGCCAATCATCAGGAAACGCCAGCCTTCATCCCGGGTCATGTCGTCCAGGGCAAAGCCGGACAGCGCCGCCAGGGACATCACCAGACGATTGAGAAAATCCAGCAACTCACCGAAATCCGGCTCTTCGGTTTCCAGCTCCATGGCTTCGCGCTGCAACTCCACCAGCGCCTGCCAGTTTTCCCGCGAGAGCTTGCCGCGCACCTGCGAAGCAGCCCACTGCAAGCGTTGCAGGTTGGAACGCAGACTGAACGGCCAGTCATCGCCGAGCAGCGCCGCCAACAGGCGTTCCGGCAACTCGCCCTCATCGGGCAACAGCATCAGCCGCTCGCCGAGGTCCACCGCTGCCTGCAAGGCTTGTGGGTCGTCGCCGTCGACATAGCGCGCCAGCATGATGCGCAGCAAACGGGCGCTGTCGTCGCAACGCTCGCAATAACGACCGAACCAGAACAGGTTTTCCACCACCCGCGATGGCAGGTACGGATCGCGCCGCACCAGGTCATGCACACCGATGTTGCGTTGGGCCTTCCATTGTTCGCCGCTGGGCGCACGATCGCCCAGCACCCAGGTGTCTTTACTGGCGCCGCCGCGCTGCATCGACACCACTTCGGCATCGGCTTGGGCGGCGACCCGGGTCAAGCCACCGGGCAGTACCCGATATCCCTCGCGGCTGGCCACTGCATACACGCGCATGCCGATGGCACGGGGTTGCAGTTGACCGTCTTCGGCTTGCCAGATCGGTGCCTGGGACAATTGCGCAAGCTCTTGCGCCACATAGGCATAAGGACGCGCCTGCATGCGCTCTGCGAGCTCCTTGCGCTGTTTTTCACTCAAATCACGGCCAAATACCGGTGCAAAGCTCTGGGACGGAAACGCCGGCTTGATCAGCAACTCTGGAAGTTTCTCCAGGGCCTGGGCCAGAACCGGCGCTTCACCGCACCACCAGGTGGCGATGGACGGCAGGATCAGTTCTTCGCCAAACAGGAATTGATTGATCTTCGGCAGAAAACCCAACAAACCCGGCGATTCCAGCACACCGCTGCCGAGGGCGTTGGCCACCAGAACCCGCCCCTGCCGCACAGCCTCAAGCAGGCCAGGCACGCCGAGGGCGGAGTCGGTTCGCAGCTCCAGCGGATCGCAGAAGTCATCGTCGAGCCGGCGCATGATCGCGTGGACCCGACGCAGGCCACTCAGGGTCTTCAGGTAGACCGTGGCATCGCGCACCGTCAGGTCACCGCCCTCCACCAGCGGATAACCGAGCTGACGAGCCAGATACAGATGTTCAAAATAGCTTTCGTTGAAACGCCCCGGTGTCAGCAGTACCACCAACGGTGCGTCTCCGTCACTCGGGGCCTGACGGACCAGGGTTTCCTGCAAGGTGCGGAAGAAACCGGCCAGGTGCTGCACTTTCAGATCACGGTACAGCTCGGGAAAGGCCCGGGACACAATCGTGCGGTTTTCCAGCGCATATCCGGCTCCCGAAGGCGCCTGGGTACGATCCGCCGTCACCCACCAGCGGCCATCGGGTGTGCGCGCCAGATCCACGGCATACAGATGCAGAAAGGCTCCGTCAGGCGGGCTGATGCCCTGACAGGGCCAAAGGAAGTTGTTGTGACCGAACACCAGCTCGGCGGGCAGCAGACCTTCGGCGATCAGCCGTTGCGGACCGTAAAGGTCAGCCAGCACGGCATTGAGCAACCGCGCCCGCTGAGCGATGCCGGCCGACAACTGTTGCCACTCGTCAGCCGCGATGACATGGGGCAGCAGGTCCAGCTCCCACGGCCGGTCCGCGCCCTTGGGGTCGGCATAGACGTTATAGGTAACGCCGTTTTCCTGAATCTGCCGGGTCAGCAGGGCCTGACGCTGCACCAGTTGTGCCGGCGTGCTGCGTTGCAACTGTTCGAACAGCCGGCGCCAGTGCGGGCGCACGGCGCCACTGTCGTCGAGCAGTTCGTGATAGGTGCCCGCCGTCAGCGGGTAGCGGTCTAGCAGGTCAGGCATGGAAAGCTCGGCAGACAGCAATGAACGGTCAGACTAACGCAGGCTCGTGACGCCCTGATATACGAAAAACCCGAGCGTCGCGTACGGTTTAGAAACGTCGCAAATCGAGTGTCATCGGCAACTCGTCGCTGATTTCCAGATTGGGTACAGGAAACTTTCCCGGCGTGTGTCCGATGCGGAAAAAGCGCGCCATTCGCCGGCTCTCCGCTTCGTTGGCATTCACCGGCAAACTGTCGTAGTTGCGCCCGCCCGGATGGGCGACGTGGTACTGGCAACCGCCCAGCGAGCGCTGCATCCAGGTGTCGAGCAGGTCGAACACCAGGGGCGCGTGGACCGCAATGGTCGGTTGCAGGCAGTTAGCCGGTTGCCAGGCACGGAATCTGACGCCAGCGACGAATTCGCCTACACGCCCGGTGGGCTGCAATGGCACCGGAATGCCGTTGCAGGTCAGCAGATATCGCTGGGGCGGCAAGCCGCTGAGCTTGACCTGCAAACGCTCCAGTGACGAATCCACGTAGCGCACCGTACCGCCCATGGCGCCCTCTTCGCCCAGCACGTGCCAGGGCTCGAGCGCCTGGCGCAGTTCCAGCGCAATGCCGCTGACGGCGTAGTCGCCAACCTTGGGGAAGCGGAATTCCAGATGCGCGGCGAACCATTCGGCACGCACCGGATAACCGGCGGCGTTGAGGTCGACGATGACATCGGCGAAGTCTTGCTCGATAAAGTGCGGCAACAGGAAGCGATCGTGCAGCTCCGTGCCCCAGCGCGCCAGTTTCGGCGGCGCATAGGGCTCGCGCCAGAACCGCGCAACCAGCGCCCGCAGCAACAATTGTTGCGCCAGGCTCATGCGCGCATGGGGCGGCATCTCGAACGCACGTAGCTCCAGCAATCCGAGGCGCCCGGTGGCACCGTCCGGCGAATAGAGTTTGTCGATGCAGAACTCGGCGCGGTGGGTGTTGCCGGTTACATCGATCAGCAGGTTGCGCAGCAGTCGATCCACCAGCCATGGCGGGCACTCCTCACCCGCTTCAGGCATCTGCGCGAAGGCGATTTCCAGCTCGTACAAGGCATCGTTGCGCGCCTCATCGACCCGCGGCGCCTGGGACGTCGGGCCGATGAACAATCCGGAAAACAGGTAGGACAGCGACGGATGGTTATGCCAGTAGCTGATCAGGCTGCGCAGCAGATCCGGGCGACGCAGAAACGGTGAGTCCCCCGGTGTCGCGCCACCCAGCACGAAATGATTACCACCGCCCGTGCCGGTATGCCGGCCGTCGATCATGAATTTCTCGGTGGTCAGCCGAGTCTGGCGCGCTTGTTCGTAGAGAAATTCGGTGCGTTCGACCAGCTCATCCCAGGTCGCGGACGGCTGCACGTTGACCTCGATCACCCCCGGGTCCGGGGTGATGCGCAAGTTGCTCAGGCGTGGATCGCTCGGCGGTTCATACCCCTCCAGCAACACCGGGCACATCAGCTCTTCGGCGGTGGCTTCGATGGCAGCGACCAGCTCGAGGTAATCCTCGACCCGTTCCAGCGGCGGCATGAACAGGTACAACCGGCCTTCCCGCGCCTCGGCACAGAACGCCGTGCGGGTCAGCCAGTCGGCGGATTCGTCGATGTTTGGCGCACGGTCTACTGCGACGGCTGCGCCTTGGCTCTGAAGCTGCCCTGTGTCGGGCAGCGTCGGGAAATCCTGATTCGGGTCCTGCGGATAAATGAACGGATACTCCGCCGCCTTCACCCAAGGCTGCGAACCCAGCGGCAAGCGATAACCGAGTGGAGAATCCCCCGGCACCAGACGGCAGTGCTCATCGCGCAGATACCAGCGCCCGCTCTGCCACTGGTCGCCCTTGGCGGTGCGCGCCAGCGGCAGAACCTGGCCGATGACCTTGTCCAGGCCTTGACTGAAGACCTTGCGCAGACGCGCACGCTCCAATGGCTCTTCCAGGCGTGAGTCTTCGGCGCTGACGTTTTGCGGCAACATGCCTTCGCGCCAGAGGTAATAGAAATTGTCTTCGTAGGCTGGGAACACAAAGCGTGTCGGAATCTTCAAGCGTTCGGCGACACTCGCCAGAAAACGCCCGGCAAGCGCACCGTCGGCGCCATAATCCTCCTGCTCGTCGGCGATCAGCGCGCTGTTGTGCCAGATCGGCAGGCCGTCACGGCGCCAGTAGCAATTGAGCGACCAGCGCGGCAGTTGCTCGCCGGGATACCACTTGCCCTGCCCGAAATGCACCAGCCCCTGGGGCGCGTAGTGCTTGCGCATGCGCTGGAACAGTTCGGCGGACAACCGTCGTTTATCCGGCCCCAGCGCCGCGGTATTCCACTCGGCGCCGTCCGGGTCATCAATGGACACAAAGGTCGGCTCGCCACCCATGGTCAGGCGTACATCGTCTTCCAGCAAGTCGGCATCGATCCGTCGGCCCAGGGCCTGGATCGCCAGCCACTGATCGTCGCTGTAGGGCTTGGTAACCCGTGGTGCTTCCCAAATCCGCTCCACGGACATTTCGTGGCTGAATTCGCACTCGCAGGGTTCCACCAAGCCACTGATCGGCGCCGCAGAGGACGGATCGGGACTACAGGCCAACGGAATATGTCCTTCACCGGCAAACAGTCCGGAGGTGGCATCGAGGCCGATCCAGCCGGCGCCGGGCAGGTACACCTCGCACCAGGCGTGCAGGTCGGTGAAATCCACGTCGGTGCCGGACGGACCGTCGAGACTTTTGACGTCGGCGGTCAGCTGGATCAGGTAGCCCGACACAAAACGCGCCGCCAGCCCCAGGTTGCGCAGCAGTTGCACCAGCAACCAGGCGGAGTCGCGGCACGAACCGGAGGCCTGGTCGAGGGTGTGCTCAGGTGTTTGTACGCCGGGCTCCATGCGGATCAGGTAGTCGATGTCTTCGCTCAAACGCTGGTTGAGCGCGACGAGAAAGTCCACGGCGGGTAACGGTGTGCGGTCGATGCCGTCCAGGTAGGCCTTGAACTTCGGCGTCAGGGGCAGGGTTTCCAGGTACGGCGCCAGCTCCTTGCGCTCATCCGCGGCATAGGTGAAGGGGATTTTTTCCGCGTAGGGTTCGAGGAAGAAGTCGAACGGATTGAAGATCGCCATTTCGGCCAGCAGATCGACTTCGATTCGCAACTCTTCGGTTTTTTCCGGGAACACCAGCCGCGCCAGGTAATTGCCCTGAGGGTCCTGCTGCCAGTTGATGAAGTGCTGTTCGGGGGAGACTTTCAACGCATAGGACAGAATCCGCGTGCGGCTGTGGGCGGCGGGACGCAGGCGAACGATCTGCGGGCCGAGTTCGACAGCGCGGTCATAGCGGTAATGCGTGACGTGGTGCAATGCGACATGAATCGACACGGCGTGCCTCCTGCGAGCCTTGAGCGTATTGGAAAGCGCGCAAGACTTATGCCATCCAGCAATGCTGGCGCTTTCCTCGGTTGCCTGAGGCAGTACAGCACCAAAATCGGGCGATGCGGGAAAATGGTTTGGCACAGGTGCACGTAAATGTGGCAACCAGCCAGAAATTGGTTGGCAGTTCCGGCCTCTTCGCGGGCAAGCCCGCTCCCACAGGGTTTTGCTGTGAACACAAAACTGCGGACAACCCCAATAACCTGTGGGAGCGGGCTTGCCCGCGAAGAGGCCATTGGTTCCAGCACAAATGGTTGAACCCTGAAACGCAAAACGCCAACCCGAAGGTTGGCGTTCTGTTCAGTTCAAGCGAGGCTTAGCGCGGCACGACCGGCTTGCGGGTCGGCTTTGGCCCCTTGCCTTTGGCCGCATCCTTGCGTTCCTTGGCCGCCTGCTGGTTGCGGGCGAACGCCGCAGCCTTGGCCTGTTCGCGCTTGTCCCACGGGTTGCCGCCATCGCTGGCACGCGGTGGCAGGCCGGTGTGCTGGGTCAGGATCTTGGTGGTCTTTTCCCCTGCAACCTTATGGCTGCCCGCCGGCGTCGAGTTCTTGCGACGGGCGCTCTGGTAGCTGTCAGTCGACGGCTGATGCAAAGGAATCAACTGGTTCTTGCCCGGCCCGATCAGGTCGGCGCGGCCCATGCGGGTCAGTGCCTCACGCAGCATCGGCCAGCCTTTCGGGTCGTGATAACGCAAGAACGCCTTGTGCAGTCGGCGCTGCTCCTCGCTCTTGACGATGGTCACCGCGTCACTCTTGTAGGTGACCTTGCGCAGCGGGTTCTTGCCCGAGTGGTACATCGCGGTGGCGGTGGCCATCGGCGACGGGTAGAACGCCTGCACCTGGTCGGCACGGAAGCCGTTGCCCTTGAGCCACAGGGCCAGGTTCATCATGTCTTCATCGGTGGTGCCCGGGTGGGCGGCGATGAAGTACGGAATCAGGTACTGCTCCTTGCCCGCTTCCTTGGAGTACTTCTCGAACATGCGCTTGAACTTGTCATAGCTGCCGATGCCCGGTTTCATCATCTGGTTGAGCGGACCTTCCTCGGTGTGTTCGGGGGCGATCTTCAGGTAGCCACCGACGTGGTGGGTCACCAACTCCTTGACGTACTCCGGCGACTCGACCGCGAGGTCATAGCGCAGGCCGGAAGCGATCAGGATCTTCTTCACACCCGGCAATTCACGGGCGCTGCGGTACAGCTGAATCAGCGCCGAGTGGTCGGTGTTCAGGTTCGGGCAGATGCCAGGGAACACGCACGATGGCTTGCGGCAAGCGGATTCGATTTCCGGGCTCTTGCAGGCAATGCGGTACATGTTCGCGGTCGGGCCGCCGAGGTCGGAAATCACGCCGGTAAAGCCCGGAACCTTGTCACGAATTTCTTCGATTTCGCGAATGATCGACTCGTGGGAACGGTTCTGGATGATCCGGCCTTCGTGCTCGGTGATCGAGCAGAAGGTGCAGCCGCCGAAGCAGCCACGCATGATGTTCACCGAGAAACGGATCATGTCGTAGGCCGGGATTTTTTCCTTGCCATACGCCGGGTGCGGAATGCGCGCATAAGGCATGCCGAACACGTAGTCCATTTCTTCGGTGGTCATCGGAATCGGTGGCGGGTTGAACCAGACGTCGACTTCGCCGTGCTTCTGCACCAGCGCACGGGCGTTGCCCGGGTTGGTTTCCAGGTGCAACACGCGGTTGGCGTGGGCGTAGAGCACTGCGTCATTGCGGACCTTTTCCACCGACGGCAGACGAATCACGGTCTTGTCGCGGGTCATGCGCGGGCTGGCCAGGATCTGCACGACCTTGGCTTCCTGCGGATCTTCAACCGGACCTTTTTCCTGCTCGATGGCGCAGGCCTGGGTGTCCTGGGTGTTGACGTACGGGTTGATGATCTTGTCGATCTTGCCCGGACGGTCGATGCGCGTGGAGTCGACTTCGTACCAGCCTTGCGGTGTGTCACGACGAATGAACGCGGTGCCGCGCACGTCGGTGATGTCTTCGATCTTGTGACCGTAGGACAGACGCTGGGCCACTTCGACGATCGCACGTTCGGCGTTGCCGTAGAGCAGGATGTCGGCGCAGGCGTCGATCAGGATCGAGTTGCGTACACGGTCCTGCCAGTAGTCGTAGTGGGCGATGCGGCGCAGGGACGCTTCGATGCCGCCGAGCACGATCGGCACGTGCTTGTAGGCTTCCTTGCAGCGCTGGCTGTAGACCAGGCTGGCGCGGTCCGGACGCTTGCCGGCCAGGCCACCCGGCGTGTACGCGTCGTCGGAACGGATTTTCTTGTCTGCGGTGTAGCGGTTGATCATGGAGTCCATGTTGCCGGCCGCGACACCGAAGAACAGGTTCGGCTCGCCGAGCTTCATGAAATCGTCTTTGGACTGCCAGTTCGGCTGGGCAATGATCCCGACGCGGAAGCCCTGGGACTCCAGCAGCCGGCCGATGATCGCCATGCCGAACGACGGGTGGTCGACGTAGGCATCACCGGTGACGATGATGATGTCGCAGGAATCCCAGCCGAGCTGATCCATCTCCTCCCTGCTCATGGGCAGGAACGGCGCTGGCCCGAAACATTCGGCCCAGTACTTGGGATAGTCAAATAACGGCTTGGCTGCTTGCATGTCGATAACCGGTGTTGGCTTTCATTGAATTTCGCGGGCGCGGAATATAGCACAAATTTTGACCAATTCCGACGGCCATGGTCGGAAATTGCGGTGACCCCATCGCGAGCAAGCTCGCTCCCACAAGTTCGGCGTGATCCTTGTGGGAGCGAGCTTGCTCGCGATGAGGACCGATCAGACGCTACAAATTATTCGTCATCATCGAAATTGTAGCTACCCGGCGCCAGGTTCTCGAAGCGGGTGTACTTGCCGATGAACGCCAGGCGGATAAAGCCGATCGGCCCGTTACGCTGCTTGCCGATGATGATTTCGGCGATGCCCTTGTGCTCGGTCTCCGGGTGATACACCTCGTCGCGGTAAACGAACATGATCACGTCGGCGTCCTGCTCGATCGCTCCGGATTCCCGCAAGTCGGAGTTCACCGGGCGCTTGTTTGGCCGCTGCTCCAGGGAACGGTTGAGCTGCGAGAGCGCCACCACCGGGCAGTTGAATTCCTTGGCCAGGGCTTTCAGGGATCGGGAGATCTCGGAAATCTCGTTGGTCCGGTTGTCACCGCTGGAGCCCGGGATCTGCATCAGTTGCAGGTAGTCGATCATGATCAGGCCAACATCACCGTGTTCACGCACCAGACGGCGGGTCCGGGCGCGCATTTCCGACGGACTGATGCCAGCGGTATCGTCGATGAACAGCTTGCGGTCGTTGAGCAGGTTGACCGCCGAGGTCA
This sequence comes from Pseudomonas sp. PDM30, assembly GCF_019218985.1. Classification (NCBI taxonomy): domain Bacteria; kingdom Pseudomonadati; phylum Pseudomonadota; class Gammaproteobacteria; order Pseudomonadales; family Pseudomonadaceae; genus Pseudomonas; species Pseudomonas sp. PDM30. The sequence continues at coordinate 153,801 of NZ_JAHUWM010000004.1, forward strand.
GGCGCGGCCAGTCGTCATCTTCCAGCTGGCCGGAACGGACCTTGGTCTGGTCGATACGCCCCAGGGAAGACAACATACGCATGATCAGCGATTCACCTGGCATCTCGAGGGAGTAAACCAGGACGGCCTTCTCGCTGCGCAACACGGCGTTTTCCACCAGGTTCATCGCAAAGGTGGTTTTACCCATGGATGGACGGCCAGCGACGATGATCAGGTCGGACGGTTGCAGGCCGCTGGTTTTCTCGTCGAGGTCGGTGTAGCCGGTGGACAGGCCGGTGATGGCGTTGTCGGTGTTGAACAGGGTGTCGATGCGGTCGATGGCCTTGGTCAGCAGGTCGTTGACGCCCACCGGGCCACCGGTTTTCGGTCGGGCCTCGGCGATCTGGAAGATCTGCCGTTCAGCCTCGTCGAGAATCTCCGCGGCGGTACGACCTTCAGGGTTGAACGCGCTGTCGGCGATTTCGGTACTGATACCGATCAGCTGGCGCAACGTCGCCCGTTCGCGAACGATCTGCGCATAGGCCTTGATGTTGGCGACGGACGGGGTGTTTTTCGCCAGTTCACCGAGGTAACCGAGGCCACCGACTTGCGAAGTCTGACCTTCCTTGTCCAGTTGCTCGGACAGGGTCACGACATCGATCGGCATGTTCTGATCGGCCAGCTTGGCGATCGCACGGAAAATCAGGCGGTGGTCATGTCGATAGAAATCGCCGTCGGAGACTTGATCGAGCACACGCTCCCAGGCGTTGTTGTCCAGCATCAGACCACCGAGTACAGCCTGTTCGGCTTCGATGGAATGCGGCGGCACTTTCAGCGCGGCGGTTTGCAGATCGTATTGCTCAGGAGCGGAGATATCGTTCATGGCCACTTGGTTCTTGGTGATAAAAAGCAGAGGTTTCAGAAAGACAAAGGGCACGACCTGTAAACAGGATCGTGCCCGATGTTACCGGCAAGCACCCGAGGGTGCCAGCCGACAAGTGCTGCTTAAGCTGCTACCACGACAACGCGTACGGTGGCTTCAACTTCGGCGTGCAGGTGCACGGCTACGTCGAATTCGCCTACGTTGCGGATGGTGCCGTTCGGCAGACGAACTTCGCTCTTCTGCACTTCAACGCCGGAGGCGGTCAGTGCGTCAGCGATGTCGTGAGTACCGATCGAACCGAACAGCTTGCCTTCGTCGCCAGCGGTGGCAGTGATGGTCACTTCCAGCTCGGCCAGTTGGGCAGCGCGGCTTTCAGCCGATGCTTTGCGATCTGCTGCAGCTTTTTCCAGCTCAGCGCGACGCTCTTCGAACGCAGCCAGGTTGGCTGGGGTCGCAGCGGTAGCTTTGCCGTAAGGCAGCAGGTAGTTACGACCGTAACCAGCCTTAACGTTCACTTTGTCACCCAGGTTGCCCAGGTTGGTGACTTTTTCCAGAAGGATCAGTTGCATGTGAAAATCCTCTTAACTTTTAACCTTCACCGTTCGCGTTATCGGCATCTTTCGGTGCCGAACGACCGCGAAAATCAATCAGGCTGTCGACGATGGCCAGGACCACCAGCAACGGATAGATCAGTTGCATGAACAGCAACAGCGTCACGTACAACCCCACCAGCCAGAACCTGGCCAGTCGCTTCTGCGCCACCAGCCCGTGAATCAGGGCCAGCCCGGCGAACACCAGCGGTACGCTGCACAACGGCGTCAACATGGCCATCTGTGAACCGAGATTCGGCCCCAGAAGCATGCACGCCAGCAGCAACATCGCCGGCAACAGCGGGATGCGGATGGCGCGAAACTCGCGACCAAAACCGCCCGGGTTGTACAACAACGCCTGCCAGTAACGCCCGACAAGCAGGCTCAGCAAGCTGACGATTTGCAACAACGCCGCAATCAGGCCGGTCAGGACCGGTGCAATCAGGGACGCGAAACGCGCTTGTTCGTCTACCGACAACTTCTGGTAGACATCACCGAGTAGCGACGGCATGACTTTGATCAAAGCCTGCGCCAGCATCTCGATCTGGGGAGCAAAAGCTGTCCCCAACACCACTGAAAACACCACTCCCATCGCTATGCTGACCAGCAGCACGCGGTTCCAGGACTCGCTTGCGCGCAAAACCAACGCAAGGCTCGCAGACCCCAGCAGCACCAGAAGTGCCCGTGGGTCGTCGGAGTAAAGCCACCAGGCCAATGCCGGCAGCAGTCCCAGAGCAAGAACGCCCAGGGCGTCCCTCAATCCGCGCCGCAGGAGCACAAGGCATCCGGCGGCAGCACCCAACCAATACAACAACGGCAATGCCGCGCATCCAGCCACTACCAGAGTGGCCTGCATACGGCCGCGCATGATGAACTCAGCTATGGCCCGCATGCATTCAATCCTTTGCTACGTGTCGACTGCCTGGTCTCAGCGGCCGTGGCTGTCGGTGTAGGCCAGCAGGGCCAGGAAGCGGGCGCGCTTGATAGCGGTGGCCAGCTGACGCTGATAACGAGCTTTGGTACCGGTGATGCGGCTTGGAACGATTTTGCCGGTCTCGGATACGTAGGCTTTCAGAGTGTTGAGATCTTTGTAATCGATCTCTTTCACGTCTTCAGCGGTGAAGCGGCAGAATTTACGACGACGGAAGAAACGTGCCATGTAATTGGCTCCTTAAAAGGTCCGTGGATTACTCGTCAGCGTTATCGCTGTTGTCGCTGTCATCACTATCAGCGCTTTCAGCGCCTTCGTGCTCAGGACGGTCGCGACGCTCACGGCGCTCACTGCGGTTTTCTTCAGCCTTGAGCATCTCGGACTGGCCGGTAACGGCTTCGTCGCGACGGATGACCAGGTTACGGATCACTGCATCGTTGTAGCGGAAGTTGTCTTCCAGCTCGGCCAGGGCCTTGCCGGTGCACTCAACGTTCAGCATCACGTAGTGAGCCTTGTGAACATTGTTGATTGCGTAGGCCAGTTGACGACGGCCCCAATCTTCCAGACGGTGGATTTTGCCGCCGTCTTCTTCGATCAGCTTGGTGTAACGCTCAACCATGCCGCCGACTTGCTCGCTTTGATCCGGGTGGACCAAAAAGATGATTTCGTAATGACGCATGAATGCTCCTTACGGGTTGTAGCCTGCCGCTCAAAAGCGGTCAGACAAGGAGTGAATGACACTTATGGACTTGCGGACGCTAGACACGTTGGTGCCTGCCATCACAGCAAGGGGCGCAATTGTAGAGAAGGGGCGAGGGAGGCGCAAGGTAATTGGCGATTATTTGAACAACCCCAATCTTTCCCTCACTACAAAAACACTGTGGGAGCGAGCTTGCTCGCGATGGGGTCGCAACATTCGACATTAATGCTGAATGTTACACCGCTATCGCGAGCAAGCTCACTCCCACAGGAGATTTGCAGCAGGTCAGGATTTTTTGGCAGCAGCCTTGGCTTTGACACTGCGCTGACGCTGCGCTTCGAACAGGCAGACACCCGTCGCCACAGAAACGTTGAGACTGCTGACGCTACCGGCCATCGGCAGGTTGACCAGGTAGTCGCAATGCTCGCGGGTCAGGCGACGCATGCCCTTGCCTTCGGCACCCATGATCAGGATGGTCGGGCCGGTCAGATCCTGGTCATACAGGCTGACCTCAGCTTCACCGGCCGTGCCGACAACCCACAAGCCGCGCTGCTGGAGCTTTTCCAGGGTGCGCGCCAGGTTGGTCACGGCAACCAGCGGAATCACTTCCGCCGCACCGCAGGCGATTTTTCGTACAACCGGAGTCAGGGTCGCTGACTTGTCCTTCGGCACGATCACGGCCAGCGCGCCCGCCGCATCGGCGGAGCGCAGGCAGGCGCCGAGGTTGTGCGGATCGGTCACACCGTCGAGCACCAGCAACAACGGTGCGCCGTCGGTGCGATCGAGCAGCTCGTCGAGCATCGCCTCACCCCAGACCTGGCTCGGACTCACGTCCGCGACCACACCCTGGTGCACGCCTTCAACCCAGGCGTCCATTTCACGGCGCTCGGCCTGGCCGACCTGCACCCGGTTTTCGTTGGCCAACTCAATCAGCGTCTGGACCCGAGGGTCATTGCGACCTTCGGCCAACCAGATCTGCTTCACGCGTTTCGGGTGGTGACGCAACAACGCTTCTACAGCATGTACGCCGTAGATCTTTTCCAACTGACTCATGGCTTGGCCTTAGGTTTACGCGCCCCGCCACTCTTGGCTGGAGCCGAGCCCGCTTTTGGCGGGCCTTTACGATGTTTGCTCGGTTTGGCCGGCTTGCCGCCGACGGCCTTGTCAGGCGTCGACCGACTGGTCTTTCCCCCAGACGCCGCTTTACCGCCGCTTTTCGCACCGGCGAGCAACGCCTGCTTCATTTCACGACTTTTGCGCACTTCGGCATTTTTCGCCGCTGCATCGCTCGGGCGATAGGCCTCTACAGCCTTTTCCTTGGCAGGACGACGACCGGTTTTCGCCGGGGCCGGTTCTGCTTCGACTTTCGCAGCGGGTGCTGTGCTTTCGGTACCACGCTTCTTGCGGCCGATCGGCGCGCTGATGGTTTTCTCGGCCATCTCGAAGTCGATCTTGCGCTCGTCGAGGTCGACGCGCATGACGCGCACTTCCACGGTATCGCTCAAGCGGAAGCTGCGACCGGTACGCTCACCGGCCAGGCGGTGGTGCACAGGATCGAAGTGGTAGTAATCGCCCGGCAGTGCGGTGACGTGCACCAGGCCTTCGACGTAGATATCGGTCAGTTCGACGAACAGACCAAAACCGGTCACAGCGGTGATCACACCCGGGAACGACTCGCCAACGCGATCTTTCATGAACTCGCACTTGAGCCAGTTCACTACATCGCGGGTCGCTTCGTCGGCACGGCGCTCGCTCATCGAGCACTGCTCGCCGAGTTGCTCCAGGGCCGCTTCGTCGTACGGATAGATGCGCGCTTTCGGAATGGTCATCGCACCGGCACGGCGAACGTGCGGGGTGTTCTGCTTCGAATGGATCACGCTGCGAATCGCCCGGTGCGTGAGCAAGTCCGGGTAGCGGCGGATCGGCGAAGTGAAGTGGGTGTACGCCTCGTAATTCAGGCCGAAGTGGCCCTGGTTATCGGCGCTGTACACCGCCTGGCTCAACGAACGCAGCATGACAGTCTGGATCAGGTGGAAATCCGGACGATCCTTGATGCCGGCCAGCAGTGCCTGGTAATCCTTCGGCGACGGACCGTCCTTGCCTTTGTGCAGGGACAGGCCGAGCTCGCCGAGGAACGCGCGCAGCTTTTCCAGGCGCTCCGGTGGCGGGCCATCGTGAACGCGATACAGCGCCGGAATTTCGTGTTTCTTCAGGAATTCGGCGGTGGCCACGTTGGCCGCCAGCATGCATTCCTCGATCAGCTTGTGCGCATCGTTGCGCACGGTCGGACGAATTTCGGCGATCTTGCGCTCGGAACCGAAGATGATCCGGGTTTCCTGGGTTTCGAAATCGATCGCGCCACGTACGTGACGGGCCGCCAGCAACACCTTGTACAGCGAGTACAGCTGCTTGAGGTGCGGCACCACGTCGGTGTATTCACCGCGCAGCTTGCGCCCTTCGGTGGCTTTCGGCGTTTCCAGCATCGCGCTGACCTTGTTGTAGGTCAGGCGCGCATGGGAGTGAATCACCGCTTCGTAGAAGCAGTAGTCGGTCATTTCACCGGACTTGGAGATGGTCATCTCGCAAACCATGGCCAGGCGATCGACTTGCGGGTTCAGCGAGCACAAACCGTTGGACAGCTGCTCAGGCAGCATCGGAATCACGCGCTCGGGGAAGTACACCGAGTTGCCGCGAACCTGCGCTTCGGCATCCAGCGCCGAACCGAGTTTCACGTAGCTGGATACGTCGGCAATCGCCACGTACAGCTTCCAGCCGCCCGAGAACAGGCGCAGCTTGCCCGGACGGGCTTCGCAATAGACCGCATCGTCGAAGTCGCGGGCATCTTCGCCATCGATGGTGACGAACGGCAGATGACGCAGGTCGATGCGCTTCTCTTTGTCTTTCTCTTCGACTTCCGGCTTGAGCTTGCCGGCTTCCTTGAGCACGGCGTCAGGCCAGACGTGAGGAATGTCGTAGGTACGCAGGGCAACATCGATCTCCATGCCCGGCGCCATGTAGTTGCCCACGACTTCAACCACGTCGCCTTGCGGCTGGAAGCGTGGCGTCGGCCAGTGAGTGATCTTAACTTCGACGAACTGACCGATCTGCGCGTTGGCGTTACGACCTGGCGTCACCAGCACTTCCTGCTGGATCTTCGGATTGTCGGCAACCACGAAACCGATGCCGCCCTCTTCGAAGTAGCGGCCGACGATGGTTTCGTGAGCGCGGGACACCACTTCGACGATCATGCCTTCGCGGCGACCACGACGGTCCAGGCCGGATACCCGGGCCAGGGCACGGTCACCGTCGAACACCAGACGCATCTGCGCCGGGCTCATGAACAGGTCGTCACTGCCGTCGTCCGGCACCAGGAAGCCGAAGCCGTCGCGGTGACCGCTGATGCGACCCAGGATCAGGTCAAGCTTGTCCACCGGTGCATAAGTGCCGCGACGGGTATAGATGAGTTGAGCATCGCGCTCCATGGCGCGCAGACGGCGGCGCAGGGCTTCGATCTGGTCTTCTGTGGTCAGACCAAACTCTTCGACCAGTTGCTCGCGGTTAGCAGGCGAACCTCGATCAGCAAGGTGCTGAAGGATCAGTTCGCGGCTAGGAATAGGGTTTTCATATTTTTCCGCTTCACGAGCGGCCTCGGGATCGAGGGACTGCCAATCGGCCATTAGAGAGTTTTCACCTTGTCTATATGCGGGTTAGTTTGGCATAGGCGTAATGAAACGGGAAATTTCAAGCTAAGACGACCCATCTAAAGCCCTGTATCGACACCTCAAAGCTGAATTGCAGACCGTTGGTGAATTTTTTCAGGTTTTTTTGAGGCCGGGGGTTTACAGTTAAAAAGACGCTCCGTATAGTGCGCGCCATCGACGACGGACAACGTTGCCGATACTGCCCAGATGGTGAAATTGGTAGACACGCCAGCTTCAGGTGCTGGTGACCGCAAGGTCGTGGAAGTTCGAGTCTTCTTCTGGGCACCAATTTCGAGCTTGAGATTAGTTCAATTTCAAGGCTCACACAAAAACCCGCGAAAGCGGGTTTTTGCATTTTTGACCGCTGATTTATTAATTTTAAAATCAGGGGTTTACAGATCAAAACGCTCTCCGTATAGTGCGCCACATCAACAGCGGCAACGCTGAAGATGAATGCCCAGATGGTGAAATTGGTAGACACGCCAGCTTCAGGTGCTGGTGACCTTACGGTCGTGGAAGTTCGAGTCTTCTTCTGGGCACCAATTCAAATTCAAGGTTACGACCTTGGATTTCACAAAAACCCGCGAAAGCGGGTTTTTGCGTTTCTGACACCTGAAAAACAACACGCCCCCCCCCTCTGTAGGAGCGAGCTTGCTCGCGATGGATGTACAGGCGACGCATTTCTCCAGACACCCCTCGTTTTCGTTCACGCCCATCGCGAGCAAGCTCGCTCCTACAGGATTTATCGGCGCATTTGAGAAACAATATCGTTTATCATTGTTACAAGTTTTTGCAATGTGACAGTGAGGAACCCTGCGAATGATGTTTCGAAATACCCTGCGCCGCGGCCTGATCACCACCCTCCTCGGCCTGGCACTCGCCACTCCCCTCACCCAAGCCGCCGATCCGGTTGCCCTGACCCTCTACAACGGCCAGCACAAAGAAGTCGGCGACGCAGTCGCCAAGGCCTTCGAAGCCAAGACCGGGATCCACGTCAATGTGCGCAAAGGCAGCAGCAACCAGCTCGCCAGCCAGATCGTCGAAGAAGGCGATCGCTCCCCCGCCGACGTGATCTACACCGAAGAATCGCCACCCCTGAACAAACTCGGCGAACAAGGCCTGCTGGCCAAGACCGATGACACCACACTGGCCGTTCTGCCCAAGGAATACGTCGCCGGCAACGGCACCTGGATTGGCGTGACCGCCCGGGTGCGCGTCGTTGCGTTCAACCCCAAGCTGATCGATGAAAAAGACTTGCCGACCTCGGTGATGGAATTTTCCGACCCGAAATGGCAAGGCAAGGTCGGCTTCGTACCCACCAGCGGCGCCTTCCAGGAGCAAGCGGTCGCGATCATCAAGGTGCACGGCATGGACGCAGCCGAAGAGTGGCTGACCGGTCTGCGAGCATTCGGCAAGACCTACAGCAACAACATGGTTGCATTGAAAGCGGTAGAAAATGGCGAAGTCGCCACCGTACTCGTCAACAATTACTACTGGTTCGCCCTGCAGCGTGAAAAAGGCCAGCTCGACTCGAAACTGCATTACTTCAGCGGTGGCGATGTCGGCGGACTGATCACGGTTTCCAGTGCTGCGGTGCTCAAATCCAGCAAACACCCCAAGGAAGCACAGCAGTTGCTCGCCTACATGGCCAGCGAGGAAGGCCAGCGCGTGATCACCCAGACCACCGCCGAATACCCGCTGCACAAAGGCATGGAGTCTGATCGCGGACTCAAGCCATTCAGCGAGTTGCAAGCGCCGAAAGTCACGCCAGCCGACCTCGGCAATGCCGAAGAAGCCCTGGACCTGGAACGTGACGTTGGCTTGAACTGATGAGCGCATCGCTATCTGCCACCAGTCTGCGCAGCAACAACGCGCCCCGCCGCAAGCGTCCTCCCATAGGGTTGGTGTTGCCGGTCTTGCTGTTGGTCGTCCTCAGCCTCCTGCCGCTGGCCTATGTCGGACTCAAAGCCTGGCAAGCAGGCTGGGCAGAAGCACTGCATTTGCTATGGCGACCTTATGTGTTCGGCTTGCTGCGCAACACACTCGCACTGATGATTGGCGTCACCATTGTTTGCGGGGTGATCGGCTTGTCGCTGGCCTGGTTGCTCGAGCGCAGCAATCTGCCGGGCCGACGATTGTGGGGCGTGATTCTCTGCCTGCCGTTTGCCGTACCGGCCTTTGTCAGCAGTTTCACATGGGTTTCCCTCAGCGCTCATTTCGAAGGACTCGGCGGGGCGATCCTGGTGATGAGCCTGTCCAAGTATCCGTTGATCTTTCTGCCCGTGGCGGCAACCTTGCGCAATCTCGATCCGTCCCTGGAAGAGTCGGCTCGCACACTGGGGCAAAATCGCTGGGGCGTGTTCTTTCGCGTCACCCTGCCCCTGCTCTGGCCTTCGCTGCTGGCGGGTTCGTTGCTGATTGCCCTGCACATGCTGGTGGAGTTCGGCGCCTTGTCGATCATCGGCCTGCAAACCTTCACCACGGCGATCTATCAGCAGTTTGAGTTGGAGTTCAGCAATGCCAACGCGGCGATGCTCTCCGCCGTACTGCTGATGTTGTGCCTGGCGCTGCTGTGGCTGGAGCTGCGTGTGCGCGGCAAGGGTCGACACGTGCGCACCGGACAGGGTGCGGCGCGACGCGCGGAACAGGTTCAACTGGGACCCTGGGCTGTGGCGGGACAGCTTTATTGCCTGTTGCTGGCAATCATTGGCAGCGGGATTCCACTGGGGATGCTGGTCTACTGGTTGGCGGTAGGAACATCGGCAGCCTTTCCCGTAGCGGCAATCGGCGAAGCATTGCTGTCGTCCCTCGCTCTGTCGCTGGGTGGCGCTGCTCTGTGCCTGGTGCTGGCGGTGCCGGTCGGCCTGCTGGTCGTGCGCTACAAAGGCCAACTGGCGATCTGGGCCGAGCGCCTGCCCTATCTGCTGCACGCGCTGCCGGGGCTGGTCATTGCCCTGACCCTGGTGTATTTCGCACTGCACTACGTGCCGATGCTTTACCAGACTTCGGCATTGCTGCTGATCGCCTATGCCCTGCTGTTTCTGCCGCTGGCCCAGGCGCCGATCCGCACCGCCCTGAACAAGGCGGCACCGCAGCTTGAGGAGGCGGCGCGCACGCTGGGAGCCTCGTCATTCAGTGCCTTCTGCCGAGTGACACTGCCGATTATTTTCCCGGCGCTGGGGGCGGCTTTTGCCCTGGTGTTCCTGGATGCGATGAAGGAGCTGACGGCGACCTTGCTGCTGAGCCCCACCGGGCTCAATACACTGGCGACGGAAGTCTGGGCGCATACCGCGAATGTGGAGTTTGCGGCGGCGGCGCCTTATGCGGCGTTGTTGATATTGGTGTCGGGGTTGCCGGTCTATCTACTGACGACCCGGATGTATCTGAGCCGCTAAGACCGTCATCGCGAGCAAGCTCGCTCCCACAGGTTTCGATGGTGGACACAAAGTTTGTGAACACCCCGGATCAAATGTGGGAGCGAGCTTGCTCGCAATGAGGCCATCCCTGAAACAGCATTAAGCCCTGAACTGCCCCAGGCTCGCCTTCAACTGCGCCGCCAGACCATCGAGCACCTTGCCGCTCGCCGTAGTCTCCACGACAGCTTGCGCCGCTTTCTCGGCCTGGGCATGAATGGTCTGCACCCGCCCCCGAACTGCCTGCGCGCCCTGCGCCTGATGCGCTGCAGCCTGGGTAGCCAAACCGATCGCCGCATGGACCTGCTCGACGGATGCCTGCACCGACTGCTGCAGCCGCGCACTGTCACGCAGCACCAGCAAACCCTCACTGGCCTGACGCCCGGCCTGACCAATCGCCGCCACCGCCTCGCGCGCACCTTGCTGCAAGGCCACGATGTGCGCCTGAATATCGCCGGTGGAGCTTTGCGTCTTGCTCGCCAGCGCCCGCACCTCATCGGCCACCACGGCAAACCCGCGCCCGGTCTCGCCGGCACGCGCCGCCTCAATCGCTGCGTTCAGCGCCAGCAGGTTGGTTTGTTCGGCGATGCCGTGAATCACCGTCAGCACCACCTCGATCTGCTCACTTTGCTGCGCCAGGCGCTCGATCACTTGCGCGCCAGTGTTGACCTGACCCGCCAGCTCCTCGATCAGGCTGCCGACTTTCGCCGAGGTCCGGGTGTTTTCATCGGTGGCCTGACGAATGTCCACCACCTGCTTCAGCGCCGCCTGCATGGCATGGCTTTCCGACTGCGCCTCATCAGCCATTTGCGACAAGGCGCGCAAACTCTCCGCCACCTCGTCGCGCTGCATGCCAGCCGCCGCGTCCGCACCGGCGTTGCGCAAGGTCATGGCGCCGATCTCCACGCCGGTGCGCTGGGCGACATCCCCCGCCTCACGCACGATCGGCTGCAACTTATCCACAAAGCGATTGACCGCCGAGGCCATGTCGCCGATTTCATCCTTGCTGTTGATCTGCACACGTTTGGTCAGATCACCCTCACCCGCCGCCAGGTCATCCATGGCAACGATCAGCATTTTCAGGCGATTGACCACTCGGCGACCGAGCACCACCGCCAACAACAGCAGGACACCGAAGCCCACCACCGCCAGACACACGCCGATGCGCCAGCGCAATGTCGTAGCAGCTTCCTGCACGGTGCTGGTGATATTGGCCTTCATTTCCGCCGCCGTGGACTGCGCCAACTGCAGACGCGAGCGCATGGCCGTTGCGCTGTCGGCAGCCGCACCCTTGAGGCTGTCGCCCACCAGTTGATCGCTGCTGGCGATCAACGCCGAGAAGCGCTTGTCGAGGGCCGCCAGATCAGTCTCCACGGAAGCCGTCGAGACCCCCATCAGGACCTTGCCGATTTCTACGCCGTTAGGATTGATCGGGGCCTCGATGTAGAACACCGAAGGATCGTTCTTCGCCGCATCCAGTACCTTGTCCAGCGCACGCTCGCCCTGGCCTTTTTCCAGCAGCGCCTTGTTGATCGGGTTTTCCCGATTGAGGTAGCGCGTCAGGTGCTGACCGGTGGCGTCGTCATACACCACGAACAGCACATTGGGATTGCGCTGGGCCCGGCGGGCGAACTCGGAAAGTGTCGGAATGTCGTTGTCCCACATGGCGCGAGGCGCGACGGAAGCCAGAAGCTGCGCCATGTCGCTGGCGGAGTCCTTCAGGTCCTTTTCCAGGGTCGAACGCAATTGCGCCTGCTCCTGCTCAAGACGCGAGGACAAACCGGCGGTCAGGCGCTGACGCGTACTGGTAGAGAGACTGTCGAGGCTCGACGTGACTTCGCGTCCCGCCTGCTCAAGCTCAGCGGAAAGCTTTTGACTGTCCGCGCCCAGGCGCAGGCCCAGATCGGCTTCCAGCGCGGTCACCGTGCTCCGGGTCAGAGCGACAGCTACCAGCACCTGCACCAAAAGGGCGATACCAAGGGTAACGAACACGGGCCGCAACAAACGGCTCTGTAACAATGAGAGAACGGCCGACACTTGATATCCCTCTGCAAAAGCGCCATTAAATTGATGGCACGCCAAAAGTGACGTTTTAGGCAAAGCTAATAGCAAAGGTCATGCCGTCCAGCAGGCATAAACGACAAAGGCCCCAATGAAGGGGCCTTTGTGTTTTACATCAACGACTTATCAAGCAAACGGATGGCGCAGGACGATGGTTTCGTTGCGGTCCGGGCCCGTCGAAATAATGTCGATCGGCGCGCCGATCAGCTCTTCGACGCGCTTGATGTAAGCACGGGCGTTAGCTGGCAGCTCTTCCAGGGTTTTGGCACCCACGGTCGATTCAGTCCAGCCCGGCACTTCTTCGTACACAGGCTGCAGGCCTACATAGCTGTCAGCGTCAGTCGGGGCAACGGCCTTGCCTTCTGCATCTTTGTAGCCGACGCAGATGTTGATGGTTTCCAGACCGTCGAGCACGTCCAGCTTGGTCAGGCAGATGCCCGAGATGCTGTTCACATCGATAGCGCGACGCAGGATAACGGCGTCGAACCAGCCACAACGACGGGCACGGCCGGTAGTCGCGCCGAACTCGTGACCTTGTTTAGCCAGGTGCGCGCCGACTTCGTCGAACAGCTCCGTCGGGAATGGACCCGAACCTACACGGGTGGTGTAAGCCTTGGTGATGCCCAGGATGTAGTCCAGGAACATAGGGCCGACACCCGAACCGGTAGCAACGCCGCCAGCGGTGGTGTTGGAACTGGTCACGTACGGGTAGGTACCGTGGTCGATGTCCAGCAACGAACCTTGGGCGCCTTCAAACATGATGTCTTTGCCAGCACGACGCAGGTCGTGCAGCTCGGCAGTCACGTCCAGCATCAGCGGCTTGAGCAGCTCAGCGTATTCTTTGCACTCGGCCAGGGTCTTGTCGAAGTCGATGGCTGGCTCTTTGTAGTAACCAACCAGCATGAAGTTGTGGTAATCCACCAGTTCACGCAACTTGTCTTCAAAGCGCGGCATGTTGAGCAGGTCGCCAACACGCAGGCCACGACGTGCAACCTTGTCTTCGTATGCCGGGCCGATGCCACGACCGGTAGTACCGATCTTCAGCTCGCCACGGGCCTTTTCACGGGCCTGGTCCAGCGCAACGTGGAAGGACAGGATCAGCGGGCAGGATGGGCTGATACGCAGGCGCTCGCGCACCGGTACACCCTTCTCTTCCAGCTTGGTGATTTCCCGCAGCAGAGCGTCGGGTGCAACCACCACGCCGTTGCCGATCAGGCACTGCACGCCTTCGCGCAGCACGCCCGACGGAATCAGGTGCAAGACGGTCTTCTCACCGTCGATCACCAGGGTGTGGCCAGCGTTGTGGCCACCCTGGTAGCGCACTACGGCGGCAGCATGTTCGGTCAGCAGATCAACGATCTTGCCTTTGCCCTCATCACCCCATTGGGTGCCCAGGACTACGACATTCTTACCCATAACACTTGTCCTCATTCGCGCAAACTTGGTGCCGGCGGCAGCCGGCAGGAAAACTCAAGAAGCCAGTGGCGATACTTGCCAAAGCCCGTTCTGCTGAATCAATTGCCGGTCGCAGTCCGCTTCACGGGCGGCGGCCAAAGGTTGTCCAGGCAATGCCTGAACGACACGCTGACCCTCACTGCGCAACTGGCAAACCTGCTGCCAGAGTGCCGCATCCGTACTGTCAGGCATCCAGATACCGCCAGACGGTAGCTCGATCTCAGCACGCCCCAGGGTCACCAGGGTTTTCAAATCGGTGGAGAAGCCGGTCGCCGGACGGGCGCGACCGAAGTCGGCGCCGATGTCGTCGTAACGACCGCCCTGGGCAATGGACTGGCCAACACCCGGTACGAACACAGCGAACACCACACCGGTGTGGTAGTGGTAGCCACGCAGCTCGCCCAGGTCGAAATACAGCGGCAGCTCAGGGAAACGCACGGACAGCCGCTCGGCAATCGCCAGCAAGTCGTCCAGCGCTGCCAGAACAGGGGCCGGCGCCTTGGCCAAACGCTCGCGGGCCGCAGCCAGCACTTCACGACCGCCACACAGGTCGACCAACGCCCGCAGCATGCCCGACAGATCGGCAGGCAAGCCTTCGGTCAAGGTAATGACCTCGTCGATGGCCTTACGTTGCAAGGCATCGAACAACTGCTGCTCGACTTCACCGGACAACCCGGCAGCACGGGCCAGGCCGCGATAGATGCCAACATGACCGAGGTCCATGTGCACATCCGGCACATCGGCCAGTTGCAGCATGGCCAGCATCAGGCTGATGACTTCGACGTCGCTGCTCGGACTGCCGTCGCCGTACAACTCGGCACCCAGTTGAATCGGGCTGCGCGAGGACGACAGGGCGCGAGGCTGAGCGTGCAGGACACTACCGGCATAGCACAGGCGGCTTGGGCCTTCACGACGCAGGGTGTGCGCATCGATGCGCGCCACTTGCGGCGTGATGTCGGCGCGGAAACCCATCTGACGGCCCGATTGCGGGTCGATGACCTTGAAGGTGCGCAGATCCAGGTCCTGGCCCGCGCCGGTCAGCAGGGATTCCAGGTACTCGATATGGGGAGTCACGACAAACTCGTAACCCCAGCTCTGGAACAGATCCAACACCTGACGACGCGCGACTTCAATACGCGCAGCTTCCGGTGGCAGTACTTCTTCGATGCCATCTGGCAGAAGCCAGCGGTCTACCGTTGCCATTACGCCTTCCCCTATCTCCGGGCGACCAGCCTGTCGGCGAGCCTTGAGTGAAGCAGAAAATGGTCGGCTTGCGCACAAACCACGCGCATGAGCGACGGAGCGAAAAGCCCTTCTACCGGCTTCGCCAACCACTTTCCTCGAAAAACTGTCGAGCCAATCGGCCCGGCATCTGCTTGAACACAGCAATCAAACATGCAGACGCAAAAAAGCCGGGAATTTCCCGGCTGCCGCATCATACACACGTTTTCCCAAAGGATCACCCCGCCAGAGGTTTTAGCCGCCCGGCGGGGGATAATTCAGGTCAACGCCGTATCAAGGCTTGGCTTTTTCCAGGTAATGGAAGAAGTCGCTGCTTGGGTCGAGGACCATGACGTCGGATTTGTTCGCGAAGCTTTCACGGTAGGCGCGCAGGCTACGGTAGAACGCGTAGAACTCCTGATCCTGACCGTAGGCCTTGGAGTAGATCGCAGCAGCCTGGGCATCGCCATCACCGCGAACCTCTTCGGATTCACGATAGGCTTCAGCCAGCAGCACGCGGCGTTGACGATCGGCGTCGGCACGGATGCCTTCGGCCAGTTCGTTACCCTTGGCGCGGTGCTCGCGAGCTTCACGCTCACGCTCGGTGCTCATACGCTCGAACACACTGCGGTTCACTTCTTTCGGCAGGTCGATGGTCTTGACCCGAACATCGACCACTTCGATGCCCAGCTCTTTTTCAGCCATCTTGTTCAACGAAGCAGTAATGTCCGCCATCAGCGCATCGCGCTCACCGGAGACCACTTCGTGCAACGTGCGCTTACCGAACTGGTCACGCAGGCCCGACTCCAGACGACGGGACAAACGCTCGTCGGCGATCTGCTTGAGGCCGGAAGTCGCGGTGTAGTAACGCTCCGCGTCCTTCACGCGCCACTTGGCGAAGGCATCGACCATCACGGCTTTCTTTTCCAGCGTCAGGAAGCGTTGTGTCGGTGCATCCAGCGTCATCAGGCGTGCGTCGAATTTGCGCACCTGGTTGACGTAAGGCACTTTCACGTGCAGGCCTGGCTGAACATCGGCCTGGACCACGCGACCGAACTGCAGCAACACCGCACGCTCGGTCTGAGCCACGATGTAGAAGCAGTTCCAGGCAGCGATCGCCACGACGACGCCGACAATAAGGGCGATCAGCGATTTATTGCTCATCAGCGACTCTCCCTGGTACGTGCTGGCTGTTGCTGCAGATCAGCTGCCGCACGCGCATTCGCTTCATTGCTGGTGGCTGCCGCACTGCTCACCTGGGTGCTGGTGCTGCGACCACTTTCGACCATCTTGTCCAGAGGCAGGTACAACAGGTTGTTCTGGCCGTTCTTGTTGCCGGTCACGAGAACCTTGCTGGTGTTGGTGAAGACTTCCTGCATGGTGTCCAGATACAGACGCTGGCGGGTGACTTCAGGGGCCTTGCGGTACTCGGCGACCAGCTTGGTGAAGCGATCGGCCTCACCCTTGGCGCGCGAGACGGTCTCGTCACGGTAACCATTGGCATCCTCAAGGATGCGCTGGGCCTGACCACGAGCTTCCGGCACGACGCCGTTGGCATAGGTTTCGGCCTGGTTGCGCGAACGCTGTTCGTCTTCCCGGGCACGGATCACGTCATCGAAGGCTTCCTGGACTTCGCGCGGTGCCGCTGCGCTCTGAACGTTGACCTGGGTGACGGTGATACCGGTGCGATACGTGTCCATGAAGCGTTGCAGACGCTCCTTGATCTCGCTGGCCATCAACTCACGACCTTCGGTCAGCACCTGGTCCATCGCGGTGGAGCCCACCACATGGCGCAAGGCGCTGTCGGTCGCGTGCTGCAGGCTGATTTCCGGCTGATCGACGCTCAGCACGAAGTCCTGCAGGTTGCTGATCTTGTACTGCACGGTCAGCGGCACTTCGACGATGTTCTCGTCTTCGGTCAGCATCTGGCCCTGCTTGGTGTAGGCACGCTCACGCGTGACGTTCTCCATGTACTTCTTGTCGATCGGCGGGAAGTAGATGTTCAGGCCCGGACCCACGGTTTCGTAGTACTTGCCGAAGCGCAGCACCACAGCTTGCTCCTGCTCGTCGACGACATAGACCGCGCTGTACAGCCAAACGGCCGCCAACACGACCAGACCGATGCCGAGCAGGCCGCCAAAGCCGCCACTCTTGCCCGGACCACCGCCGTCGTCGCCACCACGTTTCTTACCACCACCGAACAAACCGTTCAGGCTTTCCTGCAGCTTTCGGAAGGCCTCGTCGAGATCCGGTGGCCCCTTGCGGTCGCCGTTGTTACGACGCTTGCCACCCCAAGGATCCTGATTATTCGAGTTGCCACCCGGCTCATTCCAAGCCATAGCGCTCTCCATCTGATAAAGCAAAGACGCACCCACGGCGCGCCGACCAATGCTACAGAATGCCTGTCACCGCGGCACAACCGCTTTCTCAGGCTTTTATTGCAAAGTGTGTTGCTCGATGAACTCCATCGGTTGCAAACCTTCGCGACTCACCAGCCGATTCAATTCGGCCCGTGGCAAACGAACGGCCAGCAAGCTGATGCCTTCGTCATCGTGTTCTTCCTTTTGTACCGCACCGAGTTCGAAAAACTGCGCCCGCAGTCGAGCAAATCGGTTCGGCAAGCGCAAGGTGCCAACAAACAACTCATCGCCAAGCAACTCGGCCACGGCCTGCTTGAGCAGATCAAGACCTGTGCCATCTTTCGCCGAAAGCCAGACCCGCTGCGGTTTGCCATCGGCATCGCGCTGAATCTGCGGCTCCACGCCCTCGAGCAAATCGAGTTTGTTATAGACCTCCAGGATCGGCAAGTCTTGAGCCCCGATCTCTCCGAGCACCACCATGACCTGTTCAATCTGGGCCATGCGCTCAGGCTCATGGGAGTCGATCACGTGCAGCAACAGGTCGGAGTTGCTCGACTCTTCGAGCGTAGCCCGAAATGCCTCGACCAGCTTGTGCGGCAAGTGACGAATGAAGCCCACGGTGTCAGCCAGCACGATCGGGCCGAGGTCATCGAGCTCGAGCCGGCGCAAGGTCGGGTCGAGGGTGGCGAACAACTGGTCAGCCGCAAAGACGTCGGAGTCGGTCACCGAGTTGAACAGCGTCGATTTGCCGGCGTTGGTATAACCCACCAGCGAAACCGTCGGAATGTCAGCCCGTTTGCGGCCACGGCGCGATTGTTCACGCTGGCTGCGGACCTTTTCCAGGCGCCCCTTGATCTGCCGCAGGCGAACCCGCAACAGGCGCCGGTCGGTTTCCAGCTGGGTTTCACCCGGACCGCGCAGGCCGATACCGCCTTTCTGCCGTTCAAGGTGAGTCCAGCCGCGAACCAGCCGCGTACTCATGTGCTCAAGCTGGGCCAGTTCGACCTGGAGCTTGCCTTCATGGGTGCGGGCGCGCTGGGCGAAAATATCGAGAATCAAACCCGTGCGGTCGATCACGCGACACTCGAAAATACGTTCGAGGTTACGTTCCTGACTGGGCGTGAGGATGTGATTGAAAATCACCAGATCGACCTGTTCGGCCTGGACCAGGTCGCGCAACTCTTCGACCTTGCCGCTGCTGATCAGGGTTTTGGCGGTTGGCCGATGACGCGGCACGTTGAAAAACGCGACGGTCTCGGCGCCAGCCGAAATTGCCAACTCCTGAAACTCCTGCGGATCTTCGCGCGCCTCAGGGTCCTGACCATCCAAGTGAACGAGAATGGCTCGTTCACCACCACCGTGGCGCTCAAAGAACAAAGGAGACTCCTATCAGGCGTTACCTGGCTCAGCATCACCTGCATCGGATTCGGTTGCGCTAGGCAGACGAATTGGACGAACCGGCACCACTGTAGAGATGGCGTGTTTGTAGACCATCTGGCTGACGGTGTTTTTCAGCAGGATAACGAACTGGTCGAAAGACTCGATCGTGCCTTGCAGCTTGATACCGTTGACCAGGTAGATGGACACCCCAACTTTCTCTTTACGTAAAGTATTCAAGTAAGGGTCTTGTAGCGAATGCCCTTTTGACATGTGCCGCACTCCTTTAAGGATTCAATATAAAAAATAGGTAATCAGATGGCTTTGGCCGTCACACCCCCAAGGATAGACGGCAATTGCAAGGACTCAGCTCAATATGGAGATGGTCCCAAGGTATTTCAAGGCGCGCGGCAGATTGTCGCAATCCAGACTGTCCAGCCAATGCAGATCAGTCCAACTGCGCAGCCAGGTGAACTGGCGTTTCGCCAATTGGCGCGTGGCAATGATCCCACGCTCCTGCATCTCGGCTGACGTCAGCTTGCCATCCAGGTAGTCCCAGACTTGGCGATAGCCTACTGCACGTATAGACGGCAACCCGGTATGCAGGTCTCCTCTATTACGCAGGGCTACGACCTCGTCAATGAATCCCTGTTCCAACATTAAAGTGAATCTTTGTTTAATTCGCTCGTGCAGTACCTGGCGATTTGCCGGAGCAATGGCCAAGTTCGCGACAGTATAGGGCAATTGTTGCAGTCCCGAAGCGGCTGCTTCAGTACTTTGCGCAGATTGTTGCAAACGCAGGGCGGTCATGCTTTGACCGCTGACACGATAAACTTCCAGCGCTCGACTCAATCGCTGGGGATCGTTCGGATGTATTCGAGCCGCGGACTCCGGATCGATCACCGCCAATTGTTCGTGCAAGGCTTGCCAGCCAAGGCGCGCAGCCTCTTCTTCGATTTGCGCACGGACCTCGGGATCGGCGGCCGGCATATCTGCCAGACCTTCAACCAAAGCCTTGTAATAGAGCATGGTGCCGCCCACCAGCAGCGGAATTTTTCCCCGTGCGGTGATATCGGCCATGGCTTCCAGGGCGTCACGGCGGAAATCCGCAGCCGAATAGCTCTCGGCCGGGTCGAGAATATCGATCAGACGATGCGGAAATTGCGCCAGCAGCTCTTTGGAAGGCTTGGCGGTGCCAATGTCCATGCCACGGTAGACCAGCGCCGAATCGACACTGATCAACTCGCAAGGCAGGACCTTGGTGAGCTCGATGGCCAGGTCGGTCTTGCCGGCGGCGGTCGGGCCCATCAGGAAAATCGCAGGTGGGAACTGGCTCATCAACGACCGCGCAAGAACAGTTTGTCCAGATCGTCCAGGCCCAGTTGGGTCCAGGTCGGTCGGCCATGGTTGCATTGACCACTGCGCTCGGTGTTTTCCATATCACGCAGCAGACCGTTCATTTCCGGCAGGGCCAACCGCCGATTCGCACGAACCGCGCCGTGGCAGGCCATGGTCCCGAGCAATTCGTTCAGGTGCGCCTGAATGCGGTCGCTGGTGCCGAACTCCATCAGATCAGCCAGGACATCAGCGACCAGCCGGTTGGCTTCGGCCTGCTTGAGCAGTGCCGGAATCTGCCGTATCGCCAGGGTTTCCGGGCCCAGACGCTGTAATTCAAAGCCCAGGCGCTGGAACCAGGCGACATGCTCCTCGGCGCAATCGGCTTCACGCTGGCTGACGGCCAGGGACTCCGGCACCAGCAACGGCTGGCCGCTCAGGCCCTCACTGGCCATCGCCACCTTCAGACGCTCATACATGATCCGCTCGTGGGCGGCGTGCATGTCCACCAGCACCAGGCCCTGAGCGTTTTCCGAAAGAATGTAGATGCCCTTGAGTTGTGCCAGCGCATAACCGAGCGGCGGGATGTCGTCCTGCCCGGCCGGCAGCGCGACGGCATTGGCCTCGGGCAGCGGTGCAAAAAACTCGCGATAGGCGGCCTGCGCTTCGGCGACAGGTGCACCGGACTGCGGTCGCGGCGTGTATTGATATTGATAACCCGCGCCAGCCCCCGAACCCGCCGGCGCATTGAACGACGGCTGAGCCTGAGGCTGTTCCAGCAGCGCATTGGCGGCCAGGCGCATTTCGCCCTGGGGTCCGAATTCACCGGCTTCGAGGCCGGTAGGCCGGACGATGGCCGTGGCAACCGGCGCCGCCAGTTGATCGTCGGGGCGCACATCGCCCAAGGCGCGGTGCAAGGTGCCGTAGAGGAAATCGTGGACCATGCGCCCTTCACGGAAGCGCACTTCGTGCTTGGTCGGGTGCACGTTGACATCGACGCCGGTCGGATCGACTTCGAAAAACAGCACGAAGGTCGGGTGCCGACCATTGAACAGCACGTCGCGATAGGCCTGGCGTACCGCGTGGGCCACCAGTTTGTCGCGCACGGCACGGCCATTGACGAAGAAATACTGCAAATCGGCCTGGCTGCGATTGAAGGTCGGCAGGCCGACCCAGCCCCATAGATGCAGGCCGTTGCGCTCGATTTCGATCGGCAGCGCCTGCTCCAGGAAACCCGGCCCGCAGATCGCCGCCACGCGCCGGGCACGGGCCGCATCATCATGGGCCTCGTGCAGGCTGAGGATGGTCTTGCCGTTATGGCGCAGATGGAACGCCACATCGAAGCGCGCCAGGGCCAAGCGCCTGATCACTTCTTGCAGGTGATCGAATTCGGTTTTTTCGGTCTTGAGAAACTTGCGCCGCGCCGGCGTGTTGAAAAACAGGTCGCGCACTTCAACCGAAGTGCCCACCGGGTGGGCCGCAGGTTGCACACGGGGCGCCATGTCACGGCCCTCGGTCTCGACCTGCCACGCCTGATCGGCGTCGCGGGTGCGGGAGGTCAAGGTCAGGCGCGCGACGGAGCTGATCGATGCCAGGGCCTCGCCGCGAAACCCCAGGCTCATGACCTGCTCGAGGTCTTCCAGGTTGCGGATCTTGCTGGTGGCGTGACGGGCCAGGGCCAACGGCAGGTCATCGGCGGAAATGCCACTGCCATCGTCGCGCACCCGCAGCAGCTTGACGCCGCCCTGCTCCACATCGACGTCGATGCGTTTGGCGCCGGAGTCGAGGCTGTTTTCCAGCAGTTCCTTGATCACCGAAGCCGGGCGTTCGACCACCTCACCCGCGGCAATCTGGTTCGCCAGCCGCGGGCTGAGCAGCTCGATGCGAGCGCTGTTGTTCACGACCTGATTCATTCTTTGGCCGCCAGTTCAGTGCCCGGAATGGTCAAGTGCTGACCAACCTTGAGTTCATCGCTCGACAGGTTGTTGGCGCTGCGCAGGGTGGCCGGCGCAACCTGATAACGAACGGCGATCATCGCCAGCGTCTCGCCAGGGTTTACCCGATGGTCACGTGGACCTTGGGCGATTTTTCCGGAATCACGCAGCCAGGCAATGTAAGTGCCTGGCGGCGGGTTCTGCTGGAAGAACTGGCGTACGCCGCTGCTGATCGAACGCGCCAGCGCCTGTTGATGGCTTGACGCAGCAAGCTTCGAGGCTTCGTTGGCGTTGGAGATGAACCCGGTTTCCACCAGGATCGACGGAATATCCGGCGACTTCAGTACCATGAACCCGGCCTGTTCAACCCGCTGCTTGTGCAGTGGCGTGACCCGACCGATGTTGCTCAAGACTTTCTGGCCAACGTTCAGGCTGGAGGTCAGGGATGCCGTCATCGACAAGTCGAGCAGCACGCCGGCGAGCATGCGGTCTTTGTCATCGAGGCTGACATTGCCAGCACCGCCGATCAGGTCGGAACGGTTTTCGCTGTCGGCCAGCCAACGGGCGGTCTCGGAAGTCGCGCCGCGATCGGACAGGGCAAATACCGAGGCACCGAAAGCGGCGGCAGAAGGCGCGGCGTCGGCGTGGATCGAGACGAACAGGTCGGCGCCTTTCTTGCGGGCGATTTCGGTACGGCCGCGCAACGGAATGAAGTAGTCACCGGTACGGGTCAGTTCGGCACGGAAGCCTTTCATGCCGTTGACCTGGCGTTGGGTTTCGCGGGCAATCTGCAGCACAACGTCTTTCTCGCGCTGGCCTCGGGAGCCGGAAGCCCCCGGATCTTCGCCACCGTGACCGGCGTCGATCACCACAATGATGTCGCGTTTGCCGGCCGGAGCCGGTGGCAGCTTGATCGCCGGTTCCGCAGGCGTGACCGGCACGGCAGGCACCGTGGCGACCGACGGTGTCGGCGCAGGCGGTGGCGCGGCGTCGGCGGCGTTATCGAACAGGTCGACCACCAATCGGTTACCGTACTGAGCGTTCGGCGCCAGGGAGAAGCTTTTCGGCGTCACGGCCTTTTTCAGGTCGATGACCACCCGCAAGTCCGTCGGCGTGCGCTGGGCCGAGCGCATGGCGGTAATCGGGGTGTTCGAGGTGTTGACGTTGAGCGGCGCACCGAGGGTCGCGCCATTGATGTCGATGACCAGACGGTCCGGAGCCGTCAGGGTAAAGACGCTGTGTTGCACCGGGCCGGTCAGGTCAAACACCAGTCGCGTGTTGTCCGGTGCCCGCCACAGACGAACACTGTTGACCTTCGAATCGGCCACAGCGTCGACGGTCACCGCCAAGAACAACACCCCTACGGCAGCCACCAACGCGCGAAAGCGCATACCTAACCCCATCATCTATTTGGATTCCAATGCCAAAGCGGCACACCAGGCCTCGCCACGCGAGCCCTGGGATAAAATTTTCAGCGAACGCCCGCTGTCTTGCGGGCTAATGGTAATGGTCAGGTCAGGCTTTGGCAAAAAGCCTGCACCTTTATCGGGCCATTCGATCAGACACAGGGCATCGTCTTCGAAGTAGTCGCGGATACCGAGGAACTCTAGCTCTTCCGGATCAACCAGACGGTACAAATCAAAATGGAAGGCGCGAATGTCGCCGATCTCGTAGGGTTCGACCAGGGTGAAGGTCGGGCTTTTGACTGCCCCGACATGTCCCAGACCGCGAATGATGCCTCGGGACAACGTGGTTTTGCCCATCCCCAGGTTGCCCTCAAGGAAGATCAGGCCATGGCCTTGGGTGATTCGGGCAATGCGTGCGCCAAAGTCGCTCATGGCCTGTTCATCGGCCAGGTACAGGGTTACTTCAGACACGGTGCTTGCTCCTCCAACAACTGACGAATGGCTGGGATCAGATCACTGGCCGCCAGCCCACGGCCCAATTTTCCTTGTTGCTCGCCGGCATTGGCGTGCAGCCAGACCGCCAGGCAGGCCGCGTCGAACGGCTCCATGCCCTGGGCCAGCAATGCGCCGAGCAAACCGGCCAGCACGTCGCCCAAACCGGCGGTGGCCATGGCCGGGTGCCCCTGATGACACAGCGCCAGACGTCCATCGGGATGGGCGATCAGGCTCCCGGCACCTTTCAGGACGACGACAGCTGTATATTTTTTACTCAATGCATGGGCTGCGGCGAGACGGTCAGACTGAACGTCGGCAGTGCTCACCCCAAGCAAACGTGCCGCCTCCCCCGGATGCGGGGTAATCACGCAACCCTTGGGCAGATCGACCTGTCCACCCGCCAACAGATTCAAGGCATCGGCATCCCAGACTTGCGGCAAAGGCGCATTGGCCGCAGCCGACAGCAGGCTGCGCCCCCACCCTGCCTGACCCAGGCCCGGCCCGACCACCAGCACCGATACCTTCTCAAGCAACCCCATCAGTTGATTGGCCGACGACGTGCCCAGCACCATGGCTTCCGGAATTCGAGAAAGCGCTGGCGAAACATGTTCCGGACGGGTGGACAGCGAAACCATGCCCGCACCGCTGCGCAGAGCACTTTGTGCACTCAGCAAAATTGCCCCACCGTAACCGCGATCACCGCCAATGAGCAGCACATGGCCGAACTTGCCTTTGTGGGATGCCGGTGCCCGGGACACCAGACGCGGCAGGTTAGCGATACACAAGCGCCGAGCCGTGAACGCAGTACCGTTCAGCAACTGCGGATCAGCCTGCAGATCGTTGAACACCAACTCACCCGTCACATCCGCGGCATCACCGGTGAACAACCCCACCTTCAAGCCAATGAACGTGACCGTCAGGTCGGCATGCACTGCATGACCAAGGATAAGGCCCGTATCCGCGCACAACCCTGACGGAATATCCACCGCCACTACCGGCAGTCCGCTGGCATTGATCGCGGCGATGGCGCTGACATAGGGATCACGCACGTCACCGCTCAGACCGGTGCCAAGCAAAGCATCCAGTACAATGCCGCGCAATCCGGATTGTGCCGTCCAGGGCTCGATGAGCACCTGTTCAGACACCGCCTCGGCATGGGCCGACGCCGCATCACCCTGCAAGCGCTGCGGATCGCCCACCGCCAGCACCCGCACCGACCAACCGGCACGCTGGGCCAGTACGGCCACCAGGTACCCGTCGCCTGCGTTGTTGCCATGTCCGGCCAGCACGCTCAGCTCGTTTGCTGTCGGCCACTGCCGCACCAGCGCCCGCCACGTCGCCCGCGCCGCGCGCTGCATCAATTCGAAGCCCGCCGTGCCGGCGGCGATCAGGCTCGCGTCGAGTGCTCGCACCTGGGCGGCGCTATACAGCGCGTCGGGTAATTCATCTTTAGTGTGCGGCATGCGTCTTCGGGCTCCGATGTCTGGCAGAATTATACGCATCTCAGCACCGGTTTCTCTCGTCTCATGCCCGCTATTACTACAGATCTGCCCGCCCTCGCCCAATCCATCAAGGACTGGGGCCGCGAGCTGGGCTTTCAGCAAGTCGGCATCAGCGGCCTCGACCTGGCCGAGCATGAGCAGCACCTGGAGCGCTGGCTCGAAGCCGGCTACCACGGCGAAATGGATTACATGGGCGCCCACGGCAGCAAACGCTCGCACCCCGAAGAGCTGGTGCCGGGCACTTTGCGCGTGGTGTCCCTGCGCATGGACTACCTGTCCGGCGACACGCAGATGGCAAAAATGCTCGCCCAACCGGAAAAAGCCTACGTCTCGCGTTATGCCCTGGGTCGCGATTACCACAAGCTGATCCGCAAACGCGTGCAACAACTGGCGGAAAAAATTCAGGCGCAGATCGGCCCGTTTGGCTACCGCGCCTTCGTCGACAGTGCCCCGGTGCTGGAAAAAGCCATCGCCGAACAGGCGGGGCTTGGATGGATCGGCAAAAATACCCTGGTCTTGAACCGCAAGGCCGGCAGTTACTTTTTTCTCGCCGAACTGTTCGTCGACCTGCCGCTGCCGGTCGACCCGCCCCATGCCACCGAACACTGCGGGCGGTGCAGTGCCTGCCTCGACATCTGCCCGACCAACGCCTTCGTCGGCCCCTATGTGCTGGATGCCCGACGCTGCATTTCCTACCTGACCATCGAACTCAAAGGCGCGATCCCTGAAGACCTGCGGCCACTGATCGGCAACCGGGTGTTCGGTTGCGATGACTGCCAGATTGTCTGCCCGTGGAACCGCTTCGCCCGCCCCTCCGGTGAAAGCGACTTCAAGCCGCGGCACAATCTGGACAATGCCGGGCTGGCGGAACTGTTCATGTGGGATGAAGAGAAATTCCTGAGCAGCACCGAAGGCTCGCCGCTGCGCCGGACGGGCTATGAAAACTGGTTGCGCAACCTGGCGGT
This sequence comes from Pseudomonas sp. PDM30, assembly GCF_019218985.1. Classification (NCBI taxonomy): domain Bacteria; kingdom Pseudomonadati; phylum Pseudomonadota; class Gammaproteobacteria; order Pseudomonadales; family Pseudomonadaceae; genus Pseudomonas; species Pseudomonas sp. PDM30. The sequence goes on from NZ_JAHUWM010000004.1 coordinate 180,109, forward strand.
GGGCTTGGGCAATGCGCCTTCAACGATCCCGGTGCTGGAGGCGCTGAAGGCGCGACGGGAACATCCTTCGGAACTGGTACGTGAACATGTTGCGTGGGCGTTGCGGCAACACGCCGAACGTCAGGCTTCGTCGTTATAGACGAACTTGGGCATTTCCCAATGAAAACGGATCGCCAGCAAGCGCAGCAGAAAACCGCCGAACAAGGTGATCAGAATCGATTGTTCGTCGGGTAATTGCAGATAGATGCAGAGCATGTAGCACCACGCCGCGGCGAACGAAACGCTGGCATAAAGCTCACGCCGGAAGATCAGCGGAATATCGTTGCAGAAAATGTCCCGCAGGATGCCGCCGAAGACGCCGGTGATCACGCCGCTAACGGAGGCGACCAACATGCCATGGCCCATTTCCAGGGCGGTGATGCAGCCGATCAGGGTGAACGCCACCAGGCCCATGGCGTCGAGCACCAGGAACAATGAGCGCAAATGCCGCATCCAGCGGGCCGTAAACACTGTGATCATCGCGGCTGCCGTGGTCAGCACCAGATATTCCGGGTGTTTGACCCACGTCAGAGGGTAATGCCCGAGCAGCACATCGCGCACCGACCCGCCACCCAGCGCCGTGACGCAAGCGATCAGCACCACACCAAACCAGTCCATGCCCCGTCGGCCGGCAGAGAGGGCGCCAGTCATGGCTTCGGCGGTGATGGCGATCAGGTAGAGCATCAGCAGCATAGTGGCGGTCCTTGCAGAAAGGCGCGCAGTCTACTCAGTTCACCCTGGCACCAAAAGAGGGCGCCTGAGATTCGCTCCAACCATCTAAGGTGACTGAACTGACGCCATCGCGAGCAAGCTCGCTCCCACAGGGGCGGCGTTGCACCTGTGGGAGCGAGCTTGCTCGCGATGGGGCCGGAACGGACGACCGTGAATCAGAATTTGATGAAATGCTTGCGGTAGTGCTGCAGCTCAGCGATCGATTCGCGGATGTCGTCCAGGGCCAGGTGCGTGCTGCCCTTCTTGAAGCTGTCACGCACATCCGGTGCCCAGCGCGCAGCCAGCTCTTTGAGGGTCGACACGTCGAGGTTGCGGTAGTGGAAGAAGCTTTCCAGGGATTTCATGTGGGTATAAAGGAAGCGACGGTCCTGGCAGATGCTGTTGCCGCAGATCGGCGACTTGCCCTTCGGCACCCACTTCTCCAGGAAGACGATGGTTTCGGCTTCGGCTTCGGCCATGCTGATGCGGCTGTCGCGAACCCGTTGGGTCAGCCCGGAACCGCCATGCTGACGGGTGTTCCACTCGTCCATGCCGGCAAGGATTTCGTCGCTGTGGTGAATGGCGATCACCGGGCCTTCGGCCAGGGTGTTCAGGTCACTGTCGGTGACGATGGTGGCCATTTCGATGATGACGTCGGTGTCCGGGTTCAGACCGGTCATTTCCAGGTCGATCCAGATCAGGTTCTGTGGGTTTTGCATGTGTCGGCTCCTAGGCAATGCTGCGCAGTTTAGCCTAGGCCGGTGGCCGGGCGTGCTAAACTCGCGGCCGTTTTACCTAATCGCTGCATTCTTGATACGGAACACCCATGGCCAAACGCCAACTCAATCGTCGTCAAAACTGGCGCATCGAAAAGATTCAGGGCGAACGCGCTGCCCGCGCCGCCAAACGCGAGTCCTCGGCCGTCGAGGCACTTGAGGGCGGCGATCTGGGCCCGGAACAGCACGGCCTGGTGATCGCGCACTTCGGTGTGCAGGTCGAGGTCGAGGCCCGCGACGGCGAACTGGCCGGCCAGGTATTCCGTTGCCACCTGCGCGCCAACCTGCCGGCGCTGGTGACCGGCGATCAGGTGGTCTGGCGTGCCGGCAACCAGGGTATCGGCGTGATCGTGGCGCAACTGCCGCGCAACACCGAGCTGTGTCGCCCGGACAGCCGTGGTCAGCTCAAGCCGGTTGCGGCCAACGTCGACATGATCGTCATCGTGTTTGCACCGCTGCCCGAGCCCCATGCCAACCTGATCGACCGCTACCTGGTGGCGGCCGAGCATGCAGGCATCAAGCCACTGTTGCTGCTGAACAAATTCGACCTGATCGACGAAAACAACGCTCCTGCACTGAATGCCTTGCTCGCCGTATACCGCACCCTGGGCTATCCGGTGCTGGAAGTGTCGGCGCACCACGGCAACGGCATGGAGCAATTGCAGACACAGCTGGACGGACGCATCAGCGTATTCGTCGGCCAGTCCGGCGTCGGCAAGTCGTCGCTGGTCAACAGCCTGCTGCCGGATGTCGAAACCCGCGTCGGCCCGTTGTCCGAACTGTCCGGCCAGGGCACCCACACCACCACTACCGCGCGGTTGTTCCACTTCCCCGGTGGCGGTGAGTTGATCGACTCCCCGGGTATCCGCGAATTCGGCCTGGGCCACGTCAGCCGTGCCGACGTCGAAGCCGGCTTCATCGAGTTCAACGACCTGCTTGGCACCTGCCGTTTCCGTGATTGCAAGCATGACCGCGAACCCGGTTGCGCCCTGCTCAAGGCCCTTGAAGACGGCCGCGTGCAGCAACAGCGGATGAACAGCTACCGCTCGATCATCGCCAGTCTGCCGGAAAACGGCTACTAAACAGACGTGCCGAGCACCCTGCCTTCAGCGGGGTGGCCGGCGGCTGGATCTTCCCCCCGCTTAAACATCAGACCTTTCTGTAAGACCTGTGCACGCTCGCTTGTAGGGCATTTCTCTTTCCGCACCATCCCCTTGTAGCCGCCCTGTATTCGCCTAAGTTCTAGCCCTCTTCGCACTCCAGCGACTCCGAGGGACACCTATGCAAACCTACCACCTGTTCATCAGCCACTCGTGGAACTACTCCGACGCCCACGACAATCTCGTGCGCCTGCTCAACGCCAAGCCTGGTTTCACGTACAAGAATTTTTCGGTTCCACCGGACAACCCGATTGTCGGCGCGAAAACCGACAAACAACTTGAGGAGGCCATCGAAAACAAGATTCGCCCGTGTTCGGCGGTGTTGATCATGGCCGGGATGTACTCCACCTACAGCAAGTGGATCAACAAGGAAATCGAAATCGCCAAGCGCATGGGCAAGGTGATCATTGCGATCAAGCCGTTCGGTGCCGAGCGCATTTCCACGGTGGTACGTGACGCGGCACATGCCGAATGTGCGTGGAACACCAACAGCATCATCAGCGCGATTCGCCAGCATACGGCGGTGTAACCATGCGCAAGGGACTGTTTATCGGCATCAACGACTACACCCATGTGTCGCGCCTGAGCGGTTGCAGCAATGACGCCATGGCCATGGCCTCCGTGCTGAAAACCGACGCCAATGGCGATCCGAACTTCAAGAACATCGTGCTGACTTCCGCCGAGGACTTCCTGAGCAGGGAAAAACTCGAAGACCAGATCCGCGAGCTGTTTTCCGGTGACTGCAACGTCGCGCTACTGTATTTCGCCGGCCACGGCAGCTTCGACACCGACACCGACGAAGGCATGTTGATCCCGCAGGATTACAAGAGCGCCAAGGACGGGATTCGCCTCAGCGACATCCTCAACTGGGCGAGCAAGGCCACCAAGATCAAAAACAAAGTGATCATTCTCGATTGTTGCCAGAGCGGCTCGGCCGGCGAACTGCGCGCCTTGCGCAGCGAAGGCAGCGTGGTCGGCGAAGGCATGACCATTCTGACCGCCTGTAAAAAGGAAGAGCCGGCGATGGAGGGCATGCAGCACGGCGTGTTCACCGGATTGCTGCTCCAGGCCCTGCACGGCGGAGCCGCGAACATCCTGGGCAAGATCACCCCCGGCAGCCTCTATTCGTTTGTCGACAATGCCCTTGATGCCTGGGAACAGCGTCCGGTGTTCAAGACCAATGTCTCGCAGTTCATTTCCCTGCGCGAAGTGTCACCGCTGATCCCCAAGGAAATCCTGCGCAAACTCCCCGAATGGTTTGCCGAAGCAGAGTCGGTGTACCCCCTCGCCCCCAGCTTTGAGCCCACCGAGCCCGAGTTCAACCCGGAACAGGGCGAGGTCTTCGCCCAGTTGCAAAAGTGCAACCGCCACAGCCTGGTCGAACCGGTGGACGCCGAACACATGTACTACGCCGCCATCCACTCCACCGGCTGCCGCCTCACCGCCCTCGGCGCCTATTACCGCGAACTCGCGATCAAGGGACATTTCTGATGCCAGTGTTTATCAGCTACCGCCACATGGACCGCGCCCACGCGATCAACATCAACACGCGCCTGATGCAGGCCAACATCAAGACCTACCTCGACGTACTGGATGCCGAATCCCAGACCACCGACGACATCACCGGAGTGATCACCCGCAACATCAGCGAATGCACACACCTGCTGGCGGTGGTGTCGGAGAAAACCGCACTGTCCTGGTGGGTGCCGTTCGAAATCGGCGAAGCGACCATCACCAACCGGCGCATCTGCTCGTTCAAGACCGGCCCGACAGAGCTGCCGCTGTACCTCGACAAATGGCCGAAGCTGACCAGCGACCGGGACATCGAGTTCTTTATTGATGCTTATCGCAACGAGTCGATGCTCAAGCGCTCGATGTCACTGGATTCGGTGACCGGTAGCGAGTCGGTGCGCAGAGTTAACAAATCCAATGCGGATCGCTTTCACGCAGACCTCAAGTCCCGAATCATCCGCGGTTTCTGACGCCACTTCGCTCCCAGATCCATCCTCTTGACCGGTCGGGTTTTCTCTCGCACAACATCTGTAGGAGCCGAATTGCTGGCTCCTACAGGACTGCGGTAAGCAGATTTTTTGTCGTGTCTAGTCCTGAAATCGACTCACAGCCCCCGATCATCTTCGTGACGTCACGAAGATGATCGGGGGTCTCTAGTCCAGGACTAAATACCATTTGCTGCTTTTTCCAGCTTCCACCCCAGCGCATCCAAGGCGTCACAGCCGTCCTGGATCAACATATGCGCAGCGTTGGCAAAATGCTCCAGGTCATGTCCTTCTGCTTCTTTGACGCATAGGCAGGTGACGCTATTGAGCAGATTACGTGCGGCTTTGATGCGGTGAGTGGCGGTTTCGAGAAGATCCGAAACTTTGGCTTCGGTGTCGATGTACAACGTCGTGCCGACACTGAAGTTGCCTTGTAGAGGGTGGTACTTAGCCATAGGTCTAACTCCGATCATGTGGGTGAGGTTCCATCTTTGTTTCGACCGGCTAAGATCGGTCACCACGTGAGCAGCAACGGCTGAACTATAAATAGATGCGTGGACGACTGAAAACCTTGGTACGAAATTTCAGATCATTCCTACAACTACTAAGCAAACACAAAACTCGGAAGCACTGGCACGAGACACAAAAAAGCCGACATCGCTGTCGGCTTTTTTGTCGGTCACTGCTTGGGCGGTTCAGCCGGTTTGGCTGGCTCACCCGGCTTCGGTGCCGGATCATCGAACAGATTCAGACGCTCGCGCAGTTCGTGCGCCGGCAGCGGTTCCTTGTCCGCCGGCAACGCGTTCGGGTCAACCGGTGCAGCCGGTGCGGCTCCCGGCGCAGTCGAACCTTGCGGTGCATCAGGAGCAGGTTCAGCACCTTGCGAACCTTCGATGGCACGCTGTGCTTTCTTGGTCAGGACGACGATGTCGATACGGCGGTTCACCGGGTTGAACGGATGCTCGCGATCGAACAGGGCCGACGAGGCATAACCGACCACGCGCGCCACCTGCGCATCCGGATAGCTGCCCGCCACCAGCGCACGCCGTGCGGCGTTGGCACGGTTGGCAGACAGTTCCCAGTTACCGAAATCACCGGTGCCGGTGTATGGCTTGGCATCGGTGTGGCCGCTGATACTGATCTTGTTCGGCACCGCCTTGATGGTGTCGGCCATGGCCAGCAGGATGTCTTCGAAATACGGCTTCAAGCGAGCAGAACCTGAATCGAACATCGGACGGTTTTCCGCGTCCATGATCTGGATTCGCAGGCCGTCCGGCGTGATTTCGAACAGGATCTGATCCTTGAACTTCTGCATCTGCGGGTTTTCTTCGACCTTGTTCTGCAGTTCTTGCAGCAACAGCTCGAGGCGCTCTTTTTCGACCTGCTCGGCCATGCCTTCGACCTGATCGGTATCGATGGTGACCTTGTCCGGCTGCGGCTGGGACTTCACCTCGGGGTTGAGAGTGTTTTCCGGCGCCAGGGTCGGCGTGCCGCCCAGATCGATGATGTAGGGCGTGCCACTTTCGGAAAAGCCGATCGGGTCCTTGAAGTAACCGGCGATGGCAATTTTCTGTTCCGGCGTAGCGGTGGACAACAGCCACAACACCAGGAAGAACGCCATCATCGCCGTGGCGAAGTCGGCGAAGGCGATTTTCCAGGCGCCCCCGTGATGCCCGCCGGCGATGCGCTTGACGCGCTTGATGATTATCGGCTGGTTATTTTCCATGGCTTAACGACCGCGAACCGCTTGTTCCAGCTCGGCGAAGCTTGGACGGTGCGCCGGGTACAGGACCTTGCGCCCGAACTCCACGGCCAGCGATGGCGGCATGCCGGAAGCCGAAGCCACCAGCGAGGCCTTGATGGCTTCGTAGACGTTCAGCTCTTCCTTGGCATCATGGGCCAGGGAATGGGCCAGCGGGCCGAAGAAGCCGTAGGCGGCGAGAATACCGAAGAAGGTACCCACCAGTGCCGCACCTACGTGCAGGCCGATGGACTTCTGGTCGCCTTCACCCAGCGAAGCCATGGTCACCACGATACCCAGTACCGCCGCGACGATACCGAAACCGGGCATGGCGTCGGCGATGCCGTTCACCGCGTGGGACGGATGCTCCAGGTCTTCCTTGAGGCTGAACAATTCCATGTCGAACAGGCCTTCCAGCTCGTGCGGCGCCATGTTGCCGGAAGACATGATGCGCAGGTAATCGCAGATGAACGCGGTCATGCGCTCGTCCTTGAGTACCGTCGGGTACTTCGCGAAGATCGGACTCGCAGCGGCATCTTCGATGTCGCCTTCGATGGCCATCATGCCTTCGCGGCGGCTCTTGTTGAGGATCTCGTAGATCAGGCCCAGCACTTCAAGATAGAAGGCGTGGTTGAAACGTGAACTGAACATGCTCAGGGACTTCTTGAGCACGTGCATCGTCATGTAGCCGGGGTTGGCCTGCAAGAAGGCGCCGAGGGCAGCACCGCCAATGATCATGACCTCGAAAGGTTGTATCAGGGCGGCAATCTTGCCGTGGGAAAGCACGTATCCGCCGAGCACGCTCGCGAATACGACGATGATGCCGATAATTTTAGCCATAGGTTAGGAGAGCACTTACTGAGTCGGGTTCAAGGTCATATTCGGAAGTTAAAAAATCTCTTCTTCTACTTATCGGCAAAACTGCGCCAGACTATAGCCCGTTCAGGCGAAAAGCTAATTTGACCCCATCCGGGCACAGGTAATGTTAACGATGATCGCCTCCCACCATGGTTAACGAAACGAACGTTCCAACGCCAAAACCAACGACCCTCGAAGGCTGGGTCAAGCTGCTCGATGGCGTACGTCTTCCCGTCCCGCAAGCCAGCCATGACCGTGTCTGCAAGGCCATCCGAGATAATCGCAGCTCGCTGCGCGACATCGCCGACCTCATGCAAGGCAGCCCGGCCCTGGCCTTGAGCGTGATTCGCGAAGCCAACCGGCATACCCATGGCAGCATGACCGAGCCTGCGGAAAACCTTGAAATTGCAATCAACCGCCTCGGTTTGAAACGCACCGAAGAGCTGCTCGCGCGGCTACCCGCCGAACCCGAGCTCGAGATTCCCAAAGCCCTGCGTCAGTTGCAGATGATCAGCCAGCACGCCACGCAACAGGCCAACGGTTTTTTTGCCAGCCGCCTGGCGCGCCTGTGGCAGGACATCCACTGGGGCAGCCTGCTGTTTCTTTCGCCCCTGTGGCCGCTGGCACTGACCCATCCGAAACTGCTCGAAGAGTGGGAGCTGCGGGTCATCCATAAAGGCGAGTCGGCACGCAAAGTCGAGCAGCAACTGTTTGGCGTACGCCTGCTGGATATCGGCCAGGCGCTGGTGGAGGTCTGGCGCTTGCCGATCTGGGTGCAGCAAGGCTATCGATTGCTGCTCACCGAGCAGCGGGAACTGGTGAAAGTCCTGCGCATCGCCCGTGACAGCGACCATCCACTGCGCCAGCAGAATCGCCTTGACGACGATCCGACCCTGCGCCGCTGGCTCAATCAACCGGCCAATACAGTGCTGCTGGCCAATGGGCTGGCGCTGTCGGCGCAACACGCCTGGGACAGCCCCCACAGCGAGCGCTGGCAGTACCTGACCAGCCTTTACCTGCAAATGCCGATGGACGAACTGCAGCAGCAATTGCACCAGCAAGCCGCCAACAGCGCACGCCAACACGCCATGCCCGACCTCTGGCACCCCGCCGAGTCGCTGATCTGGCCGTGGGGCATGAACCGTGTCCACGCAGGCTTGCTGCCGGCAGCGGCACCTACCGCCGAAGACCTGGCGAAGTGGCGCAAGCAATGCGCCGAGTTGCTGGTCGAGCCGAGCCGTTTCACCAACGCCATGCACCTGACCATCGCCGCCCGTGACGCCCTCGTGGCCTGCGGCATGCGTCGGGTGATGATCCTGATGGCCGATCGCACCCACGCCAACCTGCGCGTGCACCAGACGGCTGGCCTGCCGAAGGAAGCGACCGGGTTGAATTTCGTGGTCAGCCAGAGCAACGTGTTGCAACGCCTGCTCGCGCAGCAGGCCCAGGTGCGCCTGACGCCTGCCAACAACGCGCAATTCTCGGCCATGTTGCCCAATAGCCTGCGCTCGCAGTTCAGCGGTGAACACTTGCTGCTGCGTTCGCTGATCAACAATGGCCGGGTGATCATGATCGTCGTGGCGGATCAAGGCGGCGGGCCGTTTTCGGAAATTTCCGTACAGGCCTTCGGCAAAACCGCACAGTGCATCGAGAAAGCCCTGCACAGCTTTAGCCACCGTGGCCAATAAGCTGCGCTACAATCCTCCCTTTTGTGCTCTGGAGACCTCACATGTCTGACTTCTCTGGCTTGCCGCTGGTGATCGAGCCGAGCGACTTGCTCCCTCGCCTCGACGCCCGCGAACTGATTCTGGTGGACTTGACCAGTGCCGCCCGCTACACCGAAGGGCACATTCCCGGCGCGCGCTTTGTCGATCCAAAGCGTACGCAGCTCGGCCAGGCCCCCGCCCCGGGGCTGATGCCCCCGCAGGCAGCACTCGAAACGCTGTTTGGTGAGTTGGGGCACAACCCCGATGCGGTCTACGTGGTGTATGACGACGAAGGCGGCGGTTGGGCCGGACGCTTCATCTGGCTGCTGGATGTCATCGGCCACAGCAAGTACCACTATATAGATGGCGGCCTGCCGGCCTGGCTGGCGGAAGGTTCGCCCATGTCGATCCAGGTCCCGCCACCGGTGGGCGGCCCGGTTCCACTGACCTTGCACGATGAACCCACCGCCACCCGCGAATACCTGCAAAGCCGTCTCGGCGCCGCCGACCTGGCAATCTGGGATGCGCGCGGGCCGCTGGAGTACTCCGGCGAGAAAGTCCTGGCAGCCAAGGGCGGACACATTCCCGGCGCGATCAATTTCGAATGGACCGCTGGCATGGATCGGGCACGCCAGCTGCGCATCCGCACCGACATGCCGCAGATCCTCGAACAACTCGGGATCAGCAAAGACAAAGAAGTGATTACCCACTGCCAGACACATCATCGTTCTGGTTTCACCTATCTGGTGGCCAAGGCTCTCGGTTATCCGCGGGTCAAAGGCTACGCCGGCTCCTGGGGCGAATGGGGCAATCATCCCGATACCCCGGTAGAAATTTAAGATTTTTAAGGACCGTTAATGAACAAGCGTCTGTTTCTCCTCGGCCAGTACCTGCTGCCCCACAACTTGCTCTCGCGTCTGGCCGGCTGCATCGCCGAATGCCGCGTGCGCTGGTTCAAGAATGCCTTCACCGCCTGGTTCGCCAAACGTTATCAGGTGGACATGTCCCAGGCGCTGGTCGAAGACCTGACCGCCTATGAGCACTTCAACGCGTTCTTCACCCGCGCACTGAAAGACGGTGCCCGTCCGCTGGACGAAACCCCGGGCGCGATCCTCAGCCCCGCCGACGGCGCGATCAGCCAGCTCGGCCCGATCGAGCACGGCCGCGTGTTCCAGGCCAAGGGCCACAGCTTCAGCGTGCTGGAACTGTTGGGTGGCGATGCGGCAAACGCTGCGCCGTTCATGGGTGGCGACTTCGCGACCATCTACCTGTCGCCGAAGGACTACCACCGCGTGCACATGCCCCTGGCCGGCACCCTGCGCGAGATGGTCTACATCCCGGGCCGTCTGTTCTCGGTCAACCAGACCACTGCTGAAAACGTTCCGGAATTGTTTGCCCGCAACGAGCGCGTGGCGTGCATTTTCGACACCGAGCGCGGCCCGATGGCCGTGGTGCTGGTGGGTGCGATGATTGTGGCCTCGATTGAAACCGTCTGGGCCGGTCTGGTGACACCGCCGAAGCGTGAGCTGAAAACCTTCCGTTACGACGAAGCCGCACGTGCGCCGATCCACCTGGAAAAAGGTGCGGAACTGGGTCGCTTCAAACTGGGTTCGACCGCCGTCGTGCTGTTCGGGCCGGATCAGGTGAAGTGGGCTGAAGAAATGACCGCCGGTACAGCGGTGCAGATGGGTCAGGGCATGGGCTCACCAAAAGCCTGATCAACGCACATACCTGTAGGAGCGAGCCTGCTCGCGATGGGCGTTAACGATGACGCGGGCAATCTGAATGCCCGCGTCGCCTCGCCGCTCATCGCGAGCGAGCTCGCTCCTACAGTTGTTTTGCGGTGTTACAGCTGGCCGTCGCGATCGCGGAAACCCAGCAGGTAGAGCACACCATCCAGCCCCAAGGTGGAAATCGCCTGCTTGGCCGACTGCTTGACCAGCGGCTTGGCCCGGAACGCCACGCCCAACCCGGCAATCGCCAGCATCGGCAAGTCATTCGCACCATCGCCGACCGCAATGGTCTGCTCCAGGCGCAAGCCTTCCTTGTGTGCCAGTTCCTTCAGCAAATCCGCCTTGCGCTGTGCATCGACAATCGGCTCGACCGCCACGCCGGTGACTTTGCCGTCGACCACTTCAAGTTCGTTGGCGAACACGTAGTCGATACCCAGTTTGGCCTGCAATTGCTTGGCGAAGTAGGTGAAGCCGCCGGACAGAATCGCGGTCTTGTAGCCCAGGCGCTTGAGCTCGGCGAACAGGGTTTCTGCGCCTTCGGTCAGGCGCAGCGAGGCACCGATGGAGTCCAGCACATTGACGTCCAGTCCTTTGAGCAAGGCCAGGCGCTCCTTGAAGCTGGCGCGAAAATCCAGCTCACCGGCCATTGCCCGCTCGGTGATTTCCGACACTTTGTCGCCGACGCCGGCCGCCTTGGCCAGCTCATCGATCACTTCGGCTTCGATCAGCGTTGAATCCATGTCGAACACCGCCAGGCGACGGTTGCGACGGAACAGCGAATCTTCCTGGAAGGCGATGTCGACGTTCAGTTCCTGGGCGACGCTGAGGAATTCGGCACGCAGCGCCTGCGGATCAGCCGCCTCGCCACGCACGGAAAACTCGATGCAGCCCTTGCCCTTGTCGGCTGGTGTGTCCAGCGGCATGCGCCCGGACAGCCGATCGATGTGGTCGATGTTCAGGCCATATTTGGCGGTGATCGAGCTCACGGCCTGCAACTGCCCGGCTGTCACCTTGCGGGTCAACAGGGTCACAATGTGGCGCTTTTTGCCCTGATTGCCGACCCACTGCTGGTAATCCTGTTCGGACACCGGCGTGAAACGCACTTGTTGATCGAGTTCATAGCCCTTGAACAAGATGTCCTTGAGCACGGACTTGCCTTGCTCGGTGTCGGGAATTTCAACCAGGATGCCGAACGACAAAGTGTCGTGGATCACCGCCTGGCCGATGTCGAGAATGTTCACACCACCCTGGGCCAGAACGCCGGTAATGGCCGCAGTCAGACCCGGACGGTCGACTCCCGTGATGTTTATCAGGACGATTTCGCGCAAGGCGCACCCCCGCAAGTGGAAAAAAACCGCATTCTACCCACTTTCAGTGACCATCGGGCACCGTGAGCGCTTTGACGGTCTAGGGCCTGTCGCTATACTGCGCGTCAACTTCACGGACAAAAGAGCCGAGCTCAAGTGAACCGGCCCACGCCAGTAAAAACCGACAACTTCTTCCTGCTGATCTTCCGGGCACTGCGCCACCGCCGTGTACCGATTGCATTGCGCATCGCCAGCCATAACGTGATCCTGGTCGCCCTGGCCCTGGTCATCTATGCCGGTGTGATGGGCCTGCAGTTCAAGCAGGCCATGCACGAGCAGGCGGATGCGCTGGGCGAAAGCCTGACTACGCAGACGGCCACCTCGGCCACCGAGCTGTTGGTGTCCAACGACATCCTCAGCCTGAACGTGCTGCTCAACAACCTGACCAAGAACAAGCTGGTGGCCCACGCCGCCATCTACAGCCCGGACAACCGCATCCTCGCCGAATCCGGCCAGCGCCCCAAGCATGGCCTGCTGGGCGAAGCCGAGGGCATGTACCAAAGCAAGATCACCTTCCAGGACGTGACTGCCGGGCAATTGCGCATCAGCCTGGACATGGACCAGTTCCAGCAGCCGATGACCATCAGCCTGCAAAGCATGGGCATTCTGAGTGCAATCCTGCTGGCCCTGTCCCTGGCCCTGAGCCTGCGCATGGGGCGTTATCTCTCCACGCCGCTGCTGCAATTGCGGGTGTGGCTGCGCAATATCGATGAATTCACCCCGGCCACCGACCGCCAGGACGAAATCGGCGACCTGGCGCGCCAGCTGCACGCCAACTTCGCCCCGGAACCCGCCCCTGTGCCAGAACCGGAACCGGAGTTCGACGACATGGATGACGAGGCCGACCCGGCCTTCGAAGTCCGTAACCTGCGCGATCCGAGTTTCGACGAGAGCCGCCCGGTAGCGGCGCTCAAACCAGCGCCACGACAGATCGTCAGCACCGTTGAAGACGACGATGACGAAGACCCGTTCGCCGATCTGCGCGACGAGTCGCTGGACAGCCCCCCTCAACCGGTGATTCGCAAAGCCACGCCGAGCGTACCGCAACACAGCGCGGTGCTGGCGGTGCAACTGGGCTCCCAGGAGCAACTGCGACGCCTGCCGCGGGCGCGTCTTGAAGAACTGCTCGAGCGCTATCGCGATTGCCTCGACCAGGCAGCTTCCCTGTATCAGGGCGAAGTAGAGACCTTGAACGATGGCAGCACGCTGATGCTGTTCCACACCGAAGACAGCGGCGACGATTACCTGACCAACGCCATTTGCTGTGGCGAGCTGCTGCGGGCCCTGGGCCACCAGTTGCAGATCGAAGTCGCGGACAGTGGCATCACCCTGCAATTGCAGCTGGGGCTGACCCTGGGCGACGAACTGTTCGGCCTGAGCCAGATCGATTTGCTGCTGACCGACCCTGCCCAGGACGCGCTGGCCCTGTCGCAACACAGCCGCAACCTGCTGCTGGTGGAGCGCAAGATCAGTGACGACGCGTTGATCCGCCAACGTGCACGGATCCGCCCGATCGCCAGCCCTGAGGGTGCTTGCTGCGTAGAGCGGTTGATGGAGCCGTATCCGTCGATGCTTGAACGGCAATTGGCGCGGATGCATGAGCGTCGAGCTTAAGCCTTAACCTCGATATGAAGAAGCCCGCAGATGAGTGATCGTCTGCGGGCTTTTTTGTTGCCTGTTCTGGCCTCATCGCGAGCAAGCTCGCTCCCACACTTGATCCGGGTTAGCCCAAGGGTGTGCTCACTGAAGATCCCCTGTGGGAGCGAGCTTGCTCGCGAAGAGGCCAGAACAGGCGCTAGATATCTCCAACCTGTAAAAACAACAAAGCCCGCATCAATGCGGGCTTTGTATGGATTCAGTCCACACTTAGAAGCGGAACACTTCCATATCCGTACGAATCGGCGCGGCCATCGGGATCTTCGGCTGCTTTTCCTGTTCTACCGCAGGTGCTGCCGCCTTGGCTGCCGGCTTGCGTGGGGCTTCGGCGATCGGCGGCTGATTGGCCAGGGGCTTGAGCGCCACCGACAGTTGTTCGGCCAGGCGTTGCAACAACACACCCTGTGCCTGGACCTGAGCCGCCGTGGTACCGGCATGCTGTTCCTGCAAATGGATGATGCGGTTGTCGCGGACCTGCCCGCGACGGTCGATCAGGCGCCATTGCGCGTCGAGGATCGCCGGTTGTTTTTCACCCGAATCCAGGCGCGTGATGGTCAGCAGCACCTGAACGTCCGGGGTGAAGCCCAATGTCGCCGGGGCCAGCACAACGCGCTGGCTGTCCAGGCGACCTGCGACCTGGCGCAGCAGCAGCTGATCGATATCCGACGAAAGGCTGCCAGCCCAACGACCGTCGGTCGAGGCTTGCAGGCTGCCATCGGGCTGACGCTGCAACAGGGTTTCGCGTTGCAGGTAGTCGGCCACGGTGACCGGCCCCAACAATACCGCCATGCCCGCGTTCTGTGCGGGCTGAACCGGACTACCAGCGTCCAGTTGATACAACGACACCGGCTGGTGAACGCTGCAACCCGCCAGGCCAAGAACGCCGGCGAGCAAAAGAATAAAAGGAAGGCGCAGAGCAGTCATCGTCCCATCCAGGTGGTCGCTAAAAGGCTGACCACAGTGAAAATACTCAATAAATATGAAGAACGCGCGGCAATGCCGGCGCTTGAAAGGCCATATCATCCGTGAATATGCGTTCCGACTCCAGCGTAAAGCGCCGAACTACGGGTTAATTCGTAGTTCGGCGCTTCTAAGTCGCCTAATTGAGGTTTTCGACGAGCAGCGCATCGACCCTCTGGAAGCCACGCGGCAACTTGTTGCCACGACGACCACGTTCACCCTTGTAGTGTTCAAGATCGTCCGCTTTCAGTGACAAGGTACGTTTCCCGGCCTGCAACACCAGTGTTGCACCGTCCGGCAATACGGCGATGTCCGTCACATACTCTTCGCGACTGGCCACTCGCTCACCGGGAATCCCGATGATCTTGTTGCCTTTGCCTTTACCTAATTGTGGCAGGTCGCTGATTTTGAAGATCAGCAGGCGACCTTCGGTCGTCACCGACGCCAGCCAGTTCTGTTCACGATCGGCCACAGGGCGCGGCAGCATGACCTTGGCGTTGTTCGGCAGGCTCAACAGGGCCTTGCCCGCCTTGTTCTTGGCCTGCAGGTCTTCACCCTTGACCACGAAGCCGTAGCCGGCGTCGGAGGCGATCACGTACAGCGCATCGTCTTCCGGCATCAGCACGCACTCGAAACTCGCCCCTGGCGGCGGCGTCAGGCGACCCGTCAGCGGCTCGCCCTGGCCACGGGCCGACGGCAAGGTGTGGGCGGCCACCGAATAACTGCGGCCCGTGGAGTCGATAAACACGGCAAACTGGTTGGAGCGCCCGGCTGCCAGTGCCTTGAAGCCGTCCCCGGCCTTGTAGGAAAGCCCGGTGGCGTCGATTTCGTGGCCTTTGGCGGAGCGAATCCAGCCTTTTTCCGACAGCACGACCGTCACTTTCTCGTTCGGCAGCAGGTCGTGCTCGGTCAGGGCCTTGGCTTCGGCGCGCTCGACAATAGGCGACCGGCGGTCATCACCGTAGGTTTCAGCGTCCTTGATCAGCTCGCTGCGCACCAGTTTTTTCAACTTGGCTTCGCTGCTGAGCAGGGCTTGCAGCTTGGCTTGTTCCTTGAGCAGTTCATCCTGCTCGGCACGCAGTTTCATCTCTTCCAGTCGCGCCAACTGACGCAGACGGGTGTCGAGGATGTAGTCGGCCTGGATTTCGCTCAGGGCGAAGCGTTCGATCAGCCTGGCCCGTGGCTGCTCCTCGGTACGGATGATGTGAATCACTTCATCCAGGTTGAGGTAGGCAATCAGCAAACCGTCCAACAGATGCAGGCGACGCTCGACCTTGTCGAGGCGGAATTGCAGGCGACGACGCACGGTCTGCACCCGGAACTCCAGCCACTCGACCAGCAGCGCCCGCAAGTTTTTCAGCTGCGGCTTGCCATCCAGGCCGATGATGTTGATGTTGACCCGGTAGCTCGACTCCAGCTCGGTGCTGGCGAACAGGTGCTGCATCAGCGCATCGTGGTCGAAGTTTTTCCGTGCGCCCGGAATGATCACGATCCGGCACGGGTTTTCGTGGTCGGATTCGTCACGCAGGTCGGCAATTTGCGGCGCCTTTGACGGCTTGGCCTGCATCATCGCGGCGATCTGCTCCAGCACCTTGGCGCCCGAGACCTGATGCGGCAGCGCGGTGACGATGATGTCGCCGTCTTCGATGTGATACACGGCGCGCATGCGCACAGAACCGCGACCGGTTTCGTAGATTTTCAGCAGGTCGGCGCGCGGGGTGATGATTTCCGCTTCGGTCGGGTAGTCCGGCCCCTGGATGTGTTCACAGAGCTGTTCGACCGTGGCCTTGGGCTCATCGAGCAAACGCACGCACGCCGTGGCGACTTCCCGCAGGTTATGCGGCGGCACGTCGGTGGCCATGCCCACGGCGATACCGGTGGTGCCGTTGAGCAGGATGTTCGGCAGGCGGGCCGGCAACACCAGCGGTTCGTCCAGCGTACCGTCGAAGTTCGGGCCCCAATCCGCCGTGCCCTGGCCCAGTTCGCTGAGCAGCACTTCGGAATAACGCGACAGCCGCGCTTCGGTGTAACGCATGGCGGCGAAGGACTTGGGATCATCCGGCGCACCCCAGTTGCCCTGGCCGTCGACCAGCGTATAGCGATAGCTGAACGGCTGGGCCATCAGCACCATGGCTTCGTAGCAGGCCGAGTCGCCGTGGGGGTGGAATTTACCGAGCACGTCACCGACGGTACGTGCCGACTTCTTGTGCTTGGAATCAGCGTCCAGCCCCAGCTCGCTCATGGCGTAGACGATACGCCGCTGTACCGGTTTCAGGCCGTCGCCGATATGCGGCAGAGCACGGTCCATGATCACGTACATGGAGTAGTTGAGGTAGGCATTTTCGGTGAAGTCAGCCAGTGACCGGCGTTCTACACCGTCCAGGCTGAGATCAAGGGAGTCGCTCATGCGGGCCTCATCGGTTCGTTGTCTGGCGCAGCAGCATGGTGCCACCGCGCTGGGTAAATTCAAGTTTGTTCAGTGCGCTCATGCCGAGCAACACTTGATCGCCATGCAGCCCCGGGGCCACCAGTGCGCGTACATCCCGCAGCACGATGTCGCCCAGTTGCAGGCGTTCAATACGGGTGCGATAGCCCTGGCTCAAGCCATTGGCCGTGCTCAGGGTCACGCCGAATCCTTCTTCGAGCTTCAAACGCTTGGCCAGGTCCGCCGGAATCGACACATCGGTCGCCCCGGTATCGAGCATGAAGTCCACCGGATGGCCGTTGATCTGACCGCTGGCGACGAAATGCCCCTGCGCATTGCTCACCAGTTTCACCTCAATGAAACCCTCGCCCTGCTCCGAGCTGACCACCACGTTCGGATTTTGCTGACGCGCTTCCCACTGGCCGAAAAAACGCGTGGCCAGAAACAACGCGGCACACCAGGCCAGTACCATAAACACCCGGCCGATGCGCTGCCCCGGGCTTCGTTGCCTCATGACTTGGCACTCCAGCCACCTTCCGGTGCAGCAAAACGCCAGACCACCGGACGGACTTCGCCATCGGCGCGAGCACCGTTGTTGTTGTCGATACCGATCCAGGCACCGTCAGCGTCCACTACCAGCGCTTCCGCGAGGCCATAATCCTGTGGATAACGCCGATTTTCCTGCAATACCTCTTCGGCAAACGACCAGCAACGCTCGACCTTGGCGGTCAGCGCATCTCGGCGGCAGACCTCGAACGCATTGCGCTCCAGGGTAAACAGCTTGCCGTTGAACAATGACAGATCGGCAAAATCCCGAGGCATCGCTCTGACGTTGGGAAACTGTGCGGGTTGCATTTCTTTCCCGGCTTCACTCAGCAGCACGCATCCACCATCGCAGTCCCACACCGATTGCTTGCGCTTGATCAGCAGCAACCCGCGGTTCTCGCGCTCGGCAGCCAACCACAACTGGTCACCTTCAGGATTGATTGCCAAGCCTTCGAACAGTGCATTGAAGCGCAACAACATGCCTCTGGCCCGGGCTTCGCGCGCCATGAGCGGCGAAATCTTCAGCCAGGAAGTCGGCCCGGTTGGCGGTATTTGCAACACCGCTGCATGGGATTCGCTGACCACGTAACGATTGCCGGCGCGGTCACAGGTGATGCCTTCGAAATCCAGATTGCCGCCACGCACGAACGAAGCGGCCCAGGTCCGCGAACGCAATCCCCAGGGCAACCCGCTGTCAGGCACTTCAGGTACGCCGATGCCCACGGCCTCTGCGCGCCAGACGTTGGCCTGGGTATCGAGACGATAGATCTGATCATCGTCACGGTCGGAGACCGTCCACAGCTCCTTGCCGCACTGGGCCAGCCCGGACAGGTTGCCGCCGCGCATGCCATCGACGACATGCTCGGACAACAGACGCAGTTGCGGTGTCGGTTCGCCAGACACCGTCATTGAGGTCAGCAGCAACGCACACGCCAGGGCAAAGCCCAAGCGCATCAGCCCAGCACCTCGGCCAGGTTGCCCTTGGACTCCAGCCAGGTCTTGCGGTCACCGGCACGCTTCTTCGCCAGCAGCATGTCCATCATTTCCGAGGTAGCCTCGAAATCCTCCAGGGTCAACTGCACCAGACGCCGGGTGTTCGGGTCCATGGTGGTCTCGCGCAACTGCGGCGGGTTCATTTCGCCCAGACCCTTGAATCGGGTGACCTGCGGCTTGCCGCGCTTCTTCTCGGCCACCAGGCGATCGAGAATCCCGTCGCGCTCGGCTTCATCGAGGGCGTAGTAGATCTCTTTGCCCAGGTCGATGCGGTACAACGGCGGCATCGCGACGTAAACGTGACCGGCATCGACCAACGGGCGGAAATGCTGGACGAACAAGGCGCACAGCAAGGTCGCGATGTGCAGACCGTCGGAGTCGGCGTCGGCGAGGATGCAAATCTTGCCGTAGCGCAGCTGGCTCATGTCCGCCGCGCCCGGATCGACACCGATGGCCACGGCGATGTTGTGCACTTCCTGGCTGGCCAGCACTTCGCTGCCGTCGACTTCCCAGGTATTGAGGATCTTGCCGCGCAACGGCAGGATCGCCTGGAACTCCTTGTCCCGCGCCTGCTTGGCCGAACCGCCGGCGGAATCACCTTCGACCAGGAACAGCTCGGAACGCATCGGGTCCTGTCCGGCACAGTCGGCCAGTTTGCCCGGCAGCGCCGGGCCTTGGGTAACGCGTTTGCGCTCGACCTTCTTGCTGGCCTTGAGGCGACGGCCGGCGTTGTTGATCGCCAGTTCCGCCAGCAGCATGCCGGTTTCCGGGTTGGCATTGAGCCACAGGCTGAACGCATCCTTGACCACACCGGAGACGAACGCCGCCGCTTCACGGGACGACAGCCGCTCCTTGGTCTGCCCGGAGAATTGCGGTTCCTGCATCTTCATCGACAGAACGAAGGCGATGCGTTCCCAGACGTCTTCCGGTGCCAGCTTCACACCACGCGGCAGCAGGCTGCGGAATTCGCAAAACTCGCGCATGGCGTCGAGCAGGCCCTGACGCAGACCGTTGACATGGGTACCGCCCTGGGCCGTCGGGATCAGGTTGACGTAGCTTTCCTGCACCGCATCGCCGCCTTCCGGCAGCCACAGCAGCGCCCAATCCACGGCTTCCTTGTTACCGGCAAAAGCGCCGCAGAACGGTTCGTTCGGCAGGCGCTCGAATTCGCTGACCGCATCCACCAGATAGGAACGCAGGCCGTCTTCGTAATGCCATTCGACTTTCTCGCCAGTGGCCTTGTCTTCAAAACTGACCAGCAAGCCCGGGCACAGAACGGCCTTGGCCTTGAGCACGTGCTTGAGGCGGCTGATGGAGAATTTTGGTGAGTCGAAGTATTTCGGGTCCGGCGCAAAGAACACGCTGGTCCCGGTATTGCGCTTGCCGACAGTACCGACGACTTCAAGCTCGGTGGCCTTGTAGCCATCCTTGAAGGTCATCTGGTATTCGTTGCCGTCACGTTTTACACGCACCCGCACTTCGGTGGACAAAGCGTTGACCACGGAAATACCCACCCCGTGCAAGCCGCCGGAGAACTGGTAGTTCTTGTTGGAAAACTTGCCACCGGCATGCAGCTTGGTGAGGATCAACTCGACGCCCGAAACACCTTCCTCGGGGTGAATGTCAACCGGCATGCCTCGGCCGTCATCGCTGACCTCCAGGGAATGGTCGGCATGCAGGATCACCTGCACCGATGTGGCATGCCCGGCCAAGGCTTCGTCGACACTGTTGTCGATGACTTCCTGGGCAAGGTGGTTCGGCCGACTGGTGTCGGTGTACATGCCGGGGCGTTTGCGCACCGGGTCGAGGCCCGAGAGGACTTCGATGGCGTCTGCGTTATAAGAGCTAGCGCTGGGAGTGGCCATGGGGTCTCGTCGTCAGTGTTCGGTGAAAAAAGAATTCATGGGGCTATCGCTCACAGTGCGGTGAAATCGATCGCCTGATACAAATCGGCGCCAATGCCGGCAAAACTCAACATGGCCGGCAGTTGCGTGGCAAAACCCTGGAAACTGTGGTCGCCGCCGGCCTGGATACGCAAGGCGCATGCCCGGTAATACTGCTGGGCGAGGCGATAGTCCAGCGTTTCGTCAGCCGTCTGCAACCATACCTGATAACGCTGTGGATCCTGGGGCGCCGGCACTTCCAGTTCGGCCAGGGCCACCACGTGGTCGTGGGTCATTTCCCAGGTCTCTTCGGTATACAGGTTTTTCTGCGTCCCCAGAAAGCCGTCGAACATCCGGTGCGGGCTGACGGCAGGGTTGATCAACAGGGCTTTCAAGCCATGGCGCTCGGCAAGGTGAGTGGCATAGTAGCCGCCGAGCGAGCTGCCGACCAGCAGTGGCCGCCCCAACTCGGCAATCGCCTGCTCCAGCTGCTCGATAGCCTGGCGCGGGTGATGGTGCAATGCCGGAACGCGCAAGTGTTCGCTCAGGCCCAGACGCTCCATCACCTCGACCAACTGACAGGCCTTCTTCGACAACGGCGAGCTGTTGAAGCCGTGGATATAAAGGATCGAACCGGACATTTGAGCTCCCTGTGCGTCGGCTAAAGAGGCGGAGTTTACTGTAGGAGCGCGCTTGCTCGCGATGGGCGTCAACGATAACGGTGAAAACCTGGCGCCCCGCGGTGCTCTCAGCGCTTTTCGCGAGCGAGCTCGCTCCTACAAGGGATTTATGAACAACGCAGATCCAATGTGGGAGCGAGCTTGCTCGCGATGGTCGTCAACGATAACGGTGCAAACCTGACGCCCCGCGGCGCTCTCAGGCTAATCGCGAGCGAGCTCGCTCCTACAGGGGGGTCAGTAGCCGTTGGAACCGTAATCCACGGTGAAATCAAACCCGGTGACCCGCTCGACACCCGTTTCCAGCCGCCCATCGGGCAGCAACCGCAGCCAGCGATATCCGGGGGCCTGTTCCCCGACCTTGAAATCCTCACTGCCGGGCTCGAACTGGATGCAGGTCGAGGGCGAGGCGATCAAACGTACGCCGTTGCGCATCCGGTCGATTTCCTGGTGCACATGCCCCCACAACACCGCGCGTACCTGCTCGAATCGATCCAGCACGGCGAACAGCGCCTCGGGATTGCGCAAGCCGATCGGTTCCATCCATGCACAACCGATGGACACCGGGTGATGGTGGAAGCACACCAGATGATGGCGTTCCGGTGCTTCACTCAACGAGCGGGCGAGCAACTGCAGCTGTTCATCCTGCAAATAACCCGGCACCGAGCCTGGCACCGCCGAATCGAGCAACGTGACCCGCCAGTTGCCGATATCCACCACCGGCTCGAGCAAAGCACTCTGCACCGCCGCCTCGGCCATGATCTGCGGCTCATCGTGATTGCCGGGAATCCAGCGCGCCGGCGCATCGAGCTGACGCGTCATGTCGCGAAATTGTTTGTAGGACTCCAGCGTCCCGTCCTGGGACAGATCACCCGTGGCCAGGATCAAGTCAATCCGCGGCTGTTGCGCGCGCACCAGCTCGATGACCTTTTGCAGGCTGTCGCGGGTGTTCATGCCCAGCAACGCGCGGTCCGCTTCGGCAAACAGATGGCTGTCGGAGAGTTGCACCAGCAACGCCGGATCGGCGGTGGTCAATGTGGATACGCTCGGCAAGGCGTTCTCCCAGGGCGTGATCACGGGGATGGGTAAGTGCCGCAATTATGCTGGGGGACGATCGAAAGGGGAAATCTGTGAACCTGACGCAGTTCACAACTGCTGATCACAATTAACGTACCACTTCGTACTCATGTCCCAGCGCCAGGCAATGGCTCAGCCATTCGCCCAGAAACATGTTCAGCTGGGCCTTTTCGTCCGGCTGGTGCATCGAGGCGTTCGGGTAAGGATAGATGCCGCGAAAGCGTCGTGCATGTTCGGCGCTGACCACTTCGGCCATGCGCGCGTCGTGATAGACCTGCACTTCCAGTTGCGGCACCGGCAGCCAGGGCAGGCTGTGTTCCTGACGCACTTGCAGGGTCGTGGTGTAGGGGCAGGTCAGCAGGACTTCCAGGGCCAGCACACCGAGCATCTGGTCGCCATGGGTCACGGCGATGCGCCGCGCGGCGGGCTCGCTGCGCATGTCCGGCAGCAGTCGCATCAAGCGCGCGTAGTTCGCCTCGCAGGACGCTTGCAGCCCCACCAGGTCCACCCGATAGCGATCGCGCAGCTTGTTTACGACCATAACCCCCTCACTTCAACGCGGTTCAAAGCCAGCCATTGCAAGGCAATGATGCTCGCCGCGTTGGCAATACGCCCGTCGCGCACGGCTTGCAGGGCATCGTCGAAAGCCCAGACCGTGACGCGGATGTCTTCTGCCTCTTCCTCCAGCCCATGCAGGCCGCCAACCCCGGTAGTGTCGCAACGCCCCAGGTACAGATGCACGAATTCGTTGCTGCCGCCCGGCGATGGAAAGTATTTGGTCATCGGCCAGAGCGCCCCGATTTCAAGCCCAGCTTCCTCCTGCGCTTCGCGGTGAGCAACTGCTTCCGGCACTTCATCCTTGTCGATCAGACCAGCGACCAGTTCGATCAGCCACGGGTTGTCGGTCTTGCCCATGGCGCCGACGCGAAACTGCTCGATCAGCACCACTTCATCGCGTTGTGGATCGTAAGGCAGCATGCATACCGCGTCATGGCGAACGAACACTTCACGATTGATCTCGCGACTCATGCCCCCGGCGAACAATTCGTGGCGCAAGTGCACGCGTTCGAGTTTGTAGAAGCCCTCGTAGCACTTTTCGCGCCGCACGATATCAACGGCGGTCGGAATGGCGTTGGCAAAATCCGTCATGAGTATCCTCTTTTACTGCAAATCCTGTTCGAGGTTGCTTTTTTCCTGGGCCTCGACTTCGCGCCATCCTAACGCGCCCGTGACGTTTGATGCAGCCCCTTTCCCGTCAGCGGGATGGACGGTGAGGGCGAAACCCACTCTAATTAGCTTAGTGGCGAACTGACTGCTTTGTTGAGAGTCGAAGCCGGTAACTTTTTGCCTTCCCTGTTTCAGAAAGGACGCTCATGTCGCTTTTCAAAATCGCCTCCGTGGCCGCTATCGCCCTGACCCTGGGCGCTTGCGCGAGCCTGTTCCAGCCCAACTACCGGACGCCGCTGGAAACCACCCGCGACGCCTCCGAGCAACTCAAGCCCGGTTGCAGCAACCCGGATTGCCCGCTGGTCAACATCGACACCCTGCACTTCCCGGACGAGCCTGCACTGGACGGCATCATCGAAAAGCGCCTGCTGCAAATGACCCGCACCTCGCCCGACGCGCCGGTCGCCCCGACCCTGGCGGCCTATCGCGAAGAGTTTTTGCGCACCGCCGGCCCGCGCTTCAGCAGCTATCTGCAGGCAAAGGTACGTGAGCAGCATGACGGCTTGGTGATCGTCGAATTGTCCAGCTACCTGGACACCGGCGGTGCCCATGGCACCCCAGGTCGAGGTTTCATCAACTATTCACGCCAACAGCATAAAGTGCTGACGCTGTCGGACATGCTGGTGCCAGGGCAGGAAGACGCGTTCTGGAAAGCCGCGCAAGTGGCGCACAACAGCTGGTTGATCAGCACCAAGCTCGATCAGGAGCCGGAGTTCGTGAAGAGCTGGCCGTTCCAGAAAACCCAGAACGTGGCGCTGACCTACGGCGGGGTAATCCTCAAATACGAGACCAGCACCATCGCGCCTTACGCGCTGGGCCATGTCGAACTGAAGATCCCCTACCCTCGCCTGAACGGCATCATCAAGCCCGAGCTGTTTCCCGGCCGTAACTGAAGGCCCGACCCAGCACTAGCTGGAGCAACCCTGCCACTATCAGTGCCGGCAGGGTTGCGCCGACATCCGGATACAGGTTGGCCAGCAAGTGATAGGTGCTGACCCCGCCCAGCCAGGCGAGCAGCGCCGGCCAGCGCAACGCGGCTGACGCCACCAGGCCACTGCGTTTGCGCAGGATGAAGTGATCCACCAGCACCACGCCGAACAACGGCGCGAACACCGAACCGATCAGCAACAGGAAGTTCTGGTATTGAGCCAATGGCGCCAGCAGGGCAATCAGCGTGCAGATAACGCCGATGGCCAGTGCCAGGTGCTCGACTTTGGCGCGCAACAGAATCCCGCTGGACACCGCCGCCGAGTGAATATCGGCAAAGGCGTTTTCCGATTCATCCAGCAGAATCAGCAACAGCGGAATCCCCAGGCCGGCGCCGGCCAGCGCCAGCAGCAAGGCATTGACTTCGCCGCTCGGCGCGAACGCCAGGGTGTAGGCCACGCCCAGGCTCATCAGCCAGAAATTGCCGATGAAGAAACCGATGGCGGTGCCGCCGAAGACGTTTTTCGCCCGTTTGCCGAAGCGCGAGTAGTCGGCGATCAGCGGCAACCACGAGAGCGGCATGGCAATGGCGATGTCGAAACCCACGGCGAACGGCATCGAACCGTCACCGGCCTGGGCCCACAATGCGGCCAGGTCAGCCTTGGCGAACAGGTTCCAGGTCAGCCAGACACACGCGGCCAGCAGCAGCCAGATACCCCATTTGCGCAGGATCTGGCGCACGAACGTCAATGGGCCACTGACCGCGAGCAAGGTCGCCAGTGCGCCGAAGAACAGCGTCCACAGCACGGGATTGGACAGCAGGCTACCTTCGTTGAAGGCCTTCGCGCCCAGCAGGCTGGCAGCATCGCGCATGACGATGATTTCGAACGAACCCCAGCCGATCAGTTGCAGCAGGTTCAGTACCGCCGGCAGGCTTGCGCCTTTGGCGCCGAGGCTGAGTTTGAGCGCAGCCATCGACGACAGGCCGGTGTCGCTACCGATCACGCCGACCGCCGCCAGCAGCAGAACGCCGACCAGGGTGCCGAGAAAAATCGCCAGCAACGAACCGGACAGGCCAAGGCCTGGGGCAAGCAAGGCACCGGTCTGCAACACCATCAGGCCGATGCCGAGGGAGAACCACAGGGAAAACAGATCGCGGCCGCCGAATACACGCTTGTCAGTCGGCACCGCGATATCGGGGGAGTAAGTGCTGGGTTGAATGCTCAAGGGTGTTATCTCAGAGGGACATTTGTTGTTTGTATGATCGTCATCGCGAGCAAGCTCGCTCCCACAGGGGACTTGCGGCGCTCACAAATCCCTTGTGGGAGCGAGCTTGCTCGCGATGGCGGCGGTGCAAGCACCGCCGCCCTCAGCTCAGATCAAACTTTCTGATACAGCTGACTGCCTTCCTGCTTGAAGCGCTCGGCCTGTTCGGCCATGCCTTGGGCGACGTCCACGTCGACCGCTTCGATCCGCTGGTTGGCCGCATACTCGCGGACTTCCTGGGTGATCTTCATCGAGCAGAATTTTGGCCCGCACATGGAGCAGAAGTGCGCCACCTTGGCCGAATCCTTCGGCAGGGTTTCATCGTGATACGAACGCGCGGTGTCCGGATCGAGCCCCAGGTTGAACTGGTCTTCCCAACGGAATTCAAAACGCGCCTTGCTCAAGGCATTGTCGCGGATCTGTGCGCCCGGATGCCCCTTCGCCAGATCGGCGGCATGCGCGGCGATCTTGTAGGTGATGATCCCGGTCTTCACGTCATCCTTGTTCGGCAGGCCCAGGTGCTCCTTCGGCGTCACGTAGCAGAGCATCGCGCAACCAAACCAGCCGATCATCGCCGCACCGATACCGGAGGTGATGTGGTCGTAGCCTGGCGCGATGTCGGTAGTCAGCGGGCCAAGGGTGTAGAACGGCGCCTCGTCGCAGCATTCGAGCTGCTTGTCCATGTTCTCTTTGATCAACTGCATCGGCACGTGGCCCGGGCCTTCGATCATGCACTGCACGTCGTGTTTCCAGGCAATCTTGGTCAGCTCGCCGAGGGTCTCCAGTTCGCCGAACTGCGCTTCGTCGTTAGCGTCGGCAATCGAGCCCGGACGCAGGCCATCGCCCAGCGAGAAGCTGACGTCGTAGGCCTTCATGATTTCGCAGATGTCTTCGAAATGGGTGTAGAGGAAGTTCTCTTTGTGGTGCGCCAGGCACCACTTGGCCATGATCGAACCGCCACGGGAGACGATGCCGGTCACGCGCTTGGCGGTCATCGGCACGTAGCGCAACAGCACGCCGGCGTGAATGGTGAAGTAGTCGACGCCCTGCTCGGCCTGCTCGATCAGCGTGTCGCGGAACAGCTCCCAGGTCAGGTCTTCGGCCACGCCGCCGACTTTTTCCAGGGCCTGGTAGATCGGCACCGTACCGATCGGCACCGGCGAGTTACGGATAATCCACTCGCGGGTTTCGTGGATGTGCTTGCCCGTGGACAGGTCCATGACCGTGTCCGAACCCCAGCGAATGCCCCAGGTCAGTTTCGCCACTTCTTCTTCGATGGACGAACCCAGTGCACTGTTGCCGATGTTGCCGTTGATCTTCACCAGGAAGTTACGGCCGATGATCATCGGTTCCAGTTCGGTGTGGTTGATGTTGGCCGGAATGATCGCGCGGCCACGGGCAATTTCGTCACGGACGAATTCCGGGGTGATGATTTTCGGCACACTGGCGCCGAAGCTGTGGCCGGCGTGTTGCTGGTCCAGCAGGCCGGCGGCGCGGGCCACTTCCAGCTTCATGTTTTCGCGGATGGCGACGTATTCCATCTCGGCGGTGATGATGCCTTTGCGCGCATAGTGCATCTGGCTGACGTTGGCGCCCGGCTTGGCGCGGCGCGGGTTGTTGACGTGGGCGAAGCGCAGCTTGGTCAGCTCCGGATCGGCAAGTCGCTCCTGGCCAAAATTCGAACTCAGGCCGCTCAGGCGCTCGGTGTCGCCACGGGATTCGATCCACGGCGAACGCACATCGGCCAGGCCTTTGCGCACATCGATGATGACATTGGGGTCGGTGTACGGACCCGAGGTGTCATACACCACCACCGGTGCGTTGACCTCGCCACCGAAGTCGGTCGGCGTCACGTCCAGGCTGATTTCGCGCATCGGCACGAGGATGTCCGGGCGAGTGCCCTGGACATAGATTTTTTGCGAGCGGGTAAACGGCTGAACCGATTGCTGATCGACCTTGGCCGAATCACTCAGGTTGGTGGCAATTTTTGCTTTTGTAGTCATCACGGGCTCTCCAGACACACATCCAGGCAGTGGATTTTTGTCGGAGCGAACCTGTAAACGAATGGACGCACGGGCGCTGGGAAAACCAGCTGTGCTGTGCTCAGTGCTCGAGGGGTGTTCGATTGTCGAACAACATCCCGGACGAAGCACAAGAGGACTCGCCGGGTGACGAGAAATCTTGTTCCCTACGCAGGCGCTAACCTGATCAGGTTCAACGGGATCCGAAATTATTCGATCTCAGCCTCAAAGCAAGGCACCCCGACAAGAACCCGGCCAGTCTAGACACAACTGGCAAAGAACGCCAACCCCACGGCAAACACCATGATGAATGGCGTAATTACACGCAGTATCAGGATTGTTGCCGTCCGAATGCACAACTACACTCGCTACGCTGAGCCGCGCATTGACGCTGTCAAAGCAGGGCCTTAGCCTTGGCGCTCAAATTACCTCTGTAATATCAATTCTAGGGATCGTCTATGCTGCGCAAACTCTCACTGGCCCTCGCCGTGTCTTGTGCGTCCAACGGAATGGCCTGGGCAGCAGATGTGCCCTTATCGGCCAAGACGGACCTGGTCAGCGTTTATCAAGAAGCCGTCAACAACAACGCCGACCTGGCGGCTGCCATCGCCCAGTATGGCGCGCAGAAAGAAGTCGTGCCCCAGGCCCGCGCCGGGCTGCTGCCGAACCTCTCGGGCGGCGCCAATGTTTCCGAGGTGCGTACGTCGCTCGATCAACCTTCGGGCACGACCAACCGCGACGCTCACTCCTACCAGGCCACTTTGGCGCAGCCGCTGTTCCGCGCCGATCGCTGGTTCCAGTTCCAGGCCGCCAAGGAAGTCAACGAACAGGCCGCCCTGCAACTCTCGGCGACCGAGCAAAACCTGATCCTGCAAACCGCTGACAGCTATTTCAACGTGCTGCGCAGCCAGGACAACCTGGCCTCGACCAAGGCCGAAGAAGCGGCGTTCAAACGCCAGCTCGATCAATCCAATGAGCGTTTCGATGTCGGCCTCTCGGACAAGACCGACGTATTGAACTCACAAGCCAGCTACGACACCGCTCGCGCCAACCGCATCGTTGCGCAGCGCCAGGTGGACGACGCCTTTGAAGCATTGATTACCCTGACCAACCGTCAGTACAACTCGATCTGGGGCATCAGGCATGACTTGCCGATCCTGCCGCCAGTACCGAACGACGCCAAGGCCTGGGTCGAAACCGCGGGCAGGCAGAACCTCAATCTGTTGGCCAGCAACTATGCCGTCAGCGCCGCCGAGCAAACCCTCAAGCAGCGCAGGTCCGGGCACTTGCCAACGGTTGACGCGATCGCCAAGTACGAGAAAGGCGACAACGACGCACTGGGCTTCAGCAACCCGAACAACCTGCCCCAGGCGTATGGCGGCAACGTCGAGCAAACGACCGTGGGCCTGCAACTGAACATCCCGATCTACAGCGGTGGCCTGATCAACTCCCAGGTGCGTCAGTCCTATGCACAACTGGACCAGACCGAACAGCAACGCGAATCCCTGCGCCGCAGCATCGTGGAAAACACCCGCGACCTGCACCGCGCGGTGAACACCGATGTCGAGCAGGTACAGGCGCGCAAGCAATCGATCATCTCCAACCAGAGCGCGGTGGAAGCGACTGAAATCGGCTATCAGGTGGGCACGCGAAACATCGTCGACGTGCTGGATGCGCAGCGCTCGCTCTACACCTCGGTGCGCGACTACAACAACACCCGCTACGACTACATCCTCGACAACCTGCGCTTGAAGCAACAGGCCGGTACGTTGAATCCGGGGGACCTGCAAACCCTGGCTCGCTGGCTCAACCCGAACTACAACCCGGACAAGGACTTCCTTCCACCGGATCTGGCCAAGGCTGCGGAGGAGCAGTTGAAAGCGCGACCTTGACCATCAGAGTTCAAGGCAGCACAAACCTTGTGGGAGCGAGCTTGCTCGCGATAGCTGACTGACAGGCAACTTAGGTGTTGGATGTACAGCCGCCATCGCGAGCAAGCTCGCTCCCACAGGATCAGCGGCGAATTGAAGACTTGTCGATCAACCGCCCCAACCCATCCAGCAACCGCTGCAACGCCCCCTGATTGGTGCGCATCACCGTCAACCCGGCCTTAGCCATGCGCTGCGCATCTCGCGGCAGTTCGAACAGTCGCTGCACCGCCACCGCCAGCCCTTCGGCATCTTCCACTTCCTGCAACGCCCCGGCACTGCGCAACTGCGCGGCGATTTCGAGGAAGTTGAAAAGATGCGGACCGCTCAACACCGGTTTAGCCAGGGCCGCCGGCTCCAGCAGGTTATGCCCGCCATTCGGCACCAGGCTGCCACCGACAAATGCGCTGTCCGCCAGAGCGTAGAGAAACAGCAACTCGCCCATGGTGTCGCCCAGCAGCACTGAAGTATTCGCACTGACTGCATCGCCGCTGGAGCGCCGGACCGTGGCAAACCCTTGTTGCTGGCACAACCCGAACACCGAATTGAAGCGCTCAGGATGACGCGGCACCAAAATCAGCAGGGCATCGGGGTGACTGGCCAACAACTGACGGTGAGCCGCCAGCACCACCTCGTCTTCGCCGTCATGGGTACTGGCCGCGATCCACACCGGTCGTTCCAGCGCCTGCCATTGCCCGCGCAACTCAACGGCGCGCTCCAGCAGTTGCGGGTCGATGGTCAGGTCGAACTTGATCGAACCGGTCACTTCGACGGTTTCCGTCCGCGCGCCCAGGTCGCGCAAGCGCTGGGCCTCGGCTTCGGTCTGCACCGCGAACAGACTCATCTCGGCCAGCATCGGCTGGGTCAGCCTGGGGAACCGGCCGTAACCTCTGGCCGAACGCTCGGACAGCCGCGCATTGGCCAACGCCACTGGGATCCCGCGCTTGGCACATTGATGGATGTGGTTGGGCCACAGTTCGGTTTCCATGATCACCGCCAATTTCGGCTGGACCCGATCAAGGAAGCGCCGGGCAGCGCAAGGCAGGTCATAGGGCAGATAGCAGTGCTGGATACGCGGCTCATTGGCGAACAGTGCATGGATGCGTTCCGAACCGGTCGGGGTCATGCAGGTCACGGTGATCGGCAGATTCGGATAACGCGCCAGCAAGGCGCGAATCATCGGTGCGGCCGCAATGCTTTCGCCCACCGACACGGCGTGCACCCAGATGCCGCCCGGTTTCATCGTCGGCATCCCGTAGGAAAAGCGCTCGCCGATGCGCCTGGCATACGCCGGCGCCTTGCGCGCGCGCAGCCAAAGCCGAATCGCTACCAATGGCAGCCCCAGATAAAACAGCGCGGTGTAGAGAGTTCTATTCATGGCGGCGGAGTTTATCGGCTTTTTTCGCCTATCGTCTGCAAGTGCACGGCAAAACGTTCGGCGAGCCAGCGCGCGGCCGGACCGAGCGGTTCATCCCGGCGCCATACCAGTTCCACCACCAGGGCCGGCGGGGTCCATTCGCTGACCAGTTCGACCATCTGGTTCTGATAGGTCGGGTACTGCACCACGTGGCGTGGCAACCAGGCCCAGCCTAGGCCGCGCACCAGCCATTCGGCCATCACATAAAAGCTGTCGGCGCGCCAGACCTGCGGGCTGGCCGGATCACTGCCGGGATAAATGCTCGACTCTGTGGACATCAGCAACTGCCGATGTTGCGCCAGTTGCTGGCCGTCCACTACGCCCTTGCGCGCCAACGGATGATCCTTGCCGCACACCGTGACCATTTCCACGCTGCCCAGCACCCGCCGCTCAAGTGCCTCGGGAATCTGATCGTGAAAGAACAGCAGCCCTAGATCGGCGCGCCGCTCCACCAGCTTGCGCGCGACATCGCCTTGGGCGGCGCTGGTCAGTTGCACTTCAAGGCTGGGGAATTTTTCCGCCAGGGCTTCGAAGCTTTCGATGATCGGCTGATAAGGCATCGCCTCATCCTGCGCCACACGCAGTCGAGCTTCCTGCCCGCGCATCATCGCCAGCGCCCGGCCATTGAGCCGTTCGCACTGGCGCAACACTTCCCGCGCCTCGTCCAGCAAAGCCGTGCCGGCTTCAGTGAGTTTCGGCTGACGGCCGCTGCTGCGGTCGAACAGGCTGACGCCCAGGTCCTCTTCCAACAACGCTATCGAACTGCTGACCGCCGACTGCGCCTTGCGTTGATCGCGCGCCACAGCAGAAAACGAACGCTGCTCCGCTACGCTCACAAACAACCGCAGCTGCTCCAGATTCCATTGCATGCTCATGGCTCAACCCATCTCTCAAACAGATAGGTAATGACTTTACCGCATCTGGCGAATCTCTAGAATGCCGACCTCAGAGAGCAACACTTCACACGAGGATTGACCCATGACCGCTTACTACTACCTGGCCATTGCCATCTGCGCCGAAGTGATTGCCACTGTTTCGATGAAAGCGGTCAAAGGCTTCAGCACCCCGCTGCCACTGGTGCTGGTCATCGTCGGGTACGGGATCGCCTTCTGGATGCTGACCCTGGTGGTGCGCAGCGTTCCGGTGGGCGTGGCGTACGCCGTGTGGGCCGGCATGGGGATCGTGATGGTCAGCATCGCAGCGCTGTTTATCTATGGGCAGAAGCTGGACGTGCCGGCGATGATGGGGATGGCGCTGATTGTGCTGGGTGTCGTGGTCATCCAGCTCTTCTCCAAGACTGCCGGGCACTAGAGCTCGAAACACGACCCCCTGTGGGAGCGAGCTTGCTCGCGATGACGGCATGGCATTCAGCATCAATGTTGACTGACCCACCGCTATCGCGAGCAAGCTCGCTCCCACAGGGTTACTCGTTGACTCGAGAGTACTGGCGTCAGCCCCTCCAATCTTCGAGTCTGTATACTGCGCCCTCGTCTTGAACACAGAGGTCGCCGAATGCCATCCGTTATTTCCACCGACGTGCTGATTGTCGGCGCTGGTGTCGCCGGCCTCTGGCTGAATGCGCGCCTGCGTCGCCAGGGTTTTTCGACCGTGCTGGTGGAAAGCGCCAGCCTCGGCGGCGGGCAGAGTGTCAAGTCCCAGGGCATCATCCACGGGGGCGCCAAATACGCGCTGCATGGCGCCCTGACCGGCGCCTCGGAAGCCATCGCCGACATGCCGCGCCGCTGGCGTGAAGCCTTGGCTGGCGACGGCGAACTGGACCTGTCCGGGGTGCGACTGTTGTCCGAAGCCCATTACCTCTGGTCCCCTGGCACCCTCGCCGGCAACCTCACCAGTTTCTTCGCCAGCAAAGCCGTGCGCGGCCGCGTCGATCAGGTCAAGGGCGAGCAATTGCCGCCAGCCCTGCAAGACAAACGTTTCAAGGGCAAGGTCTATCGCCTGGCGGAACTGGTGGTCGACGTGCCAAGCCTGATCCAGCGCCTGGCCGATCTGGCCGGAGATGGCTTGCTCGCCGGGCAGAAGATCGAGCCGCTGCTCGAAGGCGGCGTGCTGGTCGGCCTGAAGGTGGACGAGCGCGAGATCCGTGCCCAACGCATCGTCCTGAGCGCCGGCGCCGGAACCGCGGCATTGCTTGAAACGCTGGGCCTGAGCCAGCCCGCCATGCAGCGCCGCCCGTTGCACATGATCATCGCCAAGGGGCCAAGCCTCAAACCGCTGTACGCCCACTGCCTGGGTGGTGGCACCAAACCGCGCATCACCGTGACCACGCACCCGGCGGCGGATGGCCAATGGGTCTGGTACCTGGGCGGCGATATCGCGGAATCCGAAGGCGTGACCCGTGAGCCCGCCGAGCAGATCGCCACCGCACAGAAAGAACTAGGTCAATTGCTGCCATGGATCGACCTGAGCACAGTGCAATGGGCGACCTTGCGCGTGGATCGCGCCGAACCGCTGCAATCAGGCCTGACCCGTCCCGACAACGCCTTTGTGGCCGAGGAAGGCCGACTGCTGGTGGGCTGGCCGACCAAACTCGCCCTGGCGCCGGACTTCGCCGACCGGGTGATCGCCAGCCTGACCCGCGACGGTATCCAGCCAAGCCACCCGGCAGCACTGCCTGAACTGCCGAAGCCGCCGATGGGCGTACCGGCCTGGGAGCAACTGCTGCCATGAGCCAACCGACCCTGCACGACCTGCATCGCCCGTTGGGCAGCACCGGCCTGCTGGTTTCACCCTTGGGCCTGGGCACCGTGAAACTGGGCCGCGACCAAGGGGTGAAGTACCCCAACGGCTTTCAGATTCCCGATGACGATGAAGCACGCAGGCTGCTCAAACTCGCCCGCGACCTGGGCATCAACCTGATCGACACCGCCCCGGCCTATGGTCGCAGCGAAGAACGCCTCGGCCCGTTGCTGCGCGGTCAGCGTCAGGATTGGGTGATTGTCAGCAAGGTCGGCGAGGAGTTTGCCGACGGCCAGTCCCGTCACGATTTCAGCGCCGCACACACTCGAATGTCGGTGGAACGCAGCCTGCACCGCCTGGAAACGGACTTCATCGACCTGGTGCTGGTGCACTCCGATGGTAATGACCTGGCGATCCTCAATGACTGCGAAGTCTACGACACCCTCGCCGCGCTCAAGGCCGAAGGCAAGATTCGCGGTTTCGGGTTTTCCGGCAAAACCGTCGACGGTGGCCTCAAGGCACTGGAGCAAGGCGATTGCGCGATGGTCACCTACAATCTGAACGAACAAAACGAGAAGGCCGTCATTGACTATGCTGCTGCACACGGCAAAGCCATTCTGGTCAAGAAAGCCCTCGCCAGTGGTCATGTCTGCCTGAGTCCGGGCGTGGATCCGGTGCGCGCCAGTTTCGAGTTGTTGTTTGAACATCCGGGTGTTGCCAGTGCTATTGTCGGGACCATCAATCCGCTGCACCTCGCCCACAATGTCGCGACCGTTGCCCAGGTCCTACGTAGCCACTGACGCCGCCCACGCGGCCTTAAGCAGGAGCCGACATGTCGCGTACGCTCATCAGAAAGAACCCGAGCAACTTCAAGACCCTGCCGTTATTCGTCGAAGCGACCCCCGAAGGCCTGGCTTATCAGAGTGTCGGCAGGCCGCTGAATTTTTCCCAGACTCTGCAACGTCGTCGGCCGGTGACGGTTGGCGACAGCGAACGGTTTGCCCTGGAGTTGGCCAACCTCGGGGTTTCGGTGCGCCTGACCCTGCATTGGCAGAATCGCGACTATTGGGTGCTGGTGCGCCAACGCCGGCAGGACCGTGGCGATGTGGTGCTCAAGCTGATCTCCGGTTACGTGCCCGCCCATGAACTGAATCTGCCCTTGCACACGGCGATCCAGGAGATAGCCGAAGAATGCCTGCTGGAAACCCCGGAAGGCTGGCTCGGTGGGCGGTTCAACGACACCTGGCTGCCAGCGCCCTACTCGGCCGCCCTGCATTACCGTGAAGCCCTGCCGTTTCGCTTGTCGCCACTGTCTGGCTCGGCGCGACCGGTACGTTGCGCCAACCTGATGCTGATGGAGCGTCCGCGGGCTTACGTGCATTTGCCAACGGCGTCACTGCAACTGATCTACGACTTGCGCCTGGACGTTCCCAAGGAAGCCAAATCCCTGAGCCTGTTCCATGTCGATGAACGACTGGAAGGCGATCAACTCGTCGCCCGCCTCGACCGCAAGCGCCCCGATCTGTACTTGATGCCCTTGCAGGACGGCCACCCGATGGCTGAGCTCTACACCTTGAAAAAGGATCAGCTGTGTCCCGCCAGCACGCGCGGACTGTACCTGGCCGAGAGTTTTGCCCGACAGGAAGGCTGGCTGGTTCGCGACGAGCGAATTCGCTGGAAGGACTGGGTGAGGCAGCAGGGCCTGACCCCGCCGGGGAAGGATTCGGGTCTGGCGCGGTTACGCGGGAAGGCCAAGCTGTTGCTGAAGAAAATAGTGCCGCGTAAAGCGGCACGATAGGAAGATCACGTGGATTCTTGTGGCGAGGGGGGCTTGCCCCCGTTCGGCTGCGAAGCAGTCGGAGAACCCGTGCATGCGGTGTACCTGATACCCCGCAGTTGCAGGTTTTAGGGTCGCTTCGCAACCCAACGGGGGCAAGCCCCCTCGCCACAGGTGGCCGCAGATTATTCAGACTTGCGGATCTTCTCGACAATCGCGGTGGTCGAGCTGTTTTCCACCAGCCCCAGCACTTTCACGGTACCGCCATAGGCCGTCACGATGTCCGCGCCGACCACCTGGTCGATGCCGTAGTCGCCGCCCTTGACCAGCACGTCCGGCTTGACCGCGCTCAGCAGGTTTTCCGGGGTGCCTTCCGAGAAGCTGATCACCCAGTCCACCGCACCCAGGCCGGCCAGTACGGCCATGCGCCGGTCGACACTGTTGATCGGACGGCCTGGCCCTTTCAGGCGGCTGACCGATGCATCGTCGTTGATCGCCACGATCAGGCGATCGCCCTGGGCCCGCGCCTGCTCCAGATAGGTCACATGACCGGCGTGCAGGATGTCGAAGCAACCGTTGGTGAACACGATCCGCTCGTTGTGCGCGCGGGCATCATCGACCGCCAGCAACAGCTGCTCAAGGCCCAGCACTCCACGCTCGGAACCTTCCTCGCGCTGAATCGCACGACGCAGTTCAGGCGCACTGATGGCCGCCGTACCGAGCTTGCCGACTACAATACCGGCCGCCAGGTTGGCCAGGGCCACCGCGTGGGGCAACTCCTCACCCGCAGCAATCGCGGCCGCCAGGGTGGAAATTACTGTGTCGCCGGCACCGGTCACGTCAAACACTTCACGGGCCCGGGCCGGCAAGTGCAGCGCTGGATGATCCGGGCGCAGCAAGGTCATGCCGTGCTCGCCACGGGTCACCAGCAAGGCACCGAGGTCCAAGTCGTGCATCAGTTGCGCGCCCTTGCTCACCAATTCGTGCTCATCGGCGCAACCACCGACGATGGTTTCGAATTCGTTGAGGTTTGGCGTGATCAGGCTCGCACCACGGTAGATCGAGAAATCCTTGCCCTTGGGATCGGCCAGCACCGGAATGCCGCGGGCACGGGCAGCCTGGATCAGCGCCTGATGGTTTTTCAGCGCGCCTTTGCCGTAGTCGGACAGCACCAGCACCTTGATGCCTTCGAGCAACTCATCGACCTGCGCGGCCAGCGCCAGCGCGTCGGTGGCGAAGGGTTCTTCGAAGTCGATGCGCAGCAATTGCTGGTGACGGCTCATGACCCGCAGCTTGACGATGGTCGGCTGGTGCGCAATGCGCTGGAAGATGGCCCGCACGCCGGCGCCCTTGAGGCTGTTGACCAGGCTGTTGGCGGCTTCATCGTCGCCGGTGACACCGACCAGCGAAGCCGGAGCCCCCAGGGCGGCAATGTTCAAGGCAACGTTGGCAGCACCGCCCGGGCGGTCTTCGATGTGATCGACCTTGACCACCGGCACCGGTGCCTCAGGAGAAATCCGTGAGGTACCACCATGCCAGTAACGGTCGAGCATGACATCGCCGACTACCAAGACAGGGGCTTGATCGAATCGCGGCATGGACAACTTCATGGTGCAACCCACATACAGAATGAACAGGGGCGCGATATTAACACAGGGTTGGTGTCGGCTAGTGCGGTGGCTGCAACGGGATGATTCGCCAGCATTTTTCGCTCATTTTTTGAGCAATAAACCCGCTAGGCGAAATCATCAAAGTCACGGTAGTGGCTGACCGGTTTCGACGGGAGTGCGAAAGGGCGAGCCAGGCTCGCCCTTTCGGGGTCAGGCGATGTCTTCGGCCGGGGCGTCGAGGCCCATCGCGTTGAGGCGCGAGTAGTAGCCGTTTTGCGCCAGCAGTTGTTCATGGGTGCCGCGCTCGACGATTTTCCCCTGATCCATGACCAGGATCAGGTCGGCCTTCTCGATGGTCGACAGGCGGTGAGCGATCACCAGCGTGGTGCGACCTTTCATGACCTGGTCCAGGGCTGCCTGAATATGCCGCTCGGACTCGGTATCGAGCGCCGAAGTCGCCTCATCGAGGATCAGCAGCGGAGCATTCTTCAACAGTGCCCGGG
Source organism: Pseudomonas sp. PDM30 (assembly GCF_019218985.1). NCBI lineage: Bacteria > Pseudomonadati > Pseudomonadota > Gammaproteobacteria > Pseudomonadales > Pseudomonadaceae > Pseudomonas > Pseudomonas sp. PDM30. The sequence goes on from NZ_JAHUWM010000004.1 coordinate 217,787, forward strand.
CAATCGCCAGGCGCTGGCGCTGGCCACCGGACAGCAGCACGCCGTTTTCCCCGACCTGGGTGTCCAGGCCTTCAGGCAATTGAGCGATGAAGTCCATCGCGTAGGCATCCTTGGCCGCCTTTTCAATGTCTTCACGGGGTGCGCCAGCCAGGTCGCCATAGGCGATGTTGTTGGCCACGGTATCGCTGAACAGGGTCACGTGCTGAGTCACCTGGGCGATATGCCGACGCAGGTTCAACAGCTTGTACTGCTCCACTTCGACGCCATCGATCAGGATTTCGCCCTTGTCGTGGTGATAGAAACGCGGAATCAGGTTGGCCAGGGTCGACTTGCCGCTGCCCGAACGTCCCACCAACGCCACCATTTGCCCGGGCTCGACCGAGAAACTGATGTCATTGAGCACCTGGCGCTCGGTGTCAGGGTAGGTAAAGCTGAGGTTGCGCACATCCAGGCGACCGCTGACCACATCACGCTCGACGGTGCCGGTATCGACTTCAGGCTGGACATCCAGTTGCTCGAAGATACTTTCAGCGCCGGCCACGCCCTTCTGGATGGTCGAGCTGACTTCGGACAGCTGGCGAATCGGCTTGGGCAGCAGGCCAGCCAGGGTGATGTAGGCCACCATGTCGCCGGCCGACGCATCGCCCCGCAGGAACAGCACCAGGAACATCAGCACGGCCATGGCGGTGTAGATCACCAGTTGCAGCAACGGCGTGTAGATGGCGCCGGTGCGGGTCATGCGCAATTGCTTGTCGGTGTTGCCCTGGCTGGCATCGAAGAAGCGTTTCTCTTCGTACTTTTCACCGCCGAAGCTGCGCACCACGCGATAACCCTGGATTGTTTCGGACGCCACATGCGTCACGTCCCCCATTGCCAGCTGGATTTTCTTGCTCTGCTTGCGGAATTTCTTGCTGGCCGTGCGCACCATCAGGGCGATCAACGGCAGGATGGCGACCATGACCAGCGTCAGGCGCCAGTTCATGTACAACAGCGAGGCAAACAGGAAGATCACCGTCATGCCTTCACGGATTACGACCTTGATCGCATCTGTTGCCGCCCCCGTGACCATGGTCACGTTGAAGGTGATACGTGAAATCAGGTGCCCCGAGTTATGCTTGTCGAAATACCGGTTTGGCAACACCAGCAGGTTGTTGAACAACTGGACCCGCAAGTCATGGACCAGGCCCAGGGAAACCTTGGCCAGGAAGTAGTTGCCCAGGTACGACCCCAACCCCTGCCACGCGGCGATCAGGATGATCAACAATGGCACCGCCTGCAGCAGTTGCAGATCCCGCAGGTAGGGCACTGTTGGAAACAGAACCGCTTCAGGATTGGATAGACCGTCGACGAAGTACTTGAGAATGTAGCCCAGCATTGGCTGTGTCGAAGCGAAAATCAGAAAACCGACGATGCTGATCAGAAACAGGCTGATATACGGCCGGACATAGCCGAGCAGGCGGAAGTAGATTTTCAAGCTCGATGGGCTTGCGCAGAGACTGGAGTCGGTCATATCACGCGAATGTCGATGAAAAGGACGCTGACTTTACCACAGCTTCCCCAGGGTTCTGGCAATCGCATACAGTCTGTGTATTGTGGCGCGTCACATAGCCACCAGATGTCCCTGCCTTGGTATGGTCGCTCAATTCAGGAATAAGTTACCCAGCATGCAATTAAACGTTTTGAACAGCACGTCCAACAGAATCTTCGATTTCATTTGTTTGTGGATCCTTCCGCTCGGTTATTTGTTGCTGCTTTGTGCGCTGTTTTTCCTGCCGGGGCGCAGTGTGCATCACAAGCTTTATTATGGCCTGTTCAGCATTCCGGCACTCTTTGCACTGTGCCTGCGGCCGCGGCTCGGCAAAGAGTTGCTGCGCGAGCCGATCGTCATTGCAGTCCTGCTATTTATGGCGTGGGCACTGCTCAGCCTGAGCTGGAGGCCAGACGACGACATCGACTTTGGCCAGTTCAAACCGCCATTGCACACCTTGTTACTGTTCGTTGGCTGCTACCTGCTGGTGCGCTTTCGCAGTGAAATCATCCAGCCCCTGCTGTTCTGCGCCGCGACGGTGGCACTGGTCATCTCTGCCTACAACCTGTACAGGTTCGACCAGATCTACCAACCGGAAATGCGCCTGATCGGTGTAGGCGCATTTGACAATCCACTGCTCAGCTCCCACGTTTTCGGCTTTTTTTGTACCTATTGGCTGAGCCTGAGCATGACGTGCAAGCGACGCCAGGTACTTTGGCTGAGCGTACCGGCGATGGCGATCATGTTCGCCGCAGTGCTGGCCACCGGTTCCAGGACCCCACTGGTTGCACTGACGCTGGCTGCGCTTTGGCTGTGTTTCATCTGCTGGAATCGACGCTCGGTCTTCATGCTTGGCGCCATGTTCTTCGCCGGTACGGCGACTTTCGCGTTGTTTGCGGACAAAATCTTCGAAAGAGGCAGTTCCTTCCGCATCGAGCTCTGGCAATTGACCCTGAACAGGATCGCTGAGCACCCATGGATCGGGCACGGCTACAACGCCGCACTGAGACTGGACCCCGGCGTCGGCTACAGCCTTCAAGAACCCCATAGCTTTGCCCTGGGCGTGCTCTACTACGTCGGCATTATCGGCCTGCTGCCATGGCTGTTCTTTCTCGCATGGGGCTTCATCAGCAGCCGACGTCATCGCGTGCAACCGCTGTTCATCATTGCCTCAGCCTGGCTGGCCTTCGGTATCGGTGCAGGCCTGACCGAGGGTGGCGGGATCATCTCTCGCCCCAAGGAACACTGGTTCCTGCTGTGGATCCCCTTGGCGCTGATTGCCGCATTGAGCATCAATCAGCGGGCTCGGCGCCTGCTGGACACGCCGATCAAGACGGCGACACCAAGCGCCCTGCAACAGCTGACTGCCGATGCCAGGGTCATTGAAGAGGATGGTCTGGGCCCCAAGGTCCTGCGCCTGACCGATGGCAGTTTTCTCAAGCTGTTCCGTCGCCGTCGCTGGTATACCTCGGGCAGTTTCACGCCCTACTCCGATCGTTTTGCCGTCAATAGCGTGCAACTGCGCGGCATGGGCATCCCGACACCGCACATCCTCGACCTTTACCGGTTCGAAGACGGCAGCACCGCCGTGCATTACTCCCCGTTGCCGGGCAACACGCTGCGCCAGATCCTGCAAGGCATCACCGCCCCGGCAGTGCGCCAGGCACTGGTGGAGCGCTTCGGCAAATTCATGGCTCAACTGCACCAGCAAGGGGTCTACTTCCGCTCCCTGCACCTGGGCAATGTGCTGGTGCTGGAGGACGGCGAGTTCGGCCTGATCGACCTGGCCGACCTGCGAATTTACCCCTCGGCATTGAGCCCTTCCCTGCGTCGGCGTAATCTGCGCCACATGCAGCGCTACGCATCTGATCGGCATTGGTTGTTCGAGGATCACTTCGAAGCACTGCTGCTGGGATACGCCGCGACGGCCTCGAAAGCCGACGTGGATAATTTGCACAGGCACGTGCTGGCCGGGAGTCCTCCGGCCCAGGCTCACTGATGACAGAAACCAACCCGCTTATCGCGATGGCGGCCTACCTGATCGCCATCGCGACCGCTGCGCTACTGTTGCGCAGCGTGCCGAGAATCCCCCGAGAGCTGGAGCATTGCGGCGAAAGCCGCTTTGCCGGCATCGACGGCTTACGCGGGTATCTGGCCTTCGGCGTGTTCGTGCACCACTCGATCATTACCTGGATCTTTCTGCAAACCGGCGTGATGGATTTTCCACCGAGCAACTTCTACTCGCAGCTCGGCCAGGGTAGCGTCGCCCTCTTTTTCATGATCACCGGCTTTCTGTTCTGGAACCGCTTGCTCACCCACGGACGGCAACACGACTGGCTGGCATTTGCGGTATCCAGGCTGTTTCGCCTCTACCCGCTCTACCTGCCGCTGATGTTGATCGTGTTTGTCTGCGTGTTCTATTTGCAGGACTGGGAACTCAAGGACTCCGGCACCCAACTCATTGGCCAGACCCTGGCCTGGCTGATCTTCGACCGGCCAGACGTCAACCAGTACCACCAGACCGGCATGCTGATCTCCAACGTCACCTGGACGCTGGGGTACGAGTTGTTTTTCTATCTGGCCCTGCCACTGGCCGCCATGGTGTTCATTTATCGCGGCGGCTGGATGCAGACGGTGCTGTGCCTGATCGGCATCTATACCCTGTACCAGGTGGTCGGCTGGGAACACTCGCTGAAGAAGCACTTCCTTGCCAGCTTCCTCGGCGGCATCGCTGCGGCGTACTGGATTCGCCGTCCACAATGCGTCGCCTGGAGCCTGTCTCCGCTGGCGGGCATCATCGCCCTGCTCGCATTGGCGATCGCCTTTACGGCGTTCAACCGGGCATTCAACCTGGGAGCGCTGCTGCTGCTTTCACTGTTCTTTGTGATCGTGGCGTCCGGCAATACCTTGTTCGGCGCCCTGAGACCACGCAGCATCCGCTGGCTGGGGGAAATCAGCTACAGCACGTATCTGCTGCACGGTTTCGTGCTCTGGGTACTGGTGCAGCGGCTGCCGCCGATATTGCACCTTGACGTCCGGCAAGCCTGGGTCTTCCTGCCGTTGCTGGCCGTGTGCAGTTGCCTGCTGATCATCATCAGCAGCCTGACTTACCTGTACATCGAAAAGCCCGGTATCAATGCCGGCAAGAAAACCCTGCACTGGTTGCGCCAGAACAGGAAGCCGAGGAAAGAACTTCCGGAGGAAACGGCTCAACAACGTTGAGCCGTTTCCGGGGGCATGTCACCGAGGACAATGCCCGCCTTCCCTTCCTTGAATCCAGCCTCTGGCTCAGTCTTTCTCCAGCCGTGAGAAATACATCCGGCCCAGCCCACGCCAGGTTTTCTTGTTCCAGGCCTTGAATGGAATCTGCGCCAGCAACTCCCGCGCCAGCTTGCGATCACGGTTGGCGGTCTTGAGGAACATGGAATTGAGGAACTTGTAGCGCACCTCGTCATACAGCGGGTGATCGCTGAAGAGCGCGTAGGTGCGCAGGATGCTGTCGATCATGAAGCGGTGATTCTTGTAGGAGTTGGTGGCGTGCTTGCGATAGCGCGCCATCAACACATTCAGACCATCGATGAAGTAACCGGCATGGGTCACCTTCAGCTCGATCAGCAAGTCTTCCAGGCGAATGGTCGGGTCGAAACCACCCACCTTATCCAGCGCTTCGCGGCGGATCATCAGGGTGGGCGCCGGAGGATAGGGCTTGCGCTCGAGGAACATGTCGTCGAAATCCAGACGACGGAACGGCACATCCCGACGCTGGCGCTTCTCGGGGTAGAGATTGCCGTCGGCGTCGATCAGTTCGATGTTACCGGCGCAAATGCCGACCTCGGGCTTGCCCTCCATATGCGCGACCTGAGTGGCGATTCGCTCCGGCAGCATGATGTCATCCGAACCGAACGGCACGATCAGGCTGCCCTTGGCCCGGGCAATTGCACCGTTGAGGGTGTTGGTCAGCCCCTGGTTTTCCTGAACCCGGAAGTCGAAGCCATGGATGGCCTGCAATGCCTTGATCCGCGCGACGCTGTCATCCTTTGAGCCGTCGTCGACCACCAGCAACTCGATGTTCCGATAGGTCTGGTTGAGGACGCTGAGAATGCTTTCCTCGATGTAAGGAGCGTGGTTGTACGACGCGATGATGACCGTGACGATGGGTTGCGCGTCGTTCATGGCTGCTCCTTGCGGGCCTGTTCCAGGCCGGAATCGATCAGATTGAGGTATTCGCGACGGAACTCCTCAATGTCATGGTGTTGCTGCAGATAACGGAAGGACTGCTCGCCCTTGGCCTTGAGCTCGTCATCCGAAAGGCCAAGGTAAGTGTCCAGCGCCGCCTGCAGCGTCGGCACATCCTTCGGCGTAATCGCCAGGCCACCGGCCCCCTCGATGAGCGGCAACATGGCCGGCACGTTCGAGGCGATCACCGGCAAATGCCCGCTCATGCCTTCGAGCAGCGCCAGCCCGAGGCCTTCGGCCAAGGAAGGCATGGTCCAGATGTCGAAAGCTCGAATGTACTGCAGGGCAATTTCCTTGAACCCCAGCAAATGGGCGCGACCGCTGAGGCCGAGGCGGTCGATTTCCGCGGCCAGGCGCGACTCTTCGCGGCCGGCACCAATGATCGCCAATTGGGTATTGGGGTATTTGTCCTTGAGTGCCGCGAAGGCCTGCAGCAAATAGATATGGCCCTTGACCGGCACCAGTCGCCCCAACGCACCGATCAGCCGCACCGACGGATCGATGCCCAGCATTTCACGGGCCTTTTCACGACTGTGTTGCAGACCTTCGGCCTGCTCGATGTCGATGGCATTGGTGATGGCATAGGTATTCTGATCGGTGAAGCCACAGTCACAGTCCAGCAGATACTGTTTCACCGCTGGCGACACGCCGACGAAGCGCCAGTGACGATCAATCAGGCGCTGGGTCTGGCGGCGCCGGTAAAAACGGTCGTACTCGCCAAAGCCGTGGGAAATGCCGATGCACAGCGGCACTTTCAACCAGCGGTTGAGCGCCAGCATCATGTTCACCGGCTTGAAGCGGTTGCAGATCACTACATCGAATTTTTCCCGACGGCAGAACTTGTACAGCTGCCACATGGCCCGCAGGCGCATGCCCTTGAGGGACTTGTCGGAAAATTCGAAGTACACCGAACGGTCGGCTCGGCTCACTGCTTCGCCCGGCCCTGGTTTGCCGCGCAGAAACGCGGCGGTCACTTCATAGCGATCACTGGGCAGGGCCTTGACGATTTGCTCCGCGAGGTCGGCGAAATCATGGGCTTTGACATTGTAGTCAGGCTGCAGCTGCAAGACCTTTGACCGCTGACTCATAACTCTCCCCGCTGAGAAACATTGCCTGGTGTGTGCTTGATGGACCACAAAAGCTCGTGGCGCCGGACGGCCTTGCGAAAGAATTCGTTCTGACCATAGGTGGACGGCAACCGGCCGGCCAACAAACGTTGTATCAACCGACGCAAGCGACGCTTGAACGGCATCGCCGATTGCAGGTCGTGCATCATGCCCAACGCCATGGCCTTGTCTCGCTGCTGCTCCAGCGGCAAGGGCAGGCAATAAGGCTGCATCGGCTGGGCCGGATCGAAGGCCGGCGGCAAGGCGATGCCATCACCGGTATCACCCATCGGCCAGCGGTCGTTGTCGTGCAGGTGGTTGGCATAGCCCAATAGCGTGGTCGGCTGCCAGTCCAGGCCTTGCAAGGCTTCGAGAACTGCCGCCTGGGCGCAGACATGGTCGGGATGCGGATCGAGGGTCGGATGCGGCAGGACGATGACCTCGGGGCGGGCCCGCAGCAGCAACTCACGCAGATCCGCCAGCAGATTGTTCCAGGTCGGCGCGCCATCGGCATCGCCCGGCAGCGTGAAAGGATTCAACTGACGGAACAGCCGGGTATCGCCCAGGTCCGCTTCCCGCGATCCCGCGGCCACCGCAGGCGCGGCCTGCATGCTCGCCAGTTGCAGACAGAAATAACCCAGTTGTACGCAGCGGGCCTCGGGTACACCGGCCCAACGTGGCACGGTGATGCTGTCCCAGGTGCGCAGGCGGCCTTTCAAGCGGGCCGCATCGACCTTGTTCAGTCCCATCTGCTGGTAGTGTTCGGCTTCGATTTCGCCCGCTGTCAGCGTGACGACCCAGGTTTCGTCGGCCTGGCTGTACAAACCGTAGGCTGCCAGCTCGGCATCATCGGCGTGGGGCGCGATGACCATCACCCGTTGACGCCGATAATCCGGATGCTCCAGTGCCCACAGCACAGGCTCACCGAACACACGACAGAAACGCCCGCGCAAGCGCAGCTCACCACGCGACAGCGCCTGAGCCTGACCACTGAGATTGAGGTAACGCAGGCCGTTTACGCCTCGTTCGAAGGTTTGTCGGTCAGGGTTTTCGCCCCCCGCCAACTCGACCACTGGATCGATAAAACGTCCCAGCCAGGTGCTTTTCACCCGCAGGGCCAGCACCAGCGTCGCATCGTCGACCAGCATCACGCCCTCGTCCAGCCGCAAATGTTCACCGTTCAGGTGCACCTTGGGCTGGGGCGTGTAGGGGGGAAAGCTGTACTGGTAATCGTCTTTCGGTGAGTAGAACAGGTGGTCGGCAAACCAGGCCTCGTGGGCAACCCAACCCAGAACCGCCAACACCAGCGGCAACCACCAGGCCACCAGCACACCCATGACGATCAACAGCACCAGCGCAATCAGCAGGCCGATACGTTTATTGCGCCGATGGCGCTTGAGCAGTTGCTGTTTGCGGCTCATGGTTTGGCTCATACGGTGAAGACCGGCACGGGGTTGCACCAGCGATCCTTGTACTCACGGTCGGCGCGACCGAAGGAAAAGCGCAACGGTTTGTCCTGCGCCCGGGCATGCTCCCAGGCGCTTTGCGTATTGAGGAAGCTCAATACGCTACCGGGGCTGAATTCGCGGGTTTCGGGATCAACGCCGCCGTTGATGTACTCGACGCTGATCCATTCCGGCGCTTCGACGCGGTACACCAGTTGAATCGCAATCGGCGCATCGTTGAGGAAGATCACCGAACCGATCAGCAACTCGCGCAGCAGTTCGAGGACTTCGGCCATGCGCGCAGCGCCGGTGGCCGGGAACCCCCAGCGACGCTGGAACAGATCACAGTAGATCGCCGCCAATTCAGCGCTGGAAAATTCGCCGACCGGACGCACCACACCGCCCGCCTCTTCCAGCAGACGCAATTCGCGGCGCTGGTTGTAGCGAAACTTCTTCGACAGTTCTTCCGGGGTACGGGCCATGGCCAGTTGTTCTGCCTGCAACTTCATGCCGCTGAAGCGGGTTTCGTTGAGTGCCGACAAGTAGCGTGCACGATGGCGCAGAGGAGCCTGAACATCAGCGGCGGCCGGCAAAATCAGCTCGGCATTGCCGAGATCGAACAGGCCTTTTTTGCCGTTGCGCTTGAGCACATCCTTGGACAGCGCCACATCGCGGCCCCAGGTCGGGATCGCGGCCTTGACTTCGCCCTGTTGCTCCCAGGCCAGGTATCGCACCGGGATGCCGGCAAGATCCGCCAGTCGTTCGACCACCAGAGGGTGAGTCGCGACGCTTCCGCCAAATTGCTGCCAGGCTTTTGCGTAGGTAGAGGCGTCAACGGGCGACCAGCCACGTTCGCGCCAGCCTTGGAGTCGGTTGAGCATCAGCCCCTCGGTGCCAGATCGGTAACTTGCGGCAGACGCCAGAAGGTGTCGCGCACCGCACGGTCGGAGAAACGCTCACGCAAGCGATCGAGCATCATCTCGGCGCATTGACAGCGCTGTTGATCATCCATACCCGCCAAATGTTGCAGGCCTTGTGCAAGGTGTTCAGCATCGCCGAGCGGGAACAGAATGCCCACGCCTTCGACCACTTCCTTCGCCCCGCCACACGCTGTGGCGAGCAAGGGTACGCCAGCGGCCATTGCCTCCAGCAGCACCATGCCGAACGGTTCGTGATCGGAACTCAGGGCAAATACATTAAAGGCGCGGAAGTAATTGCGCGCGTCCGGCACCTGACCGAGGAACAGCACCCGATCACCGATACCCAGCTCCCGAGCCAGCTCCTTGAGATCCTGCTCCAGACGCCCCTTGCCGAGAATCACCAGTTGGCTGTTACCCGGAAGACCCGGCAACGCCGCAGCAAAACCGTGCAGCAGAGTAGCCTGATCCTTGTCCGGGTGCAGTCGGCCAACGTTGCCGACAATCCACGCATCAGCCGAGAGACCGAGGGTTTCCCGAGCTTCGCGAGCGGAAACCTGACTGGCTTGCAGCGCAGGCACGTCGATACGGTTGTAAAGGGTTTGAATACGCGTCGCCGGCCATTTCGGCAGGCATTGGCGCATGTCATCGCGCACCGCATCGGACACGCCGAGCAGGCTCAGACGCTTGCGGAAAATATGCGCGAACAGCTTGCGCGTGCCGCGTTTGTAATCGTCAAACGCGTGGTGCACGCCAATCACCGGCAACGAAGTGCCGAGCAAGGCGATGTAGATCGGCTTGAAGCGATGGGCGATGCAGAAACTGAAGTTGCGCGACGCGGCGATCTTGCGCAGATCGCCGATGGCACCCAGCTTCAGGCCACGAATGGCCTTGGAGCTGTATTCCATGAACAACACTTCATCGGAAGCACACGCTGCGGCCACCTCGCTATCGGCAGCCCCGGTCAGAAAGACCGTGGTCACCCGATAACCGGTGCCCGCGAACAGGCTGGCGTACTGCCGTGCGCAGTCCAGGAACGGCCCGTCATAGCCGTGGCAGAACTGCAGCACATGGCGTTCAGCCGAGCGAGTCATAAGCGTTTGCGCCCTCTTTGACCACCAGGATGTCTTCCATGATCAGGTACTGCAGATCCGAGCCGAAGAACATATTCAGCGCATCGGTCGGCGAGCAGATCATCGGTTCGCCGCGACGGTTGAGCGAAGTGTTGAGCGACACGCCGTTGCCGGTGAGCACTTCCAGCGCTTTCATCATGTCGTAGTAGCGCGGGTTGTATTCGCGCTTGAGCACCTGGGCGCGGGAGGTGCCGTCTTCGTGGACGACTTCCGGCACGCGGGTTTTCCACTCTTCCGCCACTTCGAAAGTGAAGGTCATGAACGGCGCGGGGTGATCGATCTTGATCATCTGCGGCGCCACGGTGTCGAGCATCGACGGGCAGAAAGGCCTCCAGCGCTCGCGGAACTTGATCTGGTGGTTGATGCGGTCGGCCACGCCCGGCACGCTTGGGCAACCGATGATCGAACGCCCGCCCAGTGCACGCGGACCGAACTCCATGCGGCCCTGGAACCAGGCCACCGGGTTGCCATCGACCATGATTTTGGCGATCTGCTCCGGCATGTTGTCGAGCTTGCGCCACGTCGGCTTGTTGGCGTGACGGGCGCAGGCTGCGATCACGTCTTCGTTGCTGTACGACGGGCCGAGGTAGACGTGCTCCATCTTCTCGACCGGCACGCCGCGGGCGTGGGACACATAGGCCGCTGCGCCAACTGCGGTACCGGCATCACCGGACGCCGGCTGTACGAACAGCTCTTTGACGTCGTCGCGGGCGATGATTTTCTGGTTCAGCTTGACGTTCAACGCACAGCCACCGGCATAGGCCAGTTTGCCGGTTTCCTTGAGCACGTCGCCCAGGTAGTGGTCGATCATCTGCAGCGCAATCTTTTCGAACAGCGCTTGAATGCTGGCGGCGTAGTGGATGTAAGGCTCGTCGGCGATGTCGCCTTCGCGCTTTGGACCCAGCCACTCGATCAGCTTCGGCGAGAAGTAGTAACCCTTGCCCTTTTCTTTGTAGCGACGCAGGCCGATGACGTTGGCGTAGTCGGTGTTGATCACCAGTTCGCCGTTTTCGAACGAAGCCAGGCGCGAGAAATCATATTTGCTGGCGTCGCCGTACGGCGCCATGCCCATGACCTTGAACTCACCGTCGAGCATATCGAAACCGAGGAACTCGGTGATCGCGCCATACAGGCCGCCGAGGGAGTCCGGATCGAAGAATTCCTTGATCTTGTGGATCTTGCCGTTTTCGCCGTAACCGAAGAAGGTCGTGGCGTACTCGCCCTTGCCGTCGATGCCCAGGATCGCGGTTTTCTCTTTGAAACCGGAACAGTGATAAGCGCTGGAGGCGTGGGCAAGGTGGTGCTCGACCGGCTCGATCTTGATCTTCTTCGGATCAAAACCCAGTTGCTCCAGGCACCAGACGATCTTGTTGCGATAGCGCTTGTAGCGACGGTTGCCCATCAGGATCGCGTCGAGTGCACGGTCCGGGGCGTACCAGTAACGCTTGGCGTACTGCCAGCGGGCCTTGCCGAACAGACTGATCGGTGCGAATGGGATCGCGACCACGTCAACGTCGGACGGCTTGATACCGGCCTGTTCCAGGCAGAATTTCGCCGATTCGTAGGGCATGCGGTTCTTTGCATGTTTATCGCGTACGAAGCGCTCCTCTTCAGCCGCCGCGACCAGCTTGCCGTCGATATACAGGGCTGCGGAAGGATCATGGCTAAGGGCGCCGGACAGGCCAAGAATCGTCAATGCCACAGGGGTCTAGCCTCTTTAGTCTGCATGCAGGCGCAAGCGCCTCAAAAATTAATGTGCCCTCGCAATGAGCGAGAGACAGCTAAAGGGCGGGATTATAGCGTAAAAGCGGCGGCAAACCTCTAGCAGCAAGCGGCATGCAACCACGGCCGGGACCTCACGGCATTTTTTATCCGCGCGCAGGCCGCCAATAGATGGAGATACTGCCGTCCACGCTTTGCCGGTAAATCGTGTACGGCAAGACAACGGTATCCAGCGCGCCAGACACGGCCAGATCCACCAATACGAGCGGCACAAGGATACCCGTAGGGTCTGGCGGTGCATTCAAGACACAGAAGTCGTAGGCAAGGCCGCTGTAGACCCGTGGAATGGATTGGCAATAGGTCTTTTGCCGACGCAGCCCCTGCGCGGCTTGGGCTTCATCCTGCAGGACGGTGGCGGCGGTCCCGCACCCCGTTAGCGACACTGATAAAACACCCGCTGAAACTGCCATTTTGATCGTCACTGCCTGCCCTCCGAGAACGTCAGGCAAACTAGCATCCGGGCGATTTGGGCCACAGTTCATGACTTCCCAAGATCGCGTAGGACGGTTCACAAGAACTTGTCTGCTTTCTCGGTTGGCAGTACCGGCCTCATCGCGAGCAAGCTCGCTCCCACAGTGGTTCTCGGCCGCACACAAAATATGTGCCCGACAAAGATTCAGTGTGGGAGCGAGCTTGCTCGCGATAGCGGTTTAAGCAGCGCTGGAGATGTCCTTGGGAAGACGCTGATCAATGACCTGATAAAGGGCACTGCCTTCAGGCCAATTGCGCATGAACCGCGCGCGATCCCTTGCATACGCCGGGGAGAAACTGCCGAGGGAGCCGTGCTGGCACATCGAATCGAGGTCGATCAACGCCCAGCGATCCCGCTGCCAGAACAGGTTATGCCCCTTGAAATCGCCATGGCTGATGCGTAGACGAATCAACTCGGCGAACAGATGATCCAGTGCCGCCAGCTCGGCTTCCGGCGCATCACCACGCTCCACATACGGCGCAAAACGCTCGATGATGTCCGGCCCCGGCAGGTACTCGGTGATCAGGTAAGCCCGGCTACGCAGCCACAGGAAACGCTTTTCCAGCAACGCCAGCGGCTTGGGCGTGGCAATCCCGAGGAACGCCAGGCGGTTGCCTTCGCGCCATGAATGCCAGGCCCGGCTCGGGCGCCAGAAGCGCTTGAGCCAGTGGGCAAAACCCTTGATGTTGTAGCGCTTGATCACGAGCGTGCGGCCATCCACCTCGACCTTGCCGACGCTCGCCGCACCGCCGGTCTTGTACAGGTGCCCTTGATCGAGCAAGGCATCGGCCTGCTCCAGCACAGGCACCATCGACGGCACTTCCTCGCGGCGAATCGCCCGCAACCCGAAGGCTCCGCGCTGGACGCTGAACAGCGTGCACTCGCGGCCGACCTTGATCAGGAAGTCCTTGAGGCGCCAACTGCGGACCTTGTCGATCTGCTTCTGCAACGCCTCCATGGGTAAGGCGTGTTCGCCGTTGCTAAGCAGGTAATACACCAGCAACTCTTCAATGAAGGGTTCAATCGACTTCGGCAACTGGGCGAAGAACACCCCGAGGTTTTCCAGGACCTTCTGCCGGGACAGCGGCTGGCCAGGTGTCTCGCAGCAGATACCTGCGCCATCGATCAGGTACAGGCGACCGCCCTGGCGCAGCAAATTGTCCAGGTGCAGGTCTTCCTGCCACAGGCCCTTGCGATGCATCTGGCCGATCGCGCCCAACGCCTCGGCCAGCACCGCCCCTTGCCCATCGGACAGTACGGGCTGCTGCTCCACCTGCATCCAGGTGTCGCCCAGGCTTTCGGCATGCTCAAGGAAATCAAACAGCAGCCAGCCACCCTCGCCGTCCTTCAGGCCATCGGCCAACAGCTGCGGCGTGGTCAGCCCCTGGGCAGAGAGCAGGCGCACGCCATCCAGTTCGCGCTGAAAATGCCGTGCAGCCTTGCTGCCGACCAGCAATTTGGCCAACACCGGCCGGCCACGCCAGACGCCGGCACCGACATAACGCTGCCCCGGCAACACCCGCAACAAGCTCAGCAGTTGCAGCTCGGCGGGGCCGGCGGCGTCGGCCAACGAAACGCTCAGCGGCAAAACGGGAGTGCGGCCTGCGGTCTTCAGTTCGGATAAACGCATCAGCGCGGCCTCTTTTGGCTACGCCGCGCAGTCAATCGCTGCAGCCAGCTATCGATCAGCGAGCTGTCCTGCGGCTGATCCAGATAGGCGGCCAGCAATTGCCGCAGTTGCGACTCGCCCCACTCGGGCGCACGGCGCGTCAGCGGCTCCAGATCCTTGATTCGGTCACGCTGCCCGTACAGCAGCGGTCGGGTCTTTTCCAGGTCGATCAATTGAGCCTGATAGCCGTTGCCGGTGGCGCGCATGAAAATGTGCTTGGGATAGAAGCACCCATGCACCTGGCGTGCGGCGTGCAGCTGCCGGGCCAGTTCGCCACTGGCCTTGAGGATTTCCGAGTGCTGCTCAGGGCTCAATTGAGTCCAGCGCTGCAACAGCGAGTCGAGGTCGTCCCAACCGTCCAGCGCACGGGTCAGCAGGATCGCGCGGACCTCGCCATTGACCTTGCGCTCCCCGTAGAACACCGCTTCGAGCGCCGGAATGCCCATCTTCCGGTAACGGGAGATGTTGCGAAACTCGCGAGCGAAACTCGGCTCGCCGAACGGTGCGCGCAAGGTGCGGGTCAGGTAGTTGCTTTGACGCTTGAGGTAGAAACCATGACCTTCCAGGTCCAGCCGAAACACGCTGCTCCAGCCGCCGCCACCGGTGTTGGGTTCGTCCACCGCATCGAGCTGTTTGGTCCAGAGTGCCTCGAACGTGCCGAGGCCATGGCGCTCAAGCAGCGCACGGTCTTCAGCGGCCAGAAAGTCAGTCATTCGCGTCCCTCGAAAAATCTCACCACGTGCCGGATGCGTTTTTTGTCCGCAGCGTTGAGCCGGGTCCGGTTGCGGTATTGCAGGTAAAAGCGCAGGCGCTGTGTAGCCGACAATTGATATTTGGCGACCTTGTCCAGGCACGCCAGATCCTTGGTAATACGGTACTTGAGCCAGAAACCGCGCCAGAAATCGCCGTTGGGGCAATCGATCAAAAACACTCGAGCCTGATCGTCGATCAGTAGGTTGCGCCACTTCAAATCATTATGGGTGAAGCGGTGGTCGTGCATGGTCCGGGTGTATTGGGCCAGCTGACGACTGACGGTATCGACCCAGGCGCGGTCCGACAGCTTCGGGTCGTGGCGCTCGGCCAGTGCCGACAAGTCCTCGGTACCCGGCAGCTCCCGGGTAATCATCGCGCCGCGAGCGTAGGCCGCACCGCGCCGCTCCAGCCCCCAGGCCACCACTTCGGCAGTGGGGATACCCCACTTGGCAAAGCGCTTGAGGTTCTGCCATTCCATCTTCACCCGAGGCTTGCCCAGGTAACGTCGCAAGCCTTTGCCGGCGCCCACATACCGTTTGACGTAATAGTTGACGCCATTGCGCTCGACACGGATGACCTCCGAGAGCGCGTCACGGGTCAAACGCTCGCCTTGCAGCGCAAACACAGCCTCGAGGCTGCCGAAGTCATCGGCCAGCTCGCTGTAGGCCGGTTCCAGCTTCCAACCCGACATCAGAGCGCATCCCCGTATCGCTGTTTACGCTCGTAGAGCTTGTTGGCCTTGCCGTCGAGCCATGCCAGCAAAGCTGCCTCTTCACACAGGATCTGTCGTAGCGGTAGCTGGAAATAGCCTTTGAGGAAACGCAGCTTGTCGCGGCGGGTCAGGCCGATGTCCAGCGCGGAAAAGTACAGGGCAGCCAGGTCCTTGTTGCGCCAGCGCAAGGTGATCGCCGGGCGGGTCTGGGCACGGTGCAGGTCGATCACCGAAAGCTTGAAGTCGTCGGCGGTCACCGGTTTGTCGGTGTGCAGCAGGAAATGGCAGATGTAGCAGTCGCGGTGGTTGACCCCGGCGCGGTGCATCATGCCGGTCATGCGCGCAACTTCAGCGATCAGTGCGCGCTTGAGTTTTGGCTCCGGTGGCTGCCGGGTCCAGTTGATGCTGAAATCTTCCAGGCTGACCGTTGGCGCCAGCTCTTCGGTGACGATGAACGAATGTTGATCGGCCGGGTTACGGCCCTTCTCGCCATATGCGACGGCGGTCATGGTCGGCACGCCCACTTCCTGCAGGCGCTGAATCGCCTTCCACTCCTGACCGGCACCCAGTACAGGAAGCTTGGCCGTCAGCAGGTTCTTGAATATTTCGCCCCAGCCGATGCCACGGTGGATTTTCACGAAAAACCCGTTGCCGTCGACTTCCGTGCGTAATGTCCGGCGTGCTTCCAGCTCGCGGTACACCTCGCCCTTGAGCCCCTCGACTTCGGCGAACGGGTCGCGTCCGGCCCAGAGGCTCTTGAACGGTTCAGCCAGCATCAACTTCATTTAAGCGTGCTCCGCCAGAATCACATCCGCCGCGTGCTGCGGCATGCTGTAGAGGTCGGCCGTTTCGGCGAAGGCCAGACCATTGCGGCTCCAGGCCGCCCTTGCTTGAGCGTCGTTCAACATGCCGGTCAGGTACTGCGTCAGCTGTGCCTGATCGAACGGTTCGTCCAGCACCAGGCCAGCATCGGCCTCGGCGATGTAATGGGCGTAACCGCACACCGCGCTCACCAGCACCGGCAAGCCGGCCACCAGGGCTTCGAGCAGCACGGTGCCGGTATTCTCGTTGTACGCCGGGTGGATCAACAGATCGGCACCCAACAGGAAACGCGGAATGTCACTGCGCCCTTTGAGGAACGTGACGTTGTCACCCAGCCCCAAGGTCGCGCTCTGCATCTGGAATAACTTGGGGTCATCCTGGCCAATTACAAACAGCCGGGTGCGCTTCTTAAGATCAGCGGGCAATGCCGCCAACGCCTTGAGGCTGCGATCGACGCCCTTGGTCTTGAACCCGGAGCCGATCTGCACCAGCAGCAGTTCATCGTCCTTGAGATTGAATTCAGCGCGGAACCTGGCACGAATTTCATCGGCATCGGCCGGCCGACGCCGATCCTGGGCGATACCCGGTGGCAGCAGGTGAAAGCGCTCCAGCGGCGTGTCGTAATGCTTGATGAACAGCGGTTGCTGGACCTCGGAAATCATCAGCACTTCGGTCTTCGCCTCTTTGGCAAACACCGCCCGCTCGTATTCGGCGAAGTGGCGATAGCGGCCCCAGCGGCGATACAGCGAGTTACGCAGGTTCTGCGCCTTGTCTTCGAAACAGCCGTCGGCGGCGTAGTAGACGTCCAGGCCCGGCATCTTGTTGAAGCCGATCAGGCGGTCGACCGGGCGCTTGGCCAGGTCCGCTTCCATCCATTCGCTGAGCTTTTCGTTGCGCCGATGGTTGAAGAACGCCTTGACCGGCGCCACCAGCACTTCGAAACCCGGCGGTACGTCGCCTTCCCAAATCAGCGTGTAGACGCGAATCTGATGGCCGCGCTTCTGGCACTCCAGGGCGATTCGCATGAAATCGCGCTGCAAGCCGCCAAATGGAAAATACTTGTACAAGACAAATGCCAATTGCATCAGCGCAGCTCCTCAGCCATTAACAACGTGCTCAGTCGGCTCGCGACACGCTCGGGATTCAGACGCGTGAAGCACAACGGCCACTCGCGTTTCAGGTCAAACTGACGGGCATCTTCAGCCGTCGGTTGATAAGTGCATTTCTTTTGCAGGCACGGCGCACAAGGGAAGTCGCTGGCCAGGTGAATCTGCACCTTGCCATAGGCGCCGGTCAGGCCTGGATTGGTCGGGCCGAACAGCGACAGCGTCGGCACATCCAGCGCGGCGGCCAAATGACCCAGACCGGTGTCCACCGCCACGCAAGCTTGCGCGCCCGCCAGTACCTTGCCGACACCGGCCAGGTTCAGTTTGGGCAACACCTCGGCGTGTTTGAAACCGGCTGCGATGCGCTCGGCCCGGGCTTTCTCCAGCGCATTGCCCCACGGCAGTTTCACCCCTACGCCCAGGTAGCCGACCCGCTCGGTCAGCTCACGCCAATAGGCTTCGGGCCAGTGCTTGGTGTCCCAGGTGGTGCCGTGCAGAAACACCACGTACGGATTCTTGCGCGGCAATTCCACCAGGCGCTCGATATTCAGGCCGTAGTCACCCAGGCCTTTGGGCAAGTCATAGCCCAACGCGATGGCGAACAACTGACGCACTCGCTCCACCGCGTGCTGCCCGCGGGCAACGGCCAGGCGTCGATCGTAAAAGCGCGCAGCGATGGGTTCGCGTGCAGAGTTTTTATCGAGGCCGGCCACCGGCGCCTTGACGTAACGGGTCAGCCAGGCGCTTTTCAGCAAGCCCTGAGCGTCAATCACCAAGTCATATTTCGTGGCGCGAACGCTTTGCTTGAAGCGCTTCCACTCACCGCTCTTGATGGTCTGCCAGATGTTTTTGCGCCAGCGACGTATCGCCACCGGAATCACCTTGCCCACCGCCGGATGCCAGGTCGGGATCTCGGCAAAGCCTTCTTCCACCACCCAGTCGAATTTGATGCCGGGGATCGCCCGCGCCGCGTCGGTCAACGCCGGCAACGCATGAATGACGTCGCCCAGCGAAGAAGTCTTGATCAACAGAACCCGCAAGCTATTTGACCTCGACCGGAGTGCCTTGCAACCGCTGCAGGGCTTCGTTCACCGCTTGCGGCATGAGTTGGCGCAGGCAGTTGTAATGGCCGAAACGGCAGGTGCGGTCGAAGCATGGACTGCACTCGATGCCCAGGCGAACGACTTCGACGTGCTCGGCCAACGGTGGCGTGAAACCTGGCGACGTCGAGCCGTAGACTGCCACCAATGGGCGATTCAGGGCGGCGGCAACGTGCATCAGGCCGGAGTCGTTGGACACCACCGCATCGGAGCAGGACATCAGGTCGATGGCTTCGGCCAGCGAGGTGCCGCCGCTGAGGTTGACCGATTCTTCACGCAGGCCGGGAATCAGCCGCGCGCGGATGTCTTCGCCCACGGCGTGGTCGTTTTTCGAACCGAACAGCCAGACTTGCCAGCCTTCGCGGATCTTCGCTTCGGCAACCTTGGCGTAATGCTCGGACGGCCAACGCTTGGACTCACCAAACTCGGCGCCGGGGCACAGGGCCAACACTGGGCGGTCGAGGGTCAGGCCGAACTTGGCAAGCGCCGCTTCGCGGGTAACCGGGTCGATCTGCAGGCTCGGACGTGGATACGGCTTTGGCAACTCAAAGCCCGGCTCGTAAGCCAGGGCCATGAAGCGCTCGATCATCAGCGGATAACGATCCTTGTCCAGCGTGCGCACGTCATTGAGCAGGCCATAGCGAAACTCGCCACGCCAGCCGGTGCGCTTCGGGATGCCGGCAAAGAACGGCACCAGCGCCGACTTCAGGGAATTGGGCAACAGGATCGCCTGGTCGTACTGGCCAGCCAGGGATTTGCCGATGCGCCGACGCGTTGCCAGCTCCAGGACACCGTGACCGAGCGGAAAGCTCAAGGCCTGGCGAACTTCGGGCATGCGTTCAAGAATCGGCCGGCTCCACTCGGGGGCCAGCACGTCGATTTCGCATTGCGGGTGGCGTTGTTTCAGACACTGGAAAAGTGTCTGCGCCATCACCATGTCACCGACCCAACTGGGCCCAACGATCAGAATTTTCATGTGGTTTCCATAAACGAACCGGGGAGGCCTACGCCTCCCCGCCTCGAAAATTCTACAGAACAACGCAAATCTACTACTGTAGGAGCGAGCTTGCTCCGGGCGGCGATCCGACGATGAACCTGAAACCCCTCAGGGTGTCAGGCTCGCCGCGTTATCGTTAACGACCATCGCGAGCAAGCTCGCTCCTACAGGGAATATTGGCGTATCAAATATCCCGTTTCAGCTTAGCCCCAGCTCACGCCAGATCCTCATGACCTGCCGCCGTTCGTCCGCGAACTGATCGCCCGGAATCACCCCGGGGTCCTTCTGCAAGGCCTGCCGGTGGGCGGCGGAACGGTACGCTTTATACGCTTCACGCAACAGGCTGGCATCTTCGACGGGCATCAACCCTTCATGCTCCAGCTCTTCCAGAATGCGGATGTTGTCCGTCCAGCGTAGCAATGGCGGGTGTGTTTCGGACCACGCCAGGGCCGCGTATTGCACCATAAATTCAATATCGACGATACCTCCGGCGTCCTGCTTGATATCGAACGGCGCCGTGGCTTCGAAGGCATTTGCCCCGGTGCCGGCCGCGGTGCTCTTGCTGCCGAGGTTATCGCGCATCTTGGCACGCATCTCGCTGACTTCCTGGCGCAGGGTCGGCAGATCACGTGTTTTGCCCAATATCGTGGCACGGACTTTCTCGAAGGCCTGGCCGACATCCTGACTGCCCACCAACACCCGCGCGCGCACCAATGCCTGATGCTCCCAGGTCCAGGCCTCGTTTTCCTGATAGCGGGCAAACGCACCCAGGGAACTCACCAGCAAGCCCGACGCCCCGGACGGTCGCAGACGCATGTCCACTTCATACAACTGCCCGGAGTTGGTCTGCGCCGTCAGCAAGTGAATGATCCGCTGCCCCAATCGGGTGAAAAATTGCGCGCCATCGATGGGTTTGGCTCCATCGGTTTCAGCCTGTGGATCGCCATCGTGGATGAACACCAGGTCCAGGTCCGAACCATGCCCGAGTTCCAGGCCGCCGACTTTCCCATAACCGACAATGATGAAGCCGGGATCGCACAAGGTGCCATCGGTGCGCAGCGGCGTGCCGTACTTGGCCACGGTTTGCCGCCAGGCCAGTGCCAGCACTTGCTCCAGGATTGCCTCGGCGAGCCAGGTCAGGTAATCGCTGACTTTCATCAGCGGCAGGCTGCCGGCGATTTCCGAGGCGGCCACTCGCAAGCGGTGCGCCAGCTTGAAATGGCGCAGAGCTTCCATTTGCTGTTCGAGGTCGTCCTCGGGAATCCGTGTCAGGCGCTCGCGCAACTCTGCCGCCAGTTCTGGCGCCAGTGGCGGTTTGAACAGCCGACCTTCGTTGAGCAATTCGTCGAGCAGCAGCGGGAAGCGGGTGATTTGCTCGGCGATCCACGGGCTCGCCGCGCACAGCGTCAGCAAACGCCGCAACGCACTGGGGTTCTCGGTCAACAGCACCAGGTACGCGGAACGACGGGCCACGGCTTCGACCAGCGGCAGCACCCGTTCCAGTACCAGGTCCGGATTGTCATGTTCCACGGCCTGTGCCAGCAAACGCGGAATAAAAGCATCGAGACGTTCGCGACCCAGACGCTGCATCGCCCTCAATTGCGGGCTGCCGCGCAAGCCAGCCAGGGCTTTCAAGGCTTTTGGGGCATCCTTGAAACCACCCTCTTCCAGTTGACGGCAGGCGGCCTCATCGTCCTGGGCCTCTTCCCACAGCGGCAACCACTCACCGCCGACCACCACTTCGCTTTCGGCGCCCTGTTCTTCATCGGGATCGGCGATCACCTGCCCGAAGTGCCAGGCCACTCGGCCGCGCCAATACATCAGTTGTTCGTGGAACGCCGTCCAGTTCGCGAAGCCCAGCATAAAGGCAATGCGCGCCTGATCCTGCTCGCCATCGGGCAACATTTGCGTCTGGCGATCGGCAATCGCCTGAATCGCGTGTTCGGTGTAACGCAGGAATTCGTAACCTTCACGCAGCTCGCTGATCACGTTCGGCGGCAGGTACCCCTGACCTTCCAGCGTGCTCAGCACCTTTAATAGTGGGCGCTGCTGCAAGCTCAGATCGCGGCCGCCGTGGATCAACTGGAACGCCTGGGCAATAAACTCGACTTCGCGAATACCGCCGGAACCGAGCTTGATGTTGTCGGCCATGCCCTTGCGCCGCACTTCCTGCTGGATCAGCTGCTTCATGGTGCGCAGCGCTTCGATGGCGGAAAAGTCGAGGTAACGCCGGTAAACGAATGGCCGCAGCATCTCTTGCAGTTGCGCGCCGGCTACTTGATCCCCGGCCACCACCCGCGACTTGATCATCGCGTAGCGTTCCCAGTCGCGCCCCTGATCCTGGTAATACTGCTCCAGCGCGTTGAAGCTCAGCACCAGCGCGCCCGCCGAACCGTAGGGACGCAAACGCATGTCGACGCGAAATACAAAGCCGTCGACGGTCATCGGGTCCAGGGCCTTGATCAGCCGCTGGCCCAGACGGATGAAAAACTCCTGGTTATCCAGCGGGCGTTTGACGCCAACTGTTTCGCCACCCTCGGGATAGGCAAAAATCAGGTCGATGTCCGATGACAGGTTCAGCTCCACGGCACCGAGCTTGCCCATGCCGAGAATGACCATCTGCTGCGGCTCGCCGCTGCGCCGCCCGGTCGGCACGCCGAACTGCTGGCAATGCCGCACGTACAACCATTGATAGGCCTGATCGATGCTGGCATCGGCCATGTCCGAAAGGTCGCGGCAGGTCTGGATCAAATCGGCCTGGCGGGTCAGGTCGCGCCAGATGATCCGCACCTGATGGCGTGCACGCTGGCGGCGCAAGGCGCGGCCAAGCTGATCATCGGTCTCGGCCACGTTCGCGGCGGCCGCGATCTGCCCGCACAACTCACCGGGAGCGAAGCCGCGGTCCAGTTCGCCGGACTGCACCAGCCCCAGCAACATCAAAGGGTCACGAACACACTGTTCAATCACGAAATCGCTGGCGGCGGTGACGCGGGAAAATTGCGCCCAGCGTTCCGGCGTCCAGGCGGACAGCCCGTGGTCATCGTCCAGAGCGGCGACGGCAGCCCGGAACGACTGCTCGGCACGGGTGACAAACGGCAGGAGAATGGCGGGCAGTTCGGCAAGCGAAGGGAGGCTCATGGTCTATCCTTGATCGGCGTGCAACGGGCTGCATGTAGTGGTTTTCGAAAACCCACTACCTGAGGGAGTGTCGAACAAAAGTTAGAAATAGCTGAAATTTCTTTTATTTTGGCAGCCAGCATCAAGCTTTTACCTTTTGTAGTTGGAAAAAGACCAACCTTAACGATTATTCTCACAACGCAGCCGGGGGCCACAAGCCGCTCTTCTGTAGTTTTACTACTCGTATATACATTAGACGGGCTGAAATGCCGGATGATTTGTAGTAAAACTACACGCCGCCGGAACAACCTGTC
This sequence comes from Pseudomonas sp. PDM30, assembly GCF_019218985.1. Classification (NCBI taxonomy): domain Bacteria; kingdom Pseudomonadati; phylum Pseudomonadota; class Gammaproteobacteria; order Pseudomonadales; family Pseudomonadaceae; genus Pseudomonas; species Pseudomonas sp. PDM30. The sequence continues at coordinate 240,996 of NZ_JAHUWM010000004.1, forward strand.
GGCAATCCAAGAATTCATAACGTCTGCCCACAAGGCCAGTCGCTAACTCAGGCAACCGATTCTGGTAGCCTTTCCGCCCTGGAGCAAGCCATGCAAGACCTCGATCCCGTCGAAACCCAGGAATGGCTGGACGCCCTGGAATCGGTTCTCGACAAAGAAGGCGAAGACCGTGCTCACTATTTGATGACCCGTATGGGTGAACTGGCGACCCGCAGCGGTTCGCAGTTGCCTTACGCCATCACCACGCCTTACCGCAACACCATCCCGGTAACCCACGAAGCACGCATGCCTGGCGACCTGTTCATGGAACGCCGCATTCGCTCGCTGGTACGCTGGAACGCGATGGCCATGGTAATGCGTACGAACCTGAAGGATTCTGACCTCGGCGGTCACATCTCCAGCTTCGCCTCCAGTGCGACCCTGTATGACATCGGCTTCAACTACTTCTTCCAGGCCCCGACCGAAGAACACGGCGGCGACCTGATCTACTTCCAGGGCCACACCTCGCCAGGCGTTTACGCCCGCGCATTCATGGAAGGCCGCATCACCGAAGACCAGATGAACAACTTCCGCCAGGAAGTCGACGGTCAGGGCCTGTCGTCCTACCCGCACCCTTGGCTGATGCCTGACTTCTGGCAGTTCCCGACCGTATCCATGGGGCTGGGCCCGATCCAGGCGATCTACCAGGCACGCTTCATGAAGTACCTGGAACACCGTGGTTTCATCCAGCCAGGCAAACAGAAAGTCTGGTGCTTCCTGGGCGATGGCGAGTGCGACGAGCCGGAATCCCTAGGCGCTATCTCCCTGGCCGGCCGCGAGAAGCTGGACAACCTGATCTTCGTCATCAACTGCAACCTGCAGCGCCTCGACGGCCCGGTTCGCGGCAACGGCAAGATCATTCAGGAACTCGAAGGCGTGTTCCGCGGTGCTCAGTGGAACGTGACCAAAGTCATCTGGGGCCGTTTCTGGGACCCACTGCTGGCCAAGGACGTCGACGGCATCCTGCAACGCCGCATGGACGAAGTCATCGACGGCGAGTACCAGAACTACAAAGCCAAAGACGGCGCGTTCGTACGTGAACACTTCTTCAACACGCCAGAACTCAAGGCGATGGTCGAAGATCTGTCCGACGACGAGATCTGGAAACTCAACCGTGGCGGCCACGACCCGTACAAGGTCTACGCGGCGTACCACGAAGCGGTCAACCACAAAGAACAACCGACCGTCATCCTGGCCAAGACCATCAAGGGTTATGGCACCGGTGCCGGCGAAGCGAAGAACACTGCGCACAACACCAAGAAAGTCGACGTCGACAGCCTGAAGTTGTTCCGCGACCGCTTCGACATCCCGGTCAAGGACGATGAACTGGAAAACCTGCCATTCTTCAAACCGGAAGAAGGCAGCGCCGAAGCCCGTTACCTGAGCGAGCGCCGTACCGCACTGGGCGGCTTCGTACCTCAGCGTCGCGCCAAGAGCTTCAACATCCCGACCCCGCCACTGGAAACCCTCAAGGCGATCCTGGACGGCTCGGGCGACCGCGAAATCTCCACCACCATGGCCTTCGTGCGGATCCTCGCGCAACTGGTCAAGGACAAGGAAATCGGTCCACGCATCGTACCGATCATCCCGGACGAAGCCCGTACCTTCGGTATGGAAGGCATGTTCCGTCAGTTGGGCATCTACTCCTCCGTCGGCCAGCTCTACGAGCCAGTCGATAAAGACCAGGTGATGTTCTACAAGGAAGACCAGAAGGGCCAGATCCTCGAAGAAGGCATCAACGAAGCGGGCGCCATGAGCTCCTTCATCGCTGCCGGTACTTCGTACTCCAGCCACAACCAGCCGATGCTGCCGTTCTACATCTTCTACTCGATGTTCGGCTTCCAGCGTATCGGCGACCTGGCCTGGGCCGCTGGCGACAGCCGCACCCGTGGCTTCCTGATCGGCGGCACCGCCGGCCGTACCACCCTGAACGGTGAAGGCCTGCAACACGAAGACGGTCACAGCCACCTGCTGGCCGCGACCATCCCGAACTGCCGCACCTACGATCCAACCTACGGCTACGAGTTGGCGGTGATCATTCAGGACGGCATGAAGAAGATGACCGAAGAGCAACAGGACGTCTTCTACTACATCACCGTGATGAACGAGTCGTACCAGCAGCCAGCCATGCCGGCCGGTGCCGAAGAAGGCATCAAGAAAGGCATGTACCTGCTCGAAGAAGACAACCGCGAAGCGGCGCACCACGTTCAGCTGATGGGCTCCGGCACCATCCTGCGTGAAGTCCGTGAAGCAGCGAAGATCCTGCGTGAACAGTTCAACGTCGGCGCCGACGTGTGGAGCGTTACCAGCTTCAACGAACTGCGTCGCGACGGCCTGGCCGTTGAGCGCACCAACCGTCTGCACCCTGGCCAGAAGCCTAAGCTGAGCTATGTGGAAGAGTGTCTGAACGGCCGTCAAGGTCCGGTCATTGCCTCTACCGACTACATGAAACTGTTCGCCGAGCAGATCCGTCAGTGGGTACCGTCCAAGGAATTCAAAGTCCTGGGCACCGACGGTTTCGGCCGCAGCGACAGCCGCAAGAAACTGCGTCATTTCTTCGAAGTCGACCGTCATTTCGTGGTGTTGGCAGCCCTGGAAGCACTGGCTGACCGTGGCGATATCGAACCTAAAGTGGTGGCTGAAGCCATCGCCAAGTTCGGGATCGACCCGGAAAAACGCAACCCACTGGACTGCTGAGGAGAGATTCTGTGAGCGAACTCATTCGCGTACCTGACATCGGCAGCGGTGAAGGTGAAGTAATTGAACTGTTTGTGAAGGTCGGCGACCGTATCGAAGCCGACCAGAGCATCCTGACACTTGAGTCGGACAAGGCGAGCATGGAAGTGCCTGCGCCGAAGGCCGGTATCATCAAGAGCCTGAAAGTGAAGCTGGGCGATCGCCTGAAAGAAGGCGACGAACTGCTGGAGCTGGAAGTCGAAGGTGCCGCTGCTGCGGCCCCTGCGGCTGCCGCACCGGCGGCCAAGGCTGAAGCCAAACCGGCTGCTGCACCTGCCGCCGCTCCTGCTCCTGCTCCTGCTGCGCCGGCCGCTGCCAGCGTTCAGCAAGTGCACGTGCCGGACATCGGTTCGTCGGGCAAGGCCCAGATCATCGAGATCCAGGTCAAGGTCGGCGACACCGTCGCGGCTGATCAGTCGCTGATCACCCTGGAATCCGACAAGGCGAGCATGGAAATCCCGTCGCCTGCCGCTGGCGTGGTCAAGGCCATCAGCGTCAAGCTCAACGACGAAGTCGGCACCGGCGACCTGATCCTGGATCTGGAAGTGGCGGGTGCTGCTGCTCCGGCTGCTGCTCCGGCCCAGGCTGCCGCTCCGGCACCCGCCGCTGCACCTGCTGCTGCCGCAGCCCCGGCCGCTCCAGTGGCCGACAGCGTTCAGGACATCCATGTTCCGGACATCGGTTCGGCGGGCAAGGCCAAGATCATCGAAGTCCTGGTCAAAGCCGGCGACACCGTTGTGGCCGACCAGTCGCTGATCACCCTGGAATCCGACAAGGCGAGCATGGAAATCCCGTCGCCAGCCGCTGGCGTGGTGGAAAGCGTTTCCATCAAGCTCGACGACGAAGTCGGAACCGGCGACCTGATCCTGAAACTGAAAGTCAAAGGCGCCGCTCCTGCTGCACCTGTTGCTGCGACCGCACCTGCCGCTGCTGCTCCGAGCGCTCCGGCTCCAGCCGCTGCTGCTCCGGCTGCCGCTGCTCCTGCTGCTGCCCCGGTTGCTGCTCCAGCCAAGCCTGGTGCAAAAGTTCACGCCGGCCCTGCCGTGCGTCAACTGGCCCGCGAATTCGGCGTCGAGCTGAGCGCCGTTGGCGCCAGCGGCCCGCACGGTCGCATCCTGAAGGAAGACGTGCAGGTTTACGTCAAAGCCATGATGCAGAAGGCCAAGGAAGCACCGGCCGCTGCTGCTGGCGCAAGCGGTGGCGCGGGCATCCCGCCGATTCCGGTCGTGGACTTCAGCCGCTTCGGTGAAATCGAAGAAGTGCCGATGACCCGCCTGATGCAGGTCGGCGCCGCCAACCTGCATCGCAGCTGGCTGAACGTACCGCACGTGACGCAATTCGACTCGGCGGATATCACCGAGCTCGAAGCGTTCCGTGTTGCCCAGAAAGCCGTTGCAGAGAAGGCCGGCGTCAAGCTGACCATCCTGCCGTTGCTGCTCAAGACCTGCGCGCACCTGCTCAAGGAACTGCCGGACTTCAACAGCTCGCTGGCGCCAAGCGGCAAAGCGATCATCCGCAAGAAATACGTGAACATCGGCTTCGCCGTCGACACCCCGGATGGCCTGCTGGTACCGGTCATCAAGAACGTCGACCAGAAGAGCCTGCTGCAATTGGCCGCCGAGGCTGCTTCCCTGGCTGAAAAAGCCCGGACCAAGAAGCTCTCGTCGGACGAGATGCAAGGCGCCTGCTTCACCATTTCCAGCCTCGGCCACATTGGCGGCACCGGCTTCACGCCGATCGTCAACGCGCCGGAAGTGGCGATCCTCGGTGTTTCCAAGGCAACCATCCAGCCAGTCTGGGACGGCAAAGCCTTCCAGCCGAAACTGATGCTGCCGCTGTCGCTGTCCTACGATCACCGTGTGATCAACGGCGCCGCTGCTGCACGCTTCACCAAGCGTCTGAGCGATCTGCTGGGCGACATCCGCACCATGCTCCTGTAATACCGACCGGCCCTCCTTCTCCTGAGGGCCTGTTGCGTTCCACGTTTCCGAGCGCCACGCTCGTACCTCAACCCCGCCAATTTGGCGGGGCTTTTTTTGCCTGAAGTTAATACTTAAAACGTCTTCCTACATTTGTGGCTGATACCGCCCACAACTCGAGTCCATTTCTGCCAGATATTTTTCCGGGTCAAATAACTAGTCTTGGCTGGAAGACTACTTATTACATCCGAAACAACCATCTGACTAATTCATTAGCAGCCGAATGGACTCAAACATGTTCAAACCAACTGTCGGCCCGATTCTTGGCCACACCACAACTAATCACGCCCGTATTTTTTTACGCGGCGGACACAATAAAGACACCTTGGTATTTGCTGGCATTCGCTATAGACGACAAGGTGAAGATCACTGGTCAAAAGGTAACTTTGCGAAACTCGAACCCGAGCACGACATGTGCGAAGTTATCGTGCTGAACAACCTGTCCGCCGACTCCGACTATGAATATCAGGCCGGGTGGTTCAGCCTGACCAGCCCGGCGCACACCGTCGACACGGTGAAGGAGCTGCCGCTGCAATGGTCACGGCAGGTTTATCACTTGCGTACCCGTTCCAGCCAGTCCAGCCTGCCAAGGGCCTACATTGTCGGCTCTTGCCGATACCTGCGCATGACCGCAGGCATAGCATCCGCCCCTCACTTGGGCGACAGAGTCTTTGCTTCGATTTCACGTTTGGTGGAGCAAGCCAATCCTCCCGTCAGCGCGCTGGTGATGACGGGAGACCAAATCTATGTCGATGACTTGAACATTATTGCCCCTGATCGGGAACTCAAGGAAATCCTCCATAAATATCGCGTGGCGTTTTCGCAGATAAATATCGCAAGGTTAATGTCCAATCTGCCCACTTACATGATCCTTGACGACCATGAAATAGAGGACAACTGGCCCGCCAACAAGAGCAAGTCCGATGAGTACTTATATGCAAACGCAATCAGGGCCTATGAGTTGTATCAGGCCAGTCATAGTCCTGCCCATGCACTAACTGATGATGGGCTGACAAATAAACGACTGGACAAATACTGGTATCAATTTACTGAAGGTGATATCGAATGGTTTGTTACCGACAGTCGGACCCGACGCAATCTGTCGGCCACTGACCGACGCATTCTCGACGCAGCCCAGGAACAAGCCTTGTGCGACTGGCTGATCCACAGCCCGGCACGGGTCAAATTCGTGGTCACCAGTGTCATGTTCTACCCTGACCGCAAACGCACGGATGATGACGCCTGGCAGGCCTTTCCAGAGCAACGGCTACGGTTGCTGGAGACCATCCGCACACACCGCATCAAGAATGTCTTCTTCATTTCCGGCGATGTCCACGGCTCGCTGACCAGTCGGCTGAGCCACAGCGAGGATGCGGACTTCGAGGTCCACACCATCGTCTCGTCACCGCTGTGCAACAGCAAAATGCTGCCCTATGCCACGACCGCCACATTCGTCCTCGATCCCCCCCTGGTCCGCACCGCCGCAGGCGACTATCGACATGAACTGACCAGCAAGGTGATCAGCCAGGATAATTTTGCACACCTGGTCGTCGATGCCGGGCAGCTTCAGGTGAATTTCCACGACCGGGAGGGCAAGCATTTGCAGTCCATTGGCATCCCGATTCGCTGACCCGGAAACAGATCGCAGTCACTGGCAATACTTGCAAAACTGCGATTTTTCAGCGACTGGCAATACTTTTTGCCACCGACTGAAGAAAACTTGTCGTCTGCCGACATATTCTTATAGCACTTGGCCTTCATCTCTCTTGTCAGTCGGTGTCGCAATGATGCAACCTTGCCGCAGGCAACAGTAAAGAGGGCGAGAGCCCAGCGCGTTCAGCATATTCGAAGCGAGTTTCCCTCCATGAAAAGCCAGCCCGATGCCGCCAGCCGTATGGTGGCCGAGGTAGTGACGCAGTTGCCTGTGCCCTCGCGGCTCGGCATGCTGCGTTTCGAACGGCTTAATGAACCCAGCTGGGCGCTGCTGTTTCTCGATCCCAATTGCGAACGCCAGTTCGGCCTGCCAGCCGTGGAACTGTGTGCGCTGGTGGGCTCGCCCTACGCCAGCCTGATGGAGCCGCTAGCGCGCTATCAACTGCACGACGCAGTCCAGCAACAGCTGACTGAAAGCCCGCACTACCTGATCCGCTATACCCTGCACACCGCCGCTGGCTCCCTGACTCTGCTGGAGCTGGGCGAAGCCTACAAACAACACAATCGACACCTGTTGCGCGGCTACCTGCTGGTCATCGACGGCCTGTTCGAGGATGACCCGCTGCAACCGGCCATGGACCTTGAAACCCAGAACTCGCGCCTGCAAATCGCCCTGGAACTCAATCAGCGCGCCCAGCAGGAGCAACTGCTGCATCTGGAGCGGGTGCGGGCCCAGCAGGATCTGATCCTGCTACTCACCCGTCAACGCTACAGCAGCAACAACTCCTTGCGCGAAGCCGCCGAGCTGATCACCCGCAGCGCCTGCGACATCTACGAAATCGACAGTGCCAGCCTGTGGCACCTCGAAGGCTCGATGCTGGTGCCGATCTCGGCCTATCACCGCACGAATCAGGAATACCTGCTGCCGCAACCGATCGACGTCAGTCTTTTCCCCGATTACCTCGACGCCCTGCACACCGGCCGCGCCATCGACGCCCATAACGCCATGCGCGACCCACGCACCCGGGAGATGGCCGAAAGCCTGCGCCCGCGGGACGTCAACGCAATGCTCGACGCCAGTATCCGCGTCGATGGCCAGGTGGTCGGCGTTTTGTGCCTGGAGCAAACCGGGGCAACCCGCGCCTGGCAATCGGATGAAATCGCGTTCGCCGGAGAACTGGCGGACCAGTTTGCCCAGGTCATCAGCAACCACAACCGGCGAACCGCCACCAGCGCCCTGCACCTGTTCCAGCGCGCGGTCGAACAAAGTGCCAACGCCTTTTTGCTGGTCAACTGCGATGGCGTGGTGGAATACGTCAACCCGAGCTTCACCGCGATCACCCAATATTCCACCGAAGAAGTGCACGGTCAGCGGCTGTCAGAACTACCGGCCCTGGAGAACCTCAGCGAACTGCTGTTCGATGCACCTTCGGCGCTGGCCAAGAGCAACAGTTGGCAAGGTGAATTCAAGAGCCGCCGGAAAAACCTCGAACCCTACTGGGGCCAATTGTCGATCTCCAAGGTTTACGGCGACAACCGCGAGCTGACCCACTACATCGGCATCTACGAAGACATCACCCAGACCAAGCTCGCCCAACAACGTATCGAGCGCCTGGCCTACACCGACAACCTGACCAACCTCGGCAACCGCCCGGCGTTCATCCGCAACCTCGATGAACGCTTCGCTCGGGACAGCGACGCGCCGATCAGCCTGTTGCTGGTGGACATCGACAACTTCAAGCGGATCAACGACAGCCTCGGCCACCAGACCGGCGACAAACTGCTGATCAGCCTGGCCCGGCGCCTGCGCAACAGCCTGATCCCGAGCGGCAGCCTGGCGCGATTCGCCAGTAACGAATTCGCCGTGTTGCTGGACAACAGCGACCTCACGACGGGCCAGCAAGTGGCCAACCAGTTGCTGGCGACCCTCGACAAACCGATGTTCGTCGACAACCAGTTGATCAGCGTCACCGGCTCCGTGGGCCTGGCCTGTGCGCCACTGCACGGGCGCGACCCGCAAACCCTGATGCGCAATGCCGGGCTGGCGCTGCACAAGGCCAAGGCCAACGGCAAACATCAGGTGCAGGTGTTCACCGAAGCGCTGAACGCCGAGGCCAGCTACAAGCTGTTCGTCGAAAACAACCTGCGCCGCGCCCTGACCCAGAACGAACTCGACGTGTTCTACCAGCCCAAGCTGTGCCTGCGCAGCGGTCGCCTGCTGGGGATGGAAGCCCTGCTGCGCTGGGACCATCCGGAAAAAGGCATGATCCGCCCGGATCAGTTCATCAGCGTCGCCGAGGAAACCGGGCTGATCATTCCGATCGGAAAATGGATCGCCCGCCAGGCCTGCCGCATGAGCAAAGCGCTGACCGCCGCCGGCCTGGGCAACCTGCAAGTGGCGATCAACCTGTCGCCCAAGCAGTTTTCCGACCCAGACCTGGTGGCCTCCATTGCCAACATCCTCAAGGAAGAAGCCCTGCCGGCGCATTTACTGGAGCTGGAGCTGACCGAAGGCCTGCTGCTGGAGGCTACCGAAGACACCCACTTGCAGCTCGACCAGCTCAAGCGCCTGGGCCTGACCCTGGCCATGGACGACTTCGGCACCGGTTACTCGTCGCTCAGTTACTTGAAAAAATTCCCCATCGACATCATCAAGATCGATCGAAGCTTTATCCACGAAATCCCGGACAACCAGGACGACATGGAAATCACCTCCGCGGTGATCGCCATGGCCCACAACCTGAAACTCAAGGTCGTGGCTGAAGGCATCGAAACCGCCGAGCAGTTGTCGTTCCTGCGCCGTCACCGCTGCGACGTCGGCCAGGGCTACCTGTTCGACCGTCCGATCCCGGGCAATGAGCTGATCGACAAGCTCAAACGCTACCCGCGTGGCCCAATCGCCTGACAGACACAGAACCTGTGGCAGACATAAACTCTGTGGCAGGCAAAAAACCTGTGGGAGCGAGCTTGCTCGCGATAGCGGTGGACCAGTCATCCCCCCATGACACCGACACACCGCTATCGCGAGCAGACTCACCCCTACAGGGGTAGTGCGTATCGGGCAGGTATTGGGCACACTGACAGTCTGTTTATTTACAACCCAACCTGACTGAGAGGACTGATCATGGTTCTGCGCTCGGAAATTCTGGTGAACAAAAACGTGCTCCCTACTAAAGAACAAGCTCTGCCTGGCCGCGAAACCGCGATGACCCTGCCTGAAAAGCACTTTGTGTTTAAAGACACCCCCTTGCTCGGCCCGTTCTTCGAAGATGTCGACTTCGCGATCTTCGGCCTCGGCTGCTTCTGGGGCGCGGAACGCCGCTTCTGGCAGCGTGAAGGCGTGGTCAGCACCGTGGTCGGCTACGCCGGCGGTTTCACACCGAACCCGACCTACGAAGAAGTCTGCTCGGGCCTGACCGGTCACGCCGAAGTGGTGCTGGTGGTGTATGACAAGGCCAAGGTCAGCTACGAAGAACTGCTGGCGATGTTCTGGGAACTGCACAACCCGACGCAAGGCATGCGCCAGGGCAATGACATCGGCACCCAGTACCGTTCGGTGATCTACGCCACTAGCCCGGAACAACTGGACGCGGCGCTCAAGAGCAAGGAAACCTACCAGGCCGAGCTGTCCAAGGCCGGTCTCGGTGAAATCAGCACCGAAATCGACCAGGCCCCGACCGTCTACTTTGCCGAGACGTATCACCAGCAATACCTGGCGAAAAATCCGGAAGGCTACTGCGGAATTGGCGGCACAGGCGTGACCTGCCCGATCTGACAATTGACTGTAGAAGCGAGCCCGCTCGCGAAAAACCAAAGGACGCCGCTGGGCATCCGGTTTTACGCGTTAACGTTCACGACCTTCGCGAGCAAGCTCGCTCCTACAGATCAACTCTCGGCAATCAACCAATCCATCCGCCACCCACCCTGGGTCTGCCCAAGCTTCTCGGACAACCAAGGCAGCAGCTCACGCAATTCTTCCTCCAGCCCCCACGGCGGATTGGCGATCGCCAGCCCGGACCCGTTCAGGCTGTTGGGCGTATCCAGCGGATGTACCAGCAACTCCACCCGCAACAACTTCGGCGCACCGGTACCGGCCAGGTCCTGATAGAAGCGGCGCAGCGCGCGCTGATCCTTCACCGGGTACCAGATTGCCGCCACGGTCTGACGCATCCGGCCAATCGCTTCCTTCAACGACGCGGCACAGCGCTGCATCTCGTCGAGCTTCTCGAACGGCGGATCGATCAACATCACCGCACGCTTCTCCGGCACCGGCAGCAAGGCCCGCGACACGTGCCAGCCTTCACCCAGGTGTACCTTGACCCGGCGATCACCGGCCATGTTGTCCTTGAGCAAAACGCCGTCTTCCGGATGTTTCTCGTTGAGCAACACACGGTCCTGAGGGCGGGTCAGACGCCGCGCCAACTCCGGCGACCCCGGGTAATAGCGTAACTGGCCATCCGGGTTCATCTCGTGCAGCACCTGCATGTAATCAGCGGTCAGGATCGGCAGATCCGGCTGATCCCACAAACGCGCAATGCCTTCCAGGTACTCACCGGTACGATTGGCCTGATCACCCTGTAGGTCATACAGACCGATGCCGGCGTGGGTATCGAGATAGGCAAACGGCTGCTCCTTGCGCGACATCAGGGCGATGAGGCGGGTCAAGGTCAGGTGTTTGAACACATCGGCGTGATTGCCGGCATGGAAGGCGTGACGATAATTCATGGCTGCTCCTGCGAAGGCCGGGAAGTTTACCTTTTACCGGGCGGCAAGTCAGGGGTTGGCAGCCAAGCGGCCGGTGAGGCACTACAAAGCCCTGTGGCGAGGGGGCTTGCCCCCGTTCGACTGCAAAGCAGTCGCCAACCCCAAGTACTGCGGTGTGCCTGATAACACCGGGTCGCTGAACTCAGGGTTGCTGCGCAACCCAACGGGGGCAAGCCCCCTCACCACAAAAGCCACCCGGCGCTACGCCGAAGGCCGTGCCCGCAACCGCCGCCCAACCACATCCAGCACATCACAGCCATCGCGCAACGTAATTGCGCAGAGCAAGGCGAAATCGCTGAGGATGAAGGACTCGCACTCGATCGAGCCGCGCATGGACAGGGTGGGCATATCGGTGCAGTTGCTGGTCAATGCCATGAAGCGGTTGTCGGGATGGGGGATTGGCTTTACGTAGGGTGGGTCGGGGTGAATCGTTTTCATTTTTTAAACCTCTGGTAGAAGTGAGGGCTACCATCGGCCTTCCTACAGGCTTGGGTGGCAGCCATACGCGGGGTAGGAATATCGAGACCAGAGAACTCGACCACGCCGAAGCGTGCCCGCGCACAGCCGCCGAAACAGATCTTACGGGCGCAAGTTAGTGGCCGCAAATCAGGTGTCGACGTCAAAGCGTTTCTGGTCTTAACGGGTTCCTACACCCCACCACTGAGTTGTCAGTGGCTACCGAAGACTATCGATGGATCTCCGGTCGCACCAGTTCATGAAAACCGCTACTTTTTGAAGGAAACGTCCGAGGACCCTGCCCGGAAAATTCGCACCACGGATATCGGAGAAGCAAAAAAAACGGCCCGCACTGTTAAAGCTGCGAGCCGTTCTTTTATCAGAGGCGGGAAGAGTTCAACCCATCACTCATCACTTGTTCAAACGATAGTCCGCCTCAGCAGCAGCAAAACGCTGGAACATGCCGGCAGTCGGCGTGCCCATTTTGCTGACGAAGTAGATCGCCAGGCTGGCGAAGATGAAACCAGGGATGATTTCGTACAGGCCCAGCAGTTCGAAGTGTTTCCAGACGATCACGGTGATCGCGCCGACCAGGATACCGGCCAGTGCGCCGTTGCGGGTCATGTCTTTCCAGATCACGGAGATCAGCACGACCGGACCGAATGCGGCACCGAAACCGGCCCAGGCGTAGCTCACCAGACCCAGTACACGGTTTTCCGGGTTGGACGCCAGGGCGATCGCCACCAGGGCAACCAACAACACCATGGCACGGCCGACCCACACCAGTTCCAGCTGCGAAGCGGATTTACGCAGGAAGGTCTTGTAGAAGTCTTCGGTCAGGGCGCTCGAGCACACCAGCAACTGGCAGCTCAGGGTGCTCATGACGGCAGCCAGAATGGCCGACAGCAGGATACCCGCGATCCATGGGTTGAACAGGATCTTGGCCAGTTCGATGAACACACGCTCGTGGTTCTCGGTGACTGCGCCAGCCACGTCCGGGTGCGCCGAGAAGTAGGCGATACCGAAGAAGCCGACTGCCACGGTGCCGCCCAGGCACAGGATCATCCAGGTCATGGAAATGCGACGGGCGTTGGCGATCGATTTAACCGAATCGGCAGCCATGAAACGCGCCAGGATATGCGGCTGGCCGAAGTAGCCCAAACCCCAGCCCATCAGCGAGATGATGCCGATGAAAGTGGTGCCCTTGAGCATGTCGAAGTTGCTTGGATCTTGCGCTTCGATGGCCAGGAAAGTGGTGTCGACGCCGCCGGTGGCCAGCAACACGATAACCGGCGTCAGGATCAACGCGAAGATCATCAGGGTGGCTTGTACGGTATCGGTCCAGCTCACGGCCAGGAAACCACCGATAAAGGTGTAGGCAATCGTCGCCGCAGCACCGGCCCACAGCGCAGTCTCGTAGGACATGCCGAAGGTGCTTTCGAACAGACGGGCGCCGGCTACGATGCCGGAAGCACAGTAGATGGTGAAGAACACTAGGATCACGACCGCGGAGATGATCCGCAGCAGGCCGCTTTTGTCTTCGAAACGGCTGGCGAAGTAGTCCGGCAGGGTCAGTGCATCACCGTTGTGCTCGGTCTGCACACGCAGACGGCCGGCGACGAACAGCCAGTTCAGGTAGGCGCCGACGATCAGGCCGATGGCGATCCAGCTTTCGGACAGACCGGACATGTAGATCGCGCCGGGCAAGCCCATCAACAACCAGCCGCTCATGTCGGAGGCACCGGCGGACAGTGCGGTCACGACGCTGCCCAGGCTACGACCGCCCAGAATGTAGTCGGAAAGGTTGTTGGTGGAGCGATAGGCCATCAAGCCGATCAGCACCATTGCTGCGATGTAGATCACGAACGTGATCAGGGTTGGATTGCTTACGCTCATTAAGTTACGCCCTGGCTTTGTTTTTATGTAGCTGCGGCTGGTGAACCGCTCGCAAACGCATACGTTTGACAGACGATCCGGATTCCCGCGCATTTATGACTGATGTTTCCCCAGGAAAGCCATCAGCCGGAGCACCTGGGCTTCGACCGGGTTGCACCTTGGGCGCGAATGCTATTCAACAAAGCAAATAAGGTGCAACCAGTTTCTTGAGAATAAGTTGCACCCAGTCGGAAATAAATTTCAAACCCGGTTTTTTGCTCCTTTTCGGAGCAAGAACTCGGGCCAACCACCCTAAAAAGCACCAAGCAAAGGCAGCACCGCCGTACCAGAATTTATTTCCTGACGAGCTGCGTAATATTCCGACAAAAAAAGGGTTGCACCCGGTTGCACCTCAACAGTCGCACGGCTAATCTTGCCGCCAGCTGATGCCACGCAGTCGTGGCAAACATGAGGATAAAAACATGGCTACCACCACCCTTGGGGTCAAACTTGACGACCCGACCCGCGAACGCCTCAAGGCCGCCGCGACCTCGATTGATCGCACGCCGCACTGGCTGATCAAGCAGGCAATCTTCAATTACCTGGAAAAACTCGAGGGTGGTGCAACCCTGTCCGAGCTGAACGGTTCGACCAAGGATTTCGACGACTCCGTCGACGCGCCTCTGGATCACGCCCACCAGTGCTTCCTCGAATTCGCCGAAAGCATCCTGCCGCAATCGGTACTGCGCGCGTCGATCACCGCCGCCTACCGTCGCCCTGAGCCGGAAGTCGTGCCGATGCTGATCGAGCAGGCTCGCCTGCCGGCACCGATGGCCGAAGCCACCAACAAACTCGCCGCCTCGATTGCTGAAAAACTGCGCAACCAGAAGAGCGCTGGCGGCCGTGCCGGCATCGTCCAGGGTCTGCTGCAGGAATTCTCCCTGTCGTCCCAGGAAGGTGTGGCGCTGATGTGCCTGGCCGAAGCGCTGCTGCGCATCCCGGACAAAGGCACCCGCGACGCCCTGATCCGCGACAAGATCAGCACCGGCAACTGGCAGCCGCACCTGGGCAACAGCCCGTCGCTGTTCGTCAACGCCGCCACCTGGGGTTTGCTGCTGACCGGCAAACTGGTGTCGACCCACAACGAAGCCGGCCTGACTTCGTCCCTGAGCCGCATCATCGGCAAGAGCGGCGAGCCGATGATCCGCAAGGGCGTCGACATGGCCATGCGCCTGATGGGCGAGCAGTTCGTGACCGGCGAAACCATCGCCGAAGCCCTGGCCAACGCCAGCAAGTTCGAAACCAAAGGTTTCCGCTATTCCTACGACATGCTGGGTGAAGCCGCACTCACCGAGCACGACGCGCAGAAGTACCTGGCCTCGTACGAACAAGCCATCCACTCGATCGGCAAAGCCTCCCATGGTCGCGGGATTTATGAAGGCCCGGGCATCTCGATCAAGCTGTCCGCCCTGCACCCGCGTTACAGCCGCGCCCAGTACGAGCGCGTGATGGACGAGCTGTACCCGCGCCTGCTGTCGCTGACCCTGCTGGCCAAGCAATATGACATCGGCCTGAACATCGACGCCGAAGAGGCCGATCGCCTGGAGCTGTCACTGGATCTGCTCGAGCGCCTGTGCTTCGAGCCGCAACTGACTGGCTGGAACGGCATCGGTTTCGTGATCCAGGCTTACCAGAAGCGTTGCCCGTACGTGATCGACTACGTGATCGACCTCGCTCGCCGCAGCCGTCATCGCCTGATGATCCGCCTGGTAAAAGGCGCGTACTGGGACAGCGAAATCAAGCGCGCCCAGGTCGAAGGCCTGGAAGGCTACCCGGTCTACACCCGCAAGGTGTACACCGACGTGTCCTACATCGCTTGCGCCCGCAAGCTGCTGTCGGTACCGGAAGTCATCTACCCGCAGTTCGCCACGCACAACGCCCACACCCTGTCGGCCATTTATCACATCGCCGGTCAGAACTATTACCCGGGCCAGTACGAGTTCCAGTGCCTGCACGGCATGGGTGAACCGCTGTACGAACAGGTTGTAGGCAAAGTTTCCGAAGGCAAGCTGAACCGTCCGTGCCGCGTGTACGCTCCAGTCGGCACCCACGAAACCCTGCTGGCCTACCTGGTGCGTCGCCTGCTGGAAAACGGCGCGAACACTTCGTTCGTCAACCGTATTGCCGACCAGTCGATTTCGATCCAGGAACTGGTGGCCGATCCGGTAGCCAGCATCGAGCAAATGGCGACCGTGGAAGGTGGTTTCGGCCTGCCGCACCCGCGCATTCCGCTGCCGCGTGACCTGTATGGCTCCGAGCGCGCCAACTCCAGCGGCATCGACATGGCCAACGAACATCGTTTGGCATCCCTGTCCTGCGCGCTTCTCGCAACCGCACACAACCACTGGAAAGCGGCGCCGATGCTCGGTTGCGCTTCCAGCAGCGAAGCACCGGCACCGGTCTTGAACCCGTCCGATCTGCGTGACGTGGTCGGTCATGTGCAGGAAGCGACCGTCGAAGACGTCGACAACGCGATTCAGTGCGCCCTCAACGCTGCACCGATCTGGCAGGCCACGCCGCCCGCCGAGCGCGCCGCGATCCTGGAACGTGCCGCCGATCTGATGGAAGCCGAAATCCAGCCGCTGATGGGCCTGCTGGCCCGCGAAGCCGGCAAGACCTTCGCCAACGCCATCGCCGAAGTGCGTGAAGCCGTGGATTTCCTGCGTTATTACGCGGTGCAGGCACGCAACGATTTCACCAATGACGCTCACCGTCCGTTGGGCCCAGTCGTATGCATCAGCCCGTGGAACTTCCCGCTGGCGATCTTCAGTGGTCAGGTGGCTGCTGCATTGGCCGCTGGTAACCCGGTATTGGCCAAGCCTGCGGAACAAACGCCGCTGGTCGCCGCTCAGGCCGTGCGCCTGATGCTCGAAGCCGGCATCCCGGAAGGCGTGCTGCAACTGCTGCCGGGCCGTGGCGAAACCGTCGGTGCCGGCCTGGTCGGCGACGATCGCGTCAAAGGCGTGATGTTCACCGGTTCCACCGAAGTCGCGCGCTTGCTGCAACGCAACATCGCCGGCCGCCTGGACAGCCAGGGTCGTCCAATCCCGCTGATCGCCGAAACCGGTGGCCAGAACGCGATGATCGTCGACTCCTCGGCACTGACCGAACAGGTGGTGATCGACGTGGTGTCCTCGGCGTTCGACAGCGCCGGCCAGCGTTGCTCGGCTCTGCGTGTACTGTGCTTGCAGGAAGATTCCGCCGACCGCGTCATCGAAATGCTCAAAGGTGCCATGGCTGAAAGCCGTCTCGGCAACCCTGAGCGTCTGTCCGTGGACATCGGCCCGGTGATCGACGCCGAAGCCAAGGCTGGCATCGAGAAGCACATCCAGGCCATGCGCGACAAAGGTCGCAGCGTGTACCAGGTGGCCATCGCCGACGCCGAAGAAGTCAAACGCGGCACCTTCGTGATGCCGACACTGATCGAACTGGAAAGCTTCGACGAACTGCAGCGGGAGATCTTCGGCCCGGTGCTGCACGTGGTTCGCTACAAGCGCAAGGACATCGATCAACTGATCGGTCAGATCAACGCTTCCGGCTACGGCCTGACCCTGGGCGTGCACACCCGCATCGACGAGACCATTGCCAAGGTGATCGACAACGTCAACGCCGGTAACGTCTACGTCAACCGCAACATTGTTGGCGCAGTAGTAGGCGTGCAGCCATTCGGCGGCGAAGGCCTGTCGGGTACCGGCCCGAAAGCCGGCGGCCCGCTGTACCTGTACCGCCTGCTGTCGACCCGCCCTGCGGATGCGATCGAACAATCCTTCGCTCGTGGCGATGCTGCCGCGGCACCGGACGTTCGTCTGCGCGATGCCATGAGCAAGCCGCTGACCGCCTTGAAAGCCTGGGCCGACAACCACAAGTTCGCCGACCTGAGCACCCTGTGCGTGCAGTTCGCCGCACAATCGCAAAGCGGTATCACCCGCCTCCTGGCCGGCCCGACCGGCGAACGCAACAGCTATGCGATCCTGCCACGGGAACACGTGCTGTGCCTGGCGGAAGTCGAAGGCGATCTGCTGACGCAACTGGCGGCGGTATTGGCTGTCGGCGGTTCGGCGGTATGGCCGGAAGCTGACATGACCAAGGCATTGTTCGCACGCCTGCCGAAGGACATTCAGGCGCGTATCAAGCTGGTTTCCGACTGGAACAAGGACGAAGTGGTGTTTGATGCGGTTCTGCATCACGGCCATTCCGACCAGTTGCGTGCGGTGTGCCAGCAGATTGCTAAGCGTGCCGGCGCCATCGTCGGTGTGCAGGGTCTGTCCCAAGGCGAAACCAACATTGCGCTGGAGCGTCTGGTGATTGAGCGTGCATTGAGCGTCAACACCGCTGCGGCGGGTGGTAATGCCAGTTTGATGACCATCGGCTAAAACCGATAAGCCGGGCTGCCGCATTGGCCGCCCGGTATGCAATCCCCCTGTGGGAGCGAGCTTGCTCGCGATAGCGATCCATCAGTCACCTTCCATATTGACTGATCTGCCGCCATCGCGAGCAAGCTCGCTCCCACAGTTGTTTTGTAGTTCCTGCTAAGGCTCTGCTCTGCCCCACCATCACGCTCATCAATCATGCTATTCAGCATAAATTCACAAGCCTAGACTCGGTCCACTCCAACAAAAGGTAGGCCGCCATGTCCGAGACGTTGCTCAGTTCCCGTAATCTGGCTTTCGAGCTGTATGAAGTCCTTGATGCCGAGGGCCTGACCCAGCGTGAGCGTTTCGCCGAGCACAACCGCGAAACCTTCGATGCCGCCATTGGCACCGCCCGCAACATCGCCGAGAAGTTCTTCGCCCCGCACAACCGCAAGGGCGACGAGAACGAGCCGCGCTACGAGAACGGTCAGGCGATTCTGATTCCGGAAGTGAAACCGGCGGTAGACGCCTTCCTCGAAGCCGGCTTCCTCAACGCCGCGCGCAGTTTCGACGCTGGCGGCATGCAGCTTCCTACGCTGCTGTCCCAGGCCTGCTTCGCGCACTTTCAATCGGCCAATGCTGCTTCGACGTCCTATCCGTTCCTGACCATGGGCGCGGCGAACCTGATCGAGAGCTTCGGCACTGAAGAGCAGAAGCGCCGCTTCCTGCAACCGATGATCGATGGCCGTTTCTTCGGCACCATGGCCCTGACCGAACCCCACGCGGGTTCGTCGCTGTCGGATATTCGTACACGCGCAGAACCTGCGTCCGACGGCACCTATCGCCTCAAGGGCAACAAGATTTTCATCTCTGGTGGCGATCATCCGCTGTCGGAGAACATCGTGCACATGGTGCTGGCCAAGCTGCCGGACGCACCGGCCGGGGTGAAGGGCATTTCGCTGTTCATCGTGCCCAAGTTCCTGGTTAACGATGATGGCAGCCTGGGCAAGCGCAATGACGTGCTGCTGGCCGGGTTGTTCCACAAGATGGGCTGGCGCGGCACCACCTCCACCGCACTGAATTTCGGCGATAACGGCGAGTGTGTCGGCTATCTGGTGGGCAAGCCGCACCATGGCTTGAGTTACATGTTCCAGATGATGAACGAAGCCCGGATCGGCGTCGGCATGGGCGCGGTGATGCTTGGTTACGCCGGCTATCTGTACTCGCTGGAATACGCCCGCGAGCGTCCGCAGGGCCGCGTGCCAGACAGCAAGGACCCGAACACTGCACCAGTGGCGATCATTCAGCATGCCGACGTGAAACGCATGCTGTTGACGCAGAAGGCTTACGTCGAAGGTTCGTTTGACTTGGGTCTGTATGCGGCGCGGCTGTTCGATGACACCACCACGCTTGCGACCGAAGCCGAACGCAAACAGGCCCATGAACTGCTGGATTTACTGACACCAATCGTCAAATCCTGGCCGTCGGAGTTCTGCCTGAAGGCCAACGAACTGGCGATCCAGATCCTCGGCGGCCACGGTTATACCCGTGAGTACCCGGTGGAGCAGTACTACCGCGACAACCGCCTGAACCCGATCCACGAAGGCACCCACGGTATTCAGTCGCTGGACCTTTTGGGCCGCAAACTGGCGCAGAACGGCGGCGCGGGGCTCAAGCAACTGATCCGCCTGATCGCCGACACTGGCGAACGAGCACAGGCGTTTGATTCATTGACGCCGCTGCGCGAGCCCCTGGAGAAACTGGTTACCCGCTTGCAAACCGTGACCATCGGCCTACTGACTGATCTGGCCCAAGGCAAGGTCAACAGCAGCCTGGCGAACTCGGCGCTGTACCTGAAAGTGTTTGGTCACACAGTGATCGGCTGGCGCTGGCTGGAACAGGCGATCCGCGCAGAAGAAGGCCTGGTGAAGGGGAATGCGGCGGATGTCAGCTTCTATAAAGGCAAGCTGCAGGCGGCGCGCTACTTCCTGACGTGGGAAGTGCCGGGTTGCCATCATGAGCTGGCGATTCTTGAGGCCCGGGATGATGTGTGCCTGGGCATGCAGGATGAGTGGTTCTGATCCAACCTTTGTGGTGTAGCTGAAAACCAATCGCGAGCAAGCTCGCTCCCACAGGAATCCCTGTTGGCCACAAATCTTGTGTTCAACACACAAACCCTGTGGAAGCGAGCTTGCTCGCGATGGCGTCAGCACTATCAATACATCAACTCAGCTTGAACCCCCCCATCTGCCGCGCCAAATCATCCGCCAACCGCTGCAACGTCTGACAATCCTCCCGACAGGCCCTGACCTCCCCCGCCGTCGCCCGCGCCAGGTCGGAGATGCCCTGAACGTTCCGGTTGATCTCCTCGGTCACCGCCGATTGCTCTTCCGTCGCCGTCGCCACCTGATGGTTCATGTCGCTGATGCGCTCCACTTGCCCGGTAATCGCGGTCAACGAAGCCCCGGTACGCTGGCTGGACTCGACACCCGTGCCGGTCGCGGCTTGCCCGGAATGCATCGACGACACCGCATTCTCCGCACCTTGCTTGAGACTGCCGATCATCTGCTGGATTTCATCGGTAGATGCCTGCGTACGCCGCGCCAAAGTCCGCACTTCATCGGCCACCACGGCAAACCCGCGCCCCATGTCCCCGGCTCGCGCAGCTTCGATAGCGGCGTTGAGCGCCAGCAGGTTGGTCTGCTCGGAAATCCCCCGAATCACCGCCAGCACCTGGTCGATCGACGCCACTTGATGAGCCAGTTCACCCACCGCTGTAGCCGCGACGCCGATTTCGTCAGACATGCTTTCGATATGGCGGATCGAGCCACCCACCACTTCCCGTGCCTGCATCGCCTCATCCCGAGCCGTTTGTGATGCGAGCGCCGCATTACCGGCGTTATGGGCGATTTCCTGAACGGTCAGGCCCATTTCATGGACAGCGGTTGCCACCATGTCGGTCATTTCCTGTTGGCGGCCGGAGCGCTCAGCGGTGTTATCCACCACCCGTGCAACCTGGCCGACAGCGGTGCGCAGTCGCTCGCTGGTGGTCAGCACCTCGCCGATCATGTCGCGCTGGCTGTCGAGAAAGCGATTGAAGCCGCGCGCCAGGTCGCCCAGCTCATCGGCGCGACTGGAATCTAACCGCTGGGTCAAATCTCCACCACCGCTACCAATGGCAACCAATGCCGCTGTTACCTGACGAATCGGCCGCACCAAACCACGGGCCAGCAGCACCACCAGCAACAGACACACAATCGCCACCGCCAGGCCGATACCGCTGCTCATCCACATGGCGCGCCGGGCTTCGGCGTAGATCTGCGATTGCGGCACTTCGGCCACCAGCGTCCAGCCGAGATCGCGCAAAGGCAGACTCAACGCGAGAAAGTCTTCGCCATCACGCTGGAAGCTGCTGTTGGTGGCAGTTTTTTGACCCATGACCGCTTGCGCAGCTGACTCGCCAATCTGTTCGGCCAAGGTGCGCTTGCCGCTGAATTGCGCCTCTGGGTGAACCTGGATCAAACCGTCGGAACGCACGAGATAGACCTTGCCGCGCTCTCCGAAGCTGAAATTGTGAATCAGCTCCGACAGCTCTTTCATGCTCAGGCCAAGCCCGGCAACGCCCACGACTTTACCGGCCTGCTCGACCTTGAGGTCGATGAACAGCGCCAATTCTCCGGTGGCCGTGTCGATGTCGATATTGAGGGTGCGCGGCTGGTTGCTGTCGAGGAACGAGTAGAACCAGGCGTCTTTGGGATTGGAACGACTGAGGGTGCGGTCCAGGCCTTTTTCGGTAATGTAATGGCTGGACGCGGTGCCGATGATCAGCGCGGTAAAGGCTTTGTGCTCGGCGCGAATGCCTTCCAGATACTGCGCGAAGCTGGCGGTCTTGGCGCTGTCCTCACCCCCGGCCAGCCAGTCGCGCACCATGCTGTTGCTGGCGATGTCCTTGGCGGCGGTAAGGGGTTGGACGAGGATCCGCTCGATGTCGTTGCGCATCGCTTCGATGCTCGACGGCAAGGCTTGCTCGACCAGATAGCTCTGGGCGAGGCGGTTGACCACCAGGGTATAAATGCCAACCACGATCAGGATACTGACCAGCAGGGCGGTGCCCATGCTCAGGATCAACTGCCATTGAATACTGCGTTGCCAGAACTGCATGGAGCACCCCCAAAGAATAAGAGGCTGAAACACTGCAACAGCCGTGCCGATTGTATACAAGCCAACCGACAATCTATTCTTTGGTTGTGCGCAAAGCCGATCAGGCCTGATTGATCGTCTTGGAAATCACTTCAACCGTGGCGCTGACTTGCTCTTGGTAACTGTCGAGGTCGAGCTTGTGCTGTTTCTGCATTTCGATCTGCTGGGCACAGGTTTTTGTTCGCCAGTAACGGCAATCAAAAATTCGCGGAGACTAGCGGTAATATTCAATCCTCCTCTTTGTTTTTCTACAACCATCATGACTGGGTCCCGCGCGTAAATCATTTTCGAATCGCTACCAAAAACCTGCAATTCTTTGATTCAACTGCATTTAAAAATGCCAACAATCAAATCACCAAAACACAAAAGCAAAACTTATAAATCTGTCAACTATCAGTCCTGATAGTTGACACCCACTCAACCAAAGCTAACATTTATTACGAAATATTAACAAACATCGAAAAATGAAGCACCACGATGCCTATGAAACTTATCACTCGCCCATCAGTGAATCAGCACACCCAACAGGAACAATCTCATGACTACCGACATTTCGATTAAGTCAGAAGCAAACCTTCCAGAGGAAGATGTAATCAACTTTGCTGACATTGGAGATCATTTTAACTTCGAAGATAACAGAGGAACCTACAGAGTAACTTCCAAGATATTCAAATCAAACCATCACACCGGTTATTTTCCAGAACAAATAACTCGCAAACTCACCTTGGAAAGTAGCCAAGGCTGGCCGGCGATTGAATTTGAAACTCCAGTCTCTTTAGCGGGCCGATATATGCACGCAGGCGATTCCATAACTACCCCAAAAGGAACATTTAAAGTTGATCATCAACATTTCCAATTACGCACAAATGGACTATTCTTTGACTCCGTCACTTTTTCGCCCTTGAACGGGGAATTGGACGTCTCATCTAACGCAAATGCAACTGACTCTGAAAGCATTTGGGTAAGTAAGACTGATTCAATCAAACTGGCGCACCGCAGCGAAACCTACTACTACCTCGAAGTAGGAACTAGCAACCCACCACTGTACCGCGTAACTTCGAAAGAACTTATAAGACACAACTCTGACGACGAGCAATTAAGCTTCAAAATGACTGTTGAAGCTGAAAACCATCCGACAGTTGAATTAACTACACCAATAAGCCCAAGCCTAAGCATTTTGCCATATGCGACAGCCGGCGACCCTTTAATCGGCTTCGACTTGAGCAATATCAAAGTGGGCACTAAGTTTTTCCTGAAACACCCTATATCGCACTTATACTCGGTCCAAATTATAATCTATTCTTGACTTATAGACTACCGACAAAAAATCGGGAGGCAGACCGCCTCCCCGCTTGGCCGTGCCACTTAACAAAGAAAACTGCTGCCGGTTGTCCCTCAATTAAATGCACATATGAAAAAACTTCCAATCAACCTTGCCCCATGGTCCTTGCAATCACTTCAACCGTGGCGCTGACTTGCTCTTGGTAACGGTCGAGGTCGAGCTTGTGCTGTTTCTGCATTTCGATCTGCTGGGAGCACAGATTCATCGCCGCCAGCACCAGCAATCGGTCACCGATCAGCGTCGGGTACTTCCTCTTGGTTTCGGCCAGGGCTGCCTTCAACATCATCGCGGCGTCCAGCAGGGTCTGTTCTTCCCCGGCCGGTGCCTTGATCGAATAGTCCTCCCCCAGGATCGAGACGACTTTTACCCCTGCGGCGTTGTAACTCATGCGCTGACAGGGCCTGCGCTGACGCGCTCAACCAGGGCCTGGATGCGAGCCGCCGTGGCGCCTTGCTTCTCTTCCTGCTCCATCAGGTTCAGTTGCAGGCTTTCGTTTTCATCCTTGGCCTGGGCCAGTTCTGCGATCAGGGTCTGGTTGGTGCCGAGCAACGTCTGGTTCTGTTGCACCAGGTCACTGACCAGTTGTTCCAATTGGCTTAGGGATGCTTCCAACATTTTGATTTTCCGGGCTTTTTCAAAGGGCGCGTACGATAAAGAAAAGTCACCCTGGATGCCAGGGTTATACAGGCGCAAAGCCTTGATTTTGCTGACGAGTGACCTTTCTCGCGAACTGTAGAGACTGTGATACCCCGATCTGGTTCCTGCACTTCGTCGCCCGCCTATGCAGGAGCGAGCTTGTTCGCGATGGACGCGAACGATATCGCGCCCTGTCTGAATGATTGCGTTGTCCATGCGTTTTTCGCGAGCGGGTTCGCTCCTACAAGGTAACCACCCCGTCGCAGTAAAAACGCGCAAGGACTCAAGACTTCAGTCCGGCGACCGATAAGTCATCCATACAGCAGCCTCAGCCCCGCACGGATGCGCTCTTTTCGGTGATTGCCATGTCCCTTCGTAATATGAATATCGCCCCTCGGGCGTTCCTCAGCTTTGCCCTGATTGGCGGCTTGATGATGGTTCTGGGGGTGTTTGCCTTGAATCAGATGAGCAAGATCCGTGGCGCGGCCGAGAACATCACCAACAACAGTGTGCCGAGCATCAAGAGCCTGGACGACTTCACCCAGCTCACCTTGCGCCTGCGCGTGTTGTCCTATCGCTTGCTGGTGAACCGCGAGCCTGATGTGCAGCAGAAAACCATGGAATTGCTGGAGACGCGCAACCAGCAGATTCGCACCGCCCAGGCAACCTACGAAAAGCTGATCGCCAGCCCACAGGAACGCGCAACCTACGATCAATACGTACAGCTGCTGGGCCAATACCGCCAGATCGAAGACAGGATGAAGACCCTGTCGCGCAATAATCAGATCGATGAATTGCGCAGCCTGCTCAACACCGATTTGCTCAACAACTCCGAAGCGGTCAACACCGTGTTGAACCGCCTGCTGGAGATCAACACCCAGCAGAGCCACGACACCAACCAGCAGTCGGCGGATCAATACGATTCGGCGTTCAACCTGGTAATCACCCTGTTGGTGATCGCCACCGCCTTGACGCTGCTGCTCGCCTGGTTGCTGACCAACAGCATCACCCAACCGATCGCCAATGCCCTGGGCGCCGCCGAACAGATTGCCGAAGGCAACCTGACGCGCCCGATCACCGTTGACGGCCAGGATGAAGCCGGCCGTTTGCTGCTGGCCATGTCGAAGATGCAGGAAAAACTGCGCGACACACTGCAGCGCATTTCCGGCTCGGCCACGCAACTTGCATCCGCTGCCGAAGAACTCAACAGTGTCACCGACGAAAGCGCCCGTGGCCTGACCCGGCAGAACAACGAAATCGAACAGGCTGCCACCGCAGTCAACGAAATGACCAGCGCCGTGGAAGAAGTCGCGCGCAACGCGGTCAGCACATCCGAGGCCTCGAAGAACGCCACCACATCTGCCGGTGACGGCCGTGACCTGGTGCAGGAAACCGTCAGCGCCATCGAACGCATGAGCGCCGACGTGCAGAGCACCGCGACCCTGATCGGCGACCTGGCCAACGAGTCCCGTGATATCGGCAAGGTGCTGGATGTAATCCGTGGCCTGGCCGACCAGACCAACCTGCTGGCCTTGAACGCCGCCATCGAGGCCGCGCGCGCCGGTGAGGCCGGTCGTGGTTTTGCGGTGGTGGCCGACGAGGTACGTGCCCTGGCTCACCGCACCCAGCAGTCGACCAGCGAGATCGAACGCATGATCGGCAGCATCCAGAGCGGCACCGAGCACGCGGTGGATTCGATGCGCAACAGCACCGAACGCGCCGAATCGACCCTGAACATCGCCCGCGGCGCCGGGATGTCGCTGGACACCATCAACAGCGCCATCGTCGAAATCAACGAGCGCAACCTGGTGATCGCCAGCGCCGCTGAAGAACAGGCGCAGGTGGCCCGTGAAGTGGATCGCAACCTGGTTAACATCCGTGACCTGTCGGTGCAGTCGGCCACCGGGGCGAATCAGACGAGTGCGGCGAGCAATGAACTGTCGCGCCTGGCGGTAGACCTGAACACCCTGGTTGGGCGGTTCAGCCTTTAACGAGCACCGCTGACTCTGTGGCGAGGGGGCTTGCCCCCGTTGGGCTGCGCAGCGGCCCCTTCCCTGTTAACCGCGTACATCCATTAAATCGCATCTACCGGATTTACGACTGCTTCGCAGCCGAACGGGGGCAAGCCCCCTCGCCACAATGATTTCACCCGGCGTGAAGAATCGCCTGCAAAAAGCTTTTTGACAGCATCACATTTCAACAGGTTAGAATCGCTGGCACGCAGACTGCATGGTCAGTTTGCGCCCGCCTTTCAGCTTTCTGGAGTACTGCCTTTGAATGCGACGACCATCAACAGCCTGTTCTTGATCGGCGCGTTGCTGGTAGGTGCGAGCATTCTGGTGAGCTCACTTTCGTCCCGTCTCGGCATCCCGATTCTGGTGATCATCCTGGCCGTCGGCATGGCGGCCGGTGTCGATGGCGCCGGCATTCTTTTTGATAACTACCCCACGGCTTATCTGGTGGGCAACCTCGCACTGGCGGTGATCCTGCTCGACGGCGGCTTGCGCACCCGGGTGTCGAGTTTCCGCGTGGCGTTATGGCCGGCGCTGTCGCTGGCGACGGTCGGGGTGTTGATTACCACCGGGCTGACCGGCATGGCGGCCGCCTGGCTGTTCGACTTGAACCTGATTCAAGGCCTGCTGATCGGCGCCATCGTCGGTTCTACCGACGCCGCCGCGGTGTTCTCGCTGCTGGGCGGCAAGGGCCTGAACGAACGGGTAACCGCCAGCCTCGAGATCGAATCCGGCAGCAACGACCCAATGGCAGTGTTTCTCACCGTCACCCTGATCGACATGCTCGCCAGCGGCCAAACCGGCCTGCACTGGAGTTTGCTGACCCACCTGATCCGCGAGTTCGGTATCGGTGGCGTCATTGGCCTGGGCGGTGGCTGGCTGATGCTGCAACTGGTCAATCGCATCAACCTGGCCACCGGCCTGTATCCGATCCTGGTGATTGCCGGCGGCCTGGTGGTGTTTGCGCTGACCAACGCCCTGCACGGCAGTGGCTTCCTGGCGGTATACATCTGCGGCCTGGTGATCGGCAACCGTCCGGTGCGCAGCCGCCACGGCATCCTGCACATGCTCGACGGCATGGCCTGGCTGGCGCAGATCGGCATGTTCCTGGTGCTGGGGCTGCTGGTGACGCCCCACGACCTGCTGCCTATCGCCTTGCCGGCACTGGCCCTGGCGCTGTGGATGATTCTGTTTGCCCGGCCACTGTCGGTGATAGTTGGCCTGCTGCCGTTCAAGGCGTTCCATGGTCGCGAGAAGGCATTCATTTCCTGGGTCGGCTTGCGCGGCGCGGTCCCGATCATTCTTGCGGTGTTCCCGCTGATGGCCGGCCTGCCCAACGCTCAGCTCTACTTCAACCTCGCGTTCTTTATCGTACTGGTGTCGCTGCTGGTTCAGGGCACGAGCCTGCCGTGGGTCGCCAAGCTGCTGAAGGTGACGGTGCCCCCGGAGCCTGCACCCATCTCCCGCTCGGCCCTGGAAGTGCACGTCACCAGCGAGTGGGAACTGTTCGTCTATCGCCTGGGCGCGGAAAAATGGTGCATCGGTTCGCCCCTTCGCGAGCTGAACATGCCCGAAGGCACCCGTATCGCCGCCCTGTTTCGTGGCCAGCAATTGCTCCATCCGTCGGGTAGTACAGTGCTGGAAGTCGATGATTTGTTGTGTGTTATCGGCCATGAACACAACCTGCCGGCCCTCGGAAAACTCTTCAGCCAGGCGCCACAACGGGGCCTCGATCTGCGCTTCTTCGGCGACTTCGTACTCGAAGGAGACGCCCAGCTGGCCGCGGTTGCGGCCCTTTATGGCCTGAAGGTCGAAGGCATCGATCCGGACATGTCCCTGGGCCACTTCATTGCCCAGAAGGTTGGCGGTGCGCCGGTGGTGGGTGACCAGGTGGAATGGAACAACACCATTTGGACCGTGGCCGTCATGGACGGGAACAAGATCGGTAAAGTGGGCGTCAGATTCCCCGAAGGAAGTCGCCCGGGTCCCGGACTCTTCCTCTAAACTGCTTCCACTATCACTTGCTTGACCGGTCTTTATGCCTAATCTGCGCTCCATTTTCGCCGTCGCCCTGCTGGGCTTGAGTCTCTCTGTCAGCACCCTTGGTTTATCGCAAGCGGCGCAAGCGGCCGAACCGCCTTCCAGCGAAGCCGTGCAAGCGAGCCTGGACAAGATCGCCGACCGCAAACTGCCGGAAGCCGATCTGAAGGCCCTGCAATCGGTCCTGCAAGGCACGCTGAGCCAGCTCAACAACAAGCGTGACTACGAGCAGAAGCTGGTCGCGCTCAAGCAGCAATTGAGCAATGCGCCCAAACAGACCATCGAGAACCAGCGTGAACTGACCCGCCTCAAGGCCAGTGCCGTGGTGCCGGTGGCGCAGCGTTTCGCCAAGGAACCGATCCAGCAGCTTGAACAATTGCTCACCGAGCGCTCCACCCAGCAAAGCGACCTGCAAAAGGCCCTGGCCGATGCCAACAGCCTGATCATCACCGCCCAGACCCGCCCCGAACGCGCCCAGGCGGAGATATCCAGCAGCCAGACGCGCATTCAGCAGATCAACACCATCCTCAAGAACGGCAAGGACGCCGGCAAGACCCTGAGCGCCGAGCAGCGCGACCAGCTCAATGCCGAGTTGGCGGCGCTGAACGCCCTGATCCCGCTGCGGCGCCAGGAACTGGCCGGCAATACCCAATTGCAAGACCTCGGCAACAGCCAGCATGACCTGTTGTCGGAGCGATCCGACCGCCTGGATAAGGAAATCCAGGAACTGCAAACCCTGATCAACCAGAAGCGTCTGGCGCTGTCCCAGGAAACGGTCACCCAGCAATCCATCGAGGCGCAGAAGGCCGGCGGCAGCAGCCTTTTGGCCACCGAAAGCGCGGCCAACCTGAAGCTCTCGGACTACCTGCTCAAAAGCACCGACCGCCTCAACGAAGTCACCCAGCAGAACCTGCAGACCAAGCAGCAGCTGGACAGCCTGACCCAGAGCGATGCGGCCCTGGACGAGCAAATCAACGTGCTCAAAGGCAGCCTGCTGCTCTCGAAGATTCTCTACAAACAGAAACAGGCGCTGCCGCGCCTGCGGCTCGACCGCAACCTGGCCGATCAGATCGCCGACATTCGCCTGTATCAGTTCGAAGTCAGCCAGCAACGGGAATTGCTGAGCAATCCGACCACCTACGTCGAAAACCTGCTGTCGACCCAACCCCCCGAGCAAGTCACGGCGCAGTTGCGCAAAAGCCTGATGGAACTGGCCACCACCCGCGCCGACCTGCTGGAGCGACTGAACCGCGAACTGAGCGCGGTGCTCAATGAATCCATCACCCTGCAACTGAACCAGAAGCAATTGCTCAGCACCGCGCAAAGCCTGCGGGCGACCCTCGATGAACAGATGTTCTGGATTCCCAGCAACAAGCCGCTGGACCTGGAGTGGATTCACAGTGTGCCGGATCGCCTCCAGCGGCAAGTCGATACACTGCCGGTACTTTCAAGCCTGAGCGAACTGACCGACGGCCTGACCCAGCGCCCGCTGCTGTTCCTGCCACTGGCCTTGCTGATCGGCGCACTGCTGTGGCGGCGCAAGAGTCTATACGCGCGACTGAACAAGGTTCACCAGGACATCGGTCACTTCAAACGCGACAGCCAGTGGCATACGCCGCAGGCAATTCTGATCAACATTCTGCTGGCGATGCCGGTTTCACTGGGCCTCGCATTGTGCGGGCTGGCCCTGCAAATCGACGCCCGTGGGCAGAACGCCAATATGGGCGCGGCACTGCTGCAAATGGCCGGGGCCTGGCTGGTGTTCTACACCGCGTACCGGATCCTCGCGCCGGGTGGCGTGGCAGAACTGCATTTCCGCTGGGAAAAGCCCCAGGTGGAATTCCTGCGCAGATGGATCCGCCGCCTCGGCATCGTGGTCATGGCACTGGTGACCGTAGTCGCCGTTGCCGAACTGCAACCGGCGGCACTGGCCGATGACGTGCTCGGCATGCCGGTGGTGCTGATCTGCTACGCCTTGATGACCTTGCTGCTCAGCCGCCTGCTCATCAGCAGCCCGACCCACGAAAACGCTTCGCTGTTCCGCAAACTGGTGGGGATCCTGTTCACCGCCCTGCCCATCGCGTTGTTCGTGGCGGTGTGCTTCGGCTACTACTACACCGCGCTGAAACTCAGCGACCGTTTGATCAACACCCTGTACCTGCTGATGTTCTGGCTGGTAATCGAAGCCACCTTCGTGCGCGGCCTCAGTGTGGCGGCCCGGCGCCTGGCCTACCAGCGCGCCCTGGCCAAACGGCTGGCCGCCAAAGAGGCCGGAGACGGCGAAGCGGTGATCGAAGAGCCGAGCATGGACATCGAGAAGGTCAACGAACAGTCCCTGCGCCTGATCCGCCTGGCGCTGCTCGGCGGCTTCATGGCGGCACTGTATTGGGTCTGGGCCGACCTGATCACGGTGTTCTCGTATCTGGACAACGTCACCCTCTACGAATACACCAGCGGTACCGGCGCCAACATGAGCATGGTGCCGATCAGCATCGGCGACATGCTCGGCGCACTGATCATCATCGGCATCACCTTCGCCCTGGCGCGCAACCTGCCGGGCTTGCTCGAAGTGTTCGTGCTGTCGAAGCTCAACCTTGCCCAGGGCAGCGCCTACGCGACCACCACGTTGCTGTCCTACGTGATCGCCGGCGTCGGTTTCGTCTCGACGCTGTCGACCCTCGGCGTGAGCTGGGACAAGTTGCAATGGCTGGTGGCGGCGCTGTCGGTCGGCCTCGGTTTCGGCATGCAGGAGATCTTCGCCAACTTCATTTCCGGCATCATGATCCTGTTCGAACGTCCGGTGCGGATCGGTGACACCATCACCATCGGCAACCTGTCGGGCACCGTGAGCAAGATCCGCATCCGCGCCACGACCATCACCGACTTCGATCGCAAGGACATCATCGTCCCGAACAAGACGTTCATTACCGGGCAACTGATCAACTGGTCGCTGACCGACACCATCACCCGGGTGACCCTCAAGCTCGGCGTCGACTACGGCTCGGACCTGGACCTGGTGAAAGAGCTGTTGCTCAAGGCCGCGCGCGAAAACCCGCGCGTGCTGAAAGACCCGGAGCCCCACGTGTACTTCCTGAATTTCGGCGAAAGCACCCTCGACCACGAGTTGCGCATGCACGTGCGCGACCTCGGCGACCGCAACCCGGTGCTCGACGAGGTCAACCGCTTCATCAACCGCGAGTTCAAGAAGCAGCACATCAACATCTCGTTCCGGCAGATGGAGGTCTACCTCAAGAACCTGCACGGCCAGGAATACAAGATGGTGCCGATCGAGCCGGAAGCGAAAACCATCGTGCCGATCGTCGACGGCAGGCCCGCGCAAGAACCGCCCGCCGCCAAACTCGACTAACCGGCCTTTCCCCAGCAGAATGCTCGGACATTCTGCTGGAGCCGGCCCTTGAAAGCCCTCGACGAACTCACTTTCGATAATCGCTTCGACCGCCTGGGCGATGCGTTTTCCGCCCATGTGCTGCCCGAGCCCATCGATAATCCACGCCTGGTCGTGGCCAGCCCCGCCGCCATGGCGCTGCTGGACCTCGACCCGGCCGTGGCCGAAACCCCGGAGTTCGCCGAACTGTTCAGCGGCCACAAGCTCTGGGCCGACGCAATTCCAAGGGCGATGGTCTATTCCGGGCATCAGTTCGGTTCCTACAACCCGCAATTGGGCGACGGTCGCGGCCTGTTGCTCGGCGAGGTGTACAACGAGGCCGGCGAACACTGGGACCTGCACCTCAAGGGCGCCGGCCAGACGCCATTTTCACGCATGGGTGATGGCCGGGCGGTACTGCGCTCGTCGATCCGCGAATTCCTCGCCTCCGAAGCCCTGAACGCACTGAATATCCCGACCACCCGCGCCTTGTGCGTAATCGGCTCCGACACCCCGGTGTGGCGCGAAAAGCAGGAACGCGCAGCCATGGTCCTGCGCCTGGCGCCGAGCCATGTGCGCTTCGGCCACTTCGAATATTTCTACTACACCAAGCGCCCCGAGCAACAGAAAGAGTTGGGTGATCACGTGTTGGCCATGCACTTCCCGCAGTGCCTGGAACAACCGGAGCCGTACCTGGCGATGTTCCGCGAAGTGGTGGAGCGCAACGCCGAACTGATCGCCAAATGGCAGGCCTATGGCTTCTGCCACGGGGTGATGAACACCGACAACATGTCGATCCTGGGCATCACCTTCGATTTCGGCCCATTCGCGTTCCTCGATGACTTCGACGCCAACTTCATCTGCAATCACTCAGACGACCAAGGCCGTTACTCCTTCAGCAACCAGGTGCCGATTGGCCAGTGGAACCTCAGCGCCCTGGCCCAGGCCCTGACGCCGTTCATCAGCGTGGAAGCCCTGCGCGAAACCCTCGGCCTGTACCTGCCACTGTTCCAGGCCCATTACCTGGACCTGATGCGCCGCCGCCTCGGCCTGACCACCGCCGAGGATGACGACCAGAAACTGCTGGAGAACCTGCTACAACTCATGCAAAACAGCGGCGTCGACTACAGCCTGTTTTTCCGCCGTTTGGGTGATCAAACGCCGGAACAGGCCATCACCCTCTTGCGTGATGACTTCGTCGACCTCAAGGGCTTTGACGCCTGGGGCGAGCTCTACGTCGCCAGGGTTTCCCGTGAAGGCACGCTTGATCAAGAGCAGCGCCGCCAGCGGATGCACGCGGTCAACCCGTTGTACATCCTGCGCAACTACCTGGCGCAAAACGCCATCGATGCAGCGCAGAACGGCGACTACTCGGAAGTCCGTCGACTGCACACGGTGCTGAGCAATCCGTTCGAGGAACAACCGGGGATGGAAAGCTACGCCGAGCGGCCACCGGAATGGGGCAAGCATCTGGAGATCAGTTGTTCATCGTGAGGCACTGCACGATTGAAAATCTGGAGTCATGTCTCCAGATATGGATCATTCGCTTTCGATTGGACGATTTGTCATGACCGACCCACTCCTCATCCCCTGCCCTCACTGCAACGGCCTCAACCGCATCCCGGCCGAGCGCCTCAACGACCACCCGAAATGCGGGCGCTGCAAGGCCGAAGTCCTGTTGAGCAAACCGTTTGAATTGAAGCAAGGCGACTACGCCAGCCAGATCAAGGGCGATCTGCCGCTGCTGGTGGATGTGTGGGCGGACTGGTGCGGGCCGTGCAAGTCGTTCGCACCGGTGTTCGAGCGGGCAGCCGGGCAACTGGCGGGCAAGTGTCGCCTGGCCAAGCTGGACAGCGAGGCGAACCAGCAGTTGTCGGCGCAGTTGGGGATTCGCTCGATTCCGAGCCTGATCCTGTTCAAGAACGGCCGGGAAGTCGCCCGGCAGAGCGGGGCGTTCCCGTTACAGCAACTGATGAGCTGGTTGCGTAGTCAAGGCATCTGAAACAACACGGAACCCTGTGGGAGCGAGCTTGCTCGCGAAGGCGGGCTGACATTCAAAAGAGGTGTCGCCTGATACACCGCTTTCGCGAGCAAGCCCGCTCCCACAGGGGTTCTGTGTTATCCGCCAGAATCAGGCGTTTTCCAGCAGGTTGTGCAGCTCGACAAACTGCTGGGTCAGCTTGTGCCGCGGGTCGAGATGGATCAGCGGCGTATTGGCCTGGTGGGATTCACGCATGCGTACCGAGCTGGCCAGGTACACCGGCAGCACCGGCAGGCCTTCGGCGATCAGCTCATCGAGAATTTGCTGGGGCAGGCTGGCGCGGGCCTGGAACTGGTTGACGACGATGCCTTCGACTTCCAGGCCTTCATTATGGTCGTCCTTCAACTCTTCGATTTCCGCCATCAGGCCGTACAGTGCCTGGCGTGAAAAACTGTCGCAATCGAAGGGAATCAGCACACGATCGGCGGCAATCAACGCCGAAACCGCATAAAAATTCAGCGCTGGCGGGGTATCGAGGTAAATCCGGTCGTAGTCTTCGCTCAGTTCTTCAAGCAACTTACGCAGCTTGTTGATCTTGTGCTTGGCTTCAAGCTTTGGCTGCAAGTCCGCCAGCTCGGCGGTGGCGGTAATGACATGGAGGTTATCGAACGGGGTTTCGTAGATGTCGACCTGATTCTTTTTGGAGAACGGCCCGGAAGACAGCGTCTGCTTGAAGAAATCGGCGATACCCATCGGAATATCGCTACCGGTGAGCCCCGTCAGGTACTGAGTGGAGTTGGCCTGGGCATCGAGGTCCACCAACAAGGTGCGAAAACCCTCGCTGGCACTGACTGCCGCCAGATTGCAGGCAATGCTGGATTTGCCAACGCCACCTTTCTGATTGAACACCACGCGCCGCATGTCAAAACCTCCGTGTATCAAAGAATGACCGAGTGTAGTGGTCCACGGTATGGCTACGCTACCTCACCAGTGCAAGGACTACACAGTCAGTTGCCTTCTCTTGCATGAAAAGCCCTGAGCGGCCCGGCAGTTCGACGCCAGAACCGACAGACGGGGTAATAATTCTGTGAATAGTTGCCAATCATTCAATTTTTGCGAACCTGCCGCTTCATCTTCTGAGCAAAATGTAACCAGCATTTGCTACACGTTCCCGGCACCGGGATAATGCGCGCCACTCGGCGCCAAACGCCACGCAGGGTAAGTCTCGGCCCTCGGCCACTCCCCCGCGTCAAGTAAGCCCGTGAGGGTGGGATGAATGTCTGTGATCAACTTCAACATCGCCCAATGGCGCGCCTGGGCCCCGGGGCTTGATAGCGTGTCCGATTGGCAGGCCTGGTGCCGACAACCGGTCGTGCTGCCGGACAGCGATGCCGCTCCCGACGTTTCCTTTCTGCCGGCCATGCAGCGTCGACGGCTCAGCCGTCTGGCGCGCATGGCATTCAGTGTCGGCTGGCCTTTGGCCGAAGGTCGGCAGGATCTGCCATTGGTCTTTGTTTCCCGTCACGGCGAAACGCCCCGCACCGTCGATATTCTCAGTGATCTGGCCGCCGACCAGCCGCTGTCGCCGACCCGGTTCAGCTTGTCGGTGCATAACGCGATCATCGGCTTGTGGTCGATCATGCGGGGTGAAACCAGCGAAATGACCGCCCTGGCCGCCGCAGGCGATGGCCTGGAACACGGCATGCTTGAAGCTGCCGCGCTGCTGGCTGAAGGCGCTCGCGCGGTACTGCTGGTGGTCACCGAAGAGAAGCCACCCGAGGCTTACTCGACCTGGATCGACGACGTGCCGTTCCCTT
The DNA here is from genome assembly GCF_019218985.1 of Pseudomonas sp. PDM30. Classification (NCBI taxonomy): domain Bacteria; kingdom Pseudomonadati; phylum Pseudomonadota; class Gammaproteobacteria; order Pseudomonadales; family Pseudomonadaceae; genus Pseudomonas; species Pseudomonas sp. PDM30. The sequence continues at coordinate 276,323 of NZ_JAHUWM010000004.1, forward strand.
ATGCCGTCGGCTTGCTGATCACACCCGGTACCGACTGGCAGTTGTCCCTGAACAGCCCCTCGGATGCGTTGTCCAAACCCCGCTGGCCTCACGCGCTGAATCTGCTGTGTGCGCTGCTCGGCCAGCAAACCACCTGCCAACATGCCTGGAAAAATCGTGTATGGACCTGGCAACGCAACCCATGACCGAGAAAAACCGCGACGCCTATTACTGGCGTTTGCTGGCCACCGCCGCGAGCTTCGCCCTGTTCGGGCTGGGCGGGCTGTGCCTGCGCCTGGTGATTTTCCCTGTGCTGAACTGGCTGCCGGGCGACGCCCGGACCCATCGGCTGCGGGCCCGGCAAACGGTCAGCCGCTGTTTCTGGATTTTTGTGCGTTTCATGGCCCGTACCGGGGTACTGACCTATAACATTGAGGGTGCGGAGAAACTCGGTCGCCCCGGGCAAATGATCATTGCCAATCACCCATCGCTGATCGACGTGGTGTTTCTGATCGGTCTGGTGCGCCACGCCAACTGCGTGGTCAAGCAAAGCCTCTGGGAAAACCCTTTCACCCGCGGGCCGCTGGGTTGCACCGAATACATCAGCAACGACGGCAGCATGGACATGCTCGACGCGGCTGCCGACGCGCTGAAAGACGGTCAGACCCTGATCATTTTCCCGGAAGGTACGCGCACCCAGCCCGGCCAACCGCCGGCCTTTCATCGGGGCGGCGCGGCAATCGCCCTGCGTGGTGCGAAAATCCTCACCCCGGTCATTATCAAGGTCAGCCCGACCACATTGACCAAGGCCGAACCCTGGTATCGCATCCCCAAGCGGCGCGTGCACTTCAGTTTCCGGGTCGGGGCCGATATAGACCCACAGACCTTCGCCACGCAGGGGCCGGCTCCGCAGGCCTCGCGCAAGCTCAACGATTATTTGCATTCTTACTTCATCAAGGAGCTCGCCGAAGATGAGCGATCTGAACACCCCTAGCCTGGTGCTGGAAATCAAAGAACTGATCATCGACGCCCTGGGCCTCGAAGACATCAGCGCCCAAGACATCGGCAACGAGCAGACGCTGTTCGGCGAAGGCCTGGGCCTGGACTCGGTGGACGCCCTGGAACTGGGCCTGGCCATCCAGAAAAAGTACGGCATCAAAATCGACGCCGATGCCAAGGACACACGCAACCACTTCAGTAACGTGGCGAGCCTTGCGGCGTTCGTCACCGCAAAACAGGCAGCTTGAGACCGGACCATGCAAACTCGTGACGACATTTTCAACACCCTGCGCGATGCCTTGGTCGAGCTTTTCGAACTGGACCCTGAGCGTGTGAGCCTGGAATCCAACCTGTATCAGGACCTGGAAATCGACAGCATCGACGCGGTCGACCTGATCGATCACATCAAACGTCAGACCGGCAAGAAAATCGCCGCCGAAGAATTCAAATCGGTGCGTACCGTCAGTGACGTGGTCGAGGCGGTCTACCGTCTGGTTCAACCCGCCGCATGAATCGACTGATTGGCCTCGGCCTGCTGCTGGCAGGCCTTTTGTATCCCTTTGCGGTGTATTTCGGCATGGAGCATTTCGCCCCGTGGCAGTTCGGGCTGCTGCTGGGCGGGCTGTGGCTGGCCCGGGCGCTGACCGGCAAACGACGGCCCGGCAGCCTGTGGATGGCCACGGTGGCCATTGTGTTCTGCCTGTTGCTGGCACTGTTCGACAGCCCGGTGTTGTTGCGCTGGTATCCGGTGTTGATCAGCAGCTTCATGTTGGTGCTGTTCGGATCGAGCCTGACATTCGGCCCACCGATCGTTGAACGCCTGGCCCGGGTACGCGAGCCGCAATTGCCGGCCGAGGGCATTCGCTATACCCGTCAGGTGACCATCGCCTGGAGCGTTTTTTTTCTTTGCAACGGTTTGTGTGCCGCCGCCCTGACCCTCTGGGCGCCGCTGAGCTGGTGGACGTTGTACACCGGCCTGATTTCCTACGGATTGATAGGCCTGATGTTTGCCATTGAATGGCTCATACGAATAAGGGTACGAGGCCACCCATGAATTGGATAAAACTTGAGCACCTGCTGCTCAAGGCTCAGCCGGAGCGCACCGTAACCACTGCTCCGGCACTGGATCACGCCCGACTGTGCGAACAGGCGCTGCGCCTGGCCGCCGGCCTGCAAGCCCGGGGCGTGCGGCAGATGGCCGTACACCTTGAGGATGCGGCCGATCTGGCGGTCGCACTGCTTGGCGCCTGGCGTGCCGGAGTCAGCGTGCTGCTGCCGTCTGACCTGCAACCGCAGACCCGTAAACGCTGGTCAGGCGAAGTTGACCTGTGGCTGAGCGATCAGCCCGACGATGCACACCTGAGCGACTTTCGTCATCCACCGCTGAGTGCGGCGACGCTGGACCTCGATCACTGCCAACTCAGCCTGTGCACATCGGGCTCCAGTGGCGAACCCAAGCGCATCGAAAAACACCTGCGCCAACTGGCCAATGAAGTCGAAGCCCTGGAACAGCTGTGGGGCTCTGGCCTGGGCCCGGCGTGCATCATTGGCAGCGTCGCCACCCAGCACATCTACGGACTGTTGTTCCGGGTGCTGTGGCCGCTGTGCGCCGGGCGCCCGTTTGTACGTCGGCAATTGGCCTTTCCGGAAGACCTGCAACGCGCCAGCCGCGAGTACCCGGCCTTCGCCTGGGTGGCCAGCCCGGCGCTGCTCAAGCGCATGGGCGACAACCTCGACTGGTCGGCCTTGAGCGCCGTGCGCCGGGTGTTTTCCTCCGGCGGCGCATTGCCGGTCGAGGCCGCAAAGAGCCTGCATGAGCGCCTGGGGCAATGGCCAACGGAAATTTTCGGCAGTTCGGAAACCGGTGGCATCGCCTGGCGTCAGGGCGCTGAACTCTGGCGGCCGTTTGCCGATGTCACGCTGACTCAAGACAGTGATGGAGCGCTGTTGATCGCTTCGCCCTACTTGCCTGGCGGCCATGTCGAACAGACTGCCGATTCAGCGCGCATCGCCGCCGATGGTCGCTTCGAATTGCTCGGGCGACTGGACCGGATCGTCAAACTGGAAGAAAAACGCATCTCGCTGCCGATGCTGGAACAGGCGCTGACGACCCATGAATGGGTCATCGAAGCTCGGCTCGGCGTCGTTCAGGAAAACCGCGCCTCCCTGGGGGCGCTGTTGGTGCTGAGCGAGGCCGGTTTGCATGTGCTGCGCAATCACGGTCGACGCAGCCTCACCGAGCAATTGCGCCAGCACCTGAGCCAACACTGCGAAGCCCTGGCCCTGCCAAGACGCTGGCGCCTGCTGCGACAACTGCCACTGAACGCTCAGGGCAAACTGCCCCAGGCCGACGTCGACGCCCTGCTGTTGGCGCCGCGCCCCAAAGCGCCCGAGGTGCTGGAGCAAGTCGAAAGCAATGGCGAGTGGAGCCTGCAACTGGCCGTGCCACCGGACCTGGCCTACTTCAGCGGTCATTTCCCCAAGGCGCCTGTGTTGCCTGGCGTGGTGCAGGTGGACTGGGCGCTGAGCCTGGGCCGGCAACTGATGAACCTGCCGAAAAAATTCGCCGGCATGGAAGTCTTGAAGTTCCAGCAACTGGTGCGCCCGGGAGACGAAATCCAGCTGCATCTGCGCTACGACCCGGCGCGCGGCAAATTGTATTTCGCCTATCGCAACGAAACCGCCACCTGCTCAAGCGGGCGGATCTTGCTGGAGGCGGAGCATGCATAGCCCCTGCGCCGTCGTCCCCGTGTACAACCACGAAAGCGCCATCACTACGGTGGTCGATGCCCTGATCACCAGCAACCTGCCGTGCATTCTGGTGGACGATGCCAGCAGCCCGAGCTGCGCCCGGGTGCTGGATCGCCTGGCCCAGCGTGAAATGGTTTACCTGATCCGGCTGGCCGAAAACCAGGGCAAGGGTGGCGCGGTCATGACCGGTTTGCGCGAAGCTTCGCGCCTGGGTTTCAGCCATGCCTTGCAGGTGGATGCAGATGGCCAGCACGATTTGCAGGACGTCAGGCGTTTCATCGAACAATCACGCCGCTACCCACGAGCGTTGATTTGCGGCTATCCGCAATATGACGCCAGCGTGCCGAAAGGCCGTTTGTATGCGCGCTACCTGACTCACGTCATGGTCTGGATCAACACCCTGTCATTGCAGATTCGCGACTCCATGTGCGGTTTCCGGGTTTACCCATTGCCGCCGGTCCTGGCGGTGATCGAGTCAGCGAAAATCGGCAAGCGCATGGACTTCGACTCGGACATCCTGGTGCGCCTGACCTGGCGCAATCAGCCGATGCAATGGCTGCAAACCAAAGTCCATTACCCGCTGGACGGCGTTTCGCATTTTCGGATGTTCCACGACAACGTCCTGATTTCCAGCATGCACACGCGGCTGTTCTTCGGCATGTTGCTGCGCGCGCCAGTGATCCTCTGGCGACGGTGGCGGGCATGAGTTCAGACAAGCAGCATTGGGCCGACCGCGAAGAACGGGGCAGTTTCTGGCTGATGAAGCTCACCGCGTTCGGTGCCAAAGTGCTGGGCCGTCGAGTACTGAGCCCAGTGTTGTACGGCATCGTGTTGTACTTTTTTTTGTTCGGCCGCAGCGCCCGACACAGCGCCTGGCAATACCAGCAACGCCTGGCCGACTGGAGCGGTCGCAGCGAACTGCGCCCGAGCCACTGGCGGGTGTTCGGCCAGTTCATGGCTTTCGCCGATTCCATGCTCGACAAACTCGACGTATGGAACGGCAAGCTGAGCATCGAACAGATCGAAATCATCGACCCGGCGCTGCTGCGCGACCAGTTGCGCGGCGCCCGCGGGCAAATGCTGGTGGGCGCGCACCTGGGTAATCTGGAAGTCTGCCGCGCACTGGCGGAGCTCGGCGAGAAAGTCACGATGAACGTGCTGGTGCACACCAAGCACGCCGAACAGTTCAACCGTTTGCTGGGCGAAGCCGGGGCGACCAATTTGCGCCTGATCCAGGTCAGCGAACTGGACCCCGGGATCATGCTGCAACTGAGCGAGCGCCTGGAACGCGGCGAGTGGCTGGCGATTGCCGGCGACCGAGTGCCGCTGCATGGCGGGCGCTGCGTGACCGTGGACTTTCTCGGTCATCCGGCCAGGTTCCCCCAAGGCCCGTGGCTGCTGGCCGGCCTGCTGAAATGCCCGGTCAACCTGCTGCTGTGCCTGAAAAAGCCCGACGGCGACTATCGACTGACCATTGAACCCTTCGCTGACGCAATCACCTGGAAGCGCAGCGACCGTGAACAGGTCATTCATCAGTGGGCCTCCCGCTACGCCGAACGCTTGGGTCACTATTGCCTCGAAGCGCCCCAACAATGGTTCAACTTTTACCCTTTCTGGAAGACCGATGACGACGCCAACGCTTGAGCCGGTAACCTTCGGCGAACGCCCTTTGCGCATTGAAGATGTGCTGGCACTGGCCAACCGCAAGGTGCCGACGCAGTTGCAAAGCGACCCTGCCTACCGCGAGCGCATCGCCAAGGGCGCGCGTTTTCTGGACTCTCTGCTGGACAAGGAAGGCGTGATCTACGGCGTAACCACCGGTTATGGCGATTCCTGCGTGGTCGCGGTGCCGCTGCATCACGTCGAGGCGCTGCCCCGTCACCTGTACACCTTCCACGGCTGCGGCCTGGGCAAACTGCTCGACGCCCAGGCCACCCGCGCGGTACTGGCGGCGCGTTTGCAGTCGTTGTGCCACGGTGTTTCCGGGGTGCGCGTGGAGCTGCTGGAGCGCCTGCAGGCGTTCCTTGAACACGACATCCTGCCGCTGATTCCGGAGGAAGGTTCGGTGGGCGCCAGTGGTGACCTGACGCCGCTTTCGTACGTTGCCGCCACGCTGTCCGGCGAACGCGAAGTGATGTTCCGCGGCGAGCGCCGGCAGGCTGCCGATGTGCACCGCGAACTCGGCTGGCAGCCACTGGTGTTGCGTCCGAAAGAAGCCCTGGCGCTGATGAACGGCACCGCGGTGATGACCGGTCTGGCCTGCCTGGCGTACGCCCGCGCCGATTACCTGCTGCATCTGGCCACGCGCATCACCGCGCTGAACGTGGTCGCCCTGCAAGGCAACCCGGAGCACTTCGACGAGCGCCTGTTCGCGACCAAGCCACACCCGGGGCAGATGCAGGTCGCCGCGTGGTTGCGCCAGGACCTGGCCATCGACGCGCCAACCGCACCACTGCATCGCCTGCAAGACCGTTATTCCCTGCGCTGCGCGCCCCATGTGCTGGGCGTACTGGCCGACAGCCTGAACTGGCTGCGCTCGTTCATCGAGATCGAGCTCAACAGCGCCAACGACAACCCGATCATCGACGCCGAGGCCGAGCGCGTACTGCACGGTGGGCACTTCTACGGCGGGCACATCGCCTTCGCCATGGACAGCCTGAAAAACCTCGTGGCCAACGTCGCCGACCTGCTGGATCGGCAACTCGCGCTGCTGGTGGACGAGCGCTACAACCATGGCTTGCCGAGCAACCTGTCGGGCGCCACGGCCGACCGCGCCATGCTCAACCACGGCTTCAAGGCGGTGCAAATCGGCACCAGCGCCTGGACCGCCGAAGCGCTGAAGAACACCATGCCGGCCAGCGTCTTCTCGCGTTCCACCGAATGCCACAACCAGGACAAAGTGAGCATGGGCACCATCGCCGCCCGGGATGCGATCCGCGTGCTGGAACTCACCGAACAGGTGGCGGCCGCTACGCTGCTGGCGGCCAATCAGGGCGTCTGGCTGCGCGGCCAGGTCGAAGATGCACGCCCCCTGCCACCCGCGTTGGCCGCCATGCATGAAGCCTTGGCCAAGGACTTCCCACCGGTCATCGAAGACCGCGCACTGGAAGGCGAATTGCGCCTGTGCCTGCAACGCATCGCCGAACAACACTGGAGGCTGCATGCGTAGCAAGGGATTTCTCTACACCGACACGGAAATCGTCGTACCGTTCTTTGACGTCGACAGCATGCACGTGGTCTGGCACGGCCATTACGTCAAATACCTGGAAGTCGCCCGCTGTGCGCTGCTGGACAAGATCGGCCACAACTACACGGCGATGAACGAATCCGGCTATGCGTGGCCGGTGATCGACCTGCAATTGCGCTACGTGCGCGGGGCGGTGTTCGGTCAGAAACTCAACGTGCGCGCCAACCTGGTGGAGTGGGAGAACCGCTTGAAGATCAACTACCTGATCAGCGACCTGCAAACCGGTGAGCGCCTGACCCGGGCCATGTCGGTACAGGTCGCCGTCGACATTGCCAGCCGCGAGATGCAACTGGCCTCGCCGAAGGTCTTTACCGATGCTGTCGAGAAGGCCCTGCCATGATGTTCTGCCATCCCCGTTCCCCTGTAGGAGCGAGCCTGCTCGCGATGGTCGTTAACGATAACGCTGGGTATCTGACACCCCGTGGCGCCCTCAGGTTTTTCGCGAGCAAGCTCGCTCCTACAGTGTTCTGCGTGCTACTGGGCATTCCAGGGCTGGCCAGCGCCTTCGATCTGCAACAGCTCAGCGATCAACTGGCCAGACCCGAGGTGATCCACGGCAGTTTCATCCAGGAAAAACACCTGCGCGCCCTGCCCCAGCCGCTGACCAGCAAGGGCACGTTCGTGCTGGCAAAAAACCACGGCCTGTTATGGCTGTTGAAAACGCCCTTGCAACAGGACTATCGCATCACCGCCAAAGGCATTGCCCGACGTGACGGCAGTGTTTGGCAAATGCTGCCGGGCAAAAGCGCCGGTGCCGAGCAGAACCGTTTGTTCCTCGCCGTGCTGCAAGGCGATAGCAGTGGCCTGCAACGGGATTTCGAGCTGTCCCTGAGCGGCGACGCGCAGAACTGGAAGCTCACGCTGCTGCCACGCTCGATGCTGCTCAAGCAGGTGTTCAACCAGATCAACATTACCGGCGCAGAACTGGTACACAGCATTGAGCTGCTCGAGACCCAGGGCGACAGCACGTTGTTGCGCATGCAGGACAGCACCAGCACCCAACCGTTGAGCGACGCGGAGCAGCATGACTTTGCCGAGTGAACGGTGGTTGCCACGGCTGTTTCTGATCCTGCTGCTGGCAGTACTGGCGCTCGCCGGTTGGCAATGGCGTGACGGCGCGCCGCTGTCGGCCAACCTGATGGATCTGGTGCCCGGCACAGCGCCCGATGCCCTGGAACTGCGCGCCGAACAACGCATGCAAGAACCGCTGAACCGCGAAATGCTGGTGCTGGTCGGCCACAGCGATCGCCAGCGGGCCGTCGCCATGGCGCAGACACTCGGCGAACAATGGCAGGCCAGCGGCGTGTTCGAAAAGGTCCAATGGACCCTGCAAGCCGACTTGCCGGCGCTGCGCACGCAGTTGCTGCAAGGTCGCCTGGCGATGCTCCAGGCGGCGGACCGACAACTTCTGATCGAGCACCCCGACACTTTTATCCAGCAGCGGGTGCAGGCGTTGTTCGACCCGTTCAACGGTTACAGCCTGGTGCCGAGCCAGGACGACTGGCTGGGCCTGACCGGGCGCATCCAGAACAGCCAGCCGCAACGTGGTTCGGTGCAACTGGACATCGGCAGCGGCGCTCTGGTCGCCGATGCCGATGGCAAGAGCTGGGTGCTGCTGCGCGCGCGCACCACCGGCAACGCCTTCGACATGAACCTGCCACTGCAAGTGGCCGACCTGCTCAAGCACAGCCGCGAAGAAGCCGCCCGGCACGACGTGCAACTGCTCGCCGCCAGCGGCCTGTTGTACGCAGCCAGTGGGCAGCAGCAGGCCGCCCGGGAGATGACCTGGGTCGGCGGCGGTGCCACCGTGGGGATTTTGTTGCTGCTGCTGTTGGCCTTCCGGCGCTGGCGCGTTTTGCTGGCCTTCGTGCCGGTGCTGGTGGGCATGCTCTTCGGTGCGGTGGCCTGCGTTGCGTTGTTCGGCCATATGCACGTAATGACCCTGGTGCTGGGTTCGAGCCTGATTGGTGTCGCGGTCGACTACCCCCTGCATTACCTGTCCAAGAGCTGGAGCCTGAAACCCTGGCGCAGCTGGCCAGCCCTGCGCCTGACCCTGCCGGGCTTGACCCTGAGCCTGATCACCAGCGGCATCGGTTACCTGGCCCTGGCCTGGACACCCTTCCCGGCGCTGACCCAGATTGCCGCGTTCTCTGCCGCAGGGTTGCTCGGCGCCTATTTGTCCGCCGTGTGCCTGCTGCCGGCATTGCTCAAGGGCGTAGACCTGCGCCCGGCGCACTGGCCATTGCGCGTTTGCGAGTTTTTGCTGGGTTGCCGTGAAGCGCTGCTCAAACAGCTGAAAACGCCAGTCTTGCTGGCGCTGCTGGTCGCCTTTTGCGTGGGCGGCCTGTTGCAGCTGAGCAGCAAAAACGACATCCGCCAGTGGATCAGCGCACCGCAACAATTGACCGACGAAGCCCAGGCCATTGCCCGAATCACCGGCTATCAACCCACCAGCCAGTTCTTCCTGATACGCGCCGCCAATCAGCAGCAACTGCTCGAACGCCAGAACGCACTGCGCGAACGACTGGATCAATTGACAGGCCTGGAAAAGCTCCAGGGTTATCTGTCGCTCAATCAACTGGTCAGCCCGCCGAACGAACAGCAACAGGTGCGCGCAGCGTTGAGCAAACTGTCTTCGTTCTGGCAACCCTTGCTCGAAGTCGGCGTACCGGTCGAGGCGCTGCAAGCCGAGCTGACGAAGCTTCAGGCATTGCCGACCGTGGACATCGAAGCAGCGCTGAGCGGCCCGTTGGCAGAACCCTACCGGGCCCTGTGGCTGGGGCCGACCGAAGACGGCGTGGCGGCAATGGTCAGCCTGCAAGGCATCAACAACACGGCCCTGCTGCGGCTCCAGGGCGAGGATCTGCCCGGCGTGACACTGGTGGATCGACTGGGTGAGTTGAACAACGTCTTCGCGGCCACCCAAATCAGTGCCGCGGAACTGAAACTCGCCTCCTGCGTGTTGATCGTGCTGGTGCTGATCCTGCCATTCGGCCTGGGCGGTGCGTTGCGCATCGTGTCCCTGCCCCTGCTCGCGGCGTTGTGCAGCCTGGCCAGCCTCGGCTGGCTAGGGCAGCCGCTGACCCTGTTCAGCCTGTTCGGCCTGCTGCTGGTGACGGCGATCAGCGTCGATTACGCGATCCTGATGCGCGAACAGGTCGGTGGCGCAGCCGTGAGCCTGCTGGGCACCCTGCTGGCGGCATTGACCACCTGGCTGTCGTTCGGCCTGCTGGCGGTATCGAGCACCCCGGCGGTGAGCAACTTCGGACTGTCGGTGAGCCTGGGCCTGATCTTCAGCTTCCTGCTCGCACCGTGGGCCGGTCGCCAGGTGCATGAGCCCACGGCCGTGGAGCGGGCAACATGATGGTCGTTCTGTTCTGGGCGATGGCATTGGTGTTGTTCGCCTTGGCGACCCGTGTCGGCCGGCATTTCGGCCTGATTCCCATCGTCAGCCAGTTGTTGCTGGCGACCCTCGGCTTGCCGCTGTTGATGTATTTCTGGATCGAGCCCCAATGGCAATTGAGCGGTGCGCAGCTGGTGTCGCCGGGCTGGCTGAAGAACCTCTACAGCCTGAGCTTTGCCCTGTTGCTGGGCTACATCCTCAGCGATGTGATCGACCTGCAACTGGATCGCCAAAGCCTGAAAATCGCCCTGCCCAGTTTTTGCATTCCGTTTGCCTGCGGCCTGGCCACGGCCGTCTGGCTGTTGCCGCCGCAACCGTGGATCAGCTCGCTGGCCGTAGGCCTGTTGTTCGCCATCACCGCGATTCCGGTGTTGTACCTGTACCTGCGGCACATCGATTACCCGCCCACCGCCACCCGGCGACTGGTGCAAACCGCGATCCTCATCGACCTCGCCTGCTGGACCCTGTTCGGTATCGCCCAGGGCAGCCTGCACCTGAGCAGCCTGTTGCTGCCCCTGGCCGGCGCGTGCCTCCCGGTGCTGCTGCGGCTGCTGGGCCTGCGCCAGACGTGGCTCTACAGCCTGAGCTTTTTCGCCCTGCTGGTCGTCGCCGAACACTTCAAGCTCAATGCACTGATTTTCGGTATCGGCTATGTGTTGATCATGGCCGCGCTGAAAGCCCCACTGGTCCTGCCGTTGCCGGCCATCTGGATGAGCCGCTTGCAGACATACATCGCCATCCCGCTGATCCTCACGTTCGGCATCGTGCAGATCAACGTGCACAGCGCGATGGACAGCCTCGGCTGGGGGCAACTGGTCGCCCTGCTGCTGTTGCCGATGCTGAGCAAACTGCTGGGCAACTGGCTCGGCCTCGGTTGGGCCGGGGCCTCGTTCCAGGGCGCCAGCCGCTGGCGGGAAAGTGTGCTGCTGAACATCCGTGGCTTGAGCGAGATCGTTTTTCTCAACCTGCTGCTGCAACAGCAACTCATCAGCCCGCCGCTGTACTTTGCCCTGATGCTGATGGGCCTGATCGCTACACTGCTGCCAGCCCTGACCGGCATGCACCGAATCCCCCTGAAAGCCGCTGTCCCCGCAAGGAGCCCCCATGCCAACCGTTGAGATGGAATGCCGCCAGGTCGTGATCATCGGCGCCGGACCTTCCGGCGCCATCGCCGCCGCGTTGCTCAAGCGCAAGGGACACGATGTGCTGGTGATCGAGCGGCAGCATTTTCCACGGTTTTCCATCGGCGAAAGCCTGTTGGCCCATTGCCTGGATTTCGTCGAAGAAGCGGGCATGCTCGACGCCGTCAACGCCGCCGGCTTCCAGCTGAAAACCGGTGCCGCGTTTGCCTGGGGCGAGCGCTACAGCGCCTTCGATTTCGGCGAGACGTTCAGCCACGGCAAATCGACGACCTTTCAGGTCCAGCGCGCCGATTTCGATAAGCTGCTGGCCGATCAGGCCGCGCTGCAAGGCGTGGAGATCCGCTATGGCGAAACCATCGTCAGCGTCGACATTGCCCCGGGGAAACCGCAGCTCGGCGTGCGCCGCGAAGACGGTAGCGAGTACCGCATCGAGGCTGACTTCCTGCTCGATGCGAGCGGTTACGGCCGCGTGCTGCCGCGCTTGCTCGACCTCGAGGCGCCGTCGAATTTCCCGGTGCGCCAGGCCGTGTTCACTCACGTCGAAGACCGTATCGACCACCCGGGCTTCGACCGCAGCAAAATCCTCGTGACCACTCATCCGACCCAGCGCGATGTTTGGTTCTGGACCATCCCGTTCAGCAACGGGCGCTGCTCGGTCGGCGTGGTCGCCGCAGAGGAGCGTTTCGCAGGCCGCAGCGACAATCTGGACGAGTGCCTGCGCGGCTTTATCGCCGAGACGCCAAGCCTGGCCCGCGTGTTGCAAAATGCGCAGTGGGACACCGAGGCCCGAACCATCGGCGGTTACTCGGCCAACGTCAAAACCCTGCACGGCCCGGGCTTCGCGCTGCTGGGCAATGCCGCGGAATTCCTCGACCCGGTGTTTTCCTCCGGAGTGACCATCGCCATGCGTTCGGCGAGCATGGCCGCTGGGGTATTGCACCGTCAGCTGCAAGGCGAAGTCGTCGACTGGCAAACCGAGTTCGCCGAACCGCTCAAGCGCGGCGTCGACACGTTCCGCTGCTATGTCGAAGGCTGGTACGCGGGGACATTCCAGGACGTGATTTTCCATGAGAGCAGCTCACCGGAAATCCGCGGGATGATCAGTTCCATTCTTGCCGGATATGCCTGGGACCGACGCAATCCGTTCGTCAGCGAAGCCAGGCGCCGGTTGAAGGCGATTTCGGAATTCTGTGCAAGGGATGCGTCATGAACTACTTGAGCGACAACTACGTCGAAGAAACCCGTTTCGGTTTGTGGTTCCTGCGCAGCCAGATCTGGCAACACTATGTGCTGCGGTTGGCGATCAACGACTTGCACAACCTGTTCAGCGAAGCGCTGCCTGTCAGCCCGGTGCTGCTGGATGCCGGTTGCGGCCAGGGCAAGTCATTCCCGCTGCTGCGCCAGGCCTTTGCGCCCGGTCGTCTGATTGGCGTCGATGCTGATCCACAAAGCCTGATCCAGAGCCGCGAAGAAGCGGCCCGCCAAGGCATGGAAGTGGAGTTGATCGGCGGCGACTGCGCCAGCCTGAACCTGCCGGACGCCAGTATCGACCTGCTGTTCTGTCACCAGACCTTCCATCACCTGGTGGAGCAGGAACAGGCACTGGCCGAGTTCTACCGCGTACTCAAACCCGGCGGTTATCTGCTGTTCGCCGAATCCACCGAGGCTTACATTGATACCTGGGTGATCCGCTGGTTGTTTCGCCACCCCATGCACGTGCAGAAAAGCGCTGCGCAGTACCTGCAAATGATTCGCCGGCAGGGTTTCGAATTTACCGCGCAAAACGTGTCTTATCCGTATCTGTGGTGGAGTCGCGCCAAGGATTTCGGCCTGCTCGAATATTTGGGTGTGTGCAAGCCAAAACCCTTTGGCCAACGGGAAGAAACCCTGGTCAATGTGGTGGCGCGCAAACCGTTTGAAGGAACTGTGTGATGTTCATTGCCAACCGCTTGAAACACCAAACCTGTGGGAGCGGGCTCGCTCGCGATAGCGGTGGGTCAGTCAATATCAATGTTGAATGTATCGCCGCCATCGCGAGCAAGCTCGCTCCCACAGGGGTAACCGGCGTTATGCGACTTCTGTTACTTGCCGTAGCCCTGCTTTTGGGTGCCTGCGCCGGCCGGGCGCCGCTGCCCGAGCAAAACCCGGATCTGCCGTTGCCGCTGCAACTGCACATCCAGCTCTTGCAGCCCGACGACCGCCAGGACTGGGTGCTGGTGATCCAGCGTGAAGAGACGGGTATTCGCTGGTCGATGATGGACCTGTTGGGCATTCCCCAGGCCCGCCAGAAATTGATCGATAAAACCTGGGAGTCCGATGGTTTCCTGCCGCCCAATCCGCAAGCCCGGGAACTGTTCGCGGCGCTACTGTTTGCGCTGACGCCGCAAGAAGAACTGGCGGCCAACTATCCCGGTGCCTGGCAGTACGGCAGACAACGGTCCCTGCCCGAGCGCTGGGACATTCGCTACGCACAACCGCAGAATTTTGAATTGAAGCTACCGCATGGTCCGAGCTATCAAGTCACGCCCCTGAGCGGTGAAACGCCATGACGGCTTACCTCAATGCCCTCGGACTGGTCTGCGCGCTGGGCCGTGACAGGCAGGAAGTCGCCCGCAACCTGTTTGCCGGCGACTGCGGCGGCATGTGCGAACAAACCGGGTGGGTGCCGCAACGCACGCTGCCGGTCGGTGCGGTCCTGGGCAAACTGGCAAGCATTCCGGCCGACATGTCGCGCCATCACAGTCGCAACAATCAGTTGTTGCTGGAGGCCACGCTGCAGATCCGCGCGGACATCGACAGCGCGATCCAGACCTACGGCCGCGACCGCATCGGTGTCGTGCTGGGCACCAGCACCTCGGGTATCGACGAGGCCAGCCAGGGCCTGGCGCATTACCTGCGTGAAAAGCAGTTCCCTGCCGAGTACGACTATCAGCAACAGGAACTCGGGGCGCCGGCGAACTTCCTCGCCGAGTGGCTGCAATTGAGCGGGCCGACCTATGTCATTTCCACGGCCTGCACCTCCAGCGCCCGGGCCTTGATGAGCGCCCAGCGCCTGTTGGACCTTGGCATGTGCGACGCGGTGCTGTGTGGCGGTGTCGACACCTTGTGCAAGCTGACACTCAACGGTTTCTCGGCGCTCGAAGCGGTCTCGGAACAACGCTGCAATCCGTTTTCGGTGAACCGCAATGGCATCAACATTGGCGAAGCGGCGGTGCTGTTCCTGATGACCAGACGTGCAGCCGACAGCCAGGCGATTGCCTTGCTCGGCAGCGGCGCCAGTTCCGATGCGCATCACATCTCCGCCCCGGAGCCGACTGGTCGTGGCGCCCTGCAAGCGATGCGCAAAGCCCTGGGCCGCGCCAACCTGCAACCGGAGCAGATCGCTTATCTGAACCTGCACGGCACCGCCACCCAGCACAACGACGCCATGGAAAGCCAGGCCGTGGCGACCCTGTTCCCGGCTGGCGTACCCTGTTCGTCGAGCAAACCCATGACCGGTCACACCCTCGGTGCCGCCGGGGCGCTGGAAGCGGCGTTCTGCTGGTTGAGCCTGAGCCCGGACAATCGCGAGCATGCCCTGCCACCCCACGTCTGGGACGGACAGCCCGATCCCGAATTGCCGCCGCTGCAATGGGTGACCCCGGCCACTCGCCTGACGTCCATTGCACCCCGCTACCTGATGAGCAATTCCTTTGCCTTCGGTGGCAACAACGTCAGCCTGATTATCGGAGACGCCCCATGATTGACTGGCCGATCGCCGAACTGCTGCCCCACGCGGGTGACATGATTCTTATCGATCAGATCCTGGCGTTCGATGAAGAGCAGATTCACACGCGCCTGACCGTCAAGCCCGATGGCCTGTTCAACCTCCCCGACGGCAGCCTGCCGGCCTGGGTCGGCATCGAACTGATGGCCCAGAGCGTGGCCGCCTTCGCCGGTTGCCATGCGCGCCAGCGCGGTGATGAGGTGGAATTGGGCTTCCTGCTCGGCAGTCGAAAATTCGAATGCAACGTCGAAAGTTTTCCGGCCGGCACCGAGTTGACCATCCACGGTATTCGCTCCCTGGAAGACGATAACGGCATGGGCGTGTTCGAATGCCACATCAACGCCCCTGGCATTCACGTTACCGCCCGTCTGAATGTGTTCCGCCCACCCCAGGCCGCTCAATATCTCCATGAACCCGAAGGAGTCCAGTGATGACTGAATCCGTACTGGTCACCGGTTCCAGCCGTGGCATCGGCCGCGCCATCGCCTTGCGCCTGGCCCAGGCCGGGCATGACATCGTGTTGCATTGCCGCAGCGGCCTGGCGGACGCCGAAGCCGTCAAGGCCGAAGTCGAGGCCTTGGGCCGTCGTGCGCGCATCCTGCAGTTCGACGTGGCCGACCGCGCCCGTTGCAAGGAAATTCTCGAAGCCGACGTGGAAACCCATGGCGCTTATTACGGCGTGGTGCTCAATGCCGGCCTGACCCGCGACGGTGCCTTTCCCGCCCTTAGCGAGGAGGATTGGGATGTGGTGATGCGCACCAACCTCGACGGTTTCTACAACGTGCTGCACCCGGTGATGATGCCGATGATCCGTCGTCGCGCCGCCGGGCGGATTGTCTGCATCACCTCGGTGTCGGGTTTGATCGGCAACCGTGGCCAGGTCAACTACAGCGCCTCCAAGGCCGGCTTGATCGGCGCGGCCAAGGCATTGGCGATCGAGCTGGGCAAGCGCAAAATCACCGTTAACTGTGTCGCACCCGGCCTGATCGACACAGCCATGCTCGACGAAAACGTGCCGGTGGAAGAACTGATGAAAATGATCCCCGCACAACGCATGGGCACCCCTGAAGAGGTGGCCGGCGCGGTGAATTTCCTGATGTCGGCGGAAGCCTCGTACATCACCCGGCAGGTTCTGGCCGTCAACGGAGGCCTGTGCTGATGAAGCGCGTCGTCGTCACCGGCATGGCCGGCATCACCTCACTGGGCAGCGACTGGGACACCATCGCCGGCAACTTCGCGGCCAACCGCAGCGGCATCCGCCGGATGGACGAGTGGGATCGTTTTACCGAACTCAACACGCGTCTGGCTGGCCCCATCGATGACTTCAAGGTGCCGAGCCACTGGACCCGCAAGCAACTGCGCAGCATGGGCCGGGTTTCGCGGCTTGCCGTGGGTGCGGCGGAGATGGCGCTGGCCGATGCCGGCCTGCTGGGCGACGAATCGATCAAGGACGGGCGCATGGGCGTCGCCTGTGGCTCCTCCACCGGCAGCACCGACGAGATCAAGGCGTTCGGCAACATGCTGCTCAACTCAGTGGCCGAAGGCCTGAACGCCAACTCCTACGTGCGGATGATGCCGCACACCACCGCGGCCAATATCAGCATCTTCTTCGGCCTCACCGGTCGCTTGATCCCGACGTCCAGCGCCTGCACCAGCGGCAGCCAGGGCATTGGCTATGCCTACGAGGCGATCAAGTTCGGGCGCTTGCCGCTGATGCTCGCCGGCGGTGCCGAGGAACTGTGCCCGACCGAAGCCATGGTCTTCGATGCGCTCTACGCCACCAGCCTGAAGAACGACACCCCGCAACGCAGCCCGCGCCCCTACGACACCGCACGCGACGGCCTGGTGATCGGCGAAGGCGGCGGTATGCTGGTGCTCGAAGAACTGGAACACGCCCTGGCCCGTGGCGCCCGCATCCATGCCGAGATCGTCGGTTTCGGCAGCAACGCCGACGGCCAGCACACCACCCGTCCCGAACAAATCACCATGCGCCGGGCCATGGAACTGGCCCTGGAGGACGCCGGGCTGGAACCTTCGGACATCGGCTACGTCAACGGCCACGGCACAGCCACCGAACAGGGCGACATTGCCGAAACCCTGGCCACCAGCAGCCTGTTCGGCGAGCACATGCCGATCAGCTCGCAGAAAAGCTTCCTCGGCCACACCCTCGGCGCCTGCGGTGCGCTGGAGTCCTGGTTCAGCATTGAAATGATGAACCGCGACCTGTACGCCCACACCTTCAACCTCGACGAAGTCGACCCGCACTGCGGCAAGCTCGATTACCTGCGCGGCGAGTTTCGGCAGATGAGCAACCAGTACGTGATGAACAATAACTTTGCGTTTGGCGGGGTTAATACGTCGCTGATTTTCAAGCGCTGGCCATAAACCTCTGTAGGAGCGAGCTTGCTCGCGATGGACGTCAACGATAACGCGGGCTGCCTGAATGAACGCGTTGCCCGGACGTTTTTCGCGAGCAAGCTCGCTCCTACAAAGGTTTACGGTGGATCAAGGTTATCCAACACCCGATTCACCGCCAACTCCCCCAGCATGATCGACTGCTGAATCCCCAATAATGTATTGCTCTGCGCTACGTTCAGACTCCTCGCGAAATCACTCGCCATGACATTGGCTGATGCCAGCGACACGCAGGCGTATTCCAGCAGCGTGTGGTTGTCGATATCGGGGGCAATGAGGAAGATCGTGCCGGGTTGGCGTGGCCCGTCCGGATCGGTGTCCGGTGACTTTGGCGTCTTGGTCATGATTCAGCGTCCTGAAAGTGGCGGCCACACCGAATCACGACGGATCAAAAGGGTGGCAGCTGTACGCAGGTTAGTAGACCGGGCAAACCGAAAACCGGCGCGCCCGAAGGCGCCCTGCGCACAGCCACCATCAAAGGCAGGTATGGACATACCTGCCTATCAGGAACGCATATGCGCTTCGGTTTACTACGGGCTACTAAACCCGATCACTGACCATCAGTGACGCGAATCAAGTTAGCGATAGCCCTCAAAGCGCACAAGCCGGCGGATTCTGGAGTAGTTGTAGGCAGAGCCGCAAGGCGCTGTAGCCTCTCTGGGATAGTTCAGAAATGTCCCACAAGCAGTGGTAAAGCTTCTGATCCTCTGTAGGAGCGAGCTCGCTCGCGATGGTCGTTAACGATGACGCGTGTTTCCTGGCTAACCGCGGTGCTCTTTAGTTCATCGCGAGCAGGCTCGCTCCTACAGTGACTCACCTTCCTTGTATTCAACGTTTTCAGAAACACCAGAAACGACAAAGGGCGCCTTTCGGCGCCCCTTCACAGACAGGTCGGCTTGTCATCGCCCTGTACCTGCCTGGCTCTGCGATGGCTGGTTGCCCAGGATCCTCAGAGTCTCACAAGCCCCTTTCGGGAACATTGGCAGTATTGCCCGAATGGGCATCGTAGACAACAGGTGGCAACTCGCCTGTCTGTGTCAATTCCGCTGCCATCACAGCCCCAGCGCCCTGCGCACCGCGACTTTGATTGCGTGGAACTCATCTGTTTCAAGCTGTGAAATGACGTAAACACGATTTCCCCTTCGATCTCGACTCTTGATTCGGTCAAGCCTGGAGAGACTCACTGTCGCGACCATATCGCATTTTGCCCAACAGGTCGGGGACGCTCCTTGTAAATAACTGGGTAGCTCCAAATGGTGTTCAAGAATACAGTCCGGAGCGGTGGTACTCAGCGGCACGACCGTAACCAACAAGCTGTTGGTCCTGTGTTTGCGAATCACAATGACCGGTCTGATCTTGACCATTTCAGGAATCTCATAGCCCCTGAAATCACAAATCAGCACGCTGCCTTCCTTTGGTTGATATAGAAGTGGCATCCATGGCACTCGGCTAAAAAGATCGATTCTGCGCAAGTTTCCGGAAAACCACTAAGCTCGATCCATTACTTTAAATGTCCTGCGTAATGATCAGTTTCTCACGCCGCCACGCCTTCAACCTTCCTCGTCAACAACTCCACAAACGCCCGCGCCATCGGCGACTTCTGATCCTTGCGCTGCACCAGCCACACCGCCGACACCGCCGCCGGATCGAGCAAGGGCCGATAGACCACGCCATCAATGCGCATCCGCTGATAAGACGCCGGCAGCACCGACACACCAAGCCCCGCCGCCACCAGCCCGATGATGGTCATCGCCTCGCCGGCCTCCTGGGCGAAGTGCGGGCTGAAGCCGGAGTCCCGGGCCAGGCTGAGCAGCTGCGCATACAGGCCACTGCCGTAGCTGCGTGGAAAAAACACAAAGGGCTCAAGCGCCAGGGCAGACAGGAACAAGCCCTCCTCGCTGCCCTCTACCAAGGGGTGCTTGGAACTGAGCACCGCGACCAGTGGCTCGCGCATCAGTTCGACCACGCTGAGGCAATCCGGCAGCCCGAGCGGGCGCATGATCCCGACTTCAATCGACTCGTCCACCAGCGCATCGGCCACCTGGGTGCTGCTCATTTCCCGCAGGTTCAGATGCACCGCGGGGAAGCGCTGGCGGAAAGAGAAAATCGCCTGGGGAATGGTCGAGTTGAAGGGTGCCGACGAGGTGAAGCCGATTTTCAGCTCACCCAACTCGCCCAGTTGCGCCCGTCGCGCGACATCCGCCGCTTTGTCGACCTGCTCCAGCACCAGCCGCGCCTCTTGAAGGAACAGCCGACCGGCCTCGCTCAGCTCGACCCGACGATTGGTACGTTCGAACAACCGGGCGCCGACTTCCTGTTCCAGCGCCTGAATTTGCTGGCTCAGCGGTGGCTGGGAGATACCCAGCACTTGTGCGGCGCGGCCGAAATGCAGTTCTTCGGCGACGGCGATGAAGTAGCGCAGATGACGCAATTCCATGGAAACCCCATTAGGTCGTAAAAGCTATCAAATAGGTCGAACAATATATTGGATTGAATCATTAGCCAGCTATATGCTTTTTTCACTGCCTGACCGGCTGCGCCCTCCGAGGTCCCACGTGAAAACTGCTGTCGCCCCACTCGCCCATGAAGTTTCACCTTCAGCGCCGGACGCTATCGCCGCTGAGCTGGCGGAGATCTACATCGAAAAAGGCACCCCGGCGTTCATGCGCACGGTGCTGGCGTTGTTCTGCGGCGGCTTCGCAACTTTCGCCCTGCTCTACTGCGTGCAGCCGATGATGCCGCTGCTGTCCGACGAGTACTCCATCAACGCGGCGCAAAGCAGCCTGATCCTGTCTATCGCCACCGGCATGCTTGCCATCGGCCTGCTGATCACTGGCCCGATTTCCGACCGTATCGGACGTAAACCGGTGATGGTGGCAGCTCTGTTCGCCGCTGCGCTGTGCACCATGGCCAGTGCAATGATGCCGAGCTGGCACGGTGTGCTGCTGATGCGTGCGCTGATTGGATTGTCGTTGAGCGGTCTGGCGGCGGTCGCCATGACCTACCTGAGCGAAGAGATCCACCCACAGCACATCGGCCTCGCCATGGGTTTGTACATCGGTGGCAACGCGATTGGCGGGATGAGCGGACGCTTGATCACCGGAGTATTGATCGACTTCGTCAGCTGGCACACGGCGATGCTGGTGATCGGTGGCCTGGCGCTGATTGCCGCGGCGGTGTTCTGGAAAATCCTCCCCGAATCGCGCAACTTCCGCGCCCGCTCGCTGCACCCGCGCAGCCTGCTCGACGGTTTCACCATGCACTTTCGCGACGCCGGCCTGCCGCTGCTGTTTCTAGAAGCCTTTGTGCTGATGGGCGCGTTCGTCACGCTGTTCAACTACATCGGCTACCGCCTGCTGGCCGCGCCGTACCACATGGAACAGGCCTTCGTCGGGTTGCTGTCGGTGGTGTACCTGTCCGGCATCTACAGCTCAGCGAAAATCGGCTCGCTGGCCGACCAACTCGGCCGCCGCAAAGTGCTCTGGAGCACCATCGCGCTGATGATCGGTGGTCTCGCCCTGACGATGTTTACGCCATTGCCGGTGGTGATCATCGGCATGCTGATCTTTACCTTCGGCTTCTTCGGCGCCCACTCGGTGGCCAGCAGCTGGATCGGCCGCCGCGCCACCAGGGCCAAGGGGCAAGCATCGTCCTTGTACCTGTTCAGCTACTACGCCGGGGGAAGCATCGCCGGTACGGTGGGTGGCGTGTTCTGGCACCTGGGCGGCTGGAACGGGATCGGGTTGTTCATCGGCACGCTGCTGGTGATTGCGCTGCTGATCGCGTTGAAGCTGGCGAAGTTGCCGTTGTTACCGCAGAACACCTCGGCTACTTGAGCACCACCCGCGCCTCGAGGGCATCGTCACGCTTCTCCAGCGTCAGGGATTGTAGCGCGACGCCATCGCGCTCGATCCCATCGAGCCACTGCATCAAGGGTTGCGCGTTGCCATTGAGGGTCACGCGCAGCAGATCGCTTTCACTCTCCATCTGACGGATTTCCAGCCCCGCCGCCGTGGCGCTTTCGCTGATACGCAGTGACAGCGGTTGATCGGTGTCGACGGGGACATGGCTGCGCGGTAACGCCCGTTGCAATTGCGCGGCCAGCCCCGCCTGCTGTTGATGCTGTCGCTCGACTGTTTCCAGCCGCTGCCGGGTCGGTTGCCAGATCAGGCTGAAAGCCACAACCGCCAACAAAAAAGTCCCCGATACCTGCAACAGCCGCTGTTCGCGCACGGAAATGCGCCGCCATGCCTGCTTCATGCCTCGTCCTCCACGGTGAGGGTGGCGTGCACCCGGTCAGCGGCTTTGTTCGCGCTATCGAGCTTCACGGGCATGCCTTGTTGTCGTCCGCGCTCCCGCAACTGCTCCAGCTCGGTAAAGCCGCTGGCGGTCAGCTGGATTTTCCAGCCTTCGCCTGCTCGAAACTCGACGCGCTGGACCTCGACCGGGCTGGCGCCAATCACCTGCTCAATCAACCGGACCAGCCCGGCAATGCGGGTGTTTTGCGATTCGACAGGCTGGCTTTGCAGGGCCTTGAGTTGCGCGGCCATGTCGACGATGCGGCTTTGCTCCGGGTAGAGCGTCTTGAATCGCAGTTCATTCTGGACTGCAAGGCGGCTGGCTTCGCTGTCGAGGAAGCGAATCCGCGTTTCGCTGGCACCCCAGGTCAACAGCGCCAGCATCAACAGCGCCCACCCGCCGGCACGCCAGGGTAGACGCTTGCCCCGTGGGGCGAATGCGCCTTGCAGCAGGTTGATGGCCCGGGTCGGGCGCTGAGTCAGGCATTGGTCGATGACGGCGGGGGACTCACGCTCATCCAGCCATTGCATGTCGTTGGGCAATGACGGAGTGAGCAGCGTCAGGTCGTCTTGCGACATCGCCAGGCGCGCCGACAGGCCTGCACCCAACAACCAGCGCCCGAACCACCAGGCGCCGCACGGCTGATCGCCGGACAACAGATCGGCATCGACGAACACCCCGCGCACCTCAATACCCGCTTCGCGCAGCAAGTCGAGCACGGTGGCCAACCGCTCGCGGCCAATGACCATGACCGGGTAGCAGCCGTCACGATCACGAGCGCCAACGCTCAAATGCACAACTTCCAGCGCTTCACTCAGTTGATCTTCCACGGCGTAGGCCATGGCCTGAGCTTCGGGTCTGCGTCGCGAAGGCCATGGCTCGCTGCGAACCCAACTGCACAGTTCCATGGGCAGCAGCACATCAACCGCCTGCCCCTGCAATGCCGAGGCCGCCTGATTCAGTGGCATTGGCTGACGTTGACAGGTTGGCGACCACAGGACGCAGGGCCAGAGGCCGGATGACGCGTCCTGCCCCTCGGCGGTCAGGTAAAGCCAAGTGTTCATCGCGGTCTCTCGTGGCTACTCATGGGAAGAAAACGTCGTTGCAGCACCGTCAGTTGTCGAGCCTTGGGGTCGTGTCCGACATCCGTGGCCAGGTGCAGTTCGCGCCCGTCCCGGGTCACCTGCACCTTTATCCGATACCAGCGGCTTTGGGTACCAAGTCCGTGATTGCTCAGGCCCTGCCCGGAGAGCAGCGGGTCCTGGGTAAACGCCTGGACGCTCGCCCAGGGCGTGGTTGCCGCCTGACGCGCCAGCGCATCGGCGGTCGCGGCGTCCACCTCGCCGAGTGTTCTCAACAGCAGCGCCGGTGCGGTGTTGATGTTCAAGGCGGTGTCGGTTGGCAGCAGCGCCACCCAGGGCTCCAGCCGCTGCAGCAGGCGAGCGTCAATGCCAGGCAGCAAGCGCAGCTGGCTCAGTTCCTCCAGCGGTCCCACCTGGCTCAGTTTCAGAGGAGGCAGTTCGAGCAGTTCGAGCAGGCGCGCCCAACGGTTGAGGGTGACCTGATCCACCTGCCCCTGGCGTAACAACGCATTGAGATTGAAGCGCCCGGCGAGGTCATCGATATCGATTCGGATCTGCGCATCTTCAACGTCGAAACCCGGCGCCATGGCCGTCCAGCCTTGAAACCGCTCGACGGGTTTTTCCGCGTCCTGTAACGCGTCGCGCAACAGCAACAACGCCCAGGTTTCCCCGTCCGATGCGAGCTGCCGCAGCTGCATCTGCAGCAACTGTTGCCCACTGCTTTGCAGCGAAAGGTGATGGCTGCGCAACAAGCCGCCGGTGATCAGCAGCGCCAGGCTCATGACCAGCAATACACTGATCAACGCAATGCCGCGTTGGCGCCCGTTCATGGCAATGCACCCGGCATCGGCAACACCCGACGAATCGATTTGAAGCGCCCGGCCGAGATTTGCACCTCCAGCGCCATGAGCGCCTTCGTATCCTGCCCGGCCGACCAATGAGCGACCCAGCCGGACTGGCTGTCGAACAAACGCCAGCGCAACTCACGAACGCCTTCGAGCAGTCTTTGCCGTTGCACGAACTCCGTACCTTCGCCCTGGCTTTCACGCCACAGCACGCTGCCTTCGAGTCGATAGGTCAGTATCTGGCGCTCACTGCGCGGTTGGTCCAGAGGATTGCGCCAGTGACTGCGCTGGAACTGAAAAAGCGGCGGTGCGAGCACCATCGGCTGCGCAGCGACGTGCAGCAGATCCCGCTCGATCACCGCCATCGCTCGTTGCAGGTTCCTCAGCTCTCGCTCGTGGGCCGCCGTGCCCTGTTGCACTCGCAGCACGCTATCGAACAAGCCCCAACTGGCCAGCCCCAGCACGGCGAAGATGGCCATGGCGATGACCAGCTCCAGCAAGGTGAACCCACACTGCCTACTCATGGCTCGCGGGTATCCAGCCGCTGGCACGATACAACGCGTGCGCACTGTTCGCCGGGCTGACCTGAATGTCGACCTGGAGTAAACGCAGATCGCGGGTGACGCTGATGTGCTGTTGCAGCACCCAGTCGCGCTGATCCATGGACACGACCTGTTGTTGCTGGCCGGCCGTCAGGCCGGATTGCAGGCGTAGCTCGTTCAACCGGTTATCCGCCAGCCACGCGGCGAACAGCCGTGTCTCGACGGCGTTGCGCTGCTTCACCGCATATTGACTGGCCGACAGCACGGCTGCCGCCAGTGTCGCGAAGACCGCCAGGGCCACCATGATTTCCAGCAGCGTGAAGCCGCCCATGGACGACAAGGATGACCGGCTAGCCATCGATCGCCACCTCGCCGATGCCATCGCCGGACAGGCTCAACCAGGTCCTGTTGCCGGACTCGAATGTCAGCGTGAAGGCACTGGTTTCATCGTTGCTGAGCAACAGCAACTGCGGCGGGCCTTCTTCGGCGTCCAGCCCTACCGCATAGCCGTCCTGCTGCAAACGTACTCGCACGCTCAGGGGCCAGTCAGTCAGTTCCTTCACCGGCTCCCACCCACGAACTCCCAGATGCATCAGCCGGTAGCCACGGGCGCTCAGCCGCAGGCCATATTCCTGGCCTTCGAACACCGCACGCTCACGCAACTGATGAATCACCTGAACCATCGCCTCGGCTTCCTGCCTGACTTCGCGCGCGGGACTGCCCCCACCGACAAAGCTCACCATGCCCAGCAAGACGCCAACCACGACAATCACGATCATCAGCTCCAATAACGTAAACCCCCGACAGCGGTAGCCCACGGATCAATGGCCCCAATTGCCGATTTCGGCGGCAAACCCTTCACCGCCCGCTACGCCATCGGCGCCAAGGGAATACAGGTCGTAAGTGCCGTCTACCGACCGTACACCCGGGTTGAGGTACTGATAAGGCGTATTCCACGGGTCGACCGGCATGCTCTTGAGGTAGCCCTGAGGGTTCCAGCCACGCGCCACGGGCAGTCCGGAGGGGCGCTTGACCAGCGCTTCCAGGCCTTGCTGAGTCGATGGGTAATGGGCGTTGTCGAGGCGATACATTTCCAGGGCTGTGGCGATGGCCTGAATATCGATTCTGGCGGCAGTGACCTTGGCTTGATCGGGGCGACTCATGAACTGTGGCACCACGATAGCCCCCAGCACGCCGATGATGACTACCACCACCATGATTTCGATCAGGGTAAAACCGCGTTGCGCGCGGGAAAGGTTTTTGCGGACAGGTTGCATGGATCAATTCACCAATTGGTTGAGGCTGAGAATCGGGAGCAGGATGGCCATGACGATCAGCAGCACGACGCCGCCCATCAACACCAGCATGGCCGGCTCGAAGAGGCCCACCACCAGCGCAATGCGCGCGGCGAGGCTGTTTTCCTGTTGTTCGGCGGCCCGGGCCAGCATGCGGTCGAGTTCGCCGGCACGTTCGCCGCTGGCGATCATGTGCAGCATCATCGGCGGGATGTCACCGCTCAGCTCCAGGCCACGGGTCAGCGTTGCGCCTTCGCGGACCGAGCGGGCGACATCGACCATCCGCGTGCGGATGGTCAGGTTGCCGATGACCGCGGCTGCAATTTCCAGGGCGTCCACCAACGGCACGGCACTTTTGCCGAGGATTGCCAGGGTGCTGGCAAACCGTGCGGCTTCCATGGCACGCAGCACTTCACCGAGGACTGGCGCATTCAGCACCCAACGATCCAGCGCAGGCGCCACTGCGGCTGCTGCCAGCTCCAGCGCCACAGGCCGAACAGCGTCGCCAGCACGCTCATCAACAACAGGAAATGGTTGCGCAGGCCGTTGCTCACGCCAATCAGCGCCCGGGTCAGCCAGGGCAACGGCTGGCCGCTGTCGACGAAGATCTTCACCACATCCGGCACCACATATCCGAGAAGAAAACCGACGATTGCCAGGCTGGCCAACATCAGGATCAACGGGTACACCAGGGCCATCTGGATCTTTTGCCGCGAGGCCTGGCGGGCCTGGGTGTAGGCCGCCAGTTGCTCCAGCACATGGCCCAGATGCCCCGAGCGTTCCCCGGCGGCCACGGTGGCGCGGAACAACTCGGGGAAGGCCCTGGGAAACTGCCCCAATGCCGAGGCCAGTGCGTGGCCTTCCATCACCCGGCTCCTGACCGCCCAGAGCAAGCTCGCAACCTTGCGCTTCGAGCTCTGCTTCGCCACCGCATCGAGCGCTTCCTCCAGGGGCAGTCCGGCCTGAACCAGCGTTGACAGTTGCAACGTCAACAACGCCAGATCAGCAGCACTCAGGCGTCCACCTCGCGACTGCTGACCCGCACCGCCGCCCCTGACCTCGGTCAAGACACGCGGCCACAAACCACGTTCACGCAACAACTGTCGCCCATGGCGGGGCCCATCGGCCTCCAGCCGTCCCTTGCAGGATCGTTTCCGGGCATCGCGGGCGCGGTAGTCGAAGGTCGGCACCGGTCAGTTCTCCTGGGTCACACGCAGCAACTCATCGAGACTGGTCAATCCTTCCAGCACCCGCTGGCGCCCGTCCTGGAACAGGCTGCGCGAGACCTTGCGCGTTTCGTCGACGAGGATTTGCTCGCTGGCGCCCTGATGGATCAGCGCCGAGACGGCGGGTGTCACGCTGATCAGCTCGTAAATGCCAATGCGGCCGCGATAGCCGTGCTGGCACTGTTCACAGCCCGAGGCCTTGAACAGGGTGTGCGGCGTGCTCGTGTCGAGCCCAAGACGCTGGCAGGCCGCCGCATCGGCGAGGTACGAAACCTTGCAATGGGGGCACAAGGTGCGCAACAGACGCTGGGCCAGAACGCCCACCAGCGAGGACGCCAGCAGATAGGCATCGACGCCCATGTCTACCAGCCGCGTGACCGCGCCGGCCGCGCTGTTGGTGTGCAAGGTCGAGAGCACCAGATGCCCGGTCAAGGACGCCTGGACAGCGATTTCGGCGGTTTCGCGGTCACGGATTTCGCCAACCATCACCACGTCCGGGTCCTGGCGCAAGATCGCCCGCAGGCCCCGGGCGAAGGTCATGTCGACCTTCGGATTGACCGGCATCTGGCCGACCCCCGGCAGGTGGTATTCGATCGGGTCTTCGACCGTGAGGATGTTGCGGGTCTGGTCGTTCAGGCTGCTCAGGGCGGCGTACAGGCTGGTGGTCTTGCCGGAACCGGTCGGCCCGGTCACCAGCACAATACCGTGGGGCTTGCCCAAAAGATGGCGCAGGGCCGCGAGGATATCGTCCGGCATGCCCAGCCGTTGCAGTTCCAGGCGCCCGGCCTGCTTGTCGAGCAAACGCAGCACCACCCGTTCGCCGTGGGCCGAAGGCAGCGTCGAGACCCGCACATCGACTTCATGCCCGGCCAGGCGCAAGGCCATTCGCCCATCCTGGGGTACGCGTTTTTCCGCGATGTCCAGGCGCGCCATGACCTTGATCCGCGACACCAGCAGTGTCGCCAGTTCGCGCTTGGGCCTGAGCATTTCACGCAGTTGGCCATCCACCCGCATACGCACCGACAGGTACTGTTCGAAGGTTTCCAGGTGCACATCCGAGGCATGCTCACGCACCGCTTCACCGAGCAACGCGTTGATCAGGCGAATGATCGGCGCATCGCCCTGTTGCTCCAGCAGGTCGGCGGTTTGCGGGACCTGATCGACCAGGCTGAGCAAGTCCAGTTCTTCGTCCAGCCCTTGGGCAACTTGCTCCACCGCACTGCGCCCCTCGCGATAGGCCACCGCCAGGCGCGAGGCGTACTCATCGGCCCCGACGATTTGAAACGGCAACGCCCGTCCGCACACCCGGCGCGCTTCCGCCAATGCGGTGAGCGGCGCATCACTACGCAGGGCAAGGCGCAGGTCGTCGCCGTCATGCTCCAGCAACACACCAAAACGCCGGGCGAAGCCGAAGGGCAATTGCTCGCAGAGTTCGCTCATGGATTCATTTCGCCTTGCCGCGCAAATCGAACACTGGCGCGTCGGTGGCCGGTTCGAACAACCCGCGCGCCTCGGACGGCAGCAACAACGAGTTGTTTTCCCCCGCCCCTGATTTGCTCAAGTCACGCAGCGCGTTGTAACGCTGCTGGCTGACCTGGGACAGGTCTTCCTTGCTGCGCACGATGGTCGGGCGCAAGAACACCATCAGGTTGCTTTTGGTCTGGGTGTCACGATTCCAGCGGAAGATAGCGCCGAGGTAGGGAATGTCCCTCAACAGCGGCACGCCGCTTTTCTGGGTACGCACGCTGTCCCTGATCAGGCCGCCGATCACGATGATTTCGCCATCGTCGGCGAGGATGGTGCTCTTGAGCGCTCGCTTGTTGGTGATCAGGTCCGAGGAATCAATGCCCGACACCGAAGGCGCGATGTCCGACACCTCCTGCTCGACCTCCAGGCGTAACGTCGAGCCTTCGTTGATGTAAGGCTTGATCTTCAGGCTGATGCCGACGTCCTTGCGCTCGACGGTGGTGAACGGATTCTCCGCGCCGTTGCTGTTGGTGGCATAGGAGCCGGTCTTGAACGGCACGTTCTGGCCGACGATGATTTCGGCTTCCTGATTGTCCAGGGTCAACAGGCTTGGCGTGGACAGCAGGTTGCTGTGGGTGTTGCTGGCCAGGGCCGAAACCAGCGCACCGAAGCGGTCGCCGCCCAGTTGCAGGATCGCCCCTTCCGGCGCCGATCTTTTCTCGTCGAACTTCAGCCCGCCGATGATCGGAATGTCGGTGCCGGGAAAGTTGATGAAGCCCTTGGCGTCACCCGTGTTGAGGTTCCACTGCACGCCGACGGCCTCGGCGATGTCGCCGGAGATTTCGACGATTGCGGCATGGATCAACACCTGGGCCCGTGGCTGGTCCAGCTGACGCACGATGTTTTCGATGGTCCGCACCTGCGCGGGTTCGGCGATCAGCACCAGCGCGTTCTGGCTTTCGTCGGCCTTGATCATGAAGGCCGCACCGCCAGACGTGTCCTTGGCGCTGCCGACGGCGGAAGTCTGCTTTCTGCCCTGCCCCATCGACTCCAGAATCTCGGCCAACTGCTTGGCATCGCTGTGGCGCAGGCGAATCACCCGGGCATTGTCGAGGGTTGTGGTGGCCGGCGTATCGAGACCCCGGGCCAGTTCGATCAAGCGCTGGCGGACGACCGGCGGACCAATGAAAATCAGGCGATTGGTCCTGGTGTCGGCCAGCACCTGTATGGCTGACTCGGCATTGCGCTTGCCCATGGAGGCCTCGATTACCGGCGCGACATCGCCCGCCAAGGCATGCTTGAGCTGGACCACCACGTGCAGGTTGTTCTGTCCGGAGTCCAGTTCGCGGATCACCCGGGCGATGCGCTTAACATTGGCGGCCGTATCGGTCAGCACCAACGCGTTGGCCGACACCGAGGGGCCGACATAACCATTGGCAGAGACCAATGGCCGCACCAACCCGGCAATATCGGTGGCGCTACCGGTGTTCAACGCGATGACCTCGGTCACGAACTGCGACGCCGTGGTGGTTTTTACCGTGCCCTGGCCGGCCCGGGTCTTGGCCTCGGCAACCGGGGTGATGAGGATCCGGTCGCCCTCATCGATCACCGTAAAGTTGTGAGCGTCGAGCACCGAATAGAACAACCGGCGCACCCCTTCACGATCGAGGGCCTGCCGGGACATGACGGTGATTCGACCGGAGACTTTGGGGTCCAGTACCACGGTGGTCCCGAGAATGTTGGAGATCTCTTCGACGATGTCGCGCAGCTCTGCGTTGTTCATCGCCAGTTGCCATTTTTCTTCCTCGGCCTGAAGTGTGCCGTGGGAAAGCGTTAGCGCCATGGCGACGAAAAAAAGCACCGGCCGCAGTGCTTGTGCACCGAGAAAGCTATTCATGAAGTTGATCACTCTGTCGGCCCGGCAAGCGGGCTAAAAAAACGCGGAGAAACGTTCGGCACTTGCGGCTTGCCGTGGGGGGCGAGCCGTTGCAGAAAACCCGTGACGGGAGGCTGGAGCGTCAACAATGCCTCTCGGCCCTTGCTCCACAACACCGCGTGATCGGGCTCAACGCGACGCAAGATGCTGCCACCGGGCAGGCGCTCGCCGACCTGGTAGATGCGCGCGCCTTGCGAGTCTGCCAGCAACACCCGGGACAAGCCGTGAGTGACGACGAAGCTTGCCTTCAAGGTCAGCGGTTCCGCGCTCGGCAGCAATTCGGCACCCGTCGTCAGACCGAGCACCGTTGCAACCGCCGTTGCGTCGAGTGCTTGACGGAGTGCGGGAGCGGTTCGCGAGGTTTCGACCGGTGCTGGCAGCACCAACTGTTCGCGATAGCGCCACTCCTGCCAGCCCAGGAACGCCCCATAGGCCAGCGGTACAACCAGCAGGCTCGCCTTGCTCAAAAGCAAGGCAAGTCCGGTCAAGCGTTCGCGCGAAAACATCACCATGGCCTCACTCAAGTCGCCCGGACCGAGGCTTGCCACACAGGCGCAAAGACATCCGTCGCAGCACCCGGTGGTTGCAGGCCTCATGCACGATGACGGCGCCGATGTGCGCGACCAGCAGCAGCGACAGCACCACACATACCCACGTGTGAACCGTGACGAACAGAGCGATCAGTTGTGGATCGCTTAACGGCTGATCGATCTCGATCACCCCGAATACATCGATCGGGCGATCCATCATCAACACGCCGGTCACCAGAACGGCACCGACGAAGAGGTAAATCAATGCGTGGGCAAACAATGCGAGCACTTCGACAAGCGACAACGACTTCATGCCCGAAAAACGGGTATGAGTGAAAAACAGAAACAGGCGCCACAGGTAAAACGGTATGAACACTGTCGTCAGCGAAACATTGAAGAACGCAACCGACTCCTTGATGTGCGCTGACACCTCGAAACCGGCCACAAGAAAACCAGACAGCAAGGTCCACAGGATCACCGCGGCAGACAACCAATGCAGCAGCACGCGCTGTCTGGAATAACCCGAAACAGTCATTTTCAACTCGATCAACGTCAGAAGAATAAAGCTTCAGGCGATCGGCTACCGATCGCCTGAAGTGCTACAAGGGGGACTTACAACTTGTTCCACGCCATGTGCCAGTGAGCACCGACACCTGGTTCAAAACCGTTGGCAGTGGGGCTGTACTGCTTGCAGTAACCCGACTCGGGGAATGGCTTGCACTCAAAGACTTCGTTGGTCTTCGGTTGCAGAACCTTGGTACCGGCGGTGTAGTCGCCGAGGCCTTCAGGGAACACGAAATCGTATTCGACGCCGGCGCCTTCGCCAGTCAGTTGGGTGGTCTGAGTGTCCTGACGGGTGGTGCGGCCATCCAGGGTGGTGCCGACCAGGGTCAGGGTGTGCGCACCCGGGTTGCTGCGTACATCCATGGACAGCCAGGTGGAGCCGCTGGCCACTTGTGCCGACGTGGTGCCTACCGGTTTGTTGTTCTGGTCGAGCAAGGTCGCTTCGACGTTCATCGGACGGTTCGAGATCATGCTGAACTCGACCTTTGCCCGGCCTTTATCCAGAACGTATTCGGCTTGCTGCGAGGCCACCGACATGCGCGCTGCGGTGTCTTCCTTCATGTCCAGTTGCACTTCGTAGCGGGTTACACCGCTTTCTTTTTGTGCGTACAGCGTGTTGTTGCCCCGGATCGGCTCGATGTTGCCGTTTTCATCACGAATACCGGCGCGGATGAGCTTGTGGGTCGCGTTGATTTTTTCCGCCAGCTTGAAGGACCAGTCTTGCGGCGAGCCTTCCTCAGCGTTGTCGATGCTGATTTCGACGCTGTAATCCGGGTTCTCGCCATTGGCGGAGAATGCGCGGGCCTTGACCTTGTCGCCGACCAGCAGCTCGGTCGCGGCGGAAATACTGCCTACGGAAGACCAGCCACCCGGTAGCGCCGGTTCAGCGAGAATGTTCACGTCGGCGGCGTTATAAAACGCTGCATCGGTATCACCGACGGTCCAGATCGCCAGGATGACATGCTGGCCGGATTTATCTGCCGGGATAGTGCAGTTGTGCTTGTCGCTGTTAGACGGCATTTTATTGCCGCCATCGACGGTGCAGAACGGGGTACTTTCGAAGGTGGCGCGCTTGAGCGATTCGTTCGGATTCCAGCCGTTGCGGCTGATGAAGTACTCGTGTTTGGTGGCCGGATGAACTGCCTTGTAATGCCATTGGAAATCAATGTTGCGATCCTTGATTTCTGTCAGGTGCCAGCGAGTGGCGGACTGTGCGTCCATGGCAGAGAACAGCGAGTGACCACCGCTGGCGATCTTGCCATCGACCGGTCCCTGCAAGGGAGCACCGCCGACGCCGGCCGGAAAGCCTTTGAAGGTTTCACCAACACTCTGCGGCTCGTACTGGGCGCCACCGCAGTTGGTGTTCAAGCCTTTCTGGCAAGCCAGCGCGCGCGAAGGCGGCACTTCCAGATAGCCATGGGCGGAAACGGTTTGAGAGGCCAGCATTGCCGATAACAGGATCATCGATGAAGTGCAGGCGGTTAATGCACTTCTCTTTTCAAACTTGATTTTCATGATGTATTCCAGACTGCTTATCGAAAACAGGGCGCCTTGTGGGCGCCCCTGTTCGCTTCGTGATTGTTCGGCGATACGCCGGACAAGGGCCTGGAACCTTACGGGGATGGAAGAAAATTCTATGTAGGAGTAATCGCCGCACGAGGCAGGAACAGTCTCTCCATTCCTCGATCCGACAAAGAAAGAAAACATTCTTACAACAAGTGATGCTTTATCGATTGAGCTTTTGAACGGCACAAAAAAACCTGTCCGGCACGAGGCGGGACAGGCTTTGTCGAAACGGGCAATCGCTATTCGTGATACTGCGCCGACAGCTCATGTACCGCACGCAGGAACGCGCCAGCATGTTCCGGATCGACTTCCGGCGTGATGCCATGGCCGAGGTTGAACACGTGGCCGCTGCCTTTGCCGTAGCTGGCCAGGATGCGCCCGACTTCCGCGCGAATCGCTTCCGGCTTGGCGTAGAGCACGGTCGGGTCCATGTTGCCTTGCAGGGCGACCTTGTCGCCGACACGGGCGCGGGCGCTGCCGATGTCGCAGGTCCAGTCCAGGCCCAGTGCATCAGCACCAGCGTCGGCGATGCTTTCCAGCCACAGACCGCCGCTCTTGGTGAACAGGATCACCGGCACCTTGCGGCCTTCGTGCTCGCGGATCAGGCCGCTGACGATTTTCTTCATGTAGGCCAGGGAGAACTCCTGGTACGCCGCCGCCGAGAGGGCGCCGCCCCAGCTGTCGAAGATCTGCACCGCTTGCGCACCGGCCATGATCTGGCCGTTGAGGTAGCTGGTGACCGTCTGCGCGAGCTTGTCCAGCAGCAGGTGCAGGGCTTGCGGATTGTCGTAGAGCATGGTTTTAGTCTTGCGGTAGTCTTTCGACGAACCGCCTTCGACCATGTAGGTGGCCAGTGTCCATGGGCTGCCGGAGAAGCCGATCAGCGGCACACGGCCGTTCAGTTCGCGGCGGATGGTGCTGACCGCGTCCATCACATAGCCAAGGTCTTTGTGCGGATCAGGAATCGGCAGGGCCTCGATGTCGGCCAGGGTGCTGACGACTTTCTTGAAGCGCGGACCTTCACCGGTTTCGAAGTACAGGCCTTGGCCCATGGCATCGGGGATGGTCAGGATATCGGAGAAGAGGATCGCCGCGTCCAGTTGTGGATAGCGGTCGAGCGGCTGCATCGTGACTTCGCAAGCGAACGCCGGGTTCATGCACAGGCTCATGAAATCACCGGCCTTGGCACGGCTGGCGCGGTATTCAGGCAGGTAGCGACCGGCCTGACGCATCATCCACACGGGGGTGACGTCTACGGGTTGCTTGAGCAGGGCGCGCAGGAAACGGTCGTTCTTCAGGGCAGTCATGTCGGCATCCGGAAAAAAAGTGAGGGCATTTTCTCAGAGCCGGGCGCAAAAGGCACGGTTGCAGGTCAGCCTTTTGTCTATCGGGTCAATTTGTCGCAATGTAAACGCAGTATTCGTTACACCACGAAACAACTGTGGGAGCGAGCTTGCTCGCGATGGCGGTGTCACATTCAACATTTCTGTCAACTGATCCACCGCTATCGCGAGCAAGCTCGCTCCCACATTTGATCCCATTTCAAATTGAAATCGGGTTTTAGACGCCCAGGTAATCCAGGATCCCTTCAGCCGCATTGCGGCCTTCGAAGATCGCCGTCACTACCAGGTCAGAACCGCGAACCATGTCGCCACCGGCGAAGATTTTCGGGTTGCTGGTCTGGTGCTTGTACTGACCTTGCTCCGGTGCCACCACGCGGCCCTGGCTGTCGGTCTGGATTTCGAACTGTTCGAACCACGGCGCCGGGCTCGGACGGAAACCGAAGGCGATAACCACGGCGTCGGCCGGGATGATCTCTTCGGAGCCCGGGATCGGCTCGGGGCTGCGACGGCCACGGGCATCCGGCTCGCCGAGACGGGTCTCGACCACCTTCACGCCTTCGACCTTGTCTTCACCGACAATGGCGATCGGCTGGCGGTTGTAGAGGAACTTCACGCCTTCTTCCTTGGCGTTCTTCACCTCTTTGCGCGAGCCCGGCATGTTCGCTTCGTCACGACGATAGGCGCAGGTCACCGACTTGGCGCCCTGACGAATCGAAGTACGGTTGCAGTCCATCGCCGTGTCGCCGCCGCCGAGTACCACAACCTTCTTGCCTTTCATGTCGACGAAATCTTCCGGCGACTTTTCAAAGCCAAGGTTGCGGTTGACGTTGGCGATCAGGAAGTCCAGTGCGTCGTACACGCCCGGCAGGTCTTCACCGGCAAAACCGCCCTTCATGTAGGTGTAGGTGCCCATGCCCATGAATACGGCATCGTATTCTTCGAGCAGTTGCTCCATGGTCACGTCCTTGCCCACCTCGGTGTTGAGGCGGAACTCGATGCCCATGCCGCTGAAAACTTCGCGACGATTGCTCAGCACGGTCTTTTCCAGCTTGAACTCGGGGATACCGAAGGTCAGCAGACCGCCGATTTCCGGGTTCTTGTCGAACACCACCGGGGTCACGCCACCGCGCACCAGCACGTCGGCACAACCCAGGCCCGCCGGGCCCGCACCGATGATCGCGACACGCTTGCCGGTCGGCTTGACCTTGGACATGTCCGGGCGCCAGCCCATGGCGAATGCGGTGTCGGTGATGTACTTCTCCACCGAACCGATGGTCACCGCGCCGAAGCCGTCGTTGAGGGTGCAGGCACCTTCGCACAGACGGTCCTGCGGGCACACCCGGCCGCAGACTTCCGGCAGGGTGTTGGTCTGGTGCGACAGCTCGGCGGCCTGGAGGATGTTGCCCTCGGCCACCAGTTTCAGCCAGTTGGGAATGAAGTTGTGCACCGGGCACTTCCATTCGCAATACGGGTTACCGCAACCCAGGCAGCGGTGGGCCTGGTCGGCCGACTGCTGGGGTTTGAAGGGTTCGTAGATTTCCACGAACTCTTTCTTGCGTTGACGCAACAGTTTCTTCTTCGGATCCTTGCGCCCGACCTCGATGAACTGGAAGTCATTATTCAGACGTTCAGCCATTTTAAAACCTCATCAAACTCTTCAGGCGCATATCACTGCGGGTTGGCACGGGTGCTGGAAAGCAACGTTTTCAAGCTGGCAGCCTTCGGCTTGACCAACCAGAAACGGCGCAGGTAATCATCGAGGTTCTCGGCGAGTTCACGACCCCACTCGCTGTCGGTTTCCTCGACATACTCGTTCAGCACGCGTTGCAGGTGGCTACGGTAGGCTTCCATCGCCTCGCCGCTGATCCGCTGGATTTCCACCAGTTCGTGGTTGACCCGGTCAACGAAGGTGTTGTCCTGGTCGAGCACGTAGGCGAAACCGCCGGTCATGCCAGAGCCGAAGTTGTAACCGGTCTTGCCCAATACGCAGACGAAACCACCGGTCATGTACTCGCAGCAGTGATCGCCAGTGCCTTCCACGACGGTGTGGGCACCGGAGTTACGCACGGCGAAACGCTCGCCCGCGGTGCCGGCGGCAAACAGCTTGCCGCCAGTGGCGCCGTACAGGCAGGTGTTGCCGATGATGGCACTGTCCTGGGTGCGGTAGACGCTACCCTTCGGCGGCACGATCACCAGCTTGCCGCCGGTCATGCCCTTGCCGACGTAGTCGTTGGCGTCGCCTTCGAGGTACATGTGCAGGCCGCCAGCGTTCCACACGCCGAAGCTCTGCCCGGCCGTGCCTTTGAAGCGGAACGTGACCGGCGCGTTGGCCATGCCCTGGTTGCCGTGCTTGCGCGCGATTTCGCCGGAGATCCGTGCGCCGATGGAACGGTCGCAGTTGCAGATATCCAGGTCGAATTCAGCGCCGCTCAGGTCGTTGATCGCCGAGGTGGCCATGTCGACCATTTTCTCGGCCAGCAGGCCCTTGTCGAACGGCGGGTTGCGTTCAACGCCACAGAACTGCGGCTTGTCCGCCGGCACGTGGTCGCTGCCCAGCAACGGAGTCAGGTCCAGGTGATGCTGCTTGGCGGTCTGACCTTCGAGGACATCCAGCAGATCGGTACGGCCGATCAGCTCTTCGAGGGAGCGCACGCCCAGCTTGGCCAGCCACTCACGGGTTTCTTCGGCGACGTAGGTGAAGAAGTTCACCACCATGTCGACGGTACCGATGTAGTGATCCTTGCGCAGCTTCTCGTTCTGGGTCGCGACGCCGGTGGCGCAGTTGTTCAGGTGGCAGATGCGCAGGTATTTGCAGCCCAGGGCAATCATTGGCGCGGTGCCGAAGCCGAAGCTTTCAGCGCCGAGGATCGCAGCCTTGATCACGTCGAGGCCGGTTTTCAGGCCGCCGTCGGTCTGTACCCGGACTTTGCCGCGCAGGTCGTTGCCACGCAGGGTCTGGTGGGTTTCGGCCAGGCCGAGTTCCCACGGAGCGCCCGCGTATTTGATCGAGGTCAGCGGCGATGCACCGGTACCGCCGTCGTAGCCGGAGATGGTGATCAAGTCCGCGTAGGCCTTGGCCACGCCGGCGGCGATGGTGCCGACGCCCGCTTCCGCTACCAGCTTCACCGAGACCAGCGCCTGCGGGTTGACTTGTTTCAGGTCGAAAATCAGCTGCGACAAGTCTTCGATCGAGTAGATGTCGTGGTGCGGCGGCGGCGAAATCAGGGTCACGCCCGGCACTGCATAACGCAGCTTGGCGATCAGGCCATTGACCTTGCCGCCTGGCAGTTGACCGCCCTCGCCTGGCTTGGCGCCTTGGGCAACCTTGATCTGCAGCACTTCAGCGTTGACCAGGTATTCCGGGGTTACACCGAAACGGCCGGTCGCCACCTGCTTGATTTTCGAGCTCTTGATGGTGCCGTAGCGCGCCGGGTCTTCGCCGCCTTCGCCGGAGTTGGAACGCGCACCGAGGCGGTTCATGGCTTCGGCCAGGGCTTCGTGAGCTTCCGGCGACAGGGCGCCCAGCGAGATACCGGCGGAGTCGAAGCGCTTGAGCACCGACTCCAGCGGTTCGATTTCGCTCATATCCAGTGGAGTGTCGAGGGTTTTGACTTTCAGCAGGTCGCGGATCATCGACACCGGACGGTTGTCCACCAGCGACGTGTATTCCTTGAACTTGCTGTAGTCGCCCTGCTGCACAGCGGCTTGCAGGGTGTTGACCACATCCGGGTTGTAGGCGTGGTACTCGCCACCGTGGACGAACTTCAGCAAACCACCCTGCTGGATCGGCTTGCGCGGGCTCCAGGCTTCGGTGGCCAGGGCTTTCTGCTCGGCTTCGATGTCGACGAAACGCGCACCCTTGATGCGGCTCGGCACGCCCTTGAAGCTCAGGTTGCAGACTTCCTCGGACAGGCCGATCGCTTCGAACAGTTGTGCTCCGCGATAGGAGGTGATGGTCGAGATGCCCATCTTCGACAGGATCTTGAGCAGGCCCTTGGTGATGCCTTTACGGTAGTTCTTGAACACCTCATAGAGGTCGCCCAGCACTTCACCGGTACGGATCAGGTCGCCCAGCACTTCGTAGGCCAGGAACGGGTAAACGGCAGAGGCGCCGAAACCGATCAACACGGCGAAGTGGTGCGGATCGCGAGCGGTCGCGGTTTCCACCAGGATGTTGGAATCGCAACGCAGGCCTTTTTCGGTCAGACGGTGGTGCACCGCGCCGGTAGCCAGAGAGGCGTGGATCGGTAACTTGCCCGGGGCGATGTGACGGTCACTCAGCACGACCTGGGTACGACCGGCGCGCACGGCTTCTTCAGCCTGATCGGCCACGTTGCGGATCGCCGCTTCCAGACCGACGCTTTCGTCGTAGTTGAGGTCGATAATCGCCCGCTCGA
This sequence comes from Pseudomonas sp. PDM30, assembly GCF_019218985.1. Taxonomy (NCBI): domain Bacteria; kingdom Pseudomonadati; phylum Pseudomonadota; class Gammaproteobacteria; order Pseudomonadales; family Pseudomonadaceae; genus Pseudomonas; species Pseudomonas sp. PDM30. The sequence goes on from NZ_JAHUWM010000004.1 coordinate 315,117, forward strand.
AGCCCGGACGATCGAGGTTCATCAGCGAGCGCCACTTGGCCGGGGAAATGACCGGCGAGCTGAGGATCACGCGCGAAGCGTGTTCCGGCGACTCCTGGAAGATGTTGCGCTCGGCACCGAGGCAGATTTCCAGCGACATGACGATGGCTTCACGCAGCGGGTCGATCGGCGGGTTGGTGACCTGCGCGAACTGCTGGCGGAAATAGTCGTACGGCGTGCGCACGCGCTGGGACAGCACGGCCATCGGCGTATCGTCGCCCATCGAGCCCACGGCTTCGTAGCCCTGCTCGCCGAGCGGACGCAGCACCTGGTCGCGCTCTTCGAACGTGACCTGGTACATCTTCATGTATTGCTTGAGCTGATCGACGTCGTAGAACGCCGAACCGTGGTCGTTGTCTTCCATGGTCGCCTGGATGCGCAGGGCATTCTTGCGCAGCCATTGCTTGTACGGGTGACGGGACTTCAGGCGGTTGTCGATCGCATCGGTGTCGAGGATCTGACCGGTTTCGGTGTCCACGGCAAAGATCTGGCCCGGGCCCACACGGCCCTTGGCGATCACGTCTTCAGGCTGGTAGTTCCAGACGCCGATTTCCGAAGCCAGGGTGATGAAACCGTTCTTGGTGGTGACCCAACGCGCCGGACGCAGACCGTTACGGTCGAGCAGGCACACCGCGTAGCGACCGTCGGTCATTACCACGCCGGCCGGGCCGTCCCACGGTTCCATGTGCATCGAGTTGTATTCGTAGAACGCACGCAGATCCGGGTCCATGGTCTCGACGTTCTGCCACGCAGGCGGAATGATCATCCGCACGCCACGGAACAGGTCGATGCCACCGGTGACCATCAGCTCCAGCATGTTGTCCATGCTCGAGGAGTCGGAACCGACGCGGTTGACCAGCGGGCCGAGTTCTTCCAGGTCCATCAAGTCGTTGGTGAACTTGGTGCGACGGGCCACGGCCCAGTTGCGGTTGCCGGTGATGGTATTGATCTCGCCGTTGTGCGCCAGGAAGCGGAACGGTTGAGCCAGTGGCCATTTCGGCAGGGTGTTGGTGGAGAAGCGCTGGTGGAACACGCAAATCGAGGTTTGCAGGCGCTCATCGCTCAGGTCCGGATAGAAGGCGGTCAAGTCCGCCGGCATCATCAGGCCTTTGTAAATGATGGTCTTGTGGGAAAAGCTGCAGACGTAGTGGTCGGTGTCGGCGGCATTGGCCACGGACGAGCGACGACGGGAGGTGAACAGCTTGACGGCCATGTCCTGATCGCTCAGGCCTTCACCACCGATGAACACTTGCTCGATCTGCGGCAGGCGCTCAAGGGCGAGGCGACCGAGGACGCTGGTGTCGATCGGCACTTTGCGCCAGCCAACCAGTTGCAGACCGGCGGCCAGGATCTCGCGGTTCATGTTCTCGCGAGCGGCTTCGGCCTTGACCGGGTCCTGGTTGAAGAAAACCATGCCCACAGCGTATTGCTTGGGCATTTCGACGCCGAAGGTTTCCTGGGCGATGGCTCGCAGGAACACGTCCGGCTTTTGAATCAGCAGACCGCAACCGTCACCGGTCTTGCCGTCGGCATTAATCCCACCGCGGTGGGTCATGCAGGTCAGGGCCTCGATGGCCGTTTGCAAAAGGGTATGACTGGGCTCGCCCTGCATATGGGCAATCAGGCCGAAACCGCAGTTATCCTTGAATTCATCTGGTTGGTACAGACCTGCTTTCATAGACACTTTCTCACCAGGCTGCTTCTCGCGAAGCAAATTTCTTTTCAATTCAACCACTTACCAACCGCGCCGAACGTACGCCAGCTTTGCGGGGGCAAAAGGGAGGTCATTGTACACACCGACACAGAGGCTCACAAATTTGACGACGAAATTTCGCAAATCTATGTCGCATTTGTGAAAGGTTTAAAGCGATCTGCTGTGCTAGTCAAAACTTTTTTTAATTCTGACCGCAACGACTCAAAGACTACTGTGACGCAGACACCACAAGGCACGCAGCCCGGAAGGTTGCGCGCACTTGTAGAAATTTTGAGGTGCTTGGAGAGGCGGCCTGGGTAAGGCCGCCGAATCTTCAGCGAGTTGTTGCCAGTTCCTGTTGGACGCTGGCGACAGTGCGAGGCCAAGGTTTACCAGCCTGAACCTTCGCTGGCAAGGCCTTGATGGCGGAAACGGCTGCATCACGATTGGCGAAGTTGCCGTAGGTGATCACGTAGAGCGGCTTGCCATTGAGGACTTTCTTGAAATAACGGTACTCGCCGCCCTGCTCCTTGACGAAGCTTTGTGCGGCAGTTTCGGAGCTGGTGCCGAGGATTTGCACCACGTAGTTACCCGGTGCCTGACCGGCATACCAGGTGCCGCCAGCGGCCTTGGCCGCCGGAGCCGGTTTCTCGGCAGGCTTGGCCGCCGCGGCAACGGCTGGCTTGGCTGGCGCTGGTGCAGGCTTGGCCACTGGAGCAGGCGCTGGTACAGGCGCTGGCTTGGCGGTGGCGACCTGAGTCGGCGCAGGCGTCGGCTTGGCCGCTGGTGTCGGCGAAGGGCCGGCAGGAACGCCCACAGGCGGCGCAGTGGTGGTCACGGTCGGCGGAGTGGCGCTGGAGCCTTCAACCGGCACGCCGTCGTCACCTTCGGTAATGCCACCTGCCGCTTCAGCCAGCGGACCGCGCATCACCGGTTGCGAGTTACCGACCAACGGCAATGGCATCGGCTGCGTGTTGCCAGCGAATTCTACGGCCGGAGCGCCGCCATTCGCTGTTGGCTGACCCTGGCCAAGCGGCAGTTGCGCCTGTTCATTGGCCGGCGCACCGGCGGTCGGTGCCTTGTTGCGACCTGGAATCAACCAGGCGGCAGCTACCGCGACCACGACCACGGCGGAAATCGCCAACACGTGTTTCTTCGGCATATTGAACCCCATTTTTGGACGCTTGACCGCTGAGCGGCTGGCGATCATGGCTTCGATCATTGCATCGCGGGCGACCTGATTGATGCTGCCAGGCCAACCTTCGGAGCTTTCGTGAATATCAGAGATCTGATCCGCGGTGAAAAGTTCGATACCGCGACCAGCGCCTTCGAGCCGCTGCTCCAGATATTCGCGGGTTTCCTCTTCGGTGTAGGGCTGCAGCTCGATGACGTGGAAACGCTCTTCCTCGAGATGCAAAGCCTCAAGCTGAGCAATCAGCGAGGTCTCACCGAACAGGAACACATGCGGGCGGCCTTCCGGCGCACCGGCAGCCAGGACCATCAGAGCCTCAAGGGCGGACTCGTCGAGTTGTTCGGCGTCATCGACCAGCAGATAGACTTCCTGCCCGGTCAGTGCAAGCTGCACCACCTGGGCCAGAATAGCGTCGGCATCAGCCTGGCCGACGTTCAACGCCTGGGCCACCTGACGCAATACCCCGGCCGCATCGCCGGCGCCGCGGGCAGAAACCACCACGCTTTGGACCGATTGCTTGTTGGTGCTGGCGACCAGAGCCTGACGCAACAGGGTCTTGCCACTGCCTTCTGGGCCAGTGACCACTAGCAGCAACTGACTGTAACGGGCCAGGTGATGTAGTTGTCCCAGCACGGGTTTGCGCTGGGCCGGGAAAAATTTGAAGCCAGGCACCCGTGGAGCAAAAGGGTCATGACTCAACTGGTAATGGCCGAGGAAGGCCTCGTCGGCATGCAAACTAGTCATTGTGTTCTTATTAACCTTTAAGCTGAGCCAGGGCGCGGTAGTCTGCCCCCAGCGTGGCCTGTAGAACCTCTTTCGGATAATCGTCGGTCACCACCGCTTCACCCATGTGGCGCAGCAGCACCAGGCGTAAACGACCGTCGATCACTTTTTTGTCAATGGACATATGTTCGAGGAAATCGGCTTCTGTCATTTCTTCTGGCGGAACGACCGGCAGCCCCGCACGCTGGAACAGACGAATGCCGCGATCACGCTCTTGCTCGCTGATCCAGCCCAGCCGCGTGGACATTTCCAGCGCCATTACGCTGCCAGCAGCCACAGCCTCACCATGAAGCCACACACCATAGCCCATGTGGGTTTCAATGGCGTGGCCAAAAGTGTGGCCCAGGTTCAGGGTGGCACGCACGCCTGTCTCTTTCTCATCGGCACCGACCACTGCCGCCTTGGCCGCACAGGAACGCTCGATGGCATAGGTCAGGGCTTGCTGGTCCAGATTACGCAGGCGATCGACGTTGTCTTCGAGCCAGGTCAGGAACGGCTCATCGCAGATCAGCCCGTACTTGATGACTTCGGCCAGCCCGGCGGACAACTCGCGCGCCGGCAGGGTATTGAGGCTGGCGGTATCGATCAGCACCACGTTCGGCTGATAGAAGGCGCCGACCATGTTCTTGCCCAGCGGATGGTTGATCCCGGTCTTGCCGCCCACCGAGGAGTCGACTTGCGACAGCAGCGTGGTCGGAACCTGGATGAAATCGACGCCGCGCTGGTAGCAGGCGGCGGCAAAGCCGGCCATGTCACCGATCACACCGCCGCCAAGGGCGATCACCGTGGTGCGGCGGTCATGCCGGGCGGTCAGCAGACCGTCGAAAATCAGTTGCAGGGTTTCCCAGGTCTTGAAGGCTTCGCCGTCGGGCAGTACCACGGAAATCACCGAGAACTGCGCCAGGCTGCGGGTCAGACGCTCGAGATAGAGCGGCGCAACAGTCTCGTTGGAGATGATCGCTACTTGCCGTCCGCGAATGTGCGGGGCCAGCAGCTCGGGCTGATCCAACAAACCTTCGCCAATATGAATCGGGTAGCTGCGCTCGCCTAGATCGACCTTGAGTGTCTGCATGTGTCCCCACAGTGAAGATGGAATCAGGCGTACTGCCTTGAGTTAACGAATATCCACGGCCTCTGCTGGTGTGACGCCGTTCGGTAGCCATCCGCCACAACCTCGAACGGCCATGGCGGGACGCCGAGGATAGCGCATTTCGCGCGGCGCTTTAACGGGGTGGCAACTGCTGCAGACGCTCTAGAATGTCGAGTACGACCATTCGTGGCGGTCGCTCATCGGTTTCGACCACCAGGTCGGCAATTTCCCGATAAAGCGGATCGCGGATCGCCAGCAGATCCCGCAGGGTCTTGGCCGGATCGGCGGTGCGCAGCAATGGCCGATTACGGTCGCGGGACGTGCGGCCGACCTGCTGCTCGACTGACGCATGCAGATAAACCACCCGCCCACCGGCATGCAGTGCCCGACGATTGGCTTCGCGCATGACCGCGCCCCCGCCTGTCGCCAGCACCACACCGTCGCAATCGCACAGCTCGGCAATCATTGCCTGCTCACGATCACGAAAACCCGGTTCGCCTTCCTTATCGAAGATCCAAGGGATATTGGCGCCCGTGCGCAATTCAATTTCCTTATCGGAATCTTTGAATGGCAGGCGCAGCTCTTTGGCCAGCAACCGGCCGATGGTGCTTTTTCCAGCACCCATCGGTCCAACAAGAATCAAATTTCGCACAGAATCAATGACTCACAGCAATCGCCCGATTATTCATGATACGCGGAGTGAGGAATACCAACAGCTCGGATTTTTTCTCCGAAACCACATCACGCCGGAAAAGGCGGCCAAGATACGGCACATCGCCAAGAAATGGCACCTTATCTACAACCTTGCTCTGAGTATTTGAGAAAACACCACCAATGACGATGGTCTCGCCATCGTTGACCAGGACCTTGGCGTTGACTTCGTTTTTCTTGATGGGGGGTACATCCTGAACCTTGTTCAGGTAGTCCGGTTCGTCCTTGGTCACCTTGACTTCCATGATGATCCGGTTGTCGGGCGTGATCTGCGGCGTCACTTCCAGCGACAGCGAAGCCTCCTTGAACGACACCGAAGTCGCGCCACTGGAGCTGGCTTCCTGATAGGGAATTTCCGTGCCCTTGAGGATTTTGGCGGTTTCCTTGTCGGACGTGACCACCTTGGGCTGCGAGACGATTTCCCCGTTGCCGGTTTTCTCCATAGCCGTCAGCTCCAGGTCCAGCAAGACGTTATCGGTGATGAAGGCGATGCCGATTCCCGAGGTGTTGTTGGCTACGCCCATGTCGACGAACGGTGAGTTGGTGCTGGTACTGCCTGGCGTGCCAATGGTCGATGACCCATTGAGTCCATTGCTGACACCGGAGGTGTTCCAGTTGCCCTTGTTCTGTATCGAACCACCCCAACGCACCCCGAGGCTTTTGTCATAGTCGACGTTGGCTTCGACAATGCGCGCCTCGATCATCACCTGACGCACAGGAATATCCAGCTGCGTGACGATCCTGCGCAGCTCATCCAGCCGGTCCTGGGTCTGGTAGGCAATGATGTTGTTGGTGCGTTCATCGACGGTGATTGATCCCCGTTCGTCGGGTTTCGCTTCGGCACTGGTCACCGACTGGAAGAGCTTGGCGATATCCGCCGCCTTGGCGTAATTGACCTGCAACAGCTCCCGACGCAACGGTGCCAGATCGGCAATCTGCTTCTGCGATTCGAGCTCCTGACGCTCACGGGCAGCAATTTCATCGGCCGGCGCAACCAGCAGGACATTGCCGACCTTGCGCTTGTCCAGCCCCTTGGTTTTCAGCACCAGATCCAGCGCCTGATCCCACGGCACGTTCTGCAAGCGCAGGGTAATTCCCCCCTGGACCGTGTCGCTGGCCACCAGATTGAGGTTGGTGAAATCGGCGATCAGTTGCAGCACCGAGCGCACATCGATGTCCTGGAAGTTCAGCGATAGCTTCTCGCCGCTGTAGGCCTGTTGCCCGGCATTGCGTTTTTGCAGTTCGTCGACCGTCGCCGGGCGAACGCTGACCGTGAGCTTATTGTCAGTCTGATAGGTCGAGTAATCGAACGTGCCGCCGGGCTCAATGCTGATGGTGGCTCGATCGCCGCTCGCGCTGGCATTGACGAACTGCACGGGCGTGGCGAAATCCTTCACGTCCAGGCGCACGCGCAATCGCTCGGGCAATAAGGTCTTGGCAAATCCGACGATGATCCTGCCTTCGCGCTCTTGTATGTCGGGCGCAATCGATGGATCCGACAAGTCGATCACCACGTTGCCTTCGCCCTGGGTCCCCCTCTGGAAATCCACACCCCGAATGGCCTTGCCCGCCGTCGCGACGGCTCGTGCCGGAACCGGCGTTGCTGCGGCCGCTGGCCTGGATGTCGACGGTTTGACTCCCTGCCCGACTACAACCAGCAGATTGTTACCTTCTATTCGCGAGTCGTACGGGGCAGGCTGGGTCAGGTTGATGATCAATCGCGTACGGTCCCGGGCTTCCACCACCGTCGCACTTCGGGCATTTCCACTGCCCAGATCGTGAGTCTTGCTCGCCAGCTGACTGGCGACACCCGGCAAATCCAGGGCAATCCGGGCTGGCGAATCCGTCGTGTAGCCGTGGGGCACCGGGGGCGGCGCATCGAACGACAACTTCAACTCGACACGGTCACCCGGCAGCGCTGCGACATCCAGCGCCTTGAGATTGGCCGCTTGTACCATCGGCGACAACAACGCTATCCATAGCGAAAGGCCGACGGTGGAAAGAATCCTGTTCATTATTGGAGTTCCACTATGAGTGCTCTTTCAAAGGGATGGTCCGGGGACGCTCCAGCCACGCACCCTGACCATCAGAGACAATTTCAACCATATCGACTTGAGAGCCACTGATCGCAACGATCCGTCCGTGGTTACGCCCCAGGTAATCGCCGACTTTCAGCCGGTGCACCCCACCCGCCCCGCGCAGCAGGGCATAGGAGCCCGTTGCATTGGAAAGGGTGCCGACCATTTCAAACTGCTCGATGTTGAAGCCTTCGAGGTATTGCTTGACCCGACCCGGGTCGGGTTTGACGTTACCCGAACCCCGCCGCCGGGCCGCCAGATCAGTGCTGATCTGTGGCGAAAACGGGCTGCGCAGATTCGCCGCGTTGTAAGTGAATGCAGGGTAAGACTGGAATACTGGCGTTGGTTCAATCTTCCCCGGCCCGTGCAGGCGCATTTCGTTCATGTACGCGTCCAGATCGGTGTAGTCATCGCCCCCGCCACAACCGGACAGGGCAGACAGCAATACCACCACCGAAAAACTACGTGCCGGGCTCATTGATGCTGTCCCTTGTCGTTGTAGCGGTAGGTCTTGGCGAGGATGGTCAAGCGCAGTTTCGGACCACCCTCAGGGCTGACAGGAGCAAGATCGAAATCGTGCAAGGTAACGATTCGCGGCAACCCGGCCACACCACTGACGAAGGTGGCCAGGTCGTGGTAATCCCCGGTGACCGTGATCTGGATCGGCAGTTCGATGTAGAACGGCTGGGCCACCTCCGGCAGCAACTTGATCTCTTCGAACTCCAGGCCACTGCCGAGGCCCGTACGCGTGATGTCTTCGAGCAAGCCGGGCACTTCGGTATCGCTGGGCAGTTGCCGCAACAGCACGACGAAGGTGTTCTCCATCTCTTTCAACTGCCGGGTATAGAGATCCAGGTTCGCCGCCATGCGGGCCTTGCTGGCGAACTGCCCCTTGAGTGTCGACTCTTCCTCGCGCTTGAGATCGAGCTGGCTCACAAGGTCGCGGGTGGAAAAGTTATAGCTAAAGGCCAGCACCAGAAGCACGAGCAAAGCAGCCACCAGACACTTGATCGCCGGCGGCCAGGCGCCCATGTTGCTGGTATCCAGATCATTGATGTCGATCTTGCGCAGCCCTTCGAACCATTCGGACAGACTCATTTGCCCCCCTCCGGTGTTGCGGGTTGAGTCTGGCGGACGGTCAACTGGAAGACGTTTGCCTGCTCCAACTGGCCGGCAGCCATGGCCTTGACTTCGGTCAGGCTCGGCGCATCGAACCAGTCTGATGCCTCGAGGTTGCGCATCAATTCTGAAACGCGGTTGTTGGATTGCGCGGCACCGGTGATGGACAAGGTCTTTGCGGTCATTTTCACTTCGGTGAAATACACGCCGTCGGGCAGGGCTCTCGCCAACTGGTCAAATATTCGCCCGCTGATTTGGCGATTGCCTTGCAGGCCCTGGATGACAGCCATGCGCTCGACCAATTGCTGACGGCGCGCCTTGAGATCATTGATCTGGCTGATTCGATCATCGACCACGGCGACTTGCTTGCCGATGTAATCGTTACGGGCGACTTGCTGGTCGATGGCACCGCTAATGACCCGGTTCGCGACCAGCACCGCACCCATCGCGCCCACCATTGCCGTCACCAGGATCAGCAGGAAGCGCTTGCGGCGGACTTCACGCCGCTCCTCGCGCCAGGGTAAAAGGTTGATCCGTGCCATCAGTCGAAGCTCCTGAGGGCCAGACCGCAGGCGATCATCAACGCCGGGGCATCACTCGCCAGGGCAGCGCCATTGACCTTGCTGCCCAGAGTCATTTCGCAAAACGGGTTCGCGACCTGGGTCGGCGTGCCCAATTGCTGCTCGATCAAACGGTCCAGCCCCGGGATCGACGCCGTACCGCCGGCCAGCAGGACATGGTCGACGGCGCTGTACTGGCCGGAAGCAAGGAAGAAGTGCAACGAGCGCGACACCTGCTGCACCAGCGCCTCTCGAAATGGCTGCAAGACCTCAGCGGCATAGTCATCCGGCAACCCGCCCTTCTTTTGCGCCAGCCCCGCCTGCTCCAGCGTCAGGCCGTAGCGACGCTGGATTTCCTCGGTCAGTTGCCGACCGCCGAACAGTTGTTCGCGGGTGTAGATAATCCGCCCGTTGTGCAGCACGCTCAGGGTGGTCATGGTGGCGCCGATGTCCACCACTGCGACCGTCAAAGGTTTCTCGGAAACCGCGAGTCGACTGGCCAGAAGTTCGAATGAACGCTCCAGCGCGTAGGCCTCGACATCGACCACGCGGGCGGTCAGCCCCGCCAGGGCCAGGGCGGCCTCTCGGACTTCGACGTTTTCCTTGCGACAAGCGGCGAGCAGCACGTTGACGCGCTCGGGATTACGCCCGGAGGTGCCCTGGACTTCAAAGTCGATCGCGACTTCGTCCAGGGGATAAGGAATGTACTGGTCAGCCTCGATTTTCAGCTGGCTTTCCATTTCGTCTTCGCAAAGACCGGCATCCATCTCGATGGTCTTGGTGATCACCGCTGAGCCCGCCACGGCCACGGCCACGTTCTTGAGGGCGGTTCTGGCCTTGGCCAGCGCGCGAGTGATGGCCAGCCCCACACCTTCGAGCTCGGCAATATTCTTTTCGATCACCGCGCCGACCGGCAATGGCTCGACCGCATAGGCCTCGACCCGATAGCGCTCACCCTGACGGCTCAACTCAAGAAGTTTCACCGAGGTGGAACTGATGTCGATTCCCAGCAGCGTATTGGATTTTTTGTTGAAGAGTCCTGGCACTACCAATTCCCTATGACTTTCCGTGAGTTACGGACTCTGCAATGTCCATTGCGTTCAATCCACCCGTCTTGACAGCAGCGCCAGCCACGCTCCCGATCAGAAAAATGCTTATAATGCCCAGCGTTTTTTTTCCGCTTTTGCTCAAGCGCGGGTCGTTCTCGTTTAGCCTGAACCCTGTTGCCCAATTCATTTTTTACCCTGGATATCCAAAAGCCTTGATTCGTCTGCTGAAGTTTTTCGGTTGGTCCATCGTCGCGGTTTTCTGCGGACTCCTTCTGGGTCTGAGCGGGGCGTACCTTTACCTTAGTCCCGGACTACCGTCCGTGGAGGCGCTGAGAAGCATCCAGTTGCAGATCCCTTTGCGGGTCTACAGCAGCGATAACAAGTTGATCGCAGAGTTTGGCGAAATGCGCCGTACACCGATCCGTTTCGCCGACATTCCCCCCAATTTCATCAATGCGTTACTAAGTGCTGAAGACGACAATTTCGCCAACCACTACGGCGTCGATCCGAGCAGCCTGATGCGTGCCGCGACCCAACTGATCAAAAGCGGACACATCCAGTCCGGCGGCAGCACGATCACCATGCAGGTGGCGAAGAACTTCTTCCTGACCAGCGAACGCAGCTTTTCACGCAAGACCACCGAGATCCTGCTGGCCCTGCAGATCGAACAGCAGCTGACCAAGGACGAGATCCTCGAGCTGTACGTCAACAAGATCTATCTGGGTAACCGCGCCTACGGCATCGAGGCGGCGGCGCAGGTCTATTACGGCAAATCGATTCGCGATGTCAGCCTGGCGCAGATGGCGATGATCGCCGGCCTGCCCAAGGCGCCGTCGCGCTTCAACCCGCTGGCCAACCCGGCGCGCAGCAAGGAGCGTCGCGACTGGATCCTGGGGCGCATGTACAAGCTCGGAAAAATCAGCGAAGCCGACTACACCGCTGCAGTCAACGAACCACTGAACGCCAGCTATCACGTGCCGACCCCGGAAGTGAACGCCCCGTACATCGCCGAAATGGCCCGTGCCGAAATGGTCGGGCGTTACGGTAGCGACGCGTATACCGAAGGCTTCCGCGTCACGACCACGGTACCGAGCGACCTCCAGGAGCTGGCCAACACCGCGGTCCACGAAGGCCTGATGACCTACGATCAGCGTCACGGCTATCGCGGGCCAGAGTCGCGGCTGCCGGGCAAGACCCGCGAGGCCTGGGCAACCGAGCTGACCAAACAACGCATCATCAGCGGCCTGGAACCGGCCATCGTGACCCAAGTCGACAAGACCGGCCTGCAGGTGCTGACCCGCACCGGCCAGGAACACGTGAACTGGGACACCATGAAGTGGGCCCGGCCGTTCCTGAACACCAACAGCATGGGCGCCAACCCGAAACAACCCTCGGACGTGGCCCAGGTCGGCGATCTGATTCGCGTGCAGCGTCAGCCGGACAATTCGCTGAAGTTCAGCCAGATCCCGCAGGCCCAGGGCGCTCTGGTGTCCCTGGACCCGCAGAACGGCGCCATTCGTTCGCTGGTCGGCGGCTTCGCCTTCGAGCAGAGCAACTACAACCGCGCATTGCAGGCCAAGCGCCAGCCGGGCTCGAGTTTCAAACCGTTCGTCTACGCCGCCGCACTGGATAGCGGCTACACCGCCTCCAGCCTGGTGAACGACGCACCGATCGTGTTCGTCGACGAGTACCTGGACAAGGTCTGGCGCCCGAAGAACGACACCAACACCTTCCTCGGCCCGATTCGCCTGCGTGAAGCGCTGTACAAGTCGCGCAACCTGGTGTCGATCCGCTTGCTGCAAGCGATGGGCGTCGGCAAGACCATCGACTACATCACGCGCTTCGGCTTCAACAAACAGGACCTGCCACCCAACCTGTCCCTGGCACTGGGCACTGCGACCCTGACGCCAATGGAAATCGCCACCGGCTGGAGCGCCTTCGCCAACGGCGGCTACAAGATCACCCCGTACATCATCGACAAGATCGAAAGCCGCAACGGCGACACACTGTTCGTCGCCAACCCGCCGAGCGTGCCTCAGGGCGGCGCGGCCAGCGATGGCATTGCCGTGCCAACCGCCCAAGCCTTCACGGTCAACGCAACGCCGGGCGAGGCACCGGGCACTACGCCGACACCACAAGCACCCGCCGTGGCCGAACGCATCGTTGATGGGCGCACCACGTACATCCTCAACAGCATGCTTGAGGATGTGATCAAGCTCGGCACCGGTCGCCGCGCGCTCGCCCTGGGCCGCCCTGACATTGCCGGCAAGACCGGTACGACCAACGAATCCAAGGACGCCTGGTTCTCCGGCTACAACGCCGATTACGTGACGACCGTGTGGACCGGCTTCGATCAACCGGAAAGCCTGGGTCGCAAGGAATTCGGCGGCACCGTCGCGCTGCCGATCTGGATGAACTACATGGGCGCCGCGCTCAAAGGCAAACCACCGCATACTCAACCGGAGCCCGAAGGCATCCTCAGTCTGCGAGTCGATCCGATCAGCGGTCGCGCGGCCAGCCCGGGCACCCCGGGGGCCTACTTTGAACTGTTCAAGGTCGAAGATACGCCACCGTCCGGGAACGAGCTGGGCAACGGTCTGGCACCTGGCAGCCCGCTGCCGGCGGATGAAGCGGCGCCGATCGATTTGTTCTGATTGCAGGACCAACATAAAGCCCCGCTCTTCTGTAGAAGGCGGGGCTTTTTTGCATCCGGGTTTCCTGTCATATCGCCATCGCGAGCAAGCTCGCTCCCACAGGGGTACGCATTCCAATGTGGGAGCGGGCTTGCTCGCGAAGAGGCCATCAGAAACCCCACAAAACCTTCAGGCACAAAAAAGCCCCGACTCTCACAAGCCGGGGCTTTTCGTTGAAGCGCTACAACGGCTTAGCCGTTGAACACGTCATCCACGCTTTTGAGCGGGTAGTTCTTCGGATACGGCAGGGTCGCCACACCGGTCTCGATGGCAGCTTTGGCCACGGCATCGGAGATCAGGGTGATCAGACGGGCATCCATTGGCTTCGGAATGATGTACTCACGACCGAATTCCAGCTTGATGCCGCCGTAGGCGTCGCACACTTCCTGAGGTACCGGCAGCTTGGCCAGTTCACGCAGGGCGTTGGCCGCAGCCACTTTCATTTCTTCGTTGATGCGCTTGGCGCGAACGTCCAGGGCACCGCGGAAGATGAACGGGAAGCCCAGTACGTTGTTGACCTGGTTCGGGTAGTCGGAACGACCGGTGGCCATGATCACGTCGCTACGGGTAGCGTGCGCCAGCTCCGGGGAGATTTCCGGATCAGGGTTCGAGCAGGCGAACACGATCGGGTTAGGCGCCATCGACAGCAGGCCTTCAGCACTCAGCAGGTTCGGGCCGGACAGACCAACGAACACATCGGCGCCTTGCAGGGCGTCAGCCAGGGTGCGCTTGTCGGTCGCGTGAGCGAACACAGCCTTGTACTGGTTCAGGTCGTCACGGCCGGAGTGGATCACGCCGGTGCGGTCGACCATGTAGATGTTTTCGATGTTGGCGCCCATGCTCACCAGCAACTTCATGCAGGAGATGGCGGCAGCGCCGGCACCCAGGCAGACGATCTTGGCTTCCGGCAGGGTTTTGCCAGCGATTTCCAGGGCGTTGATCATGCCGGCGGCGGTCACGATAGCGGTGCCGTGCTGGTCATCGTGGAATACCGGAATATCGCACTGCTCGATCAGAGCGCGCTCGATTTCAAAGCACTCTGGTGCCTTGATGTCTTCCAGGTTGATGCCACCGAAGGTGATGGAGATGCGCTTGACGGTGTCGATGAAGGCTTGCGGGCTTTCGGAGTCGACTTCGATGTCGAAAACGTCGATGCCGGCGAAGCGCTTGAACAGTACGCCCTTGCCTTCCATCACTGGCTTGGAAGCCAATGGGCCGAGGTTACCCAGACCGAGAATCGCGGTGCCATCGGAAATGACTGCAACCAGGTTGCCTTTGCCGGTGTACTTGTAGGCCAGTTCAGGATCGCGGGCGATCTCGCGTACTGGTTCGGCTACGCCCGGGCTGTAGGCCAGCGACAGGTCGCGAGCGGTAGCAGTGGCCTTGGTGAGCTCGACACTCAGCTTCCCTGGACGAGGATTGGCGTGATATTCGAGAGCGGCAGTTTTCAGATCAGACATTTTGGCATTCCGCTTTTTACTGTTGGACAGACTGGTCAGCGAGGATACGCGCCTCGCAAAGTCCCCACAAGACTGACTGGTCACCCCTGTCAAGCGCCCGGCCCTACGACTTTGGGCCAAGAGCCACGGCAGACAAGGGTTAGACTGTTCACAATCAGCGAAAAAAATGTCTACAATTTTTTATCACTGCACGACTTGAAACATCGCCGGGTCGGTCAAGGGCAACATCCAGCGCGCCTGACCTTCTTTCAGTCCGCCACGTCGCGAACGATCCAGCACCCAACCGCGCGCCTCGATCTGCTTGCCTTCGAGCCTTTCCAGCAAGGCCGTATCAAACCGCCCCAGCAGATTGGGTGCAACGCGCAATACAACCGAATCCTGTAACTCGATCCAAACCCCGCCACGATTGCGTTGAACCTTGCTCACACGACCGCTGAGCACGGCGAAACCGGAAGTGCTGATCTGCTCCGCCTTCAGTACAGGCGACTGGCGCCATACACCGAGCCCGGCCTGTCGAGCGCTGGTTTCTGCAGCTTGCTGACAGATGACCAGATCGACATTCGGCGCCACGGCCACCTGAAAACCCAGGCCTTCGGCGAGCATTTGCGCTTCGAGGTTGGCGCCATTGGCACCGTAGACATGAGCCAGGGTGCGGCCGTAATGGTCCTTGCCTTCTTTGCCAGGCAGCAAACCAACCTGCCCGTCGCTAGCCGCCACCAGGGCTTCGAGTCGCTTGCGCGCGACCACGGCGAACGGTTCGTCGGAACGGCCATTCTTGCCCAGCTCCGGCGTGTTCAAGCCGATCATGCGCACACTGCGGCCATCGCTCAGGCGCAGGGTGTCGCCGTCCACCACCCGCTGTACCGCGACGGGCGCCAGGCCGCTGGGTGCCGGGCAAAACGCCTGGGCGCCGGATAGCCAAATCGCGGACATAAAAAAGGCGCCCGCGAGGGACGCCTTTTTCATCAGCATGGAAAAACCGGAACGGCTTCCCAAGTTGATTGGCCTTAGGCCTTTTTCGCGCCGAAAGCACCGAAACGGTCGGCGAAGCGCTGTACGCGGCCGCCAGTGTCCAGAGTCTTCTGCTTACCGGTGTAGAACGGGTGGCATTCGTTGCAAACGTCGATCGCCAGGGCTTTGCCGAAGGTCGAACGGGTTTCGAACTTGTTGCCGCAGCTGCAGGTAACAGCAACTGCTGGGTATTCTGGATGGATATCAGCTTTCATGGTGTCTTCCTCAGGCTAGCGTGCCGCCACCCAACACTATTGTTGAATACCGCACGTAATTAGGCCGCGGATTCTACCAGACAATGCCAATCACGCAAGCTGTCCCTGAGACCGACCGTCTGCTAGGCTCCCGGCCCAATACGCGATCCCTGTGGGGGCGAGCTTGCTCGCGATGAGGGTGTGTCATTCGGCATATGCGTTGCCTGACACGGCGCTATCGCGAGCAAGCTCGCTCCCACAGGGGGACATGCAACCCCGCTTTTATCTTCCGCTGATCGAGATCCCCCGCGTGCCCGACGCCATTTTGCGCCTCGCCCTGCCTTCGCCGCTGCGCCGCCTGTTCGACTACCGCGCTCCGGCCGGCGTCCTGCGCGCCCAGTTGCACCCCGGCATGCGCCTGCGGGTACCGTTCGGCCGACGGGAGATGATCGGTATTCTGGTGGAAGTCACCGACACCAGCGAAGTGCCGGTCGAGAAACTCAAGCCGGCCCTGGCCCTGCTCGACGCTACGCCACCGCTGCCACCCGCGCTGTTCAAGCTGTGCCTGTGGACGTCCCAGTATTACCAGCACAGCCTCGGCGACACCTTGAGCTGGGCGCTGCCGGTTTTGCTGCGCCAGGGTGAATTAGCCGAAGCACGCCAGGAGCGCTTCTGGTCCGCCGCGCCGGGGGCCAGCCTCGACGATCCGCGCATCGCCCGCGCCCCGCGCCAGCGTGAAGCCCTGGCCACGCTGGCCCAACATCCCCATGGCGTCGCCCATCAATTGCTGAGCAAACTGATGCTGAGCAAGGACAGCCTGGATTTGCTGCTGGCCAAGGACCTGGTGCAGGTCGAGATCCGCCGGCACGCCCCGGGCGCACGCCACGAACACTGGCTGGCGCAACCGGAACTCCCCCTAAACCCGGAGCAGCGCGCCGCCTATGAGGCGATTCGCGCCGGCTTCGACAGTTATCACGCGTTCCTGCTGGCCGGCGTCACCGGCAGCGGCAAGACCGAAGTCTATCTGCAGTTGATCCGCGAAACCCTCGAGGCCGGTAAGCAGGCGCTGGTACTGATCCCGGAAATCAACCTCGGCCCGCAGACCCTGGCGCGCTTCGAACAGCGTTTCAATGCCCGTATCGCGCTGATCCATTCGGCGGTCAATGACCGCGAACGCCTCGAGGCCTGGCTGGCCGCGCGGGACGGTGAGGCCGACATCATTATCGGCACCCGCTCGGCCCTGTTCACTCCGATGAAGAACCCCGGTCTGATCATCATCGACGAAGAGCACGACGGCTCCTATAAACAGCAGGAAGGTTTGCGCTACCACGCCCGCGATCTGGCATTGGTGCGGGCGCGACAGGAAAACATTCCGATTGTCCTCGGCTCCGCCACCCCTTCGCTGGAAAGCCTGCACAACGCCTACACCGGCCGCTACGGGCTGCTGCGCTTGAACGAGCGAGCCGGCGGCGCCAAACAGCCGCGCTTTCTGCGTCTGGACGTGAAAAGCCGCCCGCTGGACAGCGGCATTTCCGGGCCGATGCAACAAGCCATCGGCCAGACTCTGGCCGCCGGACAGCAAGTCCTGGTGTTCCTCAACCGCCGCGGCTTCGCCCCGACCCTGCTGTGTCATGACTGTGGCTGGATGTCCGAGTGCCAGCGCTGTGATGCGCGAATGACCGTGCACCAGCGTTACGGAGAGTTGCGCTGCCACCATTGCGGCTACGTCGAACGTGTGCCGCGCCAGTGCCCGAAGTGCAACAAGGTCGATCTGCGCCCCGTTGGCGCCGGTACCGAACGGGCCGAGGAGCGCCTGGCGATTCTGTTCCCGGACTATCCGGTGCTGCGGGTCGACCGCGACAGCACATCGCGCAAGGATGCGATGAACCAGTTGTTCGCGACCATTCAAAAAGGCCAGCCGTGCATCCTGATCGGCACGCAGATGCTTGCCAAAGGTCACCACTTTCCACGGGTGACGCTGGTGTCGATCCTCGACGCCGACGGCGGCCTGTTCTCCGGCGACTTCCGCGCCAGCGAGCGCATGGCTCAATTGATCGTGCAGGTCGCCGGCCGCGCAGGTCGCGCCGAAGAGCCGGGCAAGGTGATTATCCAGACGCACCTGGCCGACCATCCGTTGCTGGTGCAATTGACCGAGCAAGGCTATTTCGCCTTTGCCGAACAGGCCTTGAGCGAACGCCGCGCGGCCGGTCTGCCGCCGTTTGCGCACCTGGCGCTGCTGCGGGCCGAGGCGCATAAACCGGGTCAGGCCGAAGGCTTCCTGGATGAGGCTTGCAGCGAGGCGGAGCGTTTGCTGGCCGAGCAGAATCTGACCGGGATCGAGTTATTGGGACCGGTCCCGGCACCGATGGAGCGCCGGGCCGGGCGTTACCGTGCGCAACTGTTGGTACAGGCTACGGCGCGAGCACCCTTGCATCGATTGCTGGCCAGTTGGTTGCTGGTGCTGGAGCAGATGCCGAGCGGGCGGGCGGTGCGTTGGTCCTTGGATGTCGACCCCGTAGATCTATATTGATTTTGAGATCGCTTTCGCGAGCAAGCCCGCTCCCACAGTGGTTCTCGGGTGGAACTAAATTTTGTATCCACCTCAAAACCTGTGGGAGCGAGCTTGCTCGCGATGGGGCCCTAATTGTCACCACACATCCACATCCTGCCTGCTAAGGTTGGCAAGCCCGTCTTCGCAACGGATAATGCCCAGTTTTTCCACCAGCGCATGATGCGCCGCCGCGCCTGCGGTCGAAAGAGAAGACCATGAAAGACACCATTCGCCAGCTGATCCAACAAGCCATCACCCAACTCGTCAACGAAGGTGTGTTGCCTGAAGGCCTGTCGCCGGCGATCCAGGTGGAAAACTCCCGCGACAAGAAGAACGGCGATTTCGCCAGCAACATCGCCATGATGCTGGCCAAGCCCGCCGGCATGAAGCCCCGCGACCTGGCGGAAAAAATCATCGCCGCCCTGCCGGCTGACGAAAATGTCGCCAAGACCGAAATCGCCGGCCCGGGCTTCCTGAACTTCTTCCAGAACACCGACGCCCTGGCCTCGCGCCTGGACGCGGCCCTGGCCGACACCCACATCGGCGTACGCAAGGCCGGCCCGGTGCAGCGCACCGTGGTCGACCTGTCGGCACCGAACCTGGCCAAGGAGATGCACGTCGGTCACCTGCGCTCGACCATCATCGGCGACGGCGTGGCCCGCGTGCTGGAGTTCCTCGGCGACACCGTGATCCGTCAGAACCACGTCGGCGACTGGGGCACCCAGTTCGGCATGCTGATGGCTTACCTGCAGGAAAACCCGATCACCAGCGACGAGCTGTCGGACCTGGAGAACTTCTACCGCGCCGCCAAGCAACGCTTCGACGAATCCGAAGAGTTCGCCGACCGTGCCCGTGGCCTGGTGGTCAAGTTGCAGGCCGGCGACGCCGATTGCCTGGCCCTGTGGACCAAGTTCAAGGACATCTCGCTGTCCCACTGCCAGAAGATCTACGAACTGCTCAACGTTAAACTGACCATGGCCGACGTGATGGGCGAAAGCGCCTACAACGACGACCTGATCAACGTGGTCAACGACTTGAAGGCCGCAGGCATGCTGGTCGAGAGCAACGGCGCCCAGTGCGTGTTCCTCGACGAGTTCAAGAACGCCGACGGCGACCCGCTGCCGGTGATCATCGTCAAGGCTGACGGCGGCTACCTCTACGCCACCACCGACCTGGCGGCCGTGCGCTACCGCAGCGGCAAGCTCAAGGCCGATCGTGCGCTGTACTTCGTCGACCAGCGTCAGGCCCTGCACTTCCAGCAAGTGTTCGCCGTGGCGCGCAAGGCCGGTTTCGTGACCCATCCGATGGAAATGGAACACATGGGCTTCGGCACCATGAACGGCGCGGACGGTCGTCCGTTCAAAACCCGTGATGGCGGCACCGTGAAGCTGATCGACCTGCTGACCGAAGCCCAGGAGCGCGCCTACACCCTGGTCAAGGACAAGAACCCGGAACTTGCCGAAGCCGAGTTGCGCAACATCGCCAAGGTGGTGGGCATCGGCGCAGTGAAGTACGCCGACCTGTCCAAGCATCGCACCAGTGACTACAGCTTCAACTTCGACCTGATGCTCAACTTCGAAGGCAACACCGCACCGTACCTGCTGTACGCCTACACCCGCGTGGCCGGCGTGTTCCGCAAGCTCGGCAAGGACTTCAGTGAAGTCGACGGCCAGATCGTCCTCGAAGCGGCGCACGAACATGAACTGGCGGCGAAGCTCGCGCAGTTTGGCGAAATCCTGAACAACGTGTCCGAAAAAGGCACCCCGCACATCCTTTGCACTTACCTGTACGACGTCGCCGGCCTGTTCTCCAGCTTCTACGAGAACTGCCCGATCCTCGCCGCCGATACCCCGGCACAAATGCAGAGCCGCCTGCGCCTCGCCGCGCTGACCGGACGCACCCTCAAGCAAGGCCTGGAACTCTTGGGCCTGGAAACTCTGGAGCGTATGTAAGTTGGCTGCCAAGAAAAAACCTGCACCCAAGCGTGGCGCCAGCCGTTACCAAGCTCCTGCAAAGCAACCGATTCCGGGTTGGTTGTGGATGGTCATCGGCCTCACGGTCGGTGCGTTCCTTGTGTTCTTGATGAAACTGGAGCCGGGCAAGGGCAGCGACACGGTCAAGCGTGAAAAGGTCGAGCAACAGCAGAAAGCCAGCAAGATCGCCGAGGCCAACAAGACCCCGCCGAGCCCGACGCAACCGGTGAAGCCGAAGTACGACTTCTACACCTTGCTGCCGGAATCGGAAGTCATCGTGCCGCCGGATGCCGTGCCGGAAAAAACCCTGCCGACGCCGCAAGTGCCGGCCATCCCGACCACGCCGGTCACCCCGGCCGAAGCGGCGAAGATCGACACCGCACGGGCCCAGGCTGCCTTGGCCGGGATTACTCCGCCTCCTGCACCACCGGTCAAGGCTGCGCCTGTGACGAAGTTTTTCCTGCAGGCTGGCTCGTTCCGCAAAGAGACTGATGCGGACAAGGTGCGGGCGCAGATCATCCTGCTGGGCCAGGCCGTGGCGGTTGAGTCCGGCACGGTGAAAGACGAAACCTGGTATCGGGTTCTGGTCGGTCCGTTCAGCAACCGCGAGCAACTGACCACCGCGCAGAAACAATTGGCGGGCGCAGGCTTCAGCAATTTGTTGTTACAACAACGCCAGAGCCGCTGATTCCTCCCCGTGGGCACCTTGCTTGAGGTCGCCCACAACCCCTGTGGCGAGGGGGCTTGCCCCCGCTGGGGTGCGAAGCGCCCCCAAACCCGGACACCACGTTGCTTCAGACAAATCCGGGATACCGGTTTTACGGCCGCTGCGCGACCGAACGGGGGCGAGCCCCCTCGCCACAGTTATTGCACGCCATTCGTCCCCCGCCGCTTCCTTCAGTTGAAATCCTCTCCACCACCCCCATATGAATGGGCATAAGGCATTTTCGCCCCGCTGCGTGGAGACTCTTCCCTTGACCACCATCGTTTCAGTTCGCCGCCACGGCAAAGTCGTCATGGGCGGCGACGGCCAGGTTTCCCTTGGTAATACCGTGATGAAAGGCAACGCGAAAAAAGTTCGCCGCCTGTACCACGGTCAGGTCATCGCCGGTTTTGCCGGTGCCACCGCTGACGCCTTTACCCTCTTCGAACGCTTCGAAGGCCAGCTTGAAAAACACCAGGGTCACCTGGTGCGCGCCGCCGTCGAACTCGCCAAAGAATGGCGCACCGACCGTTCCCTGAGCCGCCTTGAAGCCATGCTCGCGGTCGCCAACAAGGACGCCTCCCTGATCATCACCGGCAACGGCGATGTGGTTGAGCCCGAAGACGGCCTGATCGCCATGGGTTCCGGTGGCGCCTACGCCCAGGCCGCGGCCAGCGCGCTGCTGAAAAAGACCGACCTGTCAGCCCGGGAAATCGTCGAAACCGCCCTCGGTATCGCCGGCGACATCTGTGTATTCACCAACCACACCCAGACCATTGAGGAGCAGGACTGCGCCGAGTAAGCCCGTGCAGCCATCGCACCACGGCTCATTCTTGCTTGAGGTCCACTGAATATTATGTCCATGACTCCCCGTGAAATCGTCCACGAACTCAACCGCCACATCATCGGCCAGGACGATGCCAAGCGCGCCGTCGCCATTGCCCTGCGCAACCGCTGGCGCCGCATGCAACTGCCCGAAGAGCTGCGCGTTGAAGTAACGCCAAAGAACATCCTGATGATTGGCCCGACCGGTGTCGGTAAAACCGAGATCGCCCGTCGCCTGGCCAAACTTGCCAATGCGCCGTTCATCAAGGTCGAAGCGACCAAGTTCACTGAAGTCGGCTATGTCGGCCGCGACGTCGAATCGATCATTCGTGACCTGGCCGATGCCGCGATCAAGCTGCTGCGCGAACAGGAAATCGTCAAGGTTCGCCACCGCGCCGAAGACGCCGCCGAAGAGCGCATCCTCGATGCATTGCTGCCACCGGCGCGCATGGGCTTCAGCAGCGACGACGCCCCGACTGCCGACTCCAACACCCGTCAACTGTTCCGCAAGCGCCTGCGTGAAGGTCAGCTGGATGACAAGGAGATCGAAATCGAGGTCGCCGAAATGACCGGCGTCGATATCTCCGCGCCACCGGGCATGGAAGAAATGACCAACCAGTTGCAAAGCCTGTTTGCCAACATGGGCAAGGGCAAGAAGAAAGCCCGCAAGCTCAAGGTCAAGGAAGCGCTCAAGCTGGTGCGCGACGAAGAAGCCGGTCGCCTGGTCAACGATGAAGAGTTGAAGGCCAAGGCCCTGGAAGCGGTCGAGCAGCACGGCATCGTGTTCATCGACGAAATCGACAAGGTCGCCAAGCGTGGCAACTCCGGCGGCGTCGATGTGTCCCGCGAAGGCGTGCAGCGCGACCTGCTGCCGCTGATCGAAGGCTGCACCGTCAACACCAAGCTGGGCATGGTCAAGACCGACCACATCCTGTTCATTGCTTCGGGTGCGTTCCACCTGAGCAAGCCGAGCGACCTGGTGCCAGAGCTACAAGGCCGTCTGCCGATCCGTGTCGAACTCAAGGCCCTGACCCCTGAGGATTTCGAACGCATCCTCAGCGAGCCTCACGCCTCGCTCACCGAGCAATACTGCGCTCTGCTGAAAACCGAAGGCCTGGGCATCGAGTTCCAGCCGAGCGGCATCAAGCGCATCGCGGAGATCGCCTGGCAGGTCAACGAGAAAACCGAAAACATCGGTGCCCGTCGCCTGCACACCCTGCTCGAGCGCCTGCTCGAAGAGGTGTCGTTCAGCGCCGGCGACCTGGCCAGCGCCCATGACGACAAGGTGATCCAGATCGACGCCGACTACGTCAACAGCCACCTGGGTGAATTGGCACAGAACGAAGACCTTTCCCGTTATATCCTGTAAGCCATACTTACAGCGATAGAGATCCTGTGGGAGCGAGCCTGTGGCGAGGGGGCTTGCCCCCGTTGGGGCGCGAAGCGCACCTAAAACCAGCCACCGCGATCCTGAATCAGAATGCGGTGATCGGTTTTACGACTGCTTCGCAGTCGAACGGGGGCAAGCCCCCTCGCCACAGGCTCGCTCCCACAAGGTTCTGCACAAGACGGACATCTGGCCATGATCCCCACCGACATCAAGCTGCACAAAGCCTCGAAAACCCTGACGCTCAAATACGCGTCCGGCGAGGAGTACACCCTGCCCGCCGAGTTCTTGCGCGTGCACTCTCCTTCCGCCGAGGTCCAGGGCCACGGCAAACCCATCCTGCAATTTGGCAAGATCAACGTAGGACTGAGCAAGGTAGAACCCGCCGGTCAGTACGCACTGAAATTGACCTTCGATGACGGCCACGACAGCGGCTTGTTCACCTGGGAATATCTGTACGAGCTGGGGCGACGTTATGACGCACTCTGGGAAGATTATCTGGCCGAGCTCAAAGCCGCCGGAAAAACCCGCGATCCGAACGAATCCGTCGTCAGGCTGATGCTCTAATCCGAGCCTCTTGCTCTTTAGAGGGCATTTTCTAATTTCATCTGTTTGAATGCTCCGCTCCAGGGCCGCCGATTGGCCTGCTTGCGAAAAAAATTAAACTCGGGTAACCAATGGAACTGGCAAGTTCCCTGCAGTGCTCTCTGCATTAAAAAGGCAGCGATGCAGTATTAACGGTCACCCCGAGCAGTAGTACCTGGCATTGGCTGTGTGACTACACAGCAGGACCCGGTACTCGTCTCAGGACAATGGAGCGTCGTAGATGAGTAACAAGAATAACGATGACTTGAAGAGTCAAGCCTCGGAAAACACCTTGGGGCTGAATCCTGTCGTTGGACTGCGTGGAAAGGATCTACTGGCTTCTGCTCGAATGGTGCTCAGGCAGGCCATCAAGCAACCGATTCACAGCGCCAGGCATGTCGCTCATTTCGGCCTTGAACTCAAGAACGTGCTGCTCGGCAAATCCGAGCTGCTGCCGACCAGCGATGACCGTCGTTTCGCGGATCCGGCCTGGAGCCAGAACCCGCTCTACAAACGTTATCTGCAAACCTACCTGGCGTGGCGCAAGGAACTCCACGACTGGATCGACGACAGCAACCTGCCGGCCAAGGACGTCAGCCGCGGGCACTTCGTGATCAACCTCATGACCGAGGCCTTCGCCCCGACCAACACGGCGGCCAACCCGGCAGCGGTCAAGCGCTTCTTCGAAACCGGTGGCAAGAGCCTGCTCGACGGCCTCTCGCACCTGGCCAAGGACCTGGTGCATAACGGCGGCATGCCGAGCCAGGTCAACATGGGTGCATTCGAGGTCGGCAAGACCCTTGGTGTGACCGAGGGCGCGGTGGTCTTTCGCAACGACGTGCTGGAGCTGATCCAGTACAAGCCGATCACCGAGCAGGTGCATGAGCGCCCACTGCTGGTGGTACCGCCGCAGATCAACAAGTTCTACGTTTTCGACCTGAGCCCGGAAAAGAGCCTGGCGCGGTTCTGCCTGCGCAACAACATGCAGACCTTCATCGTCAGCTGGCGCAACCCGACCAAGGAGCAGCGCGAGTGGGGCCTGTCGACCTACATCGAAGCGCTCAAAGAAGCGGTTGATGTGGTCACCGCCATCACCGGCAGCAAAGACGTGAACATGCTCGGTGCCTGCTCCGGCGGCATCACCTGCACCGCGCTGCTGGGCCACTACGCGGCAATCGGCGAGAACAAGGTCAACGCCCTGACCCTGCTGGTCAGCGTGCTCGACACCACCCTGGACAGCGACGTGGCCCTGTTCGTCGACGAGCAAACCCTGGAAGCCGCCAAGCGCCAGTCGTACCAGGCCGGTGTACTCGAAGGCCGCGACATGGCGAAAGTCTTCGCCTGGATGCGCCCCAACGACCTGATCTGGAACTACTGGGTCAACAACTACCTGTTGGGCAACGAGCCGCCGGTATTCGACATTCTGTTCTGGAACAACGACACCACCCGGTTGCCCGCCGCGTTCCATGGCGACCTGATCGAGATGTTCAAAAGTAACCCGTTGACCCGTGCCGATGCACTGGAAGTGTGCGGTACGCCGATCGATCTGAAGAAGGTCACCGCCGACATCTTCTCGCTGGCCGGCACCAGCGACCACATTACCCCGTGGCGCTCCTGCTACAAGTCGGCGCAACTGTTCGGCGGCAACGTTGAATTCGTGCTGTCCAGCAGCGGACACATCCAGAGCATTCTGAACCCGCCGGGCAATCCGAAATCGCGCTACATGACCAGCACTGAAATGCCCGCCAATGCCGATGACTGGCAGGAAGAGTCGACCAAGCACGCCGACTCCTGGTGGCTGCACTGGCAGGCGTGGCAGGCACAGCGTTCGGGCAACCTGAAAAAAGCTCCGCTGAAATTGGGCAACAAGGCCTATCCCGCGGGTGAAGCCGCGCCAGGCACCTATGTGCATGAGCGGTAACTGACACACCTCGACTTCCCTGTGGGAGCGAGCTTGCTCGCGATGACGGTGGCAGGTTTGGCATATGCGCTGACTGACACTCCGCTATCGCGAGCAAGCTCGCTCCCACAAAGGGGTCGAGGAAGAATTTGAGAAAGCGACCCACAGGGCCAGAAGCATGCCGCAACCCTTCATATTCCGTACCGTCGATCTGGATGGCCAGACACTCCGCACGGCGGTACGCCCCGGCAAGCCTCACTTGACGCCCCTGCTGATATTCAACGGCATCGGCGCCAACCTGGAGCTGGTGTTCCCGTTCATCGCGGCACTGGACCCGGACCTGGAAGTCATCGCCTTCGACGTACCCGGCGTCGGCGGTTCGTCGACACCAAACCGGCCGTACCGTTTTCCGAGCCTTGCGAAGCTCACGGCGCGGATGCTCGACTATCTCGACTACGGGCAGGTCAACGTCATCGGCGTGTCCTGGGGGGGCGCCCTGGCCCAACAGTTCGCCTACGACTATCCGGAGCGCTGCAAGAAACTCGTGCTGGCGGCAACGGCGGCGGGTGCGGTGATGGTACCGGGCAAGCCGAAAGTGCTGTGGATGATGGCCAGCCCGCGACGCTACATCCAACCGTCCCACGTGATCCGCATTGCGCCGATGATCTACGGCGGCGCTTTCCGTCGCGACCCGACGCTGGCCGCGAGCCATGCGGCCAAGGTGCGTTCAGCGGGCAAGCTCGGATACTACTGGCAGCTGTTCGCCGGCCTCGGCTGGACCAGCATCCACTGGTTGCACAAGATCCGCCAGCCGACCCTGGTACTGGCCGGCGACGATGACCCGCTGATCCCGTTGGTCAACATGCGCTTGCTGGCCTGGCGGATCCCCAACGCCCAGTTGCACATCATCGATGACGGGCATTTGTTCCTGATTACCCGGGCCGAAGCGGTGGCCCCGATCATCATGAAATTCCTGGAAGAGGAGCGCCAGCGCGCGGTGATGCATCCGCGTCCGGCGCCATTGGGCAGCTAAACCGCTGCATCAGCGGCCGGCAGGACGCCACGCCGCGCAACAACCCGTTACAGCGTCTATGGTGTTCTGGTTCGGTGTGTTTGTTTTTAGCCTGAAGACGAAGGAGTGTTGACTCATGCGCGAGAAACCAGCGAGGGATTCCTTACCGACTCCCGCCGCGTTCATCAATGCACAGAGTGCGATTACCGGCCTGCGCGGTCGGGATCTGTTATCGACCCTGCGTAGTGTGGCCGCCCATGGCTTGCGCAATCCGGTGCACAGTGCCCGACATGCCCTCAAACTCGGCGGCCAGCTTGGTCGTGTGCTGCTGGGCGAAACCCTGCACCCGACCAACCCGCAGGACACCCGTTTCACCGATCCGGCATGGAGCCTCAACCCGTTTTATCGGCGCAGCCTGCAGGCCTATCTTAGCTGGCAGAAACAGGTCAAGAGCTGGATCGACGAGAGCGACATGAGCCCGGACGACCGCGCCCGTGCCCACTTTGCGTTCACCTTGCTCAACGACGCCGTATCACCCTCCAACACCCTGCTCAATCCACTGGCGGTCAAGGAGCTCTTCAATTCCGGCGGTAACAGCCTGGTGCGTGGCATCAGCCATTTGGTGGACGATCTGCTGCACAACGACGGCCTGCCCCGGCAAGTCACCAAGCAAGCATTCGAGGTTGGCAAGACGGTCGCCACCTCCACCGGAGCCGTGGTGTTTCGCAACGAACTGCTGGAGTTGATCCAGTACAAACCGATGAGCGAAAAGCAGTATTCCAAGCCCCTGCTGGTGGTGCCGCCGCAAATCAACAAGTACTACATTTTCGACCTGAGTCCCCACAACAGCTTCGTCCAGTACGCGCTGAAAAACGGCCTGCAAACCTTCATGATCAGCTGGCGCAACCCGGATGTGCGTCACCGCGAATGGGGGCTCTCGACCTACGTGGAAGCGGTAGAAGAGGCCATGAATGTCTGCCGGGCGATCACGGGCGCACGGGAGGTCAACCTGATGGGCGCTTGCGCCGGCGGTCTGACCATTGCCGCGCTGCAAGGACACCTGCAGGCCAAACGGCAGCTGCGCAGGGTGTCCAGCGCAACTTACCTGGTGAGCCTGCTCGACAGCCAGATGGACAGCCCCGCAACGCTGTTCGCCGACGAACAGACTCTGGAAGCCGCCAAACGCCGCTCCTATCAGAAAGGTGTACTGGACGGCCGTGACATGGCCAAGGTCTTCGCCTGGATGCGCCCGAACGATTTGATCTGGAGCTACTTCGTCAACAACTACCTGTTGGGCAAGGAGCCACCGGCGTTCGACATTCTCTACTGGAACAACGACAACACGCGCCTGCCGGCCGCCCTGCATGGTGACCTGCTGGACTTCTTCAAGCACAACCCGCTGACTCACCCGGGCGGCCTGGAAGTGTGTGGCACGCCGATCGACTTGCAGAAGGTCACCGTCGACAGCTTCAGCGTCGCCGGCATCAACGATCACATCACGCCGTGGGACGCGGTGTATCGCTCGACGCTGTTGCTCGGTGGCGAGCGGCGCTTCGTGCTGTCCAACAGCGGCCATGTGCAGAGCATCCTCAACCCGCCGAGCAACCCGAAAGCCAACTACGTCGAGAACGGCAAATTCAGCAGCGACCCACGGGCCTGGTACTACGACGCCAAGCGTGTCGATGGCAGTTGGTGGACCCAATGGCTTGGCTGGATTCAGGAACGCTCCGGCGCGCAGAAGGAAACCCACATGGCGCTCGGCAACCAGAACTATCCACCGATGGAGGCAGCACCCGGTACTTACGTGCGCGTGCGCTGACGTTCAACGAGCCACGGCCACTGTCGGCCGTGGCAAGACCCGATCATTAAGAAGACTGGATGAAAACCCGCGACCGGATCCTCGAATGTGCCCTGCAGTTGTTCAATCAGAAGGGCGAACCGAATGTCTCCACCATGGAAGTTGCCAATGAGATGGGCATCAGCCCGGGCAACCTCTACTACCACTTCCACGGCAAGGAGCCTCTGATTCTCGGGCTGTTCGAGCGTTTCCAGGTCGAACTGGCCCCCTTGCTCGATCCACCGGCCGATGCCGAACTGGCACCCGAAGAATACTGGCTGTTCCTGCACCTGATCGTCGAACGCCTGTCCCACTACCGGTTCCTGTTCCAGGATCTGTCGAACCTCGCCGGGCGCCTGCCGAAACTGGCCAAGGGCATTCGCAACCTGCTCAATGCACTCAAGCGCACACTGGCGTCGCTGCTGGCACGGTTGAAGGCGCAAGGGCTGCTGGTCAGCGATACCCAGGCACTGGGGCAACTGGTGGAGCAGATCACCATGACGCTGCTTTTCTCACTGGACTATCAGCGGATTCTTGATCGTCAGGGCGAAGTGCGATTGGTGGTTTACCAGATCATGATGCTGGTGGCGCCGCACCTGCTGCCATCGATGAAGGCCGCGACCGAACAGATGG
Organism: Pseudomonas sp. PDM30; assembly: GCF_019218985.1. Taxonomy (NCBI): domain Bacteria; kingdom Pseudomonadati; phylum Pseudomonadota; class Gammaproteobacteria; order Pseudomonadales; family Pseudomonadaceae; genus Pseudomonas; species Pseudomonas sp. PDM30. The sequence continues at coordinate 344,195 of NZ_JAHUWM010000004.1, forward strand.
CGATGGAGTACCTGGAAGACCACGAATAACCCTGACACCCACCAAACCTGTGGGAGCGAGCTTGCTCGCGATGGCGGCGGATCAGCCAACATCAATATTGAATGTGATGGCCTCATCGCGAGCAAGCTCGCTCCCACATTGGGCTTGTGTCGGTCAGAGATTCGCACACAAACAAAAACGCCCGACCTTCACAGGCCGGGCGTTTTCTTGAGCCCTGAAAATCAGGACTGACTGGTTGGCGTCGATGGAGCTGGCGCGACAGTCGGGGTGACCGCAGGGGTCGGTGCGGTAGCGGAGTTCGAAGCGCTGACCGGAGCTGCCGGCGTTGCCGGTTTGGCAGCTGCCACTGCTGGTTTTGGCGCGACGGCCTTTGGAACTGCAGGCTTTTTCACCGCTGGTTTTTTCGCCGCAGCGGGTTTGGCCGCTGCAGTTTTCGCTGCAGGCTTGGCGGCCGGTTTAGCCGCTGGTTTGGCGGCGGCTTTTGCAGCCACCGGCTTGGCTGCAGGTTTGGCTGCGGCCGGTTTGGCGGCTGCAGTTTTAGCCGCAGGCTTGGCAGCAGGTTTAGCCGCTGCTTTTGCCAGTGGCTTGGCTGCGGTTTTGGCAGCAGGCTTGGCTGCCGCGGTTTTCGCCGCAACAGGCGCAACCTTGGCACCGGTCAGTTTTTCGATTTGCTTGGTCAGGGTTTCGACCTTGCTGTGCAGTGCCTTGACCTCGTTGCGGCTCGGTACGCCCAGACGCGAAATGGCGCTGTTCAGACGCTTGTCGAAAGCACCTTCCAGCTCATCCCACTTGCCCAGTGCGCGATCTTTCACGCCGCTGATGCGCGACTTGGCCGAAGAAGCGGAGTCCTTGGCGGCGTCGACAGTCTTGCCAACAGCGCTCTTGGTGAGCTTCTCGGCTTTCTCGCCGTCCTTAACCAATGCATCGAAGAGTTTGCTGCCGTCAGTGTCGATCTTCGAGTACACGCCTAAACCAGCCAGCCAGATTTTTCGGGAGTAATCTTCAACCTTCCCGATCCACGAGCTGCCTTCTTTTTCGGTTTTCTTTTTAACAGCCATCCCGTTCTCCTTAAGATTTACGCGCGACACGTTCGAGCAATGCCGTCAGCTCATCGAGCTTAGCAGAGAGTGTCTCAACGTCATGTTTAGACGGAATACCGATACGATTCAAGGTACTTGCGACACGCGTGTCGAACGCCTTCTCGACCTTGTCGAGTTGAACCTCGACCTTGCCTTTGAAAGTGCTGACTTCACTCTTGGCTTCATCGATCTCGGCATTGGCCGCTTCAAGCTTCTCAGCGACTACTTTTTTGCCTTTCTTTTCAACAACCTGACCAGCCTTGATCAGCTCCTGAAAGTACTCGCTGCCCTCTTGGCCGACCTTGGCGTAGGCACCCAGGCCTGCCAGCCAGATCTTGCGGGCATAGGATTTGACGTCGCCCAGCGTGCCGGTCGACGGGTCGATTTTTTTCTTCAAAATAACTTTGGCCATGGTGCACCTCACGCGCAGAAGGTTTGAGGAACTGCCCGGGTAAGTGTCGGGCTCTGGCACAAAATAGGGAGAAAAATTAGAAACGGCACCCTAACAAATGACATAAACCTTTGAGAGCGCCACGCAAAAAACTGTGGGAGCGAGCTTGCTCGCGATAGCGATTCATCAGTCAAAATTAATGTCGACTGACACTGCGCCATCGCGAGCAAGCTCGCTCCCACAGGGGATCTCATTACAGCTGGAAATCAGGCCAGGGCCTTGTCGAGCGCCTTTTCGATTTCCGCTTTGATCATGCCGCTCATGGCCGACATCATCAGGCCCAGCTCCACGTCGACCTTGATCGAATCTTCACTGACATGCACCGCACCCTTCACACCCGAGCGCTTGAGGTTGAGGGTGTCGCCGGACCACTGCGGCTCCAGGCCATACTGATCGGAAAGTTTCTGCGCCAGCTTGTCGGCCTTCTCGCGAGCCGCTTCCTTACCCAGGCCATGGGCACGTTCAACACTAATACGGGCCATCAAATGACTCCTGCTTTATGGATGCTTTCCCGAGGCATTTTGACCACTGCTGCGTCAAAACGTCCCGATGGTTGCCCATCTTACCTTCAGCCTTGCCAAGACAAAGCATGCCTTGGGGATTAGAATGTCGCGCATTCTCTTTTGGTGACAGCGATATGACTGATCAGCGCAAAGGCAGCGATGCCGAACCCACCACTCACTTCGGCTTCAAAAACGTTCCGGAAAGCCAGAAAGCGGAAAAAGTCGCTGAGGTTTTCCACTCGGTAGCCGCCAAGTACGACCTGATGAACGACCTTCTGTCGGGCGGCATGCACCGTCTGTGGAAGCGTTTCGCGATCGAACTGTCGGGCGTTCGTGCCGGTAACCGCGTGCTCGACATCGCCGGCGGCACTGGCGACCTGACCAGAAAATTCTCGCACCTGGTAGGCCCGACCGGCCAGGTCGTGTTGGCCGACATCAACGAATCCATGCTCAAGGTCGGTCGTGACCGCCTCCTGGACCTCGGTGTGGCCGGCAACGTCGAATTCGTCCAGGCCGACGCGGAAAAACTGCCGTTCCCGGACAACCATTTCGACTGCGTGACCATCGCCTTCGGCCTGCGCAACGTGACCCACAAGGAAGATGCCCTGCGCTCGATGCTGCGCGTGCTCAAGCCGGGCGGCCGCTTGTTGGTACTGGAGTTCTCCAAGCCGACCAACGCACTGATGTCCAAGGCCTACGATGCTTACTCGTTCGCCTTCATGCCGCTGATGGGCAAGCTGATCACCAACGACTCGGAAAGCTATCGCTACCTGGCCGAATCGATCCGCATGCACCCGAACCAGGAAACCCTGAAGTCGATGATGGTCGAGGCCGGTTTCGACCGCGTGACCTATCACAACATGACCGCAGGCATCGTTGCCCTGCACCGCGGCATCAAGCCCTGATGTTGCTCGCCGGCCTGCTCGCCAGCGTTGAACTCGGCCTGAACCGGGTGCTGCGTCTCGACAGCACGGCGCTGCCGCGGCTGGCGCATTTGACCGGCAAGGTGATTGCCGTCGATTGCCGCAGCCCGGTGCTGCAACTGTTCATCCTGCCCAGCGACGAAGGCCTGATGCTCGCTTCCCAGTGGGAAACCGGCGCCGACTGCACCTTGCGCGCACCTGCCTCGAGCCTGTTGAAACTGGCGATGAGCAAGGACAAGACCTCGGTCCTGCACGCCCCTGAAGTCGAACTCGACGGCGACAGCGGCGTGCTGCTGGAACTGGCGGCGATCCTCCAGGACCTGGAGCTGGATTGGGAGTACGAACTCTCGCGCTGGCTGGGACCTGTGGCCACGCAACTGATCGGTGGTCACCTGCGCAGCCGCGCCCGCTGGTATCAGCAAGGGTTCGCCAGCCTCAACCAGAACCTGGGCGAATACCTGGCCGAAGAATCGCGCACCCTCGTCGGCCAGCGCGAAGCCGAAGCCCGATTCAGTGAACTGGACCAGATCAAGCTCGATCTGGAACGTCTCGAGGCGCGTTTCGAGCGCCTTTCCCGATCCCTCGACCCAAGCGATAACGCATGAAGCTGCTTGCCGTCCGCCGTCTGTTGCGCATCCAGCGCGTCGTGATCCGCTACCGCCTCGATGACCTGCTGTTCGCCCTGCCGCTGCCCTGGTTCTTGCGGGCGCTGCGTTACGCCTTGCCGTGGCGCTGGTTCCCCCGCAAAACCCTGGACCTGAGCCGTGGCGCGCGCTTGCGCCTGGCGTTGCAGGACCTGGGGCCGATCTTCATCAAGTTCGGGCAGATCCTGTCCACTCGCCGCGACCTGTTGCCCGAGGACATCGCCGACGAACTGATGAAGCTGCAGGACCGCGTACCGCCATTCGACTCGCAGGTGTCGGTCAAGCTGATCGAAGAACAGCTGGGCAAGAAAATCAGCGAAGTCTTCAGCCGTTTCGACGTCGAACCGCTGGCCTCGGCCTCAGTGGCGCAGGTGCACGCCGCGCAACTGAAAACCGGTGAAGAAGTGGTGGTCAAGGTGATCCGCCCGGGCCTCAAACCGGTGATTGCCCAGGACCTGGCGTGGCTGTTCATCCTCGCCCGCGCCGCCGAAAAACTCTCGGCCGATGCGCGCCTGCTGCACCCGGTGGACGTGGTCAGCGATTATGAAAAAACCATCTACGACGAACTCGACCTGCTGCGCGAGGCGGCCAACGCCAGCCAGTTGAAGCGCAACTTCGACGGCTCGCCGCTGCTGTACGTCCCGCAAGTCTATTGGGACTGGTGCCGGCCGAAAGTGCTGGTGATGGAACGCATCTACGGTATTCAGGTTACCGATCTGGCGACTCTGGCCGACCAGCGCACGGACATGAAAATGCTCGCCGAGCGTGGCGTGGAGATTTTCTTCACCCAGGTGTTCCGCGACAGTTTCTTCCACGCCGACATGCACCCCGGCAACATTTTCGTCAGCACCGTGAATCCGTGGAGCCCGCAGTACATTGCGATCGACTGCGGCATCGTCGGCAGCCTGACCCCGGAAGACCAGGATTACCTGGCGCGCAACCTGTTCGCCTTCTTCAAGCGCGATTACCGTCGCGTAGCGCAACTGCACATCGATTCGGGCTGGGTGCCGGCGGAAACCAAGCTCAACGAATTCGAAGCGGCGATCCGTACCGTGTGCGAGCCGATCTTCGAAAAACCGTTAAAAGATATTTCCTTCGGTCAGGTGCTGATGCGCCTGTTCCAGACTGCGCGCCGCTTCAACATGGAAGTGCAGCCACAGTTGGTCTTGCTGCAAAAAACCCTGTTGAACATCGAAGGCCTGGGCCGCCAGCTGTACCCGGACCTCGATCTGTGGAACACCGCTCAGCCATTCCTCGAACGCTGGATGCGCGAGCGGGTCAGCCCCAAAGCCCTGCTCGGCAACGTGCACAGCCAGTTCGAACAGATCCCGCACCTGGCCAACATGGCCCGCGACCTGCTCGAACGCATGTCCCAACCCCACGCCTACGACCCGCCGCCACCGTGGCGTCGACGCCGTGACGACTGGTTCCTGCGCCTGCTCGGTACGGCCCATCTGGCTGGTGGCGCCGTCCTTGCCGCTGGCGGACCGCTGAACCAGTTGGCCTATTGGCCGGCGGGAATCATGATGGCGGTCGGTTTGTATCTGGTCGTGCGCCGATAGCCAGTTGTGTGAACGACTGGCACACTGTTTGAACGCCTGAGCTCGGCTATTGAAGTGTCGAGCCCGCTGTCGGAGTCGAAGATGAAAAACTGGCTGGACGAGATCAAGTGGGACGCTGACGGCCTGGTGCCGGCCATTGCCCAGGATCACAAGACCGGGCGCGTCCTGATGATGGCCTGGATGAACCGCGAAGCACTGGAACTGACCGCTGCCGAGAACCGTGCCATTTACTGGTCACGTTCCCGTGGCAAGCTGTGGCGCAAGGGCGAAGAGTCCGGCCATGTGCAAACCCTGCACGAGATGCGCCTGGACTGCGACGCCGACGTCATCATCCTGATGGTCGAGCAGATCGGCGACATCGCCTGTCATACCGGCCGCCAGAGCTGCTTCTACCGCGTCTATGAGAACGGCGACTGGACAACCGTCGACCCGGTCCTGAAAGATCCGCACGCCATCTATTCCGCAGGGCACAAACATGAGTGACACTCTCACCCGCCTCGCCGAGGTACTGGAGGAGCGCAAAGGCGCCGCCGCCGACAGCTCGTATGTCGCCAGCCTGTACCACAAGGGCTTGAACAAGATTCTGGAAAAAGTCGGCGAAGAGTCGGTCGAAACCATCATCGCCGCCAAGGACGCCGCCGTCAGCGGCGACTGCAGCGATGTGATCTACGAAACCGCCGACCTGTGGTTCCACAGCATGGTCATGCTCGCCCAATTGGGGCAGCATCCACAGGCTGTACTCGATGAACTGGACCGTCGTTTCGGTCTCTCCGGACACGCCGAGAAAGCCTCGCGCCCGTCCGCCTGAATAACTATTAGAGAGGAGCAGCAGCATGGGCATTTTTGACTGGAAACACTGGGTCGTCATCCTGGTTGTCGTGGTACTGGTGTTCGGCACCAAGAAACTGAAAAACCTCGGCACTGACGTCGGCGAGTCGATCAAGGGCTTCCGCAAAGCCATGAACGACGATGAAAAACCGGCCGACCCGAACGCGACCCCAGCCCAACCGGTTCCCCCGGTTCAGGCACAGGCATCCGTGAACCAGCCGCACACCATCGACGTGCAGGCACAGAAAGTCGAAGAGCCGATCCGCAAAGACGTGTGAGCACTGACTAATGTTTGGTATCAGCTTCTCTGAACTGCTGCTCGTCGGCCTCGTCGCCCTGCTGGTGCTGGGTCCCGAGCGCTTGCCGGGCGCTGCGCGCACCGCCGGCCTGTGGGTCGGGCGCCTGAAGCGCAGCTTCAACGCAATCAAACAGGAAGTTGAACGTGAAATCGGTGCCGACGAGATTCGTCGGCAACTGCACAACGAGCACATCCTTTCGCTTGAGCAGGAGGCGCGGAAAATCTTCACGCCGACCCAGCAGGAGCCGACGCCGGTGGAACATGTGGGTACGCAGACGATTCTTGCGCCTGCCGCGGCTGTCGACCCGACACCTGCTCCGACGGCGGAACCTGCGCCTGTTGTGGCAGCGATGCCGGTTGAACCCGTTGCTCCAGCCGCCGCGCCGACAACGCCAGCGCCCAATGACACCACTTTGCCGCCGCGAGCCCCATGAGCGATCTCCCTGAAAACGACCAGCACATGCCGCTGGTTTCGCACCTCACCGAGTTGCGTACCCGTCTGCTGCGCTGCGTAGCGGCGATCTTCATCATCTTTGCCGGGCTGTTCGCCTTCACCCAGCAGATCTACACCTTCGTCTCCACGCCGCTGCGCGCATACCTGCCCGCTGGCGCGACGATGATTGCCACTGACGTGTCGTCGCCGTTCCTGACGCCACTGAAGCTGACGATGATGGTCTCGCTGTTCCTGGCCATTCCGGTGATCCTGCACCAGATCTGGGGTTTCATCGCCCCCGGCCTGTACAAGCATGAAAAGCGCATCGCCGTGCCCTTGCTGGTCTCCAGCATCTTTCTGTTCTACGCCGGCATGGCCTTCGCCTATTTCCTGGTGTTCCCGCTGATCTTCAAGTTCTTCGCTGCCGCCACCCCGGCCGGCGTGGAAATGATGACCGACATCACCAGTTACCTCGATTTCGTCATGACGCTGTTCTTCGCCTTTGGCGTAGCGTTCGAGATTCCGGTGGCCGTGGTGCTGCTGGTGTGGATCGGCGTGGTCGATGTCAAATACCTGAAGAAAATCCGTCCGTACGTGATCATCGGCTGCTTCGTGGTCGGCATGATCCTGACACCACCGGACATCTTCTCGCAGACCCTGCTGGCCGTTCCGATGTGGCTGTTGTTCGAGATCGGCATCCTGTTCGGCAGTCTGATCAGCAAGCGCGGCGACCATCCGGAAGACCAACCGGCTGACGATCACAACGACCAGCCGCCAGCGACCCAAGCGTGAACCTGCTGCTCCTCGAAGAGGCCGATTTCATTGCGGCCGACCGCGCGATCCTGCGTGATCGCCGGTTGACCCACATGCAGGAAGTCCACCGCTGCGAAGTCGGTGACAGCATGCGCGTCGGGCGAATCGGCGGTTTGATGGGTTCGGCCGAAGTGCTGCGCCTGGACGCCGACGAAGCGGAATTGCGCGTCACCCTCGACCAGCCACCACCGGCCAAGCTGCCATTGACCCTGGTATTGGCCCTGCCACGACCCAAGATGCTGCGCAGGGTGTTCCAGACCGTGGCGGCCATGGGTGTGCCACGGGTCGTGCTGGTCAACAGCTATCGCGTCGAGAAGAGCTTCTGGCAGACCCCGTTCCTGGAGCCAGAGGCGATTCGCGAGCAGTTAATCCTCGGCCTGGAACAGGCGCGGGACAGTGTGTTGCCGGAAGTCGTGATCGAGAAGCGCTTCAAGCCCTTCGTCGAAGACCGTCTGCCCGCGATGACCGAAGGCACCCTCGGCCTGGTGGGGCATCCGGGCAATTACCCGCCCTGCCCTCGCGCACTCAGCGAACCGGTGACCCTGGCCATCGGCCCCGAGGGTGGCTGGATTCCCTACGAGATCGACCTGCTGGGCAAATCCGGCCTGCAACCGGTGCAACTGGGCGAGCGCATCCTGCGGGTCGAAACCGCCGTGACCGCGTTGCTGGCACGCCTCTTTTAAATCCAGACACTGTCCCTGTGGGAGCGAGCTTGCTCGCGATAGCGGAGTAACAGTCGACATCCGTGTTGCCTGAAACAACGCCATCGCGAGCAAGCTCGCTCCCACAGGTCAACATTTGCCACAGATGATCACTTGCCCGTACATCGGGAGTCACCTACAGAATCCAGCCCTCCTGCCGATAAAGCCCCCATAAAACCATTGTTTGGTCCGGGGAGTTTCAGCATGTATCAATGGCTAGCCGAGAATCTGGGTAACGTCAGCGTCAAACGCAAGCTGGGGATCGGCTTCGGTCTGGTGCTGCTGCTGACCCTGCTGATCACCTTCACCGGCTGGAGCGGCCTGAGCGGCGTGACCAGCCGTGGCGATAAACTGGGGTTCATCGCCAGCCTCAACGACCTGACCAAGGACCTGCGCATTGCACGCCTGGATTACGAGATGCGTCGCGGCGAACAAGGTCCCGGCGCCGTCAACGATCTGTTAGGCAAACTCGAAAGCGGCCTGCAGACCGCCCGCGGCCTGATCGAGCAACCGGCCGATACGGCCATGGTCGATCAACAACTGGCCGCTGTCGCCGAATACCGCCGCGCCTTCAACGACATGACCCAGGCCGGCGCCCAGCGTGAAGACGCCCGCAGCAAGCTCGGCGCCACTGCCGACAATGCCGTGGCCCGCGTCGCCGAAGTGGAAAAATCCATGCTGCAAGGCGACAGCGTAGCGGCGTTCAACAGCGTGATCGACCTGAGCAAACTGATCCAGCAGGCGCGCTTCCAGGTTCGCGGCTACACCTACAGCGGTAAGAGCGAAGCCGAACAGCCAGCCCTCGACGCGATCGACAACGCCCTGAAGAACCTCGAGAGCCTGCCGATCAAACTGCCTGAAGAACACATCGCCAACCTGCAACAGGCAACTGACTCGCTGAGGGCCTATCGCGCCGCCGTCAGCCAGTTCCGCGACTCCCAGGTGGCCAGCGCCAAGGCCCTGGCACGCATGTCCACCCAAGGCGACATCCTGTTGGACATGAGCCAGAAACTCACCGTCTCGCAAACCGTCGTGCGTGACACCGACGCCGCCCATGCCAAGAACATGCTGACCCTCGCCACCGTGCTGGCCATCGCCTTCGGCCTGCTGGCCGCCTGGGCGATCACCCGACAGATCATCATTCCATTGAACCAGACCCTGATCGTGGCCCAGCGCGTCGCCAGTGGCGACCTGACGCACAACCTGACATCGCAGCGCCGTGACGAACTCGGCCAGTTGCAGCGAGCCATGCAAAGCATGACCCAAGGGCTGCGCGAACTGATCGGCGGCATCAGCGATGGCGTCACGCAGATCGCCAGCGCCGCTGAAGAGCTGTCTGCCGTCACCGAGCAGACCAGCGCCGGGGTCAACAGTCAGAAGGTCGAAACCGATCAGGTCGCAACCGCCATGAACGAAATGGCCGCCACCGTGCAGGAAGTTGCGCGCAACGCCGAAGAAGCCTCCGAAGCCGCCGTCGCCGCCGATCAGCAGGCCCGGGAGGGCGACAAAGTCGTCGGCGAAGCCATCGCCCAGATCGAACGCCTGGCCGAGGAAGTCGGTCACTCCACCGAGGCCATGGGCGAACTCAAGCGCGAAAGCGACAAGATCGGCAGCGTGCTCGACGTGATCAAGTCCGTGGCCCAGCAAACCAACCTGCTGGCCCTCAACGCCGCGATTGAAGCCGCCCGTGCCGGTGAGGCCGGCCGTGGTTTTGCCGTGGTGGCAGACGAAGTCCGCAGCCTGGCCCAGCGCACACAGAAGTCCACCGAAGAGATCGAAGAGCTGATCGTCGGCCTGCAAAACGGCACCCAGCAAGTGGCGACCATCATGGACAACAGCCGCACCCTGACCGACAGCAGCGTCGAACTGACCCGCCGTGCCGGCGGTTCACTGGAAAGCATCACCCGCACGGTGTCGGCGATCCAGGCGATGAACCAGCAGATCGCCGCGGCAGCCGAACAGCAAAGCGCCGTGGCGGAGGAGATCAACCGTAGCGTGCTGAATGTGCGGGATGTGTCGGATCAGACGTCGGCGGCGAGTGAAGAGACGGCAGCGTCCAGCGTTGAGCTGGCGCGGTTGGGGACGCATTTGCAGATGTTGGTGGGCAAGTTCAGGGTTTGAGGTGATCCGTATGCCTCGGCCTACTAAAGACCGAGGTGATGCCTTCGCGGGCAAGCCCACAGGGCTCGACAGTTTCGCTAATCGCATGAACGCCAAAGTGAAAGCGATCGACCAGACGCTGCCGTTACAGAATCTGGTGCAAGCTCAAGAACAAACTTCAAGCCATAAAAAACCCCGCTTTCGCGGGGTTTTTTATTATGCCAACTGAGGCTGAACGCTCAGCGGCTTGAGCGGCAGCAGCGGTGCATGGGGATCGGCCTTCACCGACTTGCGCCACGCGCCCAGCCACTCTGGATGGCCTTCACTCCAAACCTGCTCATGCAGGCGAGCCAGAGCTACCGGATCGCTCAGCAGTTGCACACGCTCGTTGTTGGTCAGGCCTTCAGGCCCGACTTTCATTGCATGCCGTACCCGTTCGATCCGCAGCCATTCGATCGGCTCGGACTGATTGTGCCGGGAAGTCGCCAGCGAGCACGCCAGGGCGTTCTGCTGTGGATCGACCACCGAGCGGACGAAGCCGTCGTTCAGCGCGTGCCAGCGGTTTTCGTGGGTGTACTGGTCGGTCGCCAGCAGTGCCTGCGGCGGATTGTATTCCTCAGGGATCAGGAACAGGTTCTCGTCACGGGACTTCAGGCCCAGGCCGACACGGCTGGAGATCACCGACACCGGGATCGACAGCATCAACGAACCGACGATCGGCACCAGCCACCACAGGAAGCTCGGGTTCAACCAGATCACCAGCAAGGCCCAGAAGAAGCCCAGCAAGGTTTGCGGACCGTGGCGCTTGACCGCCTCGCTCCATGGTGTGGAGTCGTCGTCACGCTGCGGGGAATTCCACGTTGCGGCCCAGCCGAGGAACGCGGCCAGTACGAAACGGGTGTGGAAAATCATCCGTACCGGCGCCAGCAGCATGGAGAACAGCGTCTCCAGGAGCATCGACAGGGTCACCTTGAACTTGCCGCCGAACTCTTTCGCACCCTTGGCCCAGATCAGGATGATGCTCAACAGCTTCGGCAGGAACAGCAGCACGATGGTGGTCGAGAACAGCGCGATCGCCTTGTCCGGATGCCATTGTGGCCACAGCGGATAGAGCTGACGCGGTTCGAGGAAGTATTGCGGCTCCATCAGCGTGTTGACCGCCAGCAGCGCGGTCGACAGCACCAGGAAGAAGAACCACAACGGCGCCGACAGGTAGGACATCACGCCGGTCAGGAACACCGCGCGGTGCACCGGGTGCATGCCCTTGACCAGGAAAAGGCGGAAGTTCATCAGGTTGCCGTGGCACCAGCGACGGTCGCGCTTGAGTTCGTCCAGCAGGTTCGGCGGCAGTTCTTCATAGCTGCCCGGCAAATCGTAGGCAATCCACACGCCCCAACCGGCACGACGCATGAGCGCGGCTTCGACGAAGTCGTGGGACAGGATCGCACCGGCGAATGCGCCTTTACCGGGCAATGGCGCCAGGGCGCAGTGCTCGATGAACGGCTTCATGCGGATGATCGCGTTGTGGCCCCAGTAGTGCGACTCGCCCAACTGCCAGAAGTGCAGGCCGGCGGTGAACAGCGGCCCGTACACGCGGGTGGCGAACTGCTGCATGCGCGCATAAAGGGTGTCCATGCCCGACGCACGCGGCGCGGTCTGGATGATGCCGGCGTCCGGCGTGGCTTCCATCAGGCGTACCAGGCTGGTCAGGCACTCACCGCTCATCACGGAGTCGGCGTCGAGTACGACCATGTACTTGTAGTCACCGCCCCAACGACGGCAGAAGTCGTCGAGGTTGCCGCTTTTACGTTTTACGCGACGACGACGGCGGCGATAGAAAATCTTGCCGAAGCCCCCGGCTTCGCGGCAGACATCCAGCCAGGCCTGTTGCTCGGCGACGCAGATATCGGCGTCGTTACTGTCGCTGAGGACGAAGAAGTCGAAGCGGTCCAGGTCACCCGTGGCCGCGACCGATTCGAACGTTGCACGCAGACCGGCGAATACCCGAGGCACGTCTTCGTTGCAGATCGGCATCACCAGCGCGGTGCGCGCATCCTTTGGAATCGGCTCGTTACCAGCACTTTTACCGGAGATGCGGTATTTATCGTGCCCGGTTAGCAACTCGAGAAAGCCCATCAGCGCGGTCCAGAAACCCGCCGAAACCCAGCAGAACAGGATCCCGAACAGGATCAGGATGCTGGTCTGCAATGCATATGGCAGCACTTGGGTGGCGGTTTGCAGTAACGGTTGGTGCAAGACTTCGTCGAGGTCGACGAATGACCAGCCCTGGTAAGGCATGAGGCCTTTCATGAACCAGCCGGCGACGATGGTCTGACCGAGCATCAGTACCAGCAGAATGTAGCGGCGGATCGAACCGACGGTGCGCCAGCGCGCGGCCGGCAGCACGTTCTCGTCTTTCGGCGGCTTCGGCGGATTGGTGCGACCGGTCAGACGCCGCCAGCCGCGCACCAGAATATTGGTGCGCCACGGCTCCGGCACGACCTTGGTCCGACGAATCGGTGGGGTCGCCTTAAGGCAGACGCGACCGCTGGCGTCGAGCACCAGCATTTCGGCGTCCTGCAATTCTTCGGCAGTGCTCAGGGTCAAGCGCTTGCCGACCGAAGCCTGGGCAGCCTCGGCTGGCGCGTCGAAAGTCGAGGACGACAGACGCTCATGCAGTTCACTGAAAGACCTGCAGCCCGCGAGTTCCGCGCGCTGCTGGTCGGTCATCGGCAGATGCGCCAGATACTCGGAAAGAGTTTCTGGCCGTACTTGAGAGTTACTCATCGGCAGGCAACTGATAGCTCCAGGTCTCGGTCAGGACTTCTTCAGTCGGGGCCGATTCCGGTGTGGCTGGGGCCGCGTCGGCAGCGACAGGCTGCTTGGCGTCTTTATTGGCCTTGTCCTTGGCATCTGCAACAGGCTTGGCTTCGGCCTGCTTGGCCTCCGCTTGCCTGGCTTCCTTGTCAGCTTTCTCTTGTTGCTTGGCGGCAACCTTGTCGGCCTTGGCAACCGACGAGTTCGACGACGGAATCGAAGTCTTGGCCAGGTCCGCCGGCACGATGTTCTGCACCAGCGCGGCACGCATCTCGGTGGACTTGCTCGGATCCTTGATCTTCATCCGCAAGGTCAGGCGCCAGCCTTTGGTTTCAGGATTATAGCGAACGCTGTTTTCCACCAGCTCGGCATTGTCGCCGACGCTGACCTGGCTGCGAACGTCCGCTTCGGCCGGCAAAGCCGCCAGGGACGGGCCTTCAAAGTCCACCAGGTAGGCAACGCTGCCGTCCGGCTGACGAATCAGGTTGGACTGTTTGACGTCACCAGTGGAGCGCAGGGTCTGTTTGACCCAGGCGCTGTCCGGCGCGTGAATCGAGGCTTCATCCATGGTCCAGTGCATACGATAAGCGACATCGAGCGGCTGGCCAGGTTCCGGCAATTTTTCCGGATTCCAGAAAGCAACGATGTTGTCGTTGGTTTCATCGGCGGTCGGAATCTCGACCAGGTCGACCGTGCCCTTGCCCCAGTCACCCTTCGGCTCGATCCAGGCGCTTGGGCGCTTGTCGTAGCGGTCGTCGAGGTCTTCGTAGTGGCTGAAGTCGCGGCCACGTTGCAGCAGACCGAAGCCACGCGGGTTTTCAACGCTGAAGTTGCTCACGGCCAGGTGCTTCGGATTGTTCAGCGGACGCCAGATCCACTCGCCGTTGCCGGCATGGATCGCCAGGCCGCTGGAATCGTGCAGCTCGCGACGGTAGTTCAGTACTTTCGACGGTTGGTTGGCGCCGAACAGGAACATGCTGGTCAACGGGGCGATGCCCAGTTTGCCGACCTTGTCACGCAGGAACATCTGCGCCTTGACGTCGACGATGGTGTCGCTGCCCGGACGCAGGGTCAGGCGGTAGGCACCGGTGGCACGAGGGGAATCCAGCAGGGCGAAGATCACCAGGTGCTTGTCGCCCGGCTTGGGCTGCTGAATCCAGAACTCGCGGAAACGCGGGAATTCTTCGCCGGACGGCAATGCGGTATCAAGCGCCATGCCGCGAGCGGACAAACCATAGACATGACCCTTGCCGACGACGCGGAAGTAGCTCGCGCCAAGCATGGTCATGATTTCGTCTTGCTTGTCGGCCTTGTTGATCGGGTACAGCACACGGAAACCGGCATAACCCAGTTGTTCGGTGGCCTTTGGATCGAACTTCATATCGCCGAAGTCGAAACGACTCGGATCGTATTTGATCTCTTCGACGGTGTTCGCGGTGATTTCGTTGATTTTCACCGGCGTATCGAAATGCATGCCCTGGTGATAGAAGGACAGCTTGAACGGCGTCTTCTGGTCAGCCCACTCGGCTTTTTCCGTCAGAAAACGAATTTTCTGATAGTCCGCGAATTTCATGTCGCGGAACTCGTTCGGCAGGTTACTGCGCGGCGCTTCGAATTTCTGCGCGGCCAGTTCTTTTGCCTTGACCGATACATCATCCAGACTGAATGCCCAAAGCTGACCGGCGCTGAGCAGGCAGAGCAGTGCAGAGCCCGCTACCAGGGCGCTGCGTAACCGTTTGGCAGACAATTTTGGTGCGTTACAGGGACTAACAATCACGAGCAACCCTCGCCGAAAACAGATCAAAAAACCAACGGCCAGTTAAAGGGCCTGCACGGTGTACGGTATGAAAAAACCGCCCTTGCAAACCACTCTTGCCAAGTTGGCGAGCATTGTTCCGACTCCGCTGTGGCGAAATGATTCCCCAATCGGATCCGGACAAGTCTCTACCTAAGTCAAAATGGACCAACGAACGCTGATCCCCGTAGCGCGGGATTATCTAGTAGGCCGCGTTACAACGCATCAGGGGTAACAAAGTATTTATCGCGAAAAACCCCTGTTTTCAGTCGAAATGAACGTAAAAACTTGTTTCAAGCGCTTTCAGGTCTGTAACAGGAAGGTTACCGGGCCATCATTGACCAGGTGCACCTGCATATCCGCGCCGAATCTACCTGATGCCACAGTGCCATGCACCTGTTTCGCTTTGCCTAATAGATAGTCGAACAGCTCCTCGCCCAACGCCGGAGGGGCCGCGGTCGAGAAACTCGGACGCAGCCCGTTTTTTGTATCGGCAGCCAGGGTGAACTGAGAGACCAGCAGCAGCCCACCGCCCACATCCGCCAAGGACAGATTCATCTTGCCCTCAGCGTCACTGAATACCCGATAGTTAAGCAGCTTATTAAGGAGTTTGTCAGCGCTGGCCCGCGTATCGTCGGGCTCGACGGCTACCAGGACCAGCAATCCCTGATCGACGGCACCCACGATCTCGCCCGCGACCTCGACCCGCGCGCCGCGTACCCGCTGCAGCAGGCCCTTCATGCTTCTTCAGGCGGCAGGTCGAGCAGACGCCGGGCCATCTGATTGGCGGCGCGTACCAGTGCGTCGGTGATGCCAGGCTCGGAAGCGGCATGACCGGCATCGCGGATGACCTGCAGTTCGCTGTTCGGCCAGGCTTGATGCAATTCCCAGGCGTTATCCAGCGGGCAGATCACGTCGTAGCGACCATGAATGATCACGCCGGGCAAATGGGCGATCTTGCCCATGTCGCGGATCAGCTGATTCTGCTCCAGGAAGGCGTGGTTGCTGAAGTAGTGGCATTCGATGCGGGCAATCGACAACGCACGTTGAGGCTCGGAGAAACGGTCGACTACCAGAGGGTTAGGGCGCAGGGTCGCGGTGCGGCCCTCCCAGGTCGACCAGGCCTTGGCCGCGTGCATCTGGGCGATCTGGTCGTTGCCGACCAGGCGTTTGTGGAACGCAGCGAGCAAATCGTCGCGCTCGTCCAGCGGGATCGGCGCGATGTAGTCCTGCCAGTAATCGGGGAACAGGCGGCTGGCGCCGGCCTGGTAGAACCATTCGATTTCCTGCGGACGGCAGAGAAAGATCCCCCGCAGGATCAGACCGTGTACCCGCTCAGGATGGGTTTGCGCGTAGGCCAGCGCCAGGGTCGAACCCCAGGAGCCACCAAACAGCACCCATTTGTCGATGCCCAGATGCTGGCGAATCCGCTCGAGGTCGGCGACCAGGTCCCAGGTGGTGTTGTTTTCCAGACTGGCGTGGGGGGTCGAGCGACCACAACCGCGCTGGTCGAAGGTGACGATGCGATAAAGATTTGGATCGAAGTAGCACCGACTCTGGGCATCACATCCGGCACCGGGGCCGCCGTGGATGAACACCACCGGCAAACCTTCCGGTGAACCGCTTTCGTCGACATACAGCGTGTGGGTCTCGTCGACGGCCAGATCGTGCCGGGCGTGGGGTTTGATCTGCGGGTACAAAGTCTGCATTGCGCACTCCGTAAGGGGTCGAGGTCATCCCTGGGGGGACTTCTATTATTCTGCCGTTGGGCATCATAAACCCGAATTACGTCAATGAGCATGCCCGTGCGAAGTCAGAGTTTTTCCGCAAGATAACCAAACAGGGTTTCGTACAGCGCATCGACCTCGGCCACCTGCCCGCGGGCCCGTAAACAGCCATGGACCAAACCCTCGCCGACGTACAATGTGGCAGCAACGCCGGCAGTACTCAGTCGCTCGGCATACAGCACGCCGTCATCACGCAACGGGTCCAATTGCGCCACGGCGATCCATGCCGGTGGCAGTCTGCTGAAATCCGTGGCAAGCAATGGCATGGCGTAGGCGTTCGGATGGCGGGTGCCCTGCAGGTAAAGCGCGTGATAGCAATCGACGTCACTGCTGCTGAGTAACGGCGCGTCGATGCACTCACTGCGCGACGGCAGCCGTTGATCGCCGCCCAACCCCGGATAGATCAGAACTTGCGCCGCCGGCAACGGCTCGCCAGCATCGCGCAGCGCCAGGCACAACGCTACCGCGAGGTTGCCACCGGCACTGTCGCCGGCCACCAGCGTACGCGCAGGGTCAAGTTTGAACGGCCCGGTGCGCAACGCCCGCCAGACTTTGAGGCAATCGTCGAAGGCCGCCGGAAACGGATGTTCCGGCGCCAGGCGGTAATCGACGGCGATCACCAACACACCGAGGGTCGAGGCCAGTTCCGCGCAAATGAAGTCGTGGGAATCCAGATCCCCCACCACCCAGCCACCGCCATGTAGATAGACGATGCACGGCACGCCACCAGCAGAAGGTGAAACCGGCGGCTGATACGAACGAACGGCAACCCCCGCCAACTCGAAATCGACCACATACAACCCGGCGGGACGCGGCGGCGTGAATGCCCGGCACATCTCGCTGTAGGCCTGGCGCAATCCGGTGATACTGCTGTCGGTGCTATTGAAACTCAGGGTTTTGTCGACGAATGCCGTCATTTGTTCAGAGAGCGGATAAGGAGCCATAAGACTGGTGCAAGCCTGTTCAGGTTTTTAAGACGTACTTATGACCTGTGGGAGCGAGCTTGCTCGCGATTGCGAACTGACAGGCAACATAGATGTTGAATGTGAGGGCGCCATCGCGAGCAAGCTCGCTCCCACAGGTTTTGCAAACATCTGGAAAGGTGTCAGTTCTTCAGACTGGCCTGAACCGTGGCCACGCCATCCTTGCCATCAAAACTGCTGACACCCGCCAGCCAGCGCTGGAGATCTTCCGGATGCTCGCGCAGCCATTTTTTCGCGACATCCTGAGCCGTTTGGCGCTCCATGATCGGCACCATCAACTGGCTTTCCTGGGCGGCGGTGAAGGTCAGGTTTTCCAGCAGTCGATTGACGTTCGGGCAGCGCTGGGCGTAATCCGGCGCGGTTACGGTGGAAACGGTCGCTGCACCTTCATTCGGGCCGTACACGTCTTCGCTGCCGGTCAGGTAGGCGATCTTCATGTTGATGTTCATCGGGTGTGGAGTCCAACCGACGAACACCACGAACTCCTTGCGATTCACGGCGCGCTGTACGGCGGCGAGCATGCCGGCTTCACCGGACTCGATCAGTTTGAAATCCTTCAGGCCGAAGTGATTGGTTTCGATCATGGTCTTGATCGTGGTGTTGGCGCCGCTGCCCGGCTCGATGCCGTAGATTTTGCCGCCGAGCTGATCCTTGAATCTGGCGATGTCGGAGAAGGTCTTCAGGCCCGCCGCTGCTACATAGTCAGGGACTGCAAGGGTGGCCTGGGCATCAGCCAGGCTCGGCTTGTCCATGACTTTGACTTGATTGGCGGCCAGGAACGGCGCGATGTTTTTGTCCATCGCCGGTTTCCAGTAACCAAGGAAAATGTCCAGGCGCTTGTCGCGGATCCCGGCGAAGATGATTTGCTGAACGGCGCTGGTCTGTTTGCTTTCGTAGCCGAGGCCATTGAGCAACACGTCGGCCATGCCACTGGTGGCGATCACATCGGTCCAGTTGACCACGCCCATGCGCACTGTTTTGCAGGAGGCGTCGTCAGCGGCCAGGGCGCCGGTGCTCAGGAGAGCCGTGCCGCAGAGGATTGAGAGACAGCGGGCGAACAAACCTTTGGTGCTTGTCATAGAGAGCATCTCGTGCGGCAGCGATTATTGTGAGGTCGGTGTCTTTGTGCACCGTGGCCAGAACATTACGCAGCAGACGAGCGGTAAAAGCGACCTGTGGCGACCGTGTTTTGCACGGTGGCGACTGTTACGTCGCGCTTTCAAAATGAACACTTACCTGTGGGAGCGAGCTTGCTCGCGATGGCGGTGGATCAGTCGACATAGATGTAACAGACAGACCGCTATCGCGAGCAAGCTCGCTCCCACAGGGTTACGTGTCAGGCTTTAGCGCTTGTAGTGTTTTTCGCCCCAGGCCAGCAAGCCTTGCAGCAACTCCTTGAGCACCAACCGCGTCGGTTCCGCCAGATCCGGGCGATAGCGGAACGGCTCGAACTCTTCCATGTAGGTGCCCTGCCCCAACTCCAGTTGCACCGCGTGGATGTTCTCGGCCGGATTACCGTAATGGCGGGTGATGTGCCCGCCCTTGAAGCGCCCGTTGAGTACGTGGGTGTAGTTGTCGTGAAGCGCGCAGATCGCTTCCAGTCGGGTCGCAAGCTGTGGATCGCAACTGGCGCCGTTGAAGGTGCCGAGGTTGAAGTCCGGCAACTTGCCGTCGAACAGGTGCGGGATGATCGAACGGATCGAGTGCGCATCGAACAGCAGCGCATAGCCGAACTCGGCCTTCAGCCGCGCCAGTTCCTGCTGCAAGGTGCTGTGGTACGGCGTCCAGATCTGCTCCAGATAAGTCGCGCGCTCTTCTTTCGAAGGCTCCAGCCCTTCGCGGAACAACGGAATGCCGTCGAACAGCGTCGCCGGGTACAGGCCGGTGGTCGCACCCACGTACAAAGGCTTGTCGTCGGACGGTCGATTAAGGTCGATGACGAACCGCGAGTACTCGGCCGCCAGGGTGCTTGCACCCAGTTCCGCGGCGAAGTCGTATAGCTGCGGGATGTGCCAGTCGGTGTCCGGCAGGCTTTTCGCGTCAGGGATCAACCCGGCTTCGACCGCAGGCGTCAGGCGCACGCCAGCGTGGGGCATGCTGATCAGCAGCGGTACGCGGCCTTGTTTGAAGTTCAGAACCTTATCCACAACAGATCTCCTACAGACTTGATTCGACGCCGTGGCGCACGACGCGTTTTTCCAGGTCGCCGCCCAGCCAGTAACACAGGTCGGCCGGACGATCGATTTGCCAGGCGACAAAATCCGCGACCTTGCCGACCTCCAGCGAACCATGAGTATCGGCCATGCCCAACGCGGTGGCGGCATGAATCGTCGCGCCGGCCAGGGCTTCTTCCGGGGTCATGCGGAAGCAGGTGCAAGCCATGTTCAGCATCAGGCGCAACGACAGCGCCGGCGAGGTGCCCGGGTTGAGGTCGCTGGCGATGGCGATTTTCACGCCGTGCTTGCGCAGGGCTTCCATCGGCGGCAATTGGGTTTCACGCAGGAAGTAAAAGGCGCCGGGCAACAGCACCGCGACCGTACCGGACTTGGCCATGGCGATGGCGTCGTCCTCGGTCATGAACTCCAGGTGATCGGCGGACAACGCGTGATAGCGCGCCGCCAGGCTCGAGCCATGCAGCGACGATAACTGCTCGGCGTGCAGCTTCACTGGCAGGCCCAGTGCCTGGGCGGTAATGAACACCCGCTCGACCTGCGCCGGGGAGAACGCCAGGTACTCGCAAAACGCATCCACGGCGTCGACCAGCCCTTCGGCAGCCAGGGCCGGGAGCATGTCGGCGCAGATGTGATCGATATAGTCGTCAGCGCGATCCTTGTACTCCGGCGGCAAGGCGTGAGCCGCCAGGCAGGTGCTGCGCACGCTGACCGGCAGTTCGGCGCCGAGGCGACGGGCCACACGCAGCATCTTGCGCTCGTTGGCCAGGTCCAGGCCGTAGCCGGACTTGATTTCGATGCTGGTAACGCCATCACGCATCAGGCTTTTCAGGCGCTTGGCGGCACTGGCGAACAGTTCATCTTCGCTGGCTGCGCGGGTGGCGCGTACGGTGCTGGCGATACCGCCGCCACTGGCGGCGATTTCCGCGTAGCTGACGCCTTGCAGGCGCTGTTCGAATTCACCGCTGCGGTTACCGCCGAACACCGTGTGAGTGTGGCAGTCGATCAGGCCCGGCGTGACCCAGGCCCCGTTCAAATCATTGACGGCCGGATACTCGCCCGCCGGCAACTCACCGCGCGGGCCGATCCACTCAATGTGCGCTCCTGACGTCACGATGGCCGCATCCTCGATGATCGAGTAGACGCCTTGTGCCATGGTTGCGACGTGACAGTGTTGCCAGAGAGTTTTCATCCTTGGCCTCCATTAGGTTATCGATGGGAAAAATTAGGATCCTGCGTCACCAGGGCTGCCTGGCCCGCCGCCGGTTTCACCCACGTCAGGTAAGCCAGCACCAGCAACACGATCCAGACCACGCCGACGATCAGCGCTGCCTGGGTGTCCGGGAAATAGCCCAGCACGCCGAAAATGAACAGCATGAAGGCTATCGCCGCCGCCGGCGCATAAGGCCAGAGCGGTACCGGGAACTTCAGTTGTGCAACCTGCTCGGCGCTCATGGACCGGCGCATGGCCACTTGGGTCACCAGAATCATCAGCCAGACCCACACCGTGGCAAAGGTCGCGACGGAAGCGATCAACAGGAACACGTTTTCCGGGATCAGGTAGTTCAGCAACACACCCAGCAACAGCGCAGCACTCATCACCACCACCGTCATCCATGGCACGCCATTGCGCGACAGGCGGGCGAAGCCCTTGGGTGCATGCCCTTGCTGGGCCAGACCGAACATCATGCGGCCAGCGCCGAAGATGTCACTGTTGATCGCCGAAATCGCCGCCGTGATCACCACGATGTTGAGGATCGTGGCCGCCGAGCTGATCCCCAGCTTGTCGAAAATCTGCACGAACGGGCTGCCCTGGCTGCCGATCTGCTGCCATGGAAAGATCGACATCAGCACCAGCATCGTCAGCACATAGAACAGCAGGATCCGCAACGGTACAGCATTGATCGCCCGGGGCAGCACGTGCTGCGGGTCTTTGGCTTCACCTGCCGTTACGCCGATGATTTCAATACCGCCAAACGCAAACATCACCACCGCGAACGAAGCGATCAGACCGCCCATGCCATTGGGCATGAAGCCGCCGTGGCTCCAGAGGTTGCTGATGTCGGTCGCTTGGCCGGGGGCCGAGCTGATGCCGAACAGCATGATGCCGAAACCACCCAGGATCATCGCGACGATGGCCGCGACCTTGAGCAGCGACAGCCAGAACTCCATTTCACCGAAGACTTTGACGTTGCACAGGTTCAGGCCGCCAACGATGGAAACGACACCCAGCACCCAGATCCAGCGGGAAACCTCCGGAAACCAGAAGCCCATGTAGATACCGAATGCAGTGACGTCGGCCATGCCGACGATGACCATTTCGAATGCGTAGGTCCAACCGAGGATGAAGCCCGCCATCGGCCCCAGATAGGTGCTGGCGTACTGGCCGAAAGAGCCGGCCACCGGGTTGTGCACCGCCATCTCACCGAGGGCGCGCATGACCATGAACACCGCCGCGCCACCGATCAGGTAAGCGAGCAGTACCGCAGGACCGGCCATTTGAATGGCCGAGGCAGATCCATAAAACAGCCCGGTGCCGATTGCCGACCCCAGCGCCATGAAGCGAATATGTCGGGCAGAGAGCCCGCGTTTCAAACCTTTTTCTGGCTGTTGCATTTCTCGTCCCTAATTATTGTTATCCGACGCAAAATCGAATCGCTGGCAAGCCAGCTCCTACAGGTTCAACGCAATCCATGTGGGAGCGGGCTTGCTCGCGAAGGGGCAATTACAGGCTAGGCAGCAACTTCGCCGTCACCAGTTCGTTCAGGCAACGCGAGGCCAACAGTTCAGACGCCGCATTGATGTCCGGCGCGAAGAAGCGGTCCTTCTCATAGAACGGCACTTCGTTACGCAGAATGGCACGGGCTTTTTCCAGTTTTGGCGAAGTCTTCAGACCATTGCGCAGGTCCAGGCCCTGGGCTGCCGCCAGCCATTCCACCGCGAGAATCCCACGGGTGTTTTCGGCCATTTCCCACAGGCGCTTGCCAGCCGCCGGAGCCATCGATACGTGGTCTTCCTGGTTGGCGGAAGTCGGCAGGCTGTCCACCGAATGCGGATGGGACAACGCCTTGTTCTCGCTGGCCAATGCCGCTGCGGTCACCTGGGCGATCATGAAGCCGGAGTTCACACCGCCGTTGGCCACCAGGAACGGCGGCAGTTGCGACATGTGCTTGTCCATCATCAGCGAGATACGGCGCTCGCTCAGGGAACCGATTTCAGCGATGGCCAATGCCATGTTGTCAGCGGCCATGGCCACCGGCTCGGCGTGGAAGTTGCCACCGGAGATCACGTCACCTTCAGCGGCGAAAACCAACGGGTTGTCGGAAACGGCGTTGGATTCGATCGCCAGTACTTCGGCCGCTTGACGGAACTGGGTCAGGCAGGCACCCATGACTTGTGGCTGGCAACGCAGGGAGTACGGGTCTTGTACCTTCTCGCAGTTTTCATGGGAGTCGGAGACTTCGCTGCGCTCGCCCAGCAGATCGCGATAAGCGGCGGCGGCGTCGATCTGGCCTTTCTGGCCACGGGCAGCATGGATACGGGCGTCGAACGGCGAACGCGAGCCCAGGACCGCTTCAACGGTCAGGCCGCCCAGTGCCAAGGCACCAGCAAACAGGTCTTCACCTTCGAACAGGCCACGCAGGGCAAATGCGGTGGACACCTGGGTGCCGTTGAGCAGCGCCAGGCCTTCTTTCGCGGCCAAAGTCAGCGGGGTCAGACCAGCAACTTTCAGCGCTTCGGTGGCTTCCATCCACTCGCCCTTGTAGCGAGCCTTGCCTTCACCCAGCAGCACCAGCGACATGTGGGCCAGAGGCGCCAGGTCACCGGAAGCACCGACCGAGCCTTTCAATGGAATGTGCGGGTAAACCTCGGCGTTGATCAGGGCGATCAGCGCGTCAATCACCACACGACGGATGCCAGAGAAACCACGACTCAGGCTGTTGACCTTGAGCACCATGATCAGACGCACCAGCTCATCGCTGATCGGCTGGCCGACACCGGCGGCGTGGGACAGCACCAGCGAGCGCTGCAGGTTTTCCAGGTCTTCGCTGGCAATGCGGGTCGAGGCCAGCAGGCCGAAACCGGTGTTGATACCGTAGGCGGTGCGGTTCTCGGCGAGGATCTGTTCCACGCAGGCAACGCTGGCTTCGATCTGGGCCGAGGCGCTGTTGTCGAGGGTCAGTTTCACCGGCTGCTGATAGACGTCACGCAGTTGGGCGAGGGTCAGTTGGCCGGGAATCAGATTTAGCGCAGTCATTTTTGTGCTCCTTTTGAGAGTTAGCTATTAACTAACCAGACGCTCCGGAGATGTCCGTTGTCCGTCGCTTCCCCCTTTTTGAGAGGGTGGCGCCTTGGCACGCTGGTTTTATAGGGAAATCAATTCAAATTCGGTAACGTTTTTTGCAGCAAAACAGGGTCTTTCAGAACACTGGCAGCGGCGGCAATGTCTGGTGCAAGCCAGCGGTCCTGGTCGTAGGCAGGAACTCGCTCACGCAGCAGACGCCAAGCGGTATCGGTGCCCGCACCAAAGCGTTGTTCCTTCAAGAATTCAAACGCCTGGGCCGCCAGCAAATACTCGATGGCGAGGATCTGCGTGCAGTTTTCCAGCGCGCGATGCAGCTTCAGCGCGGCGTTGGTGCCCAGGCTCAGGTGATCTTCCTGAAGACCGGAAGTGACGTAATTGTCGAGGACTGCCGGTTGCGCCAGTTGACGGTTCTCCGCGCACAGCGAAGCGGCCACGTATTGCACGATCATCATCCCGGAGTTCACGCCCGGGTTGGCCACCAGGAAAGCCGGCAGGCCGCTGACGTGCGGGTTGATCAAACGGTCCAGACGACGCTCGGCGATGGAGCCGATTTCCGCCATGGCGATCGCCAGCAGGTCCGCCGCCATTGCCACGGACTGGCCATGAGGGTTGGCCTGGGACACCACGCGGTAATTGTCCGCGGTACCCAGCACCAGCGGGTTGTCGGTGGCGCCGTTGAGCTCGGTTTCGATCTGTTTGATCGCGTGCACCAGTTGATCGCGCGCAGCACCGTGCACCTGCGGGATCGAGCGAATGCTCAGGGCATCCTGGGTGCGAATGCCTTTGCTCTGGGCGATCACTTCGCTGCCGTCGAGCAAGGCCCGAAGGTTGATCCCGACCTGTTGCATGCCCGGGTGCGGCTTGAGCGCGATGATCTCCGCGTCGAACGCATCGATCTGCCCGCGCTGGGCTTCGAAGCTCATGGCGCCGATCACGTCGGCCCATTTCAGCAGGCGCGTGGCATCGGCAATCGCCAGGCAGCTCAGGCCGCTCATGCACGGCGTACCGTTGACCAGGCACAAACCGTCCTTGGCACCGAGCTTGACTGGTTGCAGACCTTCTTCGGCCAGCGCTTGCTGCGCGGAAACGATCTGCCCGCGATAGCTGACATTGCCCACGCCCAGCAGCGCGATGCCGATGTGCGCCATGTGAGTCAGATAACCCACCGAACCCTGGGACGGCACCTGCGGGGTGATGCCCCGGTTGAGCAGCGCCAGCAGCGCTTCGACGACCTGACGGTGCAGGCCGGATTTGCCGTGGCTGTAGTTGACGATGGCCGCGCACATGATCGAGCGGGTCTGCTCGTCGGTCAGCGGTGCACCCACGCCGCAAGCGTGGCTGAGCAAGGTGTTGCGCGACAACTGGCTGAGTTGTTCGTCCTGCAGCGAAACGTTGCACAGCGCGCCCAGGCCGGTGTTGATGCCGTAGGCACGTTCGCCGCTGGTGACGATGCGCTGGACGATGGCCTGTGCGTTTTCGATGCGCGCCCAGATCGGTGCCGAGAGTTCAAGCTGTGCGCCATGACGAGCAACGGCGACCACATCCTGCCAACTGACCTGCGACTCGGTGATAACGATTTTTTCAGCCTGGGACATCTTCAACCTCTGCGTACAAACCTGAATATTGATGCATCTTTACCGGCCTCATCGCGAGCAAGCTCGCTCCCACAGGTTTTGTGAACACCGGGGATCCACTGTGGGAGCGAGCTTGCTCGCGATGGGGCCGGCACAGCCGGCACAAACCTTTTAAACCACCGCCGCCCGACGCTGCACAAAGCGGTCGACATACTCATCCGCCGGCGAATGCAGGATCTCTCTAGGCGTGCCGACCTGGATCAGGCGGCCATCCTTGAGAATCGCGATGCGGTTGCCGATGCGCACGGCCTCGTCGAGGTCGTGGGTGATGAAGACGATGGTCTTGTGCAGGGTCTTTTGCAGTTCCAGCAACTGGTCCTGCATCTCCGCGCGGATCAGCGGGTCGAGGGCGCTGAACGCTTCGTCCATCAGGATGATGTCAGTGTCCGCCGCCAGGGCGCGGGCCAGGCCCACACGCTGACGCATGCCACCGGATAGCTGGTGCGGGTATTTGTTTTCGTAGCCCTTGAGGCCCACGGTGTTGATCCAGTGCAGTGCACGCTCAGCGCACATGGCTTTGCTTTCGCCACGGATTTTCAGGCCGTAGGCGACGTTGTCCAGCACGCTCTTGTGCGGCAACAGGCCAAAGCTCTGGAACACCATGCTGATCTTGCGCCGACGAAATTCGCGCAGGGCTTCCATGTCGTATTGCAGGATGTCCACGCCGTCCACCAGGATCGCGCCGCTGGTCGGGTCGATCAGGCGGTTGAAGTGGCGCACCAGGGTCGACTTGCCTGAGCCCGACAGGCCCATGATCACGAAGATCTCGCCGCTGCCGATGCTCAGCGACAGGTCGTTCACGCCGACCACGCAGCCGGTTTCGGCCAGGACCTGGTCCTTGGTCTTGCCCTGGCCGATCATGGCCAGCGCATCCTTGGAACGGTTGCCGAAAATCTTGAAGACGTTCTTGACTTCGATCTTGCTCACGGTTGCGTTGTTCATTTGCTCACCTCATGCCGTGCGCGACCATACGCCTGTGTAATGCGGTCGATCACCACAGCCAGAATCACGATCGCCAGACCGGCTTCAAGGCCACGCCCGACGTTGAGGGTCTGAATCCCCACCAGCACGTCTTCACCCAGGCCACGGGCACCGATCATCGAGGCGATCACCACCATCGACAGGGCCATCATGGTGGTCTGGTTGATCCCGGCCATGATGCTCGGCAGGGCCAGTGGCAGTTGCACGCCGAACAGTTGCTGCCAGCGGTTGGCACCGAAGGCGTTGATCGCTTCCATCACTTCGCCGTCGACCTGGCGAATGCCCAGATCGGTCAGACGGATCAGCGGTGGTGCGGCGTAGATCACCGTGGCGAAAATCGCCGGGACCTTGCCCAGGCCAAACAGCATCAGAACCGGGATCAGGTACACGAAGCTCGGCATGGTCTGCATGATGTCCAGCAACGGCATCAGCACCGAACGCAGGCGGTTGCTGCGCGCCGAGAGAATGCCCAGCGGAATGCCGATCAACACCGAAATGATCGTCGCCACCATCATCAGCGCCAGGGTCTGCATCAGCTTGTCCCAGAGGCCGACCGCACCCACCAGGAACAGCAAACCAACGATGACGGCAGTGGTCACGACCTTGCGGGTCGCGTGCCAGGCCACACCGGCCACGATCGCCAGCATCAGCCACCAGGGTGCAGCACGCAGCAGGCCTTCAAGATTGACGATGGCCCACAGCAAGGTGTCGGAGATGCTGCGGAAAACGTCGCCGTAGTTGGTAACCAGCGAATCGACCCAACCGTTGACCCAGTCGGCGATGGAAAAGGTAAAGCTTTCGGGAAACATAAGAGACTCTCAATCAAGGGGTTGCGATCAAGCGTCCGACTGCCGTTGCCGACAGCCGGAGAAGCCCAACCTACAAGGCCGCGTCGATTTTCTTGGCTGCGTCTTCGCTCACCCATGCGTGCCAGACTTCAGGATGTTCCTTCAGGAAGATCTTGGCCAGTTTTGGTGATTCGATCCGCTCTTTGGTCATGCGCCCAAGGTTCTGGTTCAGCAGGTCGATTGGCACGTTGACCTTTTCCAGCACGGCCACCAGTTCAGGCGCTTCGTCGTGGAACGTCTTGGACAAGCCGACCTTGATGGTCACTGTCTTGTTCACGCCTGGTTTCTCTTCGAGTTTCACCGCGTCGATCTGGCCCATCAAAGGCGTTGGCGACCAGTAGTAGAACAGGATCGGCTCGCCACGCTTGTAGCTCGACAGCACAGCGGCATCCAGCGCCGGGCCGGTGCCTGGGCGGAAGTTGGTGTAGGTGCTTTCCAGGCCGTAGCTTTTCAGCATTTCGCTGTTGTCCAGCTCACAGGTCCAGCCGGCCGGGCAGTTGTAGAAACGGCCCTTGGAAGGCTCTTCGGCGTCCTTGAACACCGCCGAGTATTTGCCCAGGTCAGCAATGTTTTTCAGGTCCGGAGCCTTGGCTTCCAGCTTACGCTTGGCGTCGCCTTCGATCACGTAGCGCGGCACGTACCAGCCTTCGATCGCGCCAACAACCGGGGCGCCGACACCGACGACTTTGCCGGCCTTCTCAGCCTTGTTCCAGACTTCGCTGCGGCCGACCCACTCTTCGGCAAACACTTGAATGTCGTTGCTGCTCAGGGCGTTTTCCATGGTGATGGAGTTGCCCGGCAGGCTGTCGGTCTTGCAGTCGTAGCCTTTCTCCAACACGACTTGCATCACGTCGGTCAGCAGCATGGCGCTTTCCCAGTTCAAACCGGCGAACTTCACCGGTTTACCCGACTCGCACCAACCCGCCGCCTGAGTGGCGCCAGCACTGGCCAGCAGGCCCATGGAAAGCAATGTGGTCAGCAGGGTCTTGTTCGATTTCATTGTAGTGACGCTCCTAATCATGAATTGGCTTACGGCAGTCAAGAGGCATCCAGCCCTGTCCACGTCCAATCAGGCCTGCGCCGCAGCGCGACCGACATTCAGCTTTTGTTCGGTGATCGCGCCCTGCTCGACCGGCAGGATCAAACGATCAGGCACTGTGCCGTGCCATTTTTTTGCACACAGGTAATACAGGGCGGCGGGAAGCACCAGGCCGATGACCCAGGAAATATCCACATCACCCAGGGCCGCCACCAGCGGACCGGTATAGAACTTAGTGGAGATGAACGGCAGCTGCACCAGCACACCGAACACATAGACGCTGATACCGAGGAGGTTCCAACGACCGTAGCGACCATTCGGATCGGCCAGAGCCGGTACGTCATAGCGCTCGCGAGTGATGCAGTAGTAGTCCACCAGATTGATCGCGCTCCAGGGGGTAAAGAACGCTAGCAAGAACAGGATGAAAGACTTGAACGCGCCGAGGAACGAGTGCTGACCGAGCAACGCCATCAGGGTCGCAGCACCGACGATGACCAGCACGAAGACCAGACGCTGCAAGTGCGTTACCTTCAGGTCACCACGGAAACCGCTGATGATGGTCGCAATGCACATGAAGCTACCGTAGGAGTTCAGCGTGGAGATGGTGACCTTGCCGAACGCGATGCTGAAGTACAGCAGCGCAGCAGTGGCACCGGTACCGCCCAGACCAACGATGTAGGCCACTTCGTGACCGGCGAATTGCCCGTTGGCCGAAGCGGCAGCGAACACGCCGAGGACCATCGCCACCTGTGCGCCAATGACCGAACCCGCACCTGCGGCGAAAAAGGTTTTCACCGAGGAGATATTGCTCGGCAGGTAGCGTGAGTAGTCAGCCACGTAAGGGCCGAACGCGATCTGCCAGGACGCCGCGAGCGACACCGCCAGCAGGAAGCTGCTCCAGCTGAAGTGGCGGATTTGCAGGAGAGCGCCGACGTCGGTCTGGCTCATCAGGCGCCAGAACAGATAAACGAAGGCAATCACACCGATGACGCTGGCAACTCGGCCGATCCAATGGATCACCCGATAACCGAGCACCGTGACCAGCACGATGACACTGGCAAAAATGAGGATACCGACGCTGTCGCTGACGCCAAACAACTGGCCCAGCGCCTGGCCGGATAACACGGTTCCCGTTGCGGTGAAGCCCAGGTACATCAGGCACACCAGCACGATCGGGATGGCCGCGCCGTACACGCCGAACTGTACCCGGCTGGAAATCATCTGCGGCAGGCCAAGCTTGGGGCCTTGCGCGGCATGCAGCGCCATTACGCCACCGCCGAGCAGTTGGCCGATCAACAGACCGATCAACGACCAGAACACATCACCGCCAAGGACCACGGCCAATGCGCCGGTGACAATCGCGGTGATTTGCAGGTTGGCACCCATCCACAGGGTGAACTGGCTAAACAGACGACCGTGTCTTTCCGCTTCCGGGATGTAGTCGATCGAACGCTTCTCGATCAACGGTTTGTTGCCTGCACGTTCGCTGTTAACAGCCATGATTCAACCTCTGTGGATTGTTATAGGTATATCGGTTGTCGGTGTTGGCTTCTGTGGGAGCGAGCTTGCTCGCGATAGCGGTTTTACAGTCAACGAAGAGGTTGAATGTGTCGCCCTCATCGCGAGCAAGCTCGCTCCCACATAAAGCCGTACAGCGTTATTTGCCGGTAATCATCGGCAGGTTCAGCCCTTGTTCCTTGGCGCAGTCGATGGCGATCTGGTAACCGGCATCGGCGTGACGCATGACGCCAGTGGCCGGGTCGTTGTGCAGCACGCGAGCGATACGCTCGGCCGCTTCGTCAGTACCGTCGCAGACAATCACCATGCCCGAATGCTGGGAGAAGCCCATGCCGACGCCGCCGCCGTGGTGCAGGGACACCCAGGTCGCGCCGCTCGCGGTGTTGAGCAGAGCGTTGAGCAGTGGCCAGTCGGAAACGGCGTCGGAACCGTCCTGCATCGATTCGGTTTCGCGGTTCGGGCTCGATACCGAACCGGAGTCCAGGTGGTCGCGGCCGATCACGATTGGCGCGGACAACTCGCCGCTACGGACCATTTCGTTGAACGCCAGGCCCAGCTTGGCGCGCAGGCCCAGGCCAACCCAGCAGATACGTGCCGGCAGACCCTGGAAGCTGATGCGCTCGCGGGCCATGTCCAGCCAGTTGTGCAGGTGGGCGTCGTCCGGGATCAGTTCCTTGACCTTGGCGTCGGTCTTGTAGATGTCTTCAGCGTTGCCCGACAGTGCAGCCCAACGGAACGGGCCGATGCCACGGCAGAACAGCGGACGGATGTAGGCCGGTACGAAGCCCGGGAAGTCGAATGCGTTTTCCACGCCTTCTTCTTGCGCCATCTGACGGATGTTGTTGCCGTAGTCGAAGGTCGGGATGCCTTGCTTCTGGAAGTCGAGCATCGCTTTAACGTGCACGGCCATCGATTGCTTGGCGGCTTTGATCACGGCAGCAGGTTCGGTCTTGGCGCGAGCGCGGTATTCGTCCCAGGTCCAGCCGGCTGGCAGGTAGCCATTGAGCGGGTCGTGGGCGCTGGTCTGGTCGGTGACCATGTCCGGACGCACACCGCGCTTGACCAGTTCAGGCAGGATTTCAGCGGCGTTGCCCAGCAGAGCGATGGAAATCGCCTTGCCTTCTTTGGTGTATTTGGCGATGCGGGCCAGTGCGTCGTCGAGGTCTTTGGCCTGCTCGTCGACGTAGCGGCTTTTCAGGCGGAAATCGATGCTGACTTGCTGGCATTCAATGTTCAGCGAGCAAGCGCCGGCCAGGGTTGCAGCCAGAGGCTGGGCGCCACCCATGCCGCCCAGGCCGGCGGTCAGTACCCACTTGCCTTTGAGGTCATCGTTGTAGTGTTGGCGACCGGCTTCGACGAAGGTTTCGTAGGTGCCCTGGACGATGCCCTGGCTGCCGATGTAGATCCAACTGCCGGCGGTCATCTGGCCGTACATGGCCAGGCCTTTGGCGTCCAGTTCGTTAAAGTGTTCCCAGCTCGCCCAGTGAGGAACCAGGTTGGAGTTGGCGATCAGTACGCGCGGGGCGTTGCTGTGGGTCTTGAACACGCCGACCGGCTTGCCGGATTGCACCAGCAGGGTCTCGTCGTCGTTCAGGTTGGTCAGGCTTTCGACGATCTTGTCGTAGCATTCCCAGTTACGTGCAGCGCGACCGATACCACCGTAAACCACCAGTTCTTTAGGGTTCTCGGCGACTTCCGGGTCGAGGTTGTTCATCAGCATGCGCAGCGGCGCTTCAGTCAGCCAGCTCTTGGCGGTCAGCTTGTTACCGCGTGCGGCACGGATTTCGACGTCGCGAAACTTGGTACGTTTATTCTCGGTCACGAAAAGAACTCCTCAGCAATCAATCCAAACCAACCCAGGCAGTGGGCGAGCAAGCCAATGGGCATCAGTGCACACCGGCGAATCAGTGGACGATGGTTGAGTCTTCGTGACTCATACGCATACGTCTTTACTTGTACATACAAGCATATGCAATCAAGCGGCCAACTTGTTGGATGAGCATTCAAGAAAAGTTCGGAAACAGCTGGAGAGCCCTTGGAACAAGGGTTTTGGCGTAGATGAAATTTTTCGAGGGGATTGTTTGGAGGATAGGCGGATTGTTACTTGAGCGTGGTTTTGCGCCACGCTGGGGCATTCGGTAACAAGTTGGTGCGCGGACGGAAACGGTCTGAGGGGTAGCACAACATCGCGTGCAAACATGGCCCCTGCAGGAGCCGAGCTTGCTCGCGATGGTCGTGAACGATAACGCGTAGAACCAGATGCCCAGCGGCGAATATGGGTTATTCGCGAGCGAGCTCGCTCCTACAGGGGTGGTGTATCAGCGTGCAATGAGTTCGATCACGCAGCAGGCGCCATTGCTGGAGACTTCCAGCAATCCGGTGTTACCGACCAGTTGCAGGCAATCATGGCGACCCAGTTGCGAAGCGCTGGTACCGACCTTCACTTCAAGCGCATCGCAGATACTGAAGACCAGCACAGTCCCCGCCTCACTGAAAAACCGCTGCTCGCCCGACAACCACTGCAACCGCGCGGCGTAACGCTGCGGTGCGTAAATGAGGTTGAAATCGCGAATCGCACCGCCGAGCAATGTGCAGGAAACCTTGCTTTCACCGCTGAAGGCAAACGGGTCCAGCGGTAACAGTGGCCGAGTATCCTGGCCATCCACCGTCAGGCTCATGCCGTCGCCCTGCAAAACAGTGATCACTCGCTCGTAACCGGCGAAGGTGGAAAACCCGCCCGATTCGCCAATGTCGGCAATCGACAGGCGCCAGCCAAAGCCATCCAGACCGGTGCCGGCATCGCGGGTGATTTCTTCGGTGCTGCCGCCGCCGTTTTTCCACGGCATGCGCGGGTAATCTTTGGCGTATAAAACCTTTAACTG
The DNA here is from genome assembly GCF_019218985.1 of Pseudomonas sp. PDM30. Taxonomy (NCBI): domain Bacteria; kingdom Pseudomonadati; phylum Pseudomonadota; class Gammaproteobacteria; order Pseudomonadales; family Pseudomonadaceae; genus Pseudomonas; species Pseudomonas sp. PDM30. The sequence continues at coordinate 377,291 of NZ_JAHUWM010000004.1, forward strand.
ATTCATTTATGGAACCGACCTTCCAGACGATGACGGGAACCGGGGTGGATCAAGCGAGCGGCGGTCACCGGCTGACGGCCGGACCAGGTGCGGCGACGGATCAGCAGGCACGGCTCGCCTTTTTCAATCTGCAGCAATTTGCATTCGGACGACTCGGCCAGGATCGCCTCGACCACGTGCTCGCCTTCGGTCAGCGGCGCGACCTGGTTCAGGTAGGCATATGGCGTTTGCAGGGTGAAGTCCTGCTTGAGGTAGTCCGGCGCCACCAGCGCATTGACGAAACGGTCTTCGATTTGCACCGGAATATCGTTTTCGAAATGCACGATCAGCGAGTGGAACACCTTCTGCCCTTCGCGCATGTCCAGGGCCAGGGCGCGCTCGGAGCCGGCGGCCTCTTCTTCAAGGGTGATGACCTTGCAGGTGTGGCGATGACCGCGAGAGGCGATTTCATCGGCGATGTTGTGCACTTCGAACAAGGCAGACTGGCTTTTCGGCTCGGCGACGAACGTGCCGACGCCTTGCATGCGCACCAGCAGGCCATCGGCGGTCATCTCGCGCAGGGCGCGGTTGATGGTCATGCGGCTGAAGCCCAACTGGCTGACCAGCTCGCTTTCCGACGGCACGCGGTAGTGCGGCGGCCAGTTTCCACTGTCGATTTGCTGGGTGATCATTTGTTTGACGCGGGCGTACAAGGGCGCCGGACTGTCGCCCATGTTCGCGGCCAACGGAGAGACTGGAGGCGGAGTCGGCACGGTTAATCCTTGTTCGTTGAAAAGAGATTGCTAGCTTGCCGGAGTTTACCGGGCAGGCAAACGTCTGTATATGTATATACAAATAACACACGATGGGGTGCTGAACCATGTCCGCCTTCTTTGCCGAACGCGCGCTGCTGCCTAGTGGATGGGCCAACAATGTACGTCTTGAGGTCAGCGCCGACGGCGTTTTGACCCATATCCAGGCCGATTCCCATGCAGATGGCGCCGAGCGGTTGAGCGGTCCGCTGCTGCCTGGCATGCCGAACCTGCACTCCCACGCCTTCCAGCGGGCCATGGCCGGGCTGGCGGAAGTGGCGGGAAATCCGAACGACAGTTTCTGGACCTGGCGCGACCTGATGTATCGCCTCGTCGGAAAAATCAGCCCGGAACAACTCGGCGTCATCGCCCGTCAGCTGTACATCGAAATGCTCAAGGCCGGTTACACATCGGTGGCGGAATTTCATTACGTACACCATGATATCAGTGGCCAGCCTTACGCGGACCCGGCCGAACTGGCCTTGCGTATCAGCCAGGCCGCAGGTTCCGCGGGTATCGGCTTGACCCTGCTGCCGGTGCTCTACAGCCACTCCGGTTTCGGCGGCCAGACTCCGAACGAAGGTCAGCGTCGCTTCATCAACAGCACCGAAAATTACCTCAAGCTGCAATCGCGCCTGCAACCGGTGCTGGCGCAGCAGCCGGCGCAGGCCCTGGGCCTGTGTTTCCACTCGCTGCGCGCGGTCACGCCGCAACAGATCAGCGAAGTGCTGGCCGCCAGCGACAAACAATGCCCGGTGCACATCCACATTGCCGAGCAGCAGAAAGAAGTCGACGACTGCCTGACCTGGAGCGGTCGTCGTCCGCTGCAATGGCTGTACGAAAACGTCGAAGTCGACCAACGCTGGTGCCTGGTCCACGCGACCCACGCCAACCCGGAGGAAGTCACGTCGATGGCCAGGAGCCGCGCCATCGCCGGCCTGTGCCTGACCACCGAAGCCAACCTTGGCGACGGGATTTTCCCGGCGGTGGATTTCCTCGCGCAAGGCGGGCGCATGGGCATCGGTTCCGATAGCCATGTGTCGTTGAGCGTGGTGGAAGAGTTGCGCTGGCTGGAATACGGCCAGCGTCTGCGCGACCAGCGGCGTAATCGTTTGTACGGCGCGGATCAGCCAATGGTCGGCCGCACGCTGTTTGATGCCGCGCTGGATGGTGGTGCCCAGGCGCTGGGTCAGCCGATTGGCGCCCTGGAAGTCGGCAAGCGCGCCGACTGGCTAGTGCTCGATGGCAACGACCCGTATCTGGCAACGGCCAGCGGCGACGGAATTCTCAACCGCTGGTTGTTTGCCGGCGGCGTTCGCCAGGTGCGGGATGTGTTGGTCAATGGCCAGTGGGTAGTGCGTGACGGGCGGCATGCCGACGAGGAAGAAAGCAGCCGCGCCTTCACTCAAGTCCTGCGCGAACTCCTGGGCTGACACAAAACAACTGTGGGAGCGAGCTTGCTCGCGATAGGGCCATCAGATTCAACATTGATGTTGTCTGACAGTCCGCTATCGCGAGCAAGCTCGCTCCCACAGTGTTATCTGTAATCAGTTGGACGTCTCGGCCATCTGCTTTTCCGAGGCCCGCCAGATCAGCCGCGTGGTGTCATACCCCTGCTGACGTGCCTTGCTCAGCAACTCCTCACGCACCACACCGTTCACGGTCGGCGTACGCGACAACAGCCACAGATACTTGCGGCTCGGGTCACCGACGATGGCGGTCTTGTAGTCATCGCTGACGTACAGCACCCAGTATTCGCCCTTCGCCGAACCCGGGATCAGCCTGGAAAACCAGGTATCGAACTCGACCCACAGCTTGTCGCTCTTGCCGGGCACCTGTGGATAAGCCGTGCCCTTGACCTCTTCCCATTGCCACTGTGCCGTCAGGCAGCGGTTCAGCACTGCGAGGTTGCCGTCGGGCTTGAGCGTGTAATGGGCTTCGGACTGCGCGCAGTCGCGCTGGAAGTACATCGGCATACGAGCCAGCTCGTACCAGGTGCCCTGGTAGCGCTTGAGGTTGACGCTATTGACCGTCTTGGGGGCCAATGGGTCCTGGCCAGACGTGGCACAGCCGGCCAACACCAGGCCGGCAAAAAGGATGATCAATAACCGCTTCATTATTTTTCTCCCGTGGGCGATCGCCCCGGTTTACTTCAGGCCTTGGCCGGAAAACATCAGCACTTTGTCACCGGCGAACTGCACGCTGATAAAGCTGTTCTTGTCGCCCCAGGTGCAGCTGGACATGCCGAGCGCGCCTGAACAATCGGCGGGTTTGCCCAACAGGGTCTCCACATCGGCCTTGGCCATGCCGGCAGAGAGCTTCGAGTAGTTTTCCTGATTGACCTTGCTGCAGGCAGCGAGCAATACGCAGAATGAAAGCAGGGCGATGGAACGCAACGACATGGTGAAACTCCGGGGGCGTAGGGGATTGGCATGGCTGCCAAGCTGAAGCTTAGAAGAGAAAACCCCTGTCAGGTTCCCTGCCCGGCAGGCTATTTATCGGGCCACTCGTCTACCTTTTGCCGAAAATCAGCCACTTTGCCTGTTTACCGGGCATTTCGTCGTTTTTCAGAGAATTCGCCTAATCTTTGGCGCCGCTCAGTCGACATAAATGCAACGCAAAGCCACGTCAGTGGCATTTGCTCCCCCATTTTGTAGAACAGCCCCTCTGCGGTAGCTCACCCATGACCAGAAACATGAAGTTCAGCCACAAGATATTGCTGGCTGCCGCCCTCGTGGTGGCCGTCGCATTCGCTTGTTTCATCCTGTTCAACGACTATCGCCAACGCGAAACCTTGCGCAACAGTACCGAAGCCTCGATGCAGGAACTCGGCAGCCTGACCACCAGCAACATCCAGACCTGGCTGGAAAGCCGCATGCAATTGCTGCAGTCGATGGCCCAACAGATCAACGCCGACGGCAATGCTCCCGCTGGCCTGAAACGAATCATCGACCTGCCCGCCTACACCGGCAACTTCCAGCTGAGTTACTTCGGTGGCGCCGACGGCGTGATGTTCTCGGTCCCGGCGGGCAACCGCGCGGCGGACTACGATCCGCGCGCCCGTGGCTGGTACAAGGCGGCCAATAGTGCGCAACAGACCATCGTCACCGAACCCTACATCGCCGCCTCCTCCGGCAAGCTGGTGATCACAGTCGCCACCCCGGTGCAGCACCTGGGCCAGATGATCGGTGTCGCCGGCGCCGACATCGACCTGTCCAGTGTCAGCGCGATCATCAACTCGCTGAACTTCGGCGGTCACGGCCATGCGTTCATCGTCGGTGCCGACGGCAAGATCCTGATTCACCCGGACAGTAAGCTGGTGCTCAAGAACCTGACCGAGGCCTACCCCAACGGTGCGCCGAAAGTCAGCCCGGGCATGAAGGAAGTCGAGATCGACGGCAAGCGTCAGTTCATCTCTTTCACCCACGTCAACGGCGTGCCATCGGCGGACTGGTACGTAGCGCTGGTGCTCGACCAGGAAACCGCGTTCTCGATGCTCAGCGAATTCCGCACCTCGGCGATCATCGCCATGGTCATTGCGGTGGTGATCATCATCGCCCTGCTGGGCATGCTGATCAGCCTGTTGATGCAACCGTTGCTGACCATGGGGCGCGCCATGCATGACATCGCCGAAGGCGAAGGTGACTTGACCAAGCGCCTGACCATTCACGGCCACGACGAATTCGGCGCGCTGGGGCTGTCGTTCAACCGTTTCGTCGAGCGCATCCATACCTCGATCATCGAAGTATCCTCGGCCACCGGCCAGGTCAACGAAGTGGCGCTGCGGGTAGTCGCCGCCTCGAACTCGTCGATGTTCAATTCCGACCAGCAAGCCTCGCGCACCAGCAGCGTGGCCGCGGCGATCAACCAGCTCGGTGCCGCCGCCCAGGAAATCGCCCAGAACGCCGCCCTCGCCTCGCAACATTCCAGCGATGCCCGCAGCCTGGCCGAAGACGGTCAACAGGTGGTGGATAAAACCATCGCGGCGATGCAGCAACTGTCGGCCAAGATCAGCGACTCGTGCGGCAACATCGAGACCCTCAACAGCAACACGGTCAACATCGGGCAGATCCTGGAAGTGATCACCAGCATCTCCCAGCAGACCAACTTGCTGGCACTCAACGCCGCCATTGAAGCGGCCCGCGCTGGCGAGGCCGGTCGTGGTTTTGCCGTGGTGGCCGATGAGGTGCGCAACCTCGCTCACCGCACCCAGGACTCGGCGCAGCAAGTGCAGACGATGATCGAAGAGCTGCAAGTCGGTGCCCGGGCAGCGGTGGGCATCATGACCGACAGCCAGCGCCAGAGCGAAAGCAGCGTCGGCATCGCCAACCAGGCGGGCGAACGCCTGGGCAGCGTGACCCAGCGCATCGGGGAGATCGATGGCATGAACCAGTCGGTGGCCACCGCGACCGAGGAACAGACCGCCGTGGTGGAGTCGATCAACGTCGACATCACCGAAATCAACACGCTGAACCAGGAAGGCGTGGAGAACCTGCAGTCGACCTTGCGTGCGTGTGCCGATCTAGAACAGCAGGCGGCGCGGTTGAAGCAGCTGGTGGGTAGTTTCAGGATCTAAGGCGTAGCCACTGGCCTCATCGCGAGCAAGCTCGCTCCCACAGGGATCTTTGTCGCACTGGAGATCTACTGTGGGAGCGAGCTTGCTCGCGATGGCGGCATCAGCAACAACAAAAAACTAGAACCTGGAGCCCGGCTTTGAGAGAAACGCCAACTCCTCAGCCGTAGACTCCCGCCCCAACACCGCATTGCGATGGGGAAACCGCCCAAACTGCGCAATCACCCTCTGATGCCGCTCGGCGTAATCCAGGTAATCGGCAAACAGCGTTCGGTCACCTTCAGGCTGCTGCGCCACCAGTTCGATATAGCGCGAGACACCTTCGTTCTGCACCGCGAGGTTTTCGCTGTGCTCGAACACCAGATAGATGAACACCCGCTGAATCGGCTGCAACTGGCGATCGAAATCCGCCGCAATACCTTGGGCTACCAATTTCTGTGCGCGGGAATCGCCGGAGAATGCTTTGGGAGTATCGCGAAAGATCATTCGCGGGATTTGATCGAGCAACAGCACCAGGGCCAGCCAACCTTCGGGACATTGCATCCACTCGGTCAATCCGCCGGCCAGTGCCTGCTCGGCCTGGCCCCCGAAACGCTCGCGCGCTTCGTGGTCCTGGCTGTCGCGCTTGCCAAACCACAACTTGCCCTTCTGCGCCGCCACTTCCTTCGCTGACCCGAAACTTCCGAACCACCAATCAAGCAACGGCTGCCAGGGCGCGGTCATGGTTTATTCCTTGTGGTAAGCCGTGACGCGGGCAACTTCTTCTTTCGAACCGAGGAACACCGCAACACGCTGGTGCAGGCCTTCCGGCTGGATGTCGAGGATGCGCTGGTGGCCGTCGGTGGACGCGCCGCCTGCCTGTTCCACCAGGAACGACATCGGGTTGGCTTCGTACATCAGGCGCAGTTTGCCCGGCTTCGACGGCTCGCGGCTGTCGCGTGGGTACATGAACAGACCGCCACGGGTCAGGATGCGGTGCACGTCAGCCACCATCGCGGCAACCCAGCGCATGTTGTAGTTCTTTTTCAGCGGGCCTTCATCGCCGGCCAGCAATTCGCTGACGTAGCGCTGTACCGGTGCTTCCCAGTGACGCTGGTTGGAAGCGTTGATGGCGAATTCCTGGGTGGTTTCAGGAATGGTGATGTTTTCGTGGGTCAGTACGAAACTGCCCATCTCACGGTCCAGGGTGAAACCTTTCACGCCGTCGCCCAGGGTCAGGATCAGCATGGTCTGCGGGCCGTAGATCGCGTAACCGGCGGCCACTTGCTGGGTGCCTGGCTGCAGGAAAGCCTTCTCATTCAAGGGCTCGTTCTGGCTCAGGTATTCGTTCGGGCAACGCAGTACCGAGAAGATGGTGCCGACCGGGGCGTTGATGTCGATGTTCGAGGAACCGTCCAGCGGGTCGAATACCAGCAGGTACGCGCCTTTCGGGTATTTGCCCGGGATCTGGTAGGCGTTGTCCATTTCTTCGGACGCCATGCCGGCCAGGTGACCGCCCCATTCATTGGCTTCGAGCAGGATCTCGTTGGAGATCACGTCGAGCTTTTTCTGCACTTCGCCCTGGACGTTTTCAGTGCCCATGCTGCCCAGAACGCCACCCAGGGCGCCTTTGGACACGGCGTGGTTGATCTCCTTGCAGGCACGCGCCACCACTTCGATCAGGAAGCGCAGATCGGCAGGAGTGTTGTTGCTGCGGGTCTGCTCAATCAAATAGCGACTCAAGGTAACGCGGGACATGGAAGGCTCCGGTGGAATGGGGGGGCTAAAAACCCGCGCAGTTTAACGCGAGTCGGGGCGCATTTCCTCCTATCAGACGTGATCGGCCAAAGAGAGTTCATGTGCGGGGATGAGCGTAGTAGGAAATGGACTGGATGTGAGCCTGGAAACTGCGGTCATTTCGGTATTTTTCAGTGACTGAACGAACGCTTTCGCGAGCAGGCTCGCTCCCACAGGGGTACGCGTTCCAACTGTGGGAGCGAGCCTGCTCGCGATTGGGTGCGTAGCGCCCATTGTCAGGATTTGACAGAGGGTTTGCGCAGCAGACTGAACGCCATCGCCGCCAGGAACAGGACACTGAGTAACAACACCGCCCACAAGCCGAACTTCTTCCACTGGGTGTCCGTCGTCGCCAGCGTTTTCTCTGTCGATGCATTCGAGACCACCGCCCCGACATCCACAATGGCCCTGCCCAAGGTCGCGAGCTTCGCCGGGCTGTAATCCGGAATCAGCGTCGACAGCGGCAAGTTCGCCGCCTTCGCCGTCGAATTCCCCACGACCAGCGTGTAAGGCCCAGGCCCGCGCGCCAGGAACACCAGTTGTGTGGCACGCACGGCATACTTCAGCGTCGGCGCCCGCTCACCCAGGCCGCCACCGCGTTCGTCCACGGTCAGCTTCAATTGCTGGACGATTTGCCCGGACAACTGCAATTCGTTTTGCACCACATCCTGACCGCTCTGGGCCAGGCGATAGAGCAAACCGCTGCCCAACGACTGCCATGGCAGACTGCTGTCGCGACGGCCGGCCAGGCTCACTGGCGCCAGGCTGTTGGGCTGGCTCAACTCGACCTGCACCCGCTCGACATTCAGCCCCATCGGCAACTGCCAGGTGTATTCACCCGCCTTCACGCTGCTGCCGGTCAACCCTTGGGACCAGACCAACGGCAGCGGCAGGCTGCGGGTACTGGCGCTCTGTAGTTGCGCCGAAGTCAGTGTCGGTGCCGAATGCGGCGTGATCCACAGTAACCGCAGGTAGCGTGCCGACTGGCCCGGCAGGTTGACTTCATGCTGCTCGACCCGCTCGTCGGAAAAGGTCAGGCGCGCCACCTGCCCTTCGCCCCAGAACTGCCAATGCTGCAAATCGTCGCTAGCTTCGATGGTGAAACGCTGGAAGCCGTCGCGCTCGCTGCTCCAGTCCAGAACCAACTGCTGCAACGGCGCCTTGATAGCCGAAGCGTCGAGCAACCAGCCGCGCAGCTCTTCCTCACCCGCCTCCAGCTGACTGGAGGGCTGCACCTCGACCAATGTGCCGTTGGTGCTCGATTGCACCCGCACGCTCGGCGCGGTTTCAGTGGCGTCCACCGAGTTGTACAGCGGAAACCATTTCACCTCGATCAAGGTGCGCGCTTCATTGCTCCGCGCCGATTCCCGGGCCAGGGCATAAGCCTGAACTTCGCCCGCCGCATTGAACACACGCACATCGCTCAGGTCGGCCTGCCGTGCATTCAGTTGTACGTTCAGAGGCAGTTCAAGGCGATACCAGGGCCCTTCGCCCGTCACCGACAAAGGCACTTGGGTGGTGAAGTCCGCCGGTTTTTCCTGGGCAACCGCCGACAACACCACGCCCATGGCAACAGCGCCCAACCAACCCAGGTTCAGCTTCTGACTCAAGACGACACTCCTTCGGATTCCGGGACCGGTTTCTCGACATCCGGCACAGCTTCGGCACGCTTGGGCGGCAGCGGGGCGAAATAGCCCACCACCAGCAGCAACACGCCGACACCGATAAACGACACGATCCGCGCCAGCCCACCGCGATTACTCAATTCGACAAAGAACAGCTTAGCCACGACCACACCTATCAAGGCGGCGCCGATCAACCAGACTTCGCGGTGGCGACGCAAATGGCCACCGATCATCAGGCTCAGGGCCACCAAGGTCCAGACGATGGACAACCCGGCTTGCACCCGCATCGACGCCAACAACAGATCCAGCTCGAACGGCACCCCGCTCCAATGGTGTGCCGTACGCATTACCAATGCCGTAAAGAACACGAACAGCGAGGCACCTGCGACCCCTTGCGTGGCGATGGCGGCGTAATCCTTGTACAGCGCCAGTTGTGTCATGGCGCTGCGGGACCAGACATAGATGCCGAACAGCGCGAACAACAGGCCCAGCTCCAGCGGGTTGATCAATGGCACGTAGGGCAGTGGCTCGGCGTTGCCGTCACTGGCGACATTCGCCAGCCAGAACCAGCCGAGCATCAGCAACGCCAGCGGCGCGGCGGCGTATACACGGTATTCCCTCGAGTACGCCGCCACCGGCCACGGCCACGCGCGAGGCGCCGCCATCAGAACCAGATACAGACTTGGCAGAATCGCCCAACCCAACCAGCGCCAAGCGTTGTATTGCTCGGACAACACCAGCAAGCCATAACGCAGCTCCAGCGCCAGCACCCCCATCAACAGCCAACAGCCGAGCACATGGGCGACACTCGTCACGCGTGCTGGCAGCATGGGCGCCAGGCGTCGCAGGGACATGAAATGCACCACGAACACGGCGGCCCACGCCAGCCAGCCGACGTTGGCCGCCGGGTGGTAACGCGAGTGCCAGGCTGCCAGCAGCACCAGCGCCGCCGCGGGAATCAACACCGTACTGAGCACCCCCAGTGACGGCCATTTCAGGCGCAGCGCCAACACCGTCCACAGCGCAACACTCACAGCTGCGATGCTCAACAACAAAGTCGCCTGCATCGGCAGCGACGCAAAATGCAGCACTTCGATGACCCAGGCCAATGCCCACCAGCCCGCGCCCCACACCAGCAACGCCTGGGACAATCGCAACAGGCTCAGCCCTTCGAATGCTTCGGGCGAATGCCCCATCTGCAAACGCCATGCCCCGACCATCGCTGCCAGCCCCAACACCAGCGGCGCCCAGAATCCAGCATGAGCCAAGGGACTCAGCCCTTCACTGAACAGCGGCCCCGTCACCAGGAACAGTGCACCACCCAACAGTTGCACAGCGAGCGCGGTGAATACGAATGTGCGCGATGGCAGGCGCAAGCCAACCAACAACGTCAACGCCCCGGCCAAGGCCCAACTGATCACCGTGCCGTGGCTGAAGAAAAACAACGGCGCCAGCAAATAGAGAAACGCCAGCCCGAGGCACGCCAGGACTGGCAGACCTTTTAGCTCCCAAGGCCTGATCTGCTCCGGCAAGGCTTTACGCAACTGGTAGAAGCTGAACAACAACGCAACGCCCAGTAACAGTGCGCCTAGCGGTACACCACCGAGCAGGCTGCTCTCGCTGTTGTGCAGCTCGCTGAGAAACACCAGCGCCGAGCCCAGTTGCAGGAGCAAGGCAAACGCCCGGGCCAGGGGCCTTTGCTGGCGAAGGCCGAGCCAGAAGATCCCCGCGCCCTCCACCGCCCACGCCGCTGTCGTCCAGCGTGCATCGAGCCCCAGCGGAATCGCCAGGCTGGTGAAGATCACGCCCAAGGCCAGGCAGGTTTCCCCCAGCAACAGCGTGCGCCCGGCCATCAGCCAACGGGCAAGCCCCATATAAATCATGCCCAGCGCCAAGGCACTGAACGCCGCAGCGAACTCCAGATGCTGCACCAGTGCGAACTGCAAGCCGAAACCCACCAGAGGCGGACCGAACAGCAGCGTGCCGTCGACGTAGTCGCCCTTGCGCGCCGACCATTGCAGCAGCGATTCGCGACTGCTCTCTGCCGGTGCATCGCTCATTTCCAGCAGCCTGCGCCGGGCGAACAGCAGACCAATGGCCAGGTACATCAGGAAAAACAAAATCAGAAACGGCTCGGTGCTCCACAACTGCTCCGGCGAGTAGGAACGCAGGCCCCAGGCGAAACCGATGCCGAAGGTGCCGCTGAACCCGATGACATTCAACAGCCGCCAGGCCTTGAACCAGGCGATGGCGAAGATGCCGGCGTTGAGCAGGGCAAAATAGCTGAACAGCGCGACGTGGCTGCCGGCGCCGGTGGAGGCCAGCAGCGGCGCGGCGAATCCGCCCAGTGCGGCAGCGGCGGCCAACCCCAGGGAGTCCTGGGTAATGGCGAGAATCGCCGAACAGACTGTCACCGCCACCAGCAGGCCAAACCCCGCTGTGGGATCGAGCAGCGGATGCAGGCGCATCGCGGCAAACACCGTCAGGTACAACACGGCGATCCCGGCCCCTTGCAGGATCAACGCATAACTGCTGTTGCGCGCCCGTAACCACCAGCCCAGCCCGAGCAACCCCAAGGCCGCCGCCGCAACGCCTGCATACCGCAACTCAACCGGCACCACCACGCCTTCGGTGGCATAGCGCAGCAAAAAGGCCAGGCCGAGGAACAACAGCACCACGCCGACCCGCAACACGGTATTGCCACCGAACAACCAGGCTCGGGCACGGCTGATGGCGCGATCGATAAGGTTCGGGCCGCGCGGAGGGACAGGTGGTTGTGCCTGGCGAGCGATCGGCTCGGGCTTCCAGGCATCGGCGGGCTGCGAACGGTTGGTTTCGGTGGCCGCTGCGGCGATCGGCTCGAGTTCGGGCGGCAGCTCCCAGACCAACTCCGGGGCTGCGGCAGGCGCTTCATCGAGGATGGTTTCAGGTGAGACAAGTGGCTCGCGGGTTTCCGGCGCCTTGACGCCCGATGCTTCGAGCAGCGCCAGCCGTTGCTCGACCGCCTGCAGCGCTACCTGCGCCTGCTCCAGCAAACGCTGCTGCTCGACTGCCTGCGAGTCCATGCGAGCCATGCGAAGGGCCTGGCCGATACTCAATCCGAATAACGCGCCCAGCAGCGCATCGCTGAATGACTCGTCGAGTATCCAGCCAAGCACCAGCCCTATCAGCATGAACATCCATTGCATGGTCGATATCCCTAAGCGGCCCCATCATGAGGCAAGTCCAAGCGGTACAGTGTCTGATCAGTCTAGTGCGAAAACACCACAACCCCCTGTAGGAGCGAGCTTGCTCGCGATGAGGCCATAACATTCAGCATTAATGTTGAATGTCAGTGCGCTATCGCGAGCAAGCTCGCTCCCACAAGGGATTGTGGTGTGTTCAGAATCTGATCAACCCTGCCGCCCGGTAATCCAGCGCCTAGTATATCGACCCAGCCCGTCAACAACCGGGCCTTGCTCGCAGTTCTGGCTGAAAACTACTCCAGTGCCTTCCAGATTTCCGTGGCGTACTCGCGAATGGTCCGGTCCGACGAGAACCAGCCCATCCGCGCCGTGTTCAACACCGCCGAGCGCCACCACTCCTTCGAATCGTGCCAATGGGCTTCGACGCGCATCTGGGCGTGCCAGTAGGAATCGAAGTCGGCGCAGACCAGGAAGCGGTCGTAGTCCACCAGCGAATCGATCAATCCGGCGTAACGGGACGGATCGTCCGGCGAGAACACCCCACCACGAATCGCTTGCAGCACATCGTTCAGACGATGGGACGCGGCGATATCCGGCACCGCGCTGAACTCATGATTCTGTTTGCGCGCCTCCACCTGCTGCGCGCTGAGACCAAAGATAAACATGTGCTCGGTGCCGATGCGCTCGCTCATTTCCACGTTGGCCCCATCCAGGGTACCGATAGTCAGCGCGCCGTTCAGGCCGAATTTCATGTTGCTGGTGCCAGAGGCTTCGAACCCGGCGGTGGAGATCTGCTCGGACAAATCCGCCGCCGGAATGATGCTCTCCGCCAGGCTGACGTTGTAGTTGGGCAGGAACACCACTTTGAGCAAGCCGCGCACGGTCGGGTCGTTGTTCACCACCCGGGCGATGTCGTTGGTCAGCTTGATGATCAGTTTGGCCTGGTGATAGCTCGCGGCTGCCTTGCCGGCGAAGATTTTCACCCGTGGCACCCAGTCGATTTCAGGCTCCGCGCGAATCGCCTGGTACAACGCCACGGTGTGCATCAGGTTGAGCAACTGGCGTTTGTACTCGTGGATTCGCTTGACCTGCACGTCGAACATCGCCGCCGGGTTGACCGCCACGCCCAGTCGCTCATGAATCAGGTACGCCAGGGCTTTCTTGCTGTGCAGGCGTTGCTCGGCAAACGCCTTGCGGAATGCACTTTTCTCGGCGAACGGTTCAAGGGCGAGCAAACGCTCTTCCGGGTTGTCCAGTACCGCGGAGCCCAAGGCATCGACCAGCATCGAGGTCAGTTCGGGGTTGGCCTGATACAACCAGCGGCGGAAGGTGATGCCGTTGGTTTTGTTGTTGATCCGCTCCGGGTAGAGCTTGTGCAGTTCGGAGAACACCGTTTGACGCATCAGCTGCGTATGTAGCCCGGACACACCGTTGATGCTGTGGGAACCGAGAAACGCCAGGTTGCCCATGCGCACCCGGCGACCGTTGTCTTCCTCGATCAGCGACACCGCGCGCAGTACGTCGAAGTCGTGAATGCCCTTGGCCCGCAGGGAGTCGATGTGGTGGGCGTTGATCAGGTAAATGATCTGCATGTGCCGCGGCAACATGCGTTCCATCAAGCCGACCGGCCAGGTTTCCAGCGCTTCGGGCAGCAATGTGTGGTTGGTGTAGGACAGCGTATCGACGGTGACCTGCCACGCGGCATCCCACGCCACGTCATACACGTCGACCAGTTGCCGCATCAGTTCAGCCACGGCAATCGAGGGGTGAGTGTCGTTGAGCTGAATCGACGCGTGATCGCCCAGGGTCAGCACCGAGGTGTGCATGTTGCGATGGCGGCGCAGCAGATCCTGCAACGAGGCGGCGACGAAGAAGTACTCCTGGCGCAGGCGCAACTCCTGGCCGGCCTCGGTGCTGTCCGCCGGGTACAGCACCCGGGAGATGCTTTCGGCCCGGGCCACTTCGGCCACGGCGCCCAGGTGGTCGCCGGCGTTGAAACGCTCCAGGTGCAGATCTTCCATCGCCCGGGCACGCCACAGGCGCAGCGTGTTGACGCTCGCCCCACGCCAGCCGACCACCGGCGTGTCGTAGGCAATCGCCCGCACGGTTTCCGCCGGGGACCAGACTTGTCGGGATTTGCCGGTGTCGTCGGTCAGGGTCTCGACACCGCCGCCGAAACCGATGGTGTAAGCCACTTCCGGCCGCTCGAACTCCCACGGGTTGCCGAAATCCAGCCAGTGTTCGGTCTGCTCCTGCTGCCAGCCATCGACAATCGCCTGGCGGAACAACCCGTGCTCATAGCGGATGCCGTAGCCATGACCGGCGATGCCGAGGGTCGACATGCTTTCCAGGAAACACGCCGCCAGACGCCCGAGGCCGCCGTTGCCCAGGGCCGCATCGGGCTCCAGCATGCGAATGCGCTCAAGGTCGACGCCGAGTTCGGTCAGGGCTTCGCGGGCCACGTCGAGCAGGCCGAGATTGCTCAGGCTGTCGAACAACAGCCGACCGATGAGAAATTCCAGGGAGAGGTAATAGACGCGCTTCTGACCTTTGCGGTAGATCTGCCGCGTGTGGTCCATCCAGTGCTCGACCATGTGATCCCGCGCGGCCAGGGCAATGGCTTCGAACCAGTCGTGGTCGAAGGCGTGATCCGGGTCTTTACCCACTGCATAAGTGAGTTTGGTCAAGACGGCGTCGCGGAATGCGGCCACCTCTGCTTCGCGAACAAGTGGTTCTTGAGTCATCGATAGGACCTCGAGCGAGCTTGGAGTTGTCTGAGCCTAGACGGTCTGACAGGCGGTAGAGGCTCTGGTTCGGCAGTTTTTCCTGTAAGGGCGAATCGGGTCGGCAATACATTGTCGTGTACCTGATTCAATGCAGGGGCCGTGCCGGATTAGCGGTTTATTGGCCGGCCGTGAAAAAATCTGGCGAAAGGTTGTTCAAAAATCCACCAGTCCCGGTATGATCGCGCGCCCTGATGCACACGCTGGTAACAAACGATGATGAAGCCGAACCTGATCGCTGCCGCAGAGATCGATCGCCTCGATACCTGGGCCAAGTACTCTGCCCCGATGTGCGGCTCGTGCATGTCCAGCTGCTGCACCCTGCCCGTCGAGGTCAAGATCAAGGATCTGATCCGCATCGGCGTGGTCGATGAATTCGAGCTGGGTGATCCGCCGAAGAACATCGCCAAGCGCCTGCAAAAGGAAGGCTTGGTCGAACGCTTCAATCAGAAGTCAGGGATCTTTACCCTCCAGCGCATGAGCAACAACGATTGCCTGTACCTGGATCGTAAGAGCCGTCTGTGCACTATTTATGATAAGCGCCCGGATACTTGCCGCAATCACCCGAAAATCGGCCCGCGGCCGGGGTATTGCGCGTACAAGCCAAAAGAAGTGGAGCGCGAGCGGAATTCGCGGTCGATTGAGCGGTTCTGATATTTCCTGAAACCCGTGGCGGCTGATCGGCCGCCATCGCGAGCAAGCTCGCTCCCACAGGGGTTCTGTGGTGTTCACACAATTTGTGGTTCACCTCGAACACTGTGGGAGCGAGCTTGCTCGCGATGAGGCCCGAACAAACACCGCATAAATCCCAGACAAACAAAAACGCCCCCGGTCTCTCGACCGGGGGCGTTTTTGTTCAGCCAGGGCTAAATCTTATGCCTTGGCTTTCTTGGCAGCGCGGGTACGCTCGCTTTCGTCCAGGATCTTCTTGCGAAGACGGATGGACTTAGGAGTTACTTCACACAGCTCGTCGTCCTGGATGAATTCCAGAGCCTGTTCCAGGGTGAAGCGAACAGGTGGAACCAGAGCGATGGTTTCGTCTTTACCCGAAGCACGCATGTTGTCGAGCTTCTTGCCCTTGGTAGGGTTAACGCCCAGGTCGTTGTCACGGCTGTTCAGACCAACGATCTGACCGTTGTAGATTTCCTGACCGTGTTCTACGAACAGCTTGCCACGCGCCTGCAGGGTTTCCAGGGAGTAGGTCAGTGCCTTGCCGGTTTCAACCGAAACCAGAACGCCGTTCTGACGGCCGGACATGTCGCCGGACTTCATCACGTCGTAACGGTCGAAGATCGAGGTCAGGATGCCAGCACCGTTGGTCAGGGTCAGGAACTGGTTACGGAAACCGATCAGACCGCGAGCAGGGATGTTGTATTCCAGACGTACACGGCCCTTGCCATCCGGCACCATGTTGGTCAGGTCGCCCTTACGCAGGCCCATCTCTTCCATCACCTTGCCCTGGGATTCTTCCGGAAGGTCGATGGTGACGTTTTCGAACGGTTCGTGCTTCACGCCGTCAACCAGACGGATGATCACTTCCGGACGGCCTACAGCCATTTCGAAGCCTTCGCGACGCATGGTTTCGATCAGTACCGAGAGGTGCAGTTCGCCACGGCCGGAAACCTTGAACTTGTCAGCCGAGTCGCCTTCTTCAACGCGCAGTGCAACGTTGTACAGCAGCTCTTTGTCCAGACGTTCCTTGATGTTACGGGAAGTCACGAACTTGCCTTCTTTACCGCAGAATGGCGAGTCGTTTACCTGGAAGGTCATGGAAACGGTTGGCTCGTCGACGGTCAGCGGCTTCATCGCTTCGACCGTGTCCGGGTGGCACAGGGTGTCGGAGATGAACAGCGAGTCCATACCGCTGATGCACACGATATCGCCTGCTGCAGCTTCTTCAACGTCGATGCGGTGCAGACCGTGGTGACCCATCAGCTTCAGGATACGACCGTTACGCTTCTTGCCGTCGGCACCGATAGCCACAACCGGGGTGTTCGGCTTGACGCGACCACGAGCGATACGGCCAACACCGATAACACCCAGGAAGCTGTTGTAGTCCAGTGCGGAGATCTGCATCTGGAACGGACCTTCACGGTCAACAGCCGGCGCCGGTACGTTGTCGACGATCGACTGGTACAGCGGGGTCATGTCTTCAGCCATTTCGGTGTGGTCCAGACCGGCAATACCGTTCAGGGCCGAGGCGTAGACGACTTTGAAGTCCAGCTGTTCTTCGGTGGCACCCAGGTTGTCGAACAGGTCGAAGATCTGGTCCAGAACCCAGTCCGGACGCGCGCCTGGACGGTCAACCTTGTTGATGCACACGATCGGACGCAGGCCGGCTTCGAAAGCCTTCTTGGTCACGAAACGGGTTTGCGGCATAGGGCCGTCTTGAGCGTCAACCAGCAGCAGAACGGAGTCGACCATCGACATAACGCGTTCAACTTCGCCGCCGAAGTCGGCGTGGCCCGGGGTGTCCACGATGTTGATGTGGTAGCCGTTCCAGTTGATGGCGGTGTTTTTCGCCAGAATGGTAATACCGCGCTCTTTTTCCTGGTCGTTGGAGTCCATCACGCGCTCGTCGTTGAGCTCGTTGCGCTCCAGGGTGCCGGATTGACGCAGGAGTTTGTCTACCAGGGTGGTCTTACCATGGTCAACGTGGGCAATGATGGCGATGTTGCGTAGATTTTCGATCACTTGTGTATCTCGATCAGAGGATTCGGTGTGCTGACAAGTCTTGGCAGCGATTAACAGTAGCGTCCGTGAAAGCCGTTACAGCTTGACGGTGGCATCGGGGGGCCGGTGACGCAGGCCACAGGCAAACAGCCCCGGGCACTTAGCTCGGTCGATAAACGCGCACATTGGCATGCCCCTCACTGAGCAAATGGTGGGCATGCAGGCGACTCATCACGCCTTTGTCGCAATACAGCAGGTACTGGCGAGTAGGGTCCAGTTCCTTGAAACGAGCGTTCACTGCATAAAACGGCATCGTTTGTACCTCGATGCCAGCGAGGTCCAGCGGGTCGTCTTCAGCGGCATCCGGGTGACGGATGTCGATGACGATCTGACCGGCCAGCGCTTCGCTGACTTCTTCAATCTGCAAGTCCTGGCCCAGTTCATCGATCACGCGATCGATCGGCACCAGCTTGGCGTTTTCGAGCGCACGCTCGAGTACCGCCATATCGAATTCTTTCTCTTCATGCTCGACGCGATAGCGCTTGGCCGCGGTCTTCGGATTGACCGAGATGACGCCGCAGTATTCCGGCATGTGCCGGGCGAAATCGGCGGTGCCGATTTCGATTGCCGTGTCGATAATGTCCTGCTTGTGACTGGCGATCAGCGGGCGCAGTACCAGCTTTTCGGTCACGCAGTCGATCACTGACAGGTTCGGCAGCGTCTGGCTCGACACCTGGGAGATCGCCTCACCGGTGACCAGTGCGTCGATGTGCAGTCGATCGGCAATTTGGGAGGAAGCGCGCAACATCATACGCTTCAATACTACGCCCATATGACTGTTATCGACTTTGCCGAGAATTTCGCCCAGCACTTCTTCGAACGGCACACTGACAAATAGCACGCGCTGGGAGCTGCCGTACTTCTTCCAGATGAAATGCGCGACTTCCATGACGCCCAGTTCGTGGGCACGTCCGCCCAGATTGAAGAAGCAGAAATGCGCCATCAGGCCGCGGCGCATGATCTGGTAGGCCGCCACGGTGGAGTCGAAGCCACCGGACATCAGCACCAGGGTCTGCTCCAGCGCGCCCAGCGGATATCCGCCGATGCCGTTGTGCTGGCTGTGGATCACGAACAACCGCTGGTCGCGAACCTCGATCCGGACTTCGATTTCCGGCGCTTTCAGGTCGATTCCGGCGGCGCCGCACTCGCGACGCAGCTTGCTGCCGACGTATTTTTCGACGTCCATCGAGCTGAACGTGTGCTTGCCCGCACGCTTGCAGCGCACCGAGAAAATTTTCCCGGCCAGCGCATCGCCGTAGTGCTGCCTGCACTTTTCGGTGATGTCGTCGAAGTCGCCCAGCGGGTACTCGTCGATCTGCAGAAAGTGCGCGATGCCCGGCATGCAGGTCAGGCGCTCACCCATCTCTTTCAAGGCTTTCGGGTCGGTAACACGGGTTTCCAGCTCGAGATTGTCCCACACGCCGTTCACCACCACGACCGGGTCCAGATCACGGAGCACGGCGCGGATGTTTTTGGCCAACTGGCGGATAAATTTCGTCCGGACAGGTCGACTCTTGATGGTGATCTCGGGGAAGACTTTTACGATTAATTTCATGGAAACAGCGCGCGCATGGCCTGCCGAAAAAGGGGGGCGCGGATTATAGCGGAAATTGCTCAAGGTTTAACCAGTTAATGTGCAGAAGGTTTCGCACGCACCAAAACAGGTCATTTATTGGATATGACGCCACATAACAGGGCGAGCTTTTCTGCTTTAAAGGGCAAAACGCCCTCTCAAGCGTGATTTTGGGGCAAAAAATCCATGCTGGGGCACTGGCATGCAATTTGCTCCCTTGTGAGGCAGGTTGCCTTGGCAGAGTATTCGCGCCGGCATCACAAACATTTAAGGGCATCCACTACCAGCCCTAATACACCCGGAGGACACTATGTCGAAGTCGGTTCAACTCATCAAAGATCATGACGTCAAGTGGATTGATCTGCGCTTCACGGACACCAAAGGCACTCAGCACCACGTGACCATGCCGGCTCGCGATGCGCTGGATGACGACTTCTTCGAAGTCGGCAAAATGTTCGACGGCTCCTCCATCGCCGGCTGGAAAGGCATCGAAGCCTCCGACATGATCCTGATGCCGGACGACTCCACCGCTGTTCTGGATCCGTTCACCGAAGAACCGACCCTGATCCTGGTCTGCGACATCATCGAGCCTTCGAGCATGCAAGGCTACGACCGCGACCCACGTGCGATCGCCAAGCGCGCCGAAGAGCACCTGAAAGCCACCGCTATCGGTGACACCGTATACGCAGGTCCTGAGCCAGAGTTCTTCATCTTCGACCAGGTGAAGTTCAAGTCCGACATTTCCGGCTCCATGTTCAAGATCTACTCTGAACAAGGTTCGTGGATGTCCGACCAGGACATCGAAGGCGGCAACAAAGGCCACCGTCCAGGCGTCAAAGGCGGCTACTTCCCGGTTCCGCCGTTCGACCACGACCACGAAATCCGTACCTCCATGTGCAACGCACTGGAAGAAATGGGCCTGACCGTCGAAGTTCACCACCACGAAGTGGCGACTGCCGGCCAGAACGAAATCGGCGTCAAGTTCAACACCCTGGTGAAGAAAGCCGACGAAACCCAAACCCTGAAGTACGTCGTGCACAACGTTGCCGATGCCTACGGCCGCACCGCGACCTTCATGCCTAAGCCTCTGTACGGCGACAACGGCTCGGGTATGCACGTACACATGTCCATCTGGAAAGATGGCAAGAACACCTTCGCTGGCGAAGGCTATGCCGGCCTGTCCGACACCGCCCTGTACTTCATCGGCGGCATCATCAAGCACGGTAAGGCCCTGAACGGCTTCACCAACCCGGCGACCAACTCCTACAAGCGTCTGGTTCCAGGTTTCGAAGCTCCAGTGATGCTGGCCTACTCGGCTCGCAACCGTTCCGCTTCGATCCGTATTCCTTACGTGTCGAGCCCGAAAGCCCGCCGTATCGAAGCACGCTTCCCGGATCCGGCTGCCAACCCGTACCTGTGCTTCGCCGCACTGTTGATGGCTGGCCTGGACGGCATCCAGAACAAGATCCACCCTGGCGACGCCGCTGACAAAAACCTGTACGACCTGCCGCCTGAAGAGGCCAAAGAGATCCCACAAGTTTGCGGCAGCCTGAAAGAAGCCCTGGAAGAGCTGGACAAAGGTCGTGCGTTCCTGACCAAAGGCGGCGTTTTCAGCGACGACTTCATCGACGCTTACATCGCCCTGAAAAGCGAAGAAGAAATCAAGGTACGTACCTTCGTACACCCACTGGAATACGAGCTGTACTACAGCTGCTGATCCGGTAGCGCCGCGGCACGCGGCGTGACAAAAAGAGGCCTCCTTCGGGAGGCCTTTTTTATTGCCTGCGATTCAATGGCCGACAAAGTACCCTGTGGGAGCGGGCTTGCTCGCGAAAGCAATCTGTCTGACACATTGATCTTGAATGTACTGGCGCCTTCGCGAGCAAGCCCGCTCCCACAGGGGATCTGGGTTGCCGGACTTCCTTCGCAAACCATGCCCGAATGTGTCGTAGCTTGGGATAACCACCCAGCCTGGCCTATGCTGCAACCCAACGCTTTCGTTTCCGGTCGATTCCATGGGTCGTGGTTTTCTCTTCATCCTGCTGCTGGTTGTTCTGCCCGCCACGGCGCAGATCTACAAGTACACGGACGCCAACGGCGCCACCGCGTACAGCAATCAACCGCCTGATGGCATCAGCGCCCAACCGGTCGACTTGCCGCCCCTCAACAGCGTCGAACGCCAGCCTTCCGGCGAAGCCGCACCTGCTGCTGAAGCCAAAGCCGAAGCCGCTCACAATGAACTCCCCCACAAAACCTATGAAGTGCTGGAGCTGACAGGCCTGCCCAGCACCGAAGCCCTGCGCGCCAACAACGGCACGTTCACCGTAACAGTACTGATCAAGCCCCGCCTGCAAGGCCCCCACCTGTTACGCCTGCTGCTGGACGGTCAGCCCTACGGCCAGCCAGGCAATGTGCCGATCCTGCAACTGGTGAACATCGATCGCGGCGAACACCGCCTCGCCGTGCAAGTGATCGATGGCGAAAACGTTGTGCAGCAGAGCCCTGCGGTGACATTCACCGTACAGCGGGTGCACATACCTTGAAGGCCTGGCTACTGATCGCCTGCCTGATCGCCCAGCCCGCCTCGGCAGAGGTCTTCATGTATGTCGATGCTCAGGGCAACCGGGTTTTCACCGACCAGCCAAAACCCGGCGACGCCCGGCGTGTACCGCTGACAAAGAGCAATCGAATAGCGGCCAACCCCACCAGCGCAGCACTGTTGATCGCCGAGAGCAGTCCTGAAGTACAGGCGCTGTTCCACTATGAGGTGCTGCGTATCCTGATCCCGGAACCCGACGCAACCATCCGCAGCAACACCGGCGAAGTCATTGTCAGCGCCACCAACGAACCGGCCCTGCAACCCGGTCACCACTACCGGTTGCTGCTCGACGGCCAGCCCACCGCCGAACCTGGCCTGAGCCCGGTGTTCCCGCTGAGCAACATCGATCGCGGCAGCCATACCCTGTCCGTGGAAATCCTCGACGAACAGGGGCGCATCGTCGAACGCACCGCCAACCAACCTTTCCACATGCAGCGCACGTCTCTCGCCCAGAAGCGCAGGATCAAACCCTGCACTCTCGAAGACTACGGCCAGCGGCCGGAATGCCCGCTCAGCGACAGACCAGGCGAAGAAAAAAATCCTTTCTTGAGACTTTTTTAACCTCGTCCAGGCTTACGCACTATATTGGTGCAATTGTTTGCGCCGTACTCACGCTCCAACCCATTTTGGTTCGAAAGTACCCGCAATAGCTGGCAGAACGCCACGTAAACGAGCGTCAAACGCCTGTTTCAGGCGCTGAACGCTTCTTTTCGGAGCCTTGGTTTGGTTTTTGCATTTTGCCCGTATCTGCATTTTTTTACGCACGCTCTGCCCTAAAAGAGGTCCCGATGACCATTAGCGACGCACTCCACCGTTTGCTACTCGACAACCTCACCACTGCCACCATCCTGCTCGACGCCGAACTGCGCCTCGAGTACATGAACCCGGCGGCGGAGATGCTGCTGGCCATCAGCGGTCAGCGCAGCCATGGGCAGTTCATCAGTGAGTTGTTTACCGAATCGACTGAAGCGCTGAACTCGTTGCGCCAGGCCGTCGAACAGGCGCACCCGTTCACCAAGCGCGAAGCCATGCTCACCGCCCTCACCGGCCAGACCCTGACCGTCGACTACGCGGTAACACCGATTCTGAGCAACGGCGACACGATGCTGCTGCTCGAAGTCCACCCCCGTGACCGCCTGCTGCGGATCACCAAAGAAGAAGCACAACTGTCGAAACAGGAAACCAGCAAGATGCTGGTGCGCGGCCTTGCCCATGAAATCAAGAACCCCTTGGGCGGGATTCGCGGCGCGGCACAATTGCTGGCCCGGGAACTGCCGGAAGAGAGCCTGCGCGACTACACCAACGTCATCATCGAAGAAGCCGACCGCCTGCGTAATCTGGTGGATCGCATGCTCGGCTCCAACAAGCTGCCGTCGCTGGCCATGTGCAATGTCCATGAAGTGCTTGAGCGTGTCTGCCATCTGGTGGAGGCTGAAAGCCAGGGCTGCATCACCTTGGTGCGCGACTACGATCCAAGCATCCCCGACGTCCTGATCGATCGCGAACAAATGATTCAGGCCGTGCTGAACATCGTGCGCAATGCGATGCAGGCCATCAGCAGCCAGAACGAACTGCGCCTGGGGCGCATCAGCCTGCGCACCCGCGCCATGCGCCAGTTCACCATCGGCCACGTGCGCCATCGTCTGGTGACCAAGATCGAAATCATCGACAACGGTCCGGGCATCCCGGCAGAACTTCAGGAAACCATTTTCTTCCCCATGGTCAGCGGTCGCCCGGACGGTACCGGGCTGGGCCTGGCCATTACCCAGAACATCATCAGCCAGCACCAGGGCCTGATCGAATGTGACAGCCACCCCGGCCACACCACCTTCTCGATCTTTCTGCCACTGGAACAAGGAGCCACATCGACATGAGCCGTAGTGAAACCGTGTGGATCGTCGATGACGACCGTTCTATCCGTTGGGTCCTGGAAAAAGCCTTGCAACAGGAAGGCATGACCACGCAAAGCTTCGACAGCGCCGATGGCGTGATGAGCCGTCTGGCGCGCCAGCAGCCGGACGTGATCATTTCCGACATCCGCATGCCCGGCGCCAGCGGTCTGGAGCTTCTGGCGCGGATTCGCGAACAGCACCCGCGGCTGCCAGTGATCATCATGACCGCGCACTCCGATCTGGACAGCGCTGTCGCGTCCTATCAGGGCGGCGCCTTCGAGTACCTGCCCAAGCCGTTCGATGTCGACGAGGCGGTTTCCCTGGTCAAGCGCGCCAACCAGCACGCTCAGGAACAACAAGGCCTGGAAGTTGCCCCGACCCTGACCCGCACCCCGGAAATCATCGGCGAAGCGCCGGCGATGCAGGAAGTGTTTCGCGCCATCGGACGCTTGAGCCACTCCAACATCACCGTGCTGATCAACGGCGAATCCGGTACCGGTAAAGAACTGGTGGCCCACGCCCTGCATCGCCACAGCCCGCGCGCCGCTTCGCCGTTCATTGCGCTGAACATGGCGGCGATCCCCAAAGACCTGATGGAATCCGAACTGTTCGGCCACGAGAAAGGCGCGTTCACGGGCGCGGCCAACCTGCGTCGCGGGCGTTTCGAGCAAGCCGACGGCGGTACGCTGTTCCTCGACGAAATCGGTGACATGCCCGCTGACACCCAGACCCGCTTGCTACGGGTACTGGCCGACGGCGAGTTCTACCGCGTCGGCGGTCATGTGCCGGTGAAGGTCGATGTGCGCATCATCGCCGCGACTCACCAGAATCTGGAAACCCTGGTGCATGCCGGGAAATTCCGTGAGGACTTGTTCCATCG
Source organism: Pseudomonas sp. PDM30 (assembly GCF_019218985.1). Taxonomy (NCBI): domain Bacteria; kingdom Pseudomonadati; phylum Pseudomonadota; class Gammaproteobacteria; order Pseudomonadales; family Pseudomonadaceae; genus Pseudomonas; species Pseudomonas sp. PDM30. The sequence goes on from NZ_JAHUWM010000004.1 coordinate 401,701, forward strand.
CCTCAACGTGATCCGCATCCATATCCCGCGCCTGTCGGATCGCCGCGAAGATATCCCGACCCTGGCCAAGCACTTCCTCGGCCGCGCTGCCCAGGAACTGGCAGTCGAACCGAAGCTGCTGAAAAGCGAAACCGAGGAATACCTGAAGAACTTGCCATGGCCCGGTAACGTGCGTCAGCTGGAGAATACCTGCCGCTGGATCACGGTGATGGCTTCGGGTCGCGAAGTGCACATCGGCGACCTGCCGCCGGAGCTGCTGAGCCTGCCTCAGGACTCGGCGCCCGTGACCAACTGGGAGCAGGCCCTGCGCCAGTGGGCCGACCAGGCGCTGGCCCGTGGTCAGTCAAGCCTGCTCGACAGCGCCGTACCGGCCTTCGAGCGGATTATGATCGAGACCGCCCTCAAGCACACCGCCGGTCGCCGCCGCGATGCCGCCGTCTTGCTGGGTTGGGGACGCAACACCCTGACCCGCAAGATCAAGGAATTGGGGATGAAGGTTGATGGCGGGGATGATGATGAGGGGGATGAGGGCTAAACAGCCTTTAGTACTTCGCTGATCTTTAGGCCCAATCGCGAGCAAGCTCGCTCCTACAGTGGATTTTCGGTGTTTTCACGATCGTGCAGACACCATCGAACCCTGTGGGAGCGAGCTTGCTCGCGATGCTTTTAGAGCCATCAATGCACCGACTGAATGCACCGTGAACCGCAATCGCGCACAACCACTGTCCTGAAACCTCGCCATAAAACTCGATACTACCCGCCACCCAAAAACACAAAAGCCCCGGATCTCGGGGCTTTCAGCGCTTCAAAGCGTTTTTTTGTTCCAAGCTGTTAAAACCTGGCATGCCCCCTGCAATAACCCTTTCAAGTGAATCAGTTCACCTACCCGGTTTCGGGGACCTTGGTACAGGCAGGCCGGGGATTCCCCTCTTTACATCGGGCTCACACCGCACCCGCGACGAGCCCAGCCGTTTTGGGGCCCTTGATACAGGCAGGTCAGGGGTTCCTTCTTTACACCAGGCTCACACCGCACTCGCGACGAGCCTCCCGTTTCGGGAACCTTGGTACAGGCAGGCCGGGGATTCCCTCTTTTATTGCTCCCGGAGATGGATCTCCAGCCGCCAGCGGTCATCAACCTCGCTACCGACCCATTCGCCCCGCAGGGGCCGGGCCGCTACCAGTGTCAGCAACAACCCCCCATCGCTCAAACGTACCCGCCAGTTCACGTCCTTGCCGCCGAGCTTGAGCTGACCTTTCTGCGTCTTGCCCTCGGCGCCAAACAGCAGCGCGACACTGCCGTCCACAATTTCGCCGTGGGTCTTGGGTTCATTGTTGAACCACACCACCAGCCCGTCGTTCGTCACTTCCACCTGCTGCAGCTGACTGGGGTCTGGCGTGGTCAGGCGACCGATCATCATCCCGACCATCACCCCGACAATCGCCAGCGAGCCCATTACCCGCAGGAATAGTTTCGAACGCACGCCTTCTGGCGGCGTAGAATGCGCGTCATCTTTGCCTTCGGAGCCGTGCATGTTTCACGTCATCCTTTTCCAACCAGAAATTCCGCCGAATACCGGCAACGTTATCAGGCTGTGCGCCAACAGTGGCTGCCACCTGCATTTGATCGAACCGCTGGGCTTCGAGATGGACGACAAGCGCCTGCGCCGGGCCGGCCTCGATTACCACGAGTATGCCACCCTGCAACGCCACGCGGACCTTGCCAGCTGCCTGGAGAGCCTCGGCCATCCACGACTGTTCGCCTTCACCACCAAGGGTTCGCGGCCGTTCCATGATGCCAGCTTCGCCCCGGGCGACGCATTCCTGTTCGGCCCGGAAAGCCGTGGCTTGCCCGCCGAAGTGCTGGATGCCCTGCCCGGCGAGCAACGCCTGCGCCTGCCGATGCGCGAGGGCTGCCGCAGCCTGAATCTGTCCAATACCGTGGCGGTGGCCGTTTACGAAGCCTGGCGCCAGAACGACTTCAAATAACATCCAAAAAAATGTGGGAGCGAGCTTGCTCGCGATGGCGGTGCATCAGTCAACACGGATGTTGAAGCTGGTGACCTCATCGCGAGCAAGCTCGCTCCCACAGTATTGATACGCTTTTACTGAACGGTCGGAGTCTCGCCAGCAGCCTGCATGCGTTGCAGCTCTTGCGCGTACAGCGCATCGAAGTTCACCGGAGCCAGCATCAGTGCCGGGAACGAACCGCGGGTCACCAGGCTATCCAGGGTTTCGCGAGCGTACGGGAACAGGATGTTCGGGCAGAACGCACCCAGGGTGTGGCTCATCGAAGCGTCATCCAGGTTCTTGATCAGGAAGATCCCGGCCTGTTGCACTTCAGCGATGAACGCCACTTCGTCACCGTTTTTCACGGTAACCGACAGGGTCAGCACGACTTCGTGGAAGTCGGCTTCCAGCGTCTTCTGACGGGTGTTCAGATCCAGAGCGACGCTCGGCTCCCACTGCTGGCGGAAGATCGCCGGGCTTTTCGGAGCTTCGAAGGACAGGTCACGCACATAAATGCGCTGCAAGGAGAATTGCGGTGCAGTTTCTTCTTCGTTCGCAGCAGTGTTCTGTTGGTCAGTCATCGCAGATCCTTCTTGATCCAGGGTTCTTTTAGGTTTGCTTGTTTGGGGTATTGCCGTCAGGCCCTGAGCAGCGCGTCGAGCTTGCCGGCACGCTCCAGGGCGAACAGATCATCACAACCGCCCACGTGGGTGCTGCCGATCCAGATTTGCGGCACGGACGTACGCCCGGCCTTCTGGGCCATCGCAGCGCGCACCTGCGGCTTGCCATCGACCTTGATCTCTTCGAAGGCCACACCTTTGTTCTCGAGCAGGTACTTGGCTCGCGAGCAGTAAGGGCAGTAATCGCTGGAATAGACGACGACGCTACTCATATCACTTCACCAGCGGCAGATTGTCGGCTTTCCAGCTGGAGATACCGCCGGACAGCTTGGCGGCGGTGAAGCCGGACTTCATCAATTCGCGGGCGTGGGTGCCGGCGGTCTGGCCCATGGCGTCGACCAGGATGATGGTCTTGGCCTTGTGCTTTTCCAGCTCACCTACACGTGCGGTCAGTTTGTCCTGAGGGATGTTCAGCGCGCCGACAATGTGACCGGCGGCGAAATCCTTGGTCGGACGAATGTCGATCACTACGCCTGCGTCCTTGTTGACCAGCCCGGTCAGTTCGCCGGTGCTCAGGCTACGGCCACCGCCCTGCATTTGATAGGCAATCAGCAACGCCAGCAGTACGACGAAAATACCGACGAGAATGTAGTGGTTAGTGGCAAATTGAATCAGGTTAGCAACCATCGAAGGAGGTTCCAGGGCGTTAAAATGTCGGCCAGTATACACAGCCACTATGGTGGGCCAAACCCCGTCCGGCGGTGACGCGGCCGGAACTTCGCTTTAAACTGCCACTCCCTTTTCCATTGCTCCTTTTTATCTCAGCCACGAGTGGATTCCATGACTACCACGCCTAAACCTTTGGTCCTGATGATTCTCGACGGCTTCGGTCACAGTGACAGCCCTGAATCCAACGCTATCTTCGCCGCGAAGAAGCCCGTACTGGACCGCCTGTGGGCCACCGTGCCGAACGGCCTGATCTCGGGCAGCGGCATGGACGTCGGCCTGCCGGACGGCCAGATGGGCAACTCCGAAGTCGGCCACATGAACCTGGGCGCCGGTCGCGTGGTGTATCAGGACTTCACTCGCGTCACCAAATCGATCCGCGACGGCGAGTTCTTCGAGAATCCGACCATCTGCGCTGCCGTGGACAAAGCGGTCGCCGCCGGCAAAGCCGTGCACTTCATGGGCCTGCTGTCCGATGGCGGCGTACACAGCCACCAGGATCACCTGGTTGCCATGGCCGAACTGGCCTTCAAGCGCGGCGCTCAAAACATCTACCTGCACGCTTTCCTCGACGGCCGCGATACTCCGCCGAAAAGCGCGCAGTCGTCGATCGAACTGCTCGACGCGACCTTCCAGGCCCTGGGCAAAGGCCGGATCGCCAGCATCATCGGCCGCTACTACGCCATGGACCGCGACAACCGTTGGGACCGCGTGTCCCAGGCCTACAACCTGATTGTCGATGGCCAGGGCGAATTCAACGCCGCCACCGCCCAGGAAGGCCTGCAGGCGGCATACGAACGTGGCGAGAGCGACGAATTCGTCAAGGCCACCTCCATCGGTGAGCCGGTAAAAGTCGAAGACGGTGATGCCGTGGTGTTCATGAACTTCCGCGCCGACCGTGCCCGCGAGCTGACCCGCGTGTTCGTCGAAGACGACTTCAGTGAGTTCGAGCGCGCCCGCCAGCCGAAACTGGCCGGTTTCGTCATGCTGACCCAATACGCCGCCAGCATTCCTGCGCCGTCGGCTTTCGCGGCCGGCAGCCTGGAAAACGTACTGGGCGATTACCTGGCGAAAAACGGCAAGACCCAACTGCGCATCGCCGAAACCGAAAAATATGCCCACGTGACCTTCTTCTTCTCCGGCGGCCGCGAAGAACCGTTCCCGGGCGAAGAACGCATCCTGATTCCGTCGCCAAAAGTCGCCACCTATGACTTGCAGCCGGAAATGAGTGCACCGGAAGTCACCGACCGCATCGTCGACGCCATCGAAAACCAGCGTTACGACGTGATCGTGGTCAACTACGCCAACGGCGACATGGTTGGCCACAGCGGCGTGTTCGAAGCGGCGGTCAAGGCCGTTGAATGCCTGGACCTGTGCGTGGGTCGCATCGTCGATGCCCTGGAAAAAGTCGGCGGCGAAGCCTTGATCACAGCTGACCATGGCAACGTCGAGCAAATGTCCGATGAAACCACCGGCCAGGCGCACACTGCGCACACCACCGAGCCGGTACCGTTCATCTATGTCGGCAAGCGCGACCTGAAGGTGCGCGAAGGCGGCGTGCTGGCGGACGTGGCGCCGACCATGCTGAAGTTGCTGGGCCTTGAGCAGCCCAAGGAAATGACCGGGACTTCGATTCTGGTGTAACCGGGATATCCCGAACACTGAAAAACCCTGTGGGAGCGAGCTTGCTCGCGATAGCAATCTGACAGCCAACATCTATGTTGAATGATCGGACGCCATCGCGAGCAAGCTCGCTCCCACAATGGTTTATGGAGTTTTCGAAATGGAATTCAGTCTGTCGCTCGCTCCAGTCATCACACAGTCAGAAATGGGCATTTTTTTTGCTGCCCATGGCGGGCATACTAGGCCGTCCCTTTCCCTGGTGCCGCCCGCCCCTATGCTTCGCGTCCTGATAGCCCTAGCTCTGACATGCCTGCTCCAACCGGCCTTTGCTGACGAGCGCGCAGATACCCAACAACAGTTGGACGCCACGCGTCAGGACATTGCCGAGCTGAAGAAGCTGCTGGGCAAGCTCCAGGAAGAAAAGTCCGGTGTGCAGAAAGAGCTCAAGGGCACCGAAACCGAAATGGGCAAGCTCGAGAAGCAGGTCGAAGCCCTGCAAAAAGAGCTGAAGAAAAGCGAAGCCGAGCTGCAGCGACTCGATGCAGAGAAAAAAAAACTCCAGAGCGCGCGCATTGAACAGCAACGACTGATCGCCATTCAGGCCCGGGCGGCCTACCAGAACGGTCGCCAGGAGTACCTCAAGCTGCTGCTCAACCAGCAGAATCCTGAAAGATTTGCCCGTACCCTTACCTATTACGATTACCTGAGCCAGGCTCGCCTGGAGCAGTTGAAGAATTTCAACGAAACCCTTCGCCAGCTGTCCAATGTCGAGAAAGACATCGCCATGCAACAGGCGCAACTGCTGGTGCAGCAAAGCAGCCTCGACACCCAGCGTGATGAGCTCGAGAAAGTCCGCAAGGAGCGCCAGCAAGTCCTGGCCAAGCTCAATGACGACGTAAAGGCCCGCGATCAGAAACTGGCGGCGCGCGAGCAGGATCAGGCAGACCTGTCTAAAGTCCTTAAAACCATTGAAGAAACTCTGGCACGCCAGGCCCGTGAGGCAGAAGAAGCGCGACAAAAAGCGCTGATTGCCCAGCAGGAAGCCGAAAAAAAGCGTTTACGTGAGGCCCAGGCGCAGGCAGATGCCAGCGACGATGCCCCACGCAAACCGGTCAGATCGACACCTGGCGCACTGGTTTCCAGTTCCGGCGAAACCTTTGGCGGTCCGTTTGCGTCAACCCGCGGCAAACTTCCCTGGCCTGTCGATGGTCGACTGCTCGCGCGCTACGGTGAAAGCCGAGGCGACGATGCCCGGACCAAGTGGGATGGCGTGATGATCGGCGCGTCTGCCGGCAGTGCGGTGCGTGCCGTACACGGTGGTCGCGTGGTGTTCGCCGACTGGTTGCGCGGCGCCGGGCTGCTGGTGATCCTCGACCACGGCAATGGTTATTTGAGTCTGTACGGTCACAACCAGACGCTGCTCAAGTCTGCCGGTGACGTTGTAAAAGCCGGTGAGCCTATTTCCACTGTCGGTAGCAGTGGCGGGCAGGACACACCAGCGCTGTATTTCGCAATTCGTCAGCAGGGTCACCCGAGTGACCCTGCGCAATGGTGCCACGCGCAAGGATAGGCGTAGAGTCACCTACATTAGGAGTTCGTTCGACATGCTGCATTTGTCCCGCCTTACCTCGCTGGCCCTGACGATCGCCCTGGTGATCGGCGCGCCTCTGGCGTTTGCCGCTCAACCAGCGCCGGTGGTTGCGCCTGCGGGCACTGCCGCGACCACCAAGGCGCCGCTGCCGCTGGATGAGTTGCGCACCTTTGCCGAGGTGATGGACCGGATCAAGGCCGCTTATGTCGAACCGGTGGACGACAAGACCCTGCTGGAAAACGCCATCAAGGGCATGCTCAGCAACCTCGATCCGCATTCCGCCTACCTGGGCCCTGAAGATTTCGCCGAGCTGCAGGAAAGCACCAGCGGTGAATTCGGTGGCCTGGGCATTGAAGTCGGCGCCGAAGACGGCTTCATCAAGGTGGTGTCGCCGATTGACGACACTCCGGCCTCCAAGGCCGGTATTCAGGCCGGCGACTTCATCGTCAAGATCGACGGCCAGCCGACTCGCGGCCAGAGCATGACCGAAGCCGTGGACAAGATGCGCGGCAAGATCGGCCAGAAAATCACCCTGACTCTGGTGCGCGATGGCGGCACGCCGTTCGACGTGACCCTGACCCGCGCCGTCATCCAGGTCAAGAGCGTGAAGAGCCAGCTGCTGGAGTCGGGCTACGGCTACATCCGCATCACCCAGTTCCAGGTCAAGACCGGTGAAGAGGTTTCCAAAGCCCTGGCCAAGCTGCGCAAAGACAACGGCAAGAAGCTCAAGGGCATCATTCTCGACCTGCGCAACAACCCGGGCGGGGTGTTGCAGGCGGCGGTGGAAGTGGTCGACCACTTCATCACCAAGGGTCTGATCGTTTACACCAAGGGCCGTATCGCCAACTCCGAGCTGCGTTTCTCTGCCACCGGCAAGGACGAAAGCGAAGCCGTGCCAATGGTCGTGTTGATCAACGGCGGCAGCGCCTCGGCTTCGGAAATTGTCGCCGGCGCCCTGCAGGACCAGAAACGCGCCGTGCTGATGGGCACCACCAGTTTCGGCAAGGGCTCGGTGCAAACCGTGCTGCCGCTGAACAATGAACGCGCATTGAAGATCACCACAGCGTTGTATTACACGCCGAACGGCCGCTCCATCCAGGCCCAGGGCATCGTCCCGGACATCGAAGTGCGCAAGGCCAAGATCACCAGCGAGCAGGACAGCGATTACTTCAAGGAAGCGGACTTGCAGGGTCACCTGGGCAACGGCAACGGCGGTGTCGACAAACCGACCGGTTCCAGCGGCAAAGCCAAGCCGATGCCGCAGGACGATGATTACCAACTGGCCCAGGCCCTGAGCCTGCTCAAAGGGCTGAGCATCACGTCCGGCCGTTGAGATGTTTCTGCGGTTGCTGATCGGTCTGCTGTGTTGTCTGGCGGGTGTTGTTCATGCAGAACCCGCCGGATCGACGTCCCACAAAGCCTACCTGAGCCTGATCATCGATGACCTGGGGCAGAACCTGCCCCGGGATCGCCGCGTGCTGGCCCTGCCCGGCCCGGTGACTGCGGCGATCATGCCCGATACACCCCACGCCACCGAATTCGCCCGCGAAGCCCATCGCGCCGGCAAGATCGTCATTCTGCACATGCCCATGGATCCGGCCACCGGACCGTTCGCCTGGCATCCCGAGCTGCCCGTCGATGAGCTGGAAAAACGCCTGAACGCCGCGTTCAAAATGGTCCCGTACACCAGCGGCATCAACAACCACATGGGCAGCCGCATGACCGCACAACCAACGGCCATGGCCTGGCTGATGGCGGCCTTGCAGCGACGGCACAAGTTCTTTGTCGACAGCCGCACCAGCGCGCTGACCGTAGCCGCTGCCCAAGCGCAGAAGATCGGTTTGGCGAGCGTTTCACGGGATGTATTTCTCGACGATGAGCGTACCGAAGCAGCGATTTTGACCCAGTTGCAGACCGCGATCAGCCTCGCGCACAAGCAGGGTTCGGCGGTGATGATCGGGCATCCGTATCCACAGACGCTGGCGGTACTGGAACGCGAACTACCCAAGCTCAAGGCTCAGGGGATCGAGTGGATTGATATCCGGCAGATGATCAGCGTGCGCGGAAACCGGGCGACGGCGGCGCATGGCAAGGATGGGGTGTACCGCTGAGTCTGCGGCACCACAAAACTACTGTGGGAGCGAGCTTGCTCGCGATGGCGCCATCAAATTCAACATCTCTATCGACTGGCAGACCGTCATCGCGAGCAAGCTCGCTCCCACAGTGGTCCGGGCATGGCTAACGGGTTGGTATTGAATCCTACAGATACTGCGCCATTATCTCGTCCACCCGACCTTCCTTGCGCATCTGATCCAGCGCCGCCTGGAGCTTGGCAACCGTCTCGTCCGGCACGTCCTTGTTCAGTGCCAGGTACAGTTCGGCACTGTTGAAACGCAACACGGTTTTCAACCCGTTAACCCCTTCCTGGCGCGCCAGATAGCGCCCGGCCGGGTCACCAGTGGCCCACAGGTCGATCTGCCCGTTGACCAGTTTTTTCGCGTTGTCCTGGTCGCGCAGTACAACAATCGGATTGAGTCCCTGCTTGGCCAGCGTCTCGGCAATGGCGTCGCCCTTGTAGGCGCCGATCTTGTATTTGCGCGCGTCATTCAAGGTTTCGAGGGTGATCTTGCTGTCAGCCTTGGCCAGCATGATCCAGTCGTCCGGGCCAATCGGGCCGACCCATTTGAAGAGTTTTTCGCGATCGGGCAGGCGCGCCATGACGAATACGCCGTAACCGGGTTTTTCCAGGGTGAGTTTGTAGATTCGCTCCCAAGGGAAACGCAGCGTCAGGCTGTAGGTAATGTCGGCGCGCTTGAATATCTCGCGGACGATATCGGTGGCGATGCCATCGATGTTCTCGTCCTGAGCGAAGTTCTTGCCGTTCTTCGCCATGTTGTACGGCGGGAAGTTTTCCGTCAGCAACACCAAGTCGGTATCGGGACTGTCTTTAGCGTTTGCTCCATTGATCAACAACAGAGAAGCGCTGGCAAGGACGAGAAGAAAGCGTTTAAGCATGTCTGGCTACCGAAATCCATGGCGTACCCAAGAGTGCCTTGGGTACGCCATGGTGTCCACTGGCCTGTACCGGTTTGTTTAACGCATCACGATTCCGCGATGGGCCATATAGGCCTTGGCTTCCTGCACGGTGTATTCGCCGAAGTGGAAAATACTCGCCGCCAGTACCGCGCTGGCGTGGCCTTCGATAATGCCGTCGGCCAGGTGTTGCAGGTTACCGACACCGCCGGAGGCGATCACCGGAATGCCCAGTGCATCACTGATGGCGCGGGTGACGCCCAGGTCAAAGCCGTTTTTCATGCCGTCCTGATCCATGCTGGTCAGCAGGATTTCGCCGGCACCCAGGCCTTCCATTTTCTTCGCCCACTCAACGGCGTCGAGACCGGTTGGTTTGCGACCGCCATGGGTGAAGATTTCCCAGCGCGGGGTTTCGCCCGGTCCGGAAACCTTCTTCGCGTCGATAGCCACCACGATGCATTGCGAACCGAAATGCTGCGCGGCTTCGCCGACAAATTCCGGGTTGAACACTGCGGCGGTGTTTATCGAGACCTTGTCCGCGCCGGCATTGAGCAGGTTGCGGATGTCCTGCACGGTGCGCACGCCGCCGCCCACGGTCAGCGGGATGAACACCTGGCTGGCCATGCGCTCGACGGTGTGCAGCGTGGTGTCGCGGCCATCGACGCTGGCGGTGATGTCGAGAAAGGTAATCTCGTCGGCGCCCTGCTCGTCGTAGCGACGAGCAATTTCCACCGGGTCACCGGCGTCGCGGATGTTTTCGAATTTCACACCCTTGACCACCCGGCCGTTGTCCACGTCCAGGCAAGGGATGATGCGTTTGGCCAGCGCCATGATCAGTCCTCAGCCTTTGTATGAATCGCAGAAAGCTTGCGCTTCAGCGACATCGAGGGTGCCTTCGTAGATCGCACGGCCTGTGATCGCACCGATGATGCCTGGCGCCTTGGCGTCGAGCAGGGTCTTGATGTCACCCAGGTTGTGGATGCCGCCGGAAGCGATCACCGGGATCTTTGTTGCAGCAGCCAGTGCCGCGGTGAACGGTACGTTGCAGCCCTGCATCATGCCGTCTTTGGCGATGTCGGTATAAACGATCGAAGACACGCCGTCGGCTTCAAACTGCTTGGCCAGGTCGATCACCTGGATGGTGCTGATTTCAGCCCAGCCGTCAGTGGCGACAAAACCGTCTTTGGCATCCAGACCCACGATGATTTTGCCCGGGAACGCGCGGCAGGCTTCTGCAACAAAGGCCGGATCTTTCACGGCCTTGGTGCCAATGATCACGTAGCTAACGCCCGCTTTCACGTAGTGTTCGATGGTTTCCAGGGAGCGGATACCGCCGCCGATCTGGATCGGCAGGTTCGGATAACGCTTGGCGATGGCAGTGACCACTTCGCCGTTGACCGGCTGGCCTTCGAAGGCGCCGTTCAGGTCGACCAGATGCAGACGACGGCAACCGCCCTCCACCCACTTGGCAGCCATGCTCACCGGGTCATCGGAGAACACTGTGGAATCTTCCATGCGGCCCTGGCGCAGACGAACACAGGCACCGTCTTTAAGATCGATAGCGGGAATAATCAGCATCTGGCAAACCTTCAAATTCGAATGTTCAGCTTGGCTCGGAAATCAGTTTTTCTCGAGCGCCCACAGGTCGCTTTCGATGCTTTCGAACCTCTCTTTGAGGTGCGCCTGCACATCGAAAATCGCCCTGTTGTAATAGTGCGGAGCAATTTCACGGGTAAACAGCTCAAGAATCTCCGCCGCCTCGAACGAGCCGAGGTCGAGTTCGAAGCGGTCTTCCATGAAACGCTTGATCTTGCTGGTGGCCTCGCTCTCCTGTTCGGGAGTGAGGGTCAGAATCGGCGGCTTCTTCTTGACGGCCATTTACCAGCGACCGTCCCACGCAGCGAAGTTCTGCAGCAACTGCAGGCCATGGGTATGGCTTTTCTCCGGGTGGAACTGCACGGCGAAACGCGAGCCTTCGGCCAGCGCTGCGGCGAAATCGACACCGTAGTGACCGCCACCCACCACCTGCCGCGCGTTGGCGGCAGCGATGTAGTAGCTGTGCACGAAGTAGAACCGCGCCAGGTCCGGAATGTCGTGCCACAGCGGGTGACTGACCTTCTGCTTCACTTCGTTCCAGCCCATGTGCGGGACTTTCAGGTGTTCCCCGTCTTCATGCAGGTCTTTGCCGAAGAACTTGACCGCGCCCGGGAACAGGCCGATGCAGTCGACACCATCGTTCTCTTCGCTGGTGTCGAGCAAGGCTTGCATGCCCACGCAGATGCCAAGGAACGGCCGGTCCTGGCTGACTTCACGCACCAGCGAATCGAAGCCGAGGCGACGGATCTCCGCCATGCAATCGCGAATCGCGCCGACGCCGGGGAAAACCACCCGGTCGGCTTCGCGAATCACGTTGGCATCACTGGTGATCAGCACCTTGCCGGCACCGACGTGCTCGAGGGCCTTGGCCACCGAGTGCAGGTTGCCCATGCCGTAATCGATAACCGCGACTGTCTGCATTACAGGACGCCCTTGGTCGATGGCATTTGCCCGGCCATGCGGTCATCGAGCTCGACGGCCATGCGCAGAGCGCGGCCGAAAGCCTTGAACACGGTTTCGATCTGGTGGTGGGTGTTGGTGCCACGCAGGTTGTCGATGTGCAGGCTGACCAATGCATGGTTGACGAAGCCCTGGAAGAATTCCTGGAACAGGTCAACGTCGAAGCCGCCGACGGTGGCGCGGGTGTACGGAACATGCATCTGCAGGCCTGGACGGCCGGAGAAGTCGATCACAACCCGCGACAGCGCTTCATCGAGCGGCACGTAGGCGTGGCCGTAGCGACGGATGCCTTTTTTGTCGCCGATGGCTTTGGCAAACGCCTGGCCGAGGGTGATACCGACGTCTTCCACCGTGTGGTGGTCATCGATATGCAGGTCGCCCTTGCTGACAATATCCAGGTCGATCAGCCCGTGACGGGCGATCTGGTCCAGCATGTGCTCAAGAAAAGGAACACCGATATCGAATCGGGCCTTTCCGGTGCCATCGAGGTTGATCGAGGCTTTGATCTGGGTTTCCAGAGTGTCGCGCTCGACAGACGCCTTACGTTCGGCCATCACCAGCTCCGCAAAATCATTGGGCGAAAAAGGCAGCCATTATAGGCGTGCGGGGCCGAAACAGAAACACGAGAGGTGATATCCCTGACGGAGTGAATTCGGGGGTGCCGGCGATGTACATGTCCATACAAGCCATTTGGCACACCACAAAACAAAATGTGGGAGCGAGCTTGCTCGCGATAGGGCCATCACATTCAACATTTTTGCTGACTGTCAGACCGCTATCGCGAGCAAGCTCGCTCCCACAGGTTTCGGGTTGAAACTGGTGTTAGTGAAACAGCACCGCCGTCTTCTGCAAGGTCACCCAGACACCCCACGCCAGCGGAATGCCCACCACCAGCCACGCCGCAACCGCCAGCGGCTTGGTGCCCGGCGCGGCTTTCCACTCCAGCACGGTGCTGCTGTCGGCGCCTTTGTCATGGCCCAGCGCCTGTTCGGCGGCCAGTTCGGCGTCAGTCATGAAGTACTTGTCCGCCACCGGACGCACCAGCAGGTTGCACAGGAAACCCAGCACCAGCAGGCCGGCGAGGATGTACAGGGTGATGTCGTAAGCCGCCGCACGCTCGACGCCGATGCTCAGTTGATATTCACGCAGATAGTTCACCAGCACCGGACCGAGCACACCGGCAGCAGCCCACGCCGTCAGCAGACGACCGTGAATCGCACCGACCATTTGCGTACCGAACAGGTCCGCCAGATACGCCGGAACAGTCGCGAAGCCACCGCCATACATCGACAGGATGATGCAGAACGCCGCCACGAACAGCGCGATGCTGCCCAGGTGACCCAGGTTCGGAATCAGTCCGTACAGGGCAAAGCCCAGGGCGAAGAACACGAAGTAAGTGTTTTTGCGGCCCAGGTAATCCGAGAACGAAGCCCAGAAGAAGCGCCCACCGATGTTGAACAGGCTGAGCAAACCGGTGAAGCCGGCAGCGATGGCGGCGATCGAAGCCAGTTGCGAAGCGTCGAGTTGGCCGAACGCCAGGTCATTGCCCAGCAACTTGCCAGCGAACACTTCCTGCAACAGCGGCGACGCCATGCCGAGGATGCCGATTCCAGCCGATACGTTCAGACACAGCACCAGCCACACCAGACGGAACTGCGGCGTCTTCCAGGCCACATTCACGTGAACATGACGATGAGTGATCATCGCGTTCGAGGCTTTTTTCGCCGGGGCCGTCCAGCCTTCCGGCTTCCAGCCGGTTGGCGGAACGCGGTAGGACAGTGCGCCACCGATCATGAACACGAAGTAGATCGCGGCCATCACCAGGAAGCTCTGCCAGACGCCGACGCTGGTTGGCGAGGCGAAATGCCCCATCAGAGCCGCCGCCAGCGGGGCGCCGACCATTGCGCCGCCGCCGAAGCCCATGATCGCCATGCCGGTCGCCATTCCGCGCTTGTCCGGGAACCATTTGATCAGGGTCGACACCGGCGAAATGTAGCCCAGGCCCAGGCCGATACCGCCAATGACCCCGGAGCCGATCCACATCAGCCAGATCTGGTGGGTATACACCCCCAGCGCCGAAATCAGCAGGCCGCCACACCAGCACAGTGCCGATACGACACCGGCCTTGCGCGGTCCGGCATGCTCCAGCCAGCCACCCCAGATGGCGGCCGAGCAACCCAGGAAGATGAAGAACAGGGTGTAGATCCAGCCGAGCATCGAGATCGGCCAGTCACACTGGGACGAAAAGACTTGTGCGATAAAACTCATGTCCGGTGCGCAGGCCACTGGAGCGGAGATGCCCAGCGCCTTGGACAGCGGCAACCAGAACACCGAAAAACCGTAGGCCATGCCGATGCACAAGTGGATGGCCAACGCGGCCGGTGGCACCAGCCAACGGTTGAAACCGGGCTTGGCGATGATCCGCTCCTTGGACAGGAACGCAGGCTGGTCGGCGCTGAAGCCGTCCGCCGTGATGCTCGTGGTCATTGTGTATCCCCCAATTATTTGTATGGTTCGCCAGCCACAGCTCACTCCCGGCCTTTATGCACGCAGGCATGACCGTTTTTTGTAGAGCACCTTGTTGTGCGACAACAGGTCGCAGAAGGACGGACGAACGGGCAAAGGTTACCATTTGCAAGTGACAGAAAAACCAAACTGACATCACCTTTTGTACGTCATCTGATCTCTATCGCTTCATGACCTCACAGGAATCACCATGCCGATCATTGTCGAGCCGCTGAACCAAGCCACTGCCCAGGATCGACAGGATCTGCAGAAGATCTACTGCGACGCCCCGGACTGGCTGTTCGCCCCTTTTTCCGGGGCCGCGCAGTTGATCGAAGACTGTTTGCGCGACGGCACACTGATCGCCGGACGCTTCAACGATCGCCTGCTGGGCGCGGCCCGGTTGCAAAGGCACCAAGACGCCTGGCACTTGTCCCAAATATGTGTTCGAAAAATTACCCGTCGCCGTGGTGTTGCCGAGCGACTGGTTGCCGAAGCCCAGAAAATGGCCGCGCAATCGGGCATGCCCCTGCGCCTGCTGGCGCCTGCCGGGCATCTGGAGGCTCAGGCGCTGGCCGCCAAGCTGAAACTGCCACTGGATGTGCTGCCGGCGTGATCACTGACCGGTCGCCTGTTCGGGGGCGCTATACTCCTCGGCTAAATTTTGAATTCGACTAATTACAAGGACTCGCCCATGAAAGCGTTCGGCAAAATCCTGGGTCTGGTACTTCTCGGGCTGTTGCTGATCATTGTGGCGCTGGGCTTTGCCCTGACCCACCTCTTCGATCCCAACGACTACAAAGACGAGATCCGCCAGATTGCCCGCGACAAGGCCCACATCGAGCTGACGCTCAATGGCGATATCGGCTGGAGCCTGTTCCCGTGGCTGGGCCTGGAACTGCACGACGCCAGCGTCGCGACCATGGTCAAACCGACCGAACCGTTTGCCGACTTGCAGATGCTAGGCCTGTCGGTACGCGTACTGCCGCTGCTGCGCCGTGAAGTGCAGATGAGCGACGTACGTGTCGAGGGCCTGAACCTGCGCCTGAACCGTGACAAGGACGGCCACGGCAATTGGGAAGACGTCGGCAAGCTGCCGGCACCGGCCAACACCGGCGCGACCAGCACCCCGCCAGCCGCTGGCGAACCGGCGCCCGAAGCCAGCGTCGCGGCGGAAAAACCGCCTCAGCCGATCCGCCTGGACATCGACAGCCTGACCGTGAACAACGCACGGGTCGAGTACACCGACGAACGAACCGGCAAGAGCTTCAGCGCCGAAAGTATTCAGTTGAGCACCGGTGCGGTTCACGACTCCGTCAACATTCCGCTCAAGCTCACGGCTTTCCTGTCCGCCAACCAGCCGGCACTGCGGGTTCGAACCGAGCTCAATGGTGAGGTGCGTATCGCACGCGCGCTGCAGCGCTATCAGCTCGAAGACATGAAATTGTCCGGTGAAGTGACCGGCGACCCGCTGCAAGGCAAGACCATGACGTTCTCCGCCCAGGGCCAGCTGGTGCTGGACAAGGCCGCCAATGTCGCCGAGTGGACCGGCATCAAGATCTCCGCCAACCAGCTGCGGGCACTGGGTGAACTGAAAGTCAACGACCTCGACAAGACTCCACAAGTCAGTGGCGGCATCTCGATCGCCCAGTTCGACTTGGCGAAATTCGTCGATAGCATCGGCCAGAAACTCCCCGCCATGGCCGAAGGCAGCCTGAGCAAGGTCGAACTGGTCAGCCGTTTGGCAGCAACACCCACCAGCCTGGCGCTCGACAACATCAACCTGAAAGTCGACGACAGCACCTTCAGCGGCCGCATTGCCGTCGAAGATTTCGCCAAGCAATCGCTGCGCGCAGCACTCAAGGCCGACACCTTCAACGTCGACCGCTACCTGCCGCCGAAATCCGCCGAGGCCAATAGCGCGACACAAGTGCGCCAGGCCGAAGTCGCCAGCACCGAAGCCGATGCCATGGCCGGCGCCGGCAGCACTCCGTTGCCACCCGCGCCGACCAAGGACGCCTGGAGCAGCGACCGCCTGTTGCCCGTGGAACGCTTGAGCAAGCTCGATGTGGACGCCGACCTGACCTTCGGCCAGTTGACCCTGCAAAAATTGCCGATTCATAACGCTGCGCTCAAGGCCATCGGTCAGGGCGGCCTGCTGACACTGGCCAACCTGCGCGGCGATCTGTACGAGGGCAACTTCGAAACCACCGGCACGCTCGATGTGCGCCAGCCAGTGCCGGCGCTGAAACTGCAGACGAAGATCAGCCGGGTACCGGCGGAAAAAATCCTCGAAAGCCAAGGCAAGAACCCGCCCGTCAAAGGCCTGGTCACGCTCAACAGCAGCCTGACCGGCAGCGGCAACAGCCAGAAAGCGTTGATCGATACCCTCAACGGCAATGCCAGTTTCGTCATCAACAATGGCGTGCTGCTCAACGCCAACCTTGAGCAACAGCTGTGCAAAGGCATCGCCACGCTCAACCGCAAAACCCTCAGCGGCGAGCCCCGGGGCAAGGACACACCGTTCCAGGAGCTCAAGGGCAACCTGACCTTGCGTAACGGCGTGGCCAGCAACCCGGACCTGAAAGTGCGCATCCCGGGCATGACCGTCAACGGTGACGGTGACATCGATCTGCGAGTGTTGGGCATGGACTACCGCGTCGGCATCATCGTCGAAGGCGATACCAGCGCCATGCCGGACCCTGCTTGCCAGGTGGGCGACAAGTTTGTCGGCATCGAGTGGCCGCTGCGCTGCCGCGGCCCGCTGGAGCTGGGCGCCAAGGCTTGCCGTTTGGATAACGACCGCATGGGCCAGGTCGCGGCCAAACAGGCTGGCGACAGGATCAGCGAAAAAATCGAGGAGAAATGGGGCGACAAAGTCGACCCGAAACTGAAAGACGCGCTCAAGGAAATGTTCAAGCGATGAGAGCCGAGCAGTTTTCAACGGCGGTGCTGGACTGGTTCGACCGCCACGGCCGTCACGATTTGCCCTGGCAGCAGGACATCAACCCGTATCGGGTGTGGGTCTCGGAAATCATGTTGCAGCAGACCCAGGTCAGCACCGTGCTGAACTACTTCGACCGCTTCATGGCCTCGTTGCCGACGGTCCAGGCGCTGGCGTGCGCGCCGGAAGACGAAGTGCTGCACCTGTGGACGGGCCTTGGTTACTACACCCGCGCGCGCAATTTGCAGAAGACCGCGAAGATCGTCGTCGAGCAGTACGGCGGCGAATTTCCCCGGGACGTGGAAAAACTCACTGATCTGCCGGGGATCGGCCTGTCCACCGCCGGCGCCATTGCCAGCATCAGCATGGGCCTGCGCGCGCCGATCCTCGATGGCAACGTCAAACGGGTGCTGGCGCGATTTACCGCGCAAGAGGGCTACCCCGGCGAGCCGAAGGTCGCCAAACAGCTCTGGGCCAACGCTGAGCGCTTTACGCCGCAGACCCGCGTCAACGCCTACACCCAAGCGATGATGGACCTGGGGGCGACGCTCTGTACCCGCAGCAAACCGAGTTGCCTGCTGTGCCCGCTGGAAAAGGGCTGCGAGGCGCACATGCTCGGCCTGGAAACCCGCTACCCGATCCCCAAGCCGCGCAAAGCCATCCCGCAGAAGCGCACGCTGATGCCGATGCTCGCCAACGCCGAAGGCGCGATCCTGCTTTACCGTCGCCCGTCCACGGGCCTGTGGGGCGGTTTGTGGAGCCTGCCGGAACTCGACGACCTCGATGACCTGCCGCACCTGGCATCGCAGCACTCGCTGGAACTGGGCACACAACAGGCATTGCCAAGCCTGGTGCACACCTTCAGCCATTTTCAGTTATCCATCGAACCCTGGCTGGTTCAGGTCCAGGAGAGCGGCCATCACGTGGCCGAGGCTGACTGGCTCTGGTATAACCTCGCCACCCCGCCGCGCCTGGGCCTTGCCGCCCCGGTCAAAACATTGCTCGAACGCGCGGCCGCCGTATTGAACGCAGGAGAGTCGTCATGACCCGCACCATCATGTGCCGCAAGTACAAAGAAGAATTGCCTGCCCTGGAGCGCGCACCGTTCCCGGGCGCCAAAGGCCAGGACATTTTTGACCACGTCTCGGCCAAGGCCTGGGCAGATTGGCAAAAGCACCAGACCCTGCTGATCAACGAAAAACGCCTGAACATGATGAACGCCGAAGATCGCAAATATCTTCAGGGCGAGATGGACAAGTACTTCTCCGGCGAGGATTACGCCAAGGCCGAAGGCTACGTGCCGCCGTCGGAATAACCCCGATTTATCGGGGGTCGGAACGTAAGCGACGGTAATAATTAAAATTTTTTTGAAAACTTGCTTGACGACCCCCTGAAAAACCCGTTTAATGCGCCCCGTTGCCCAGATAGCTCAGTCGGTAGAGCAGGGGATTGAAAATCCCCGTGTCGGCGGTTCGATTCCGTCTCTGGGCACCACTAATTAATTTCAGGTGGTGCCAAAACCACCCGAAAGCCCACAAGAAGCCCGCCTAGTGCGGGCTTTTTGTTGTCTATGGTTGCCCAAACTGACCTAGGCAGCCCGAAGTTTTGGGGGCAGAGTTGGGGGCATGACCGGTTCGGTCATCTCGCATGCCCCCAAAATGGTGCTCCATGGCCCTGAAAGTCACGCCCCTGAGCGATTCCGCTCTCAAAGCAGCCAAGCCCAAAGAGAAGCCTTACAAGCTTGCCGACGGCGAAGGCCTGTATCTCGAAATCATGCCTACCGGCTCAAAGCTCTGGCGCCTCAAATATCGTCATCTTGGCAAAGAAAACCGATTGGCATTTGGCTCATACCCGGAAGTGACATTGGTGCAAGCTCGCAAAAAGCGATCTGAGGCACGACAGCTGATTTCAGAGGGCAAAGACCCATCGCATGAACGAAAATCCACCAGGCGAGCACAGAAGGTGGATGGACTGACATTTGAAACGCTTGCGCGGGAGTGGTTTGCCTATAACGCACCCCGCTGGGCAGAAAGCACCACCTACAAGGCGAAGCTCTACCTAGAGAATGATTTGATCCCCGGTATCGGTTCTCGAACGCTGAAAAGCATCACCCGGCCCGATCTGGTGGAGCTGGTGCGCAGGGTCGAGGCGAGAGGGACCTTGAACGCCGCCGGAAAGATCCGCCAGTGGCTGCACCAGATATTCCGCTATGGGTTGGCCAAGGGTGTCGTGGAGTCGAACCCCGCCACCGATCTGGACGTGGTGGCCGCTCCCACGAAAGCGCCCCGCCACCATCCTCACGTCGCCATGTCCGAGTTGCCCGAACTGCTGACCAAGTGCGACAGCGCCAACATTAATTTGCTGACCCGCTGCGCCATTCGCCTACTGGTGCTTACCGCAGTTCGACCTGGGGAGTTGCGAACTGCGCCTTGGGCAGAGTTCGACTTGGACGCTGCGACCTGGACAATCCCCAAGGAGCGTATGAAGGCCCGCCGCTCGCACTCCGTCCCCCTACCAAAACAGGCCGTTGAGATCCTGCGCCTGCTTCAACCGATCACAGGCAAATATCCGCTTGTGTTTGCCGGTCAACAAAACCCCGACCGCCCCATGAGCGAGAACACAATCAACAAAGCACTGCGCGTAATGGGTTACGAGAGTCGTCAGACCGGCCACGGGTTCCGCCATCTACTGTCCACTGAGCTCAACGGACGCGGGTACAACAAGGACTGGATCGAACGCCAACTGGCTCACGGTGACTCCGACGGCATTCGCGATACCTACAACCACGCCAACTATCTGGAGCAGCGCCGGGCAATGATGCAAGACTGGGCTGACTCAATCGATGCGCTATGCGCCGGGGCGGATGTGGTTTCAATTCGGAGAGCGCAATGACTAGCAATCCAGCCCCCATAGTCACTGCAGATTTAGAAGTTGACCAATTAACTTCCACATGGAAAAAATTCTTCCCAAAATTCAACTCTGCAATTGAATCCCTATCAAAAGCACTTAACTCCGGCGAAGCTCCAACTTTTGGAGACCTAAACACTCTAGCAAGAACTCTAATTACAGAAGAAGAAAACAGTTCAAACAACGACTTTATTGGCATGGCTTTTCAGAGCTTAGAAGATGCATCGGAAGGTGACGAAGTAATTTCAGAAAATATACGCAAAAGCTTAATCCCGCTATTTCTGGCATTACTTAGATCACAGAGTTGCTCAGCATCCATATCAATAAAATCTGAGCGACTACGAATAAAACCATTGCTAGATGCAAACAATGAAAAATCGGTCGTCATCAAAAGGGCAAAAATTATCGCAAACGACAAGTGGGCTGCCGACACTAACAAAGAGATAAGAACAAGCGAGATGGCGAATCGCGTTTGGAGCCAGCTTGTGGACGAAGGCTTTTCACAATACCTCCCGCAAAACGTAGAGCGTGTGAAAGTGTGGATCCGGAGTGTTGCACCTGAGCACGCACGCGCAAAAGGTCGCACGAAAAAGCGTTCTGCGTAACGGATAACAGTATTTCCGCTACGGATAATCCATTGCCCGTAACATCTACTGAATTTTTTCAACCAGTCAGAACCGCCAGCATTGCCATCGTCGATTACCAATACCGCCCTAGGAGGCACAGACGATGGCAAACGCTACCAATACCCCCACACCCGCTCGGCGGTTTATCAAGCGTCAAGAAGTGGAATCGATTACTGGTCTGTCGTGCACGGAAATTTATCGTCGCATCGCTGCCGATACCTTCCCAAAGCAAGTCAGCCTCGGCCCCAAGTGTGTCGTCTGGATCGAAGCCGAGGTTCTGGCCTGGTGTGATGAGCGCATCGCCGAAAGTCGTGGGGAGGCCGCCTAAATGTCCGGCACAAAACAGGACAACCAGAACAAACTGCACCTTAATGAAAACAGCCTTTCGGCACAGCGGCGTTCGTTACTCGAATGGTTGCGAAACCGCGGCCCAATCGACACCCTTACTGCCCGCCGCGACCTCAATATTTTGATGCCTGCTTCACGCATCAAAGAACTGAAAAACCAAGGTTACATATTCCACACCCAGCGCATCACGATCACTGACGAGCACCGCCGCTCCCACAGCAATATCGCGCAGTACACCCTTATCGGCGAGCCGGCACGGAGGGTGGCAGCATGAGCGCAATTGCCCTGATCCAGTCCCAATGCGAGGCTCGTGCCGACAGTCGTGTGCTTGCTGAGCGGCTGGGCATTCAACACAAAAACACCATGGAGCTGATCGAGCGCTACGCCGGCAAGATTCAGCAATTTGGACTGCTTCCTTTTCAAACGGAGGCAGTGAAAACGCCAGGCGCTCGCGGTGCAAAACATCAGCGATATGCCCTGCTCAACGAGGATCAGGCGTACTTCCTGCTCGCCCTGTCACGGAACACCGAGCGCGTTGTAGAGCTGAAGTCGAGTCTGGTCATGGCGTTTCGCGAAGCACGTTATGGCATGGCCTGCCAAACGCTGGAGGCTCGCATACGGGAAGCAAGCCAGAGTGGTCGACGGCTGGCCCACTGGCGTTATGAAAAGCCTGGGGCTTACCAGCATGTCGCGCACTTGCGGGAGCAACTGCAGCTCACTTTCGGGCTGGAGGATGTGCGCCCATGATTACTGCACAAGCATTTCTTCCCCTTGCGATGCATTCCCGTAAGCGTTATGGTTTGTCCGTCGCTGCAAAATCAGTGACCGACCTTGGCGGGTCGATGAGCAAAAGGCGCAACAGCGCCCCCATTACGATTGCAGGCGCTTTTTTTGTGCCCGCATTCTCGTGTTATGGCGGGTTGCGCAGGAGCACCTTCGGGTGCGTCGGGTTCCTTTTGCCCCGATCCGCCAATCCTGTGCAACTCGCCACCCTTTCCTGCTTGGCGGCAGATAGCGGTGGCTCCTCAGCAAAAGGAGCTACACCCATGCAACGGATCCACGCCCTCAATCCGTCCAGCAACAGCCTGGCCATCGCCATCATCGGCGCCGAACTGATCGCCTATCGCGTCAACCGCTTGCCCGAGCAACGCGCCCACCTTCTTGGCCTGGTGCAGATGGCCGATACCCTCGGCGCACTCAGCAGCACCGACCGCGCCACGCTTGCCACGTCTCTGAGCGACGGGGTGACGCAATGAACAACCTCCGCCAAATCACCGACGACGCTCTCGACCTGATTGATGCCACCACCGATCACATCGGCTGGCTGACTGCCCTGATGACGGCCATTCGTGCCGACGCGCAATACAACAAGGGCCGTGACCTCGAAAAATTGACCGGCTTGGGCCAGTACCTGAGCAGCGATTGGGACCACTATCTGGACGGGCAATCCAAGCGCTTGCGCGGTCAGCTGGATGTGGTCGAGGTGTCGCTATGAATACCCTCAACTGCACGCCTGATTCACCGATAGTCAGCCTGAACAACGAACAGCGCCGCACGCTAATCGACCTCATTGAAGTCGAGCGCAATCACGCTTCCCACTGGTGGACGATGCTCAACGAAATGCGCTGCCGTGGTGAGTTGCCGCATTGGGTGAAAGAGCAAGAAGTCGGGTCTGCCGGGGATCATGACCGTTGGTTAGCGGATTGCTATTCCACCAACAAAACGTTGTTCGGGCGTGCCTCTGTGCGCGGTGAAACCAGCCAGCAGATGTTTCGCTGCCACTCTGATCTGAGGGGCTAACTCATGACGAACTTTCAACACTGCCAATCGGCGGTGACGCCCTCGGCTTGCCTGAAGAATGTCATCGAGCAGTCTGGTGTCACCCATCACAAGGCTGTGCCGGTCCTGTTTCGTGACGCACTTCAGTCCGTTTATGGCCCGCTCGATTGGCAGCCAGAGCCAGACGGTTTGATTCATCGCTTCCACGTTCCCGGCGACAAACCGGGCAGCGAAAACGGCTGGTATGTTTTGTACCTGGACGGCATTGCGTCGGGCGCGTTTGGCAGCTGGAAAGCGGGCTGCACCAGCACCTGGTGCAGCCGTGAACCTGCCGATCCGCGTGAAGCCGAACAAGTGCGCCAGTACGTCGAGCAAGCCAAACGCCTACGCGAAGCCGAGCGGCAACAGCGCCAGTTTAAGGCAGCGATCCGCGCTCAGCGTTGGTGGCGCGATGCGCGGCGCGCTGACCCATCTCACCCGTACCTTGTCGCCAAGGGCGTCCGTCCGCATGGCCTGCGTCAGAGTGGTGACGCCTTGCTGGTGCCGCTGTATGTGGCAGGCGAGCTGGTCAACCTGCAGCGTATTGCTCGCGATGGCAGCAAACGCTTTCTCGCGGGTGGCCGGATCAAGGGCAGCTATTCGCCGCTGGGCATTATCGTCCCGGGCCAACCGCTGTGCATCTGTGAAGGTTGGGCCACGGGCGCCACGCTGCACCAGCACGGCTACGCCGTGGCCTGCGCCATGAACAGCGGCAACCTCAAACCCGTAGCGCTCGCCCTGCGCTCCCGCTACCCACAACAGCCAATCCTCATCGCCGGCGACGACGACCGGCTCACCGATGGCAATCCCGGGCGCACCGCCGCCAATGCCGCCGCCGCGCTCGTGGGTGGCCAAGTCGCGTTCCCACAGTGGCCAGAAGACGCCCCTGCCGACCTCACCGACTTCAACGACCTCGCCAATTGGAAGCGCGCCCATGTCCCTGCCTGACAGCAACGTCATCAGCCTTCGGCCTGATGCGCCGACCATTGCGCCTGAGCGCCCCTGCTGGGCCGTGTACGAACAGTGGGTCACCAATGAGAAGGGCCGCAAGTTGCGCCCGGGTGTGTACCGCCACGGGATCAAGCGCGCAGCGGGCCAAGATGAAGACGACGCCGACAACGACACCAATGATCGCCCGATCATCGATGAATGGATCGCCAGCCCGGTGACCGTCACAGCGCGGACAACCAACAGCGATGACGGCAGCGAGGGACGTTTGCTGCGTCTGTGCACCGACAGCGGCATCAAGGAATGGATCATTCCCATGGAGGTGTTCGGCGGCAGTGGCGAGGATGCCCGCCGCCAGTTGTTCGGCATGGGCGTCATCATCGCGCTGAAAAAGCGCGCCGCCTTCATGGAGTACCTGCTGGAGCAGCGCCCCGAAGAAGTGTTCGCCACCACGGGCCGCCCGGGCTGGCATGAGTCGGGCGCCTTTGTTTTGCCTGGGCGCACCCTCGGCAGCGACAAGGTGCGTTATCAGGCCAGCGGCAAAGGCCAGAACCTGTTCAGCGTGCGCGGCGAGCTGGCGCTCTGGCAACGCGAAGTTGCCGCCAAGTGCGCGGGCAATCCGGTGCTGACGTTGGCGATTGGCTGCGCGCTGGCCGGACCACTGCTGAGTCTAGTTGGCGTACTCGGTGGCGGCGTGCACCTGGTGGGCGACAGTTCCAGCGGCAAGTCGTTGGCACAGTTAATTGGCTCGTCGGTGTGGGGTGACCCCGGCGTGTTCGCCGCCAGTTGGGACATGACCAAGGGAGGCTTGGAGATCGAGGCGGCCGGGCGCAATGACACCCTGTTGCCGCTGGACGAAATCAAGCGTGCCGATCCTAAGCGTGTTCAGGAGATGGCTTACTCGCTGGCCAACGGTCAGGGCAAGGGCACCATGACCCGTGAGCGCGAAGGTCGGGCCAAACTGAGCTGGCGCCTGCTCACCTTGTCCAGTGGTGAGCGCTCCCTGTCTGAGCACGCCGCCATTTCTGGCAACGCCGCCCACGCCGGTGCTGAACTGCGCATGGTCGATGTGAACGCCGGCACTCGCGCCCACCGCGCCTTCGATGAGTTGCACGGCCTCGAAGGTGCCGACTTTCACCGCCTGCTCACAGTGGCCGTGGGTGCCCACCATGGTCACCTGGGGTCCGCGTTCGTTGAGCAACTGCTCGCCAGCGACGACCGCCCCGGCCTGCTGGAAAACTTCGCCAACGTGCGCGCCAAGTTCGTCGAGGACAACGCACAGGCCGGCCGGGTCGCTGACCGCTTCGCCGTGATCGCGCTCGCCGGGGAAATGGCCATCGCCTATGGCCTGTTGCCTTGGGCACCGGGCAGCGCCCTGACCGACTGCCAGTTGCTGTATGGCGAGTGGCTGGCGCGGGTCGGCAGCGGCAATGCCGAAGACCGACAGATCCTCGCTGGCATCCTCGACTTTATCGACAAGCACGGCAGCAGCCGTTTCTCCGACGTGGATGACCACACACCCGACTCCAAGGTGTTCAACCGGGCCGGTTACTGGGAGGTATCCCTCGGTAAACGCCTGTACCTGTTCAACAAGTCGGCGCTGGTCGAGGCCGCCAACGGTTACGGCCTCAGTCGTGTGGTTAAGGCGCTGGACGGGGTGGGCGCTTTCGCCAAGCGCGACACCGACCGAGACAGTCGCAAGACCAAAAAATATCGCCTGCCCGGTGGCGGGTCAGCGCGCCTGTATGTCGTCGATACCGAAGCCATGGACCTGGAGGCCGCCCATGTATGACCACTCAATCCCAATGGCCGACTTCACAGGAACCTAGTTTTGTGGGGAACACGGGGAACAGTGGGAACAGCCAATGTTTCCGGGGCCTTGGCGCGTTCCCCCTTATAGAGATGTTGGGGAACAGGGGGAACACACACCTGTTTTTCTATAAACGACCCTGCCTCTGCCCAGCGACCTGGTGGGAGGTGTTCGGCACATAGGGCGTGGCCAGCCGTCGATTTACCTCACTCATTACTTTTTTGGAGACCGTAGGCCGCTGGGTTCACCCCTGGCGGCCTTTTCATTTGTACACGCCACCAACACCGACCCATTGAGCAGTCGCGCCGGCAGTCATTCAACGAGGTGACCAGACGGCGGTTTTTTCATTAATGCCGTTAGATAGGGGTTCAATTCGGTCATGGCGCAGGTGGACAGGCGTTAGATTGCAAGATTCACAAAACAACCTGCAAACCACGAACGGCGGGGTCTGCGAGTCGACTCAACAATTTGTTAATGCCGAGGTTTGAAAATGGTAACGGGGACCGTTTCAGCGACCCGGCAATCCATGGAAAAAGCCCATTGCAGAGCAAGACAGGAGCAAGATGCCCGGCAAGACCAAAAGCGCCGAAGACAGCGCTGTGTCAGGCCTAGAGCCGAAAACCGAAATTAATCTTATAAGAGGATTCAAATCGATGAAAAGACTCACGGCCTGCCTTTATCTCACCGCTACCGAACGAACAGCTAACGGAAAGGTAACGGTGTAATCGTTAACCCATCGTTAGAGCCGTGAACCCACCAATTCAAAACGAAGAGCGCGATCGCGCACTTTTGCGGCATGCCAACGGGGTGCATTTCCTGCACCCCGGCAGGGCTTCGATGCATCTCCTCTCATAGCCAGTCCGGTTTCCCAGTCATGCCCTCGTACCCTCAGTGGGGGCCATCCTTGACGAGCGCGAAGGAAGTCAGTATTTTTCTGGAATGGTCATTCCAGAAAGGCTGCTCCAATGCGCACCAAAGAATTTGAGCAGGATGAAATCGTCGATGCAGCTATGCAGGTTTTTTGGCAGCTCGGCTATTGCGCCACCTCGATACAGGACCTGGTCGACGGTACAGGATTATCTCGAAGCAGCCTGTACAACGCATTTGAGAATAAGCATGGCTTGTACGAGCATGTATTACGCCGTTATCACGATCTGACTGCCTCGAACATAGCGTTGCTTCAGGAATCAGGCTCCGTCAAAGCGTTGATCCAGCAACTGCTGCTGAGGATTGTGAATGATGAGCTCAGCGATACAGGGGCACGCGGCTGCCTTGCCGCCAATGCCTCACTTGAGCTGGCTGGCCAAGACAAATCCATTGCCGAGTTGGTCTCTCTCAACTTCCTCCGTCTGGAGAAAGCTTTAGAGCAAGCACTCACTCGTGGCCAGAAAACTGGGGAAATTCTTGCGCACAAGAAACCTCGCGCGCTCGCACGCTTTATCGTGAACACGATTCAGGGCCTGCGAGTATTGAGTAAAGGCAGTGCTCACCAGAACCGTCGACAACGCCTGTTGGACGTGGTCGATATCACGATGGACGCTTTGTAACCAAAACGGGATGTTGGAATACTTCGAGTGAAAATCTGGCAGAGGTCAGATTTTTTTGCCTAGTACTGGAATGATCATTCCAGAAAGATCAAAGCAACCTCGGACGGTTGATTAGGAATAGGACATGAACTCTTTCTCAGGGATACAACAATGAGCACGCACGGAAACAATGGATTGATAGCACCGGGTCTTGATGAAACGTCTTCTGTGCAAAGACTGCCCCTCTGGAAACTGTTGGCATTCACGGTGGCTGGCTTCATCACCATCATGACGGAAACCATGCCAGCAGGTCTGCTGCCTCTGATTGGACAGGATCTTGGCGTCTCGCAGGCCATGGCTGGCCAGTTAATTACGCTCTATGCGTTGGGCTCGGTTCTGGCGGCGATTCCAGTCGTTGCTGCTACGCGGAAATGGCATAGGAGACCGTTGTTTCTGCTGGCAATTGCCGGGCTGCTGGTATTCAACACTGTGACGGCGTTGTCCTCCCACTATGTGTTGACCTTGGCCGCGCGGTTTATCGCCGGAATGGCGGCGGGCGTGATATGGGGACTGTTGGCCGGTTATGCACGACGCATGGTGCCTCATGATCTCCAAGGGAAAACCCTGGCGATTGTCGGTATCGGCCAACCCGTGGCCTTGTGTCTTGGCGTACCCCTCGGCACTTGGCTGGGGACCCTATTTGATTGGCGTGGCGTGTTCTGGATCATGTCAGCCCTCGCATTGTTTTTGTTCGTTTGGGTGCGATTTGGTGTGCCTGACTACCCGGGACAAACTGAACGTCAGCGCCAGCCGCTCCGAAGTATTTTTCTTACCCCTGGCCTGCGCTCGATATTGGTTGTGATCTTCGTTTGGATGCTCGCGCACAACATTCTTTACACCTATATCGCGCCGTTCTTAGTCTCCGTGGGGCTTGGCCAGCGGATAGACCTCGTCCTTATGCTCTTCGGTATTACCTCTATCGTCGGCATCGGGGTCACAGGAATGTGGGTGGATCGTGGGTTGCGTGCGCTGACGCTCCTGAGTCTGGTGGTTTTCGCGCTGGCGATGCTGGTGTTGGGAATGGCAAGCAGCTCTCCCAACGTTGTGCTCCTCAGCATCGCGATCTGGGGTCTGACGTTCGGTGGCGCTCCCACACTATTACAGACGGCCATTGCCGATACCGCTGGTGATGGCGCCGATGTTGCGCAGTCGATGCTGGTCACCATTTTCAACCTGGCAGTAGCCGGAGGTGGCATTGCTGGCGGCTTGTTACTGGAACATGTGGGGCCGAACTCTTTCCCTCCAACACTTCTGATATTGGCGTTGCTCGGGCTGACTGTGGTTTGGCAAGCCAGGGCCAATGGTTTCAAGCCTGGTCATCGAGCCATCACGCAATAATGTGCTCAATGGCCCGATAGGAGAGCGCCGGCACGCTGGGAAATTTCAACGGGTCCTCCCGAGGGGGTGGGCCTAGGGGGTAATTCGGGCCCCGCGTCTTCGGTATATATGACCTTTTTTCGGTGGTTGGTTGTTGTTTAGTCGCTCACTGCAAGCCCCGCCCCCTATGGGTTTAGCTGGCCTGTACATCGCAACGACTCAGGCTAGCCATATCGATATCCAAGAGCTCCAAGTTTGAGCATGACGCGGCAACGCACGTTGGAAGGCTTCCCATACCAGAACCTGACGAATTGGAGGCGGATATCGAGAGGTTAGCGGCATGGAGGAGCGCTCTAGATAAGCGCTCGAAAGAAACAGCCAAAGCTAGGGGTAAATCCTGTTCTAGCTCAACGGTGCAGAACCTGAGGCGCTGGGGCCAAGCTCTTGCCGCAAGGGCCACCGCTCACGAGATAGATAAACGTCCGCTTCTGGCCGCTCTCTGCCTTTCACGACCGGCTGAAACCGACCCAAAGGAGACGCTCAGAAGCGTCTCTGGATTCTGGGGCGTTTCACTTGTGTAGGATTTTTTGCCGATAATGGCCGCGTCGAAGAAATGACAGGTTCAGGCAGGTTGGTCGGCCAACAGGCTTGTCAGTCGCCCTTGAATCTCTCCTTCTATTTTTTCAGGCGGCGGGGCTCGGGGGGCGCCTTGCTCTCTCGATAGGAAGCTGCCCAATTCGAAGGTGTCTTGCCAAACTGGCTGCGGAACCAGCGTGAAAAATCACCAGCCGAGGAAAAGCCGAGCAGTTCGGCCACCTCATATAATCGGCGTTTGCTGTTGGCCAGATACTCTTCGGCGAGTTCAGCCCGTACAGCGTTGATAATCGTTGTGACACTTTCACCCTCAGTTGCCAGGTGTCGGTTAAGGGTGCGTCGATGCATGCCAAGATGCTGGGCAACTGCATCGACAGAACACAGTCCGCTTGGCAGCAGCATCTTGACGATCTGGCGTACCCGCTGCGTCGGCTCGTCGCGCAGGTTAGCCAATTGCATGTCCAGCGATCGTTTCACTTCGCGATGCAGCGCCGGGTCCGCCTCAGGTATGGCCATATCCAAATCACGCCCGCGGCAAACGATGGCATTGAACTCCTGAGAGAACTTGATCGCGGTTCCCAACACACGGTGGTGTACTTCAAGGCTGGAGGGGGGCTCGTGAGTAAAACTGATCCTTACCGGCCGGAAGGTATAGCCGCTCAGAATGCACAACGTGCGCAGGATAATTCCGGTTGCTTGTTCAATCGCCTGGCGCCAAACGCCATGATGGCCCTGCATGTTCACACCCAAATGCAATAGGGTCAGATCGCCTACATCCTCAAGCCACAATTGCACACCGGCGTTATGCAGTCGCGTATAGCGAAAGCAAGATTGCAAGGCGGCGCGTAGTGTCGGCTCTTCGCGGATAAGCAGCGCCAGCATGCCAAAGTTGGAAAGGTGTCTCTTTTCGGCGAGCATCAGGCCGAAAGCCTCTTGGCCGGACAATCGAGCTGACTCCTCCAGCAGCCACCCGACCGAATCGCTACTGATCATGATATTCGGATCGTCGAGGGCACTGGCCGGCAGCTTGGCCATCCGCAGCATACGAAATGGATCGAGCCCCACTGAACGGGCAATCTGTTCATAGTTGGTAAGGCTGGCACTCCGCGTCAGGGTATACATGCTTTCCCTCCTGTCCCAATTTCGCAAGATTGTGTCCTGCGAAGCTTAGTGCAGGATGCGTCGTCAGAGCTACCTTCAGGCTTCTGAAAATAGAGAGCGGAAGGTAATGGATACGCGCTAGAACCTACTGCGGTTCAACAGCACGGCCCTTGGTCATGGGGATGCTCACGCGTGTGGGCATTGAAGTCACTTTCGTAAGCCGTAGCGGCTACACGCTTGATAACAACAATAAAACAAAGCTATTGAGGAGGCTGCATGGCCTTTCACCCAATCGCCGCCGACGACTCCGGTGGAGTCGGCGTTGCGCGTAAATATGCCTGGATCGTCTTTGCCCTGACGTTCGGCCTGTTGATTTCCGATTACATGTCACGCCAAGTGCTCAACGCAGTGTTCCCCCTGCTCAAGAGCGAGTGGATACTGAGCGACGGCCAGCTCGGCCTGCTCAGTGGCATCGTCGCCCTGATGGTCGGTTTGCTGACGTTTCCCCTGTCGTTGCTGGCCGACCGCTTCGGCCGGGTCAAGAGCCTGGCATTGATGGCGCTGCTGTGGAGTGTGGCCACCCTGGGATGCGCGCTGGCGCAGGACTACCAGCAGATGTTCATCGCCCGGTTCATGGTCGGCGTCGGCGAAGCCGCTTACGGCAGCGTGGGCATTGCGGTGGTGATATCGGTGTTTCCTAAACACATGCGCGCCACCCTGACCAGCGCTTTCATGGCCGGCGGCTTGTTTGGCGCCGTGCTGGGCATGGCGTTGGGCGGTGCGATCGCGGCCAAGCTGGGCTGGCGCTGGTCGTTCGCCGGCATGGCGCTGTTCGGCCTGTGCCTGGCGGTGTTGTACCCGCTCATCGTCAAGGAAGCGCGCATTGCGCCACAACGTGCCGCGCAGATTGCGAACAAGACCGCTGCCGCGGTCAAACGCCCGTTGCGCACACTCTGGTCCAGCCGCTCGGTGGTGGCGACCTACGTCGGCAGCGGCTTGCAGTTGTTCGTCGGCGGTACAGTGATGGTGTGGATTCCCAGCTACCTCAACCGTTACTACGACATGCCCACCGACAAGGCCGGCGGCATGGCGGCGCTCATCGTGTTGTGCAGCGGGGTGGGAATGATTCTGTGCGGCATGCTCAGCGACCGCCTGTGTCGGCATTCGCCGGAACGCAAGGTCGCCTTGGCCATCGGTTTTTGCCTGGGCAGCTGTTTGCTGTTGTCCGCCGCTTTTGCCTTGCAGGCGGGGCCCGTGCAACTGCTGCTGATCTGCCTGGGCATGCTGATTGCCACCGGTACCACTGGCCCCGCCGGTGCGATGGTTGCCAACCTGACCCATTACTCGGTGCACGGTACGGCGTTCGCCACACTGACCCTGGCCAACAACCTGCTCGGGCTGGCGCCGGGGCCGTTCATCACCGGCCGGGTGTCCGATCTGATCGGTCTGCATGCCGCGTTTCAACTGGTGCCACTGGTCAGCCTCGCGGCGGCCGCGGTGTTCTTTTACGCCAAGTGTCATTACCACAAAGATATTGCCCGGCTTCAGGGTCAGAGCGTGCCTGACCCTGTCCGTGAAGCCGGGATAGAGGTGAAGTTGTGAGTCGTCGTTTACGTATTGATGTGCCGGATCGGCAAGCGCCAACTGGAGCACTCGCAGGTTCAGTTTCAACGTGCCGAATGTGCAGTCCCACCGCAGATGACGGTGGTGGGCTCACGACCCGCCAAAACGCTACTGGCCTCCATGATCGAAGCGCTGCGCGGAAGTGATCGCGAGCATAACCGGCATGCGCCGACCCATTCCTGTGCCTGCTGGCAATATCCCGCCGGCCGGGGGCCATACCAAGGGCGGCTATCTGCCCACTTCCACCCAACTCAAAATCAATAACTACCCAGCCGAGATCATCGACGGCCAGGCGTTCATTGCTACCTTTTCCGAGGAGTCCGCGCCATGAGCGCCATTGCTCTCACCCGTATCCACAGTCGCACACGCGAATTGGCACCGGGCTTTATCGTCAGCCTGATCGTGGCCGCCGCCGCGTCGTTTTTGTCCGAGCACTACGGCGCACCGGTCATGTTGTTCGCCTTGTTGCTGGGCATGGCCTTGAATTTTCTTGCCGACGACGGTCCCTGCAAAGTCGGCGTCGAGTTCACCGCCCGCACGGTACTGCGCATTGGCGTGGCGCTGCTGGGCATGCGCATCACCCTGGAGCAAATGGCGGCGCTGGGCTGGAAGCCGATGGTGCTGGTGGTGATCCTGGTGGTGGGGACCATTGCTGTCTCAGTGATCGCCGCGAAGTTTCTGGGTTTCTCGCGGCTGTTTGGCATGCTCACCGGTGGTGCCACGGCCATCTGCGGCGCCTCGGCGGCCCTGGCATTAGCAGCGGCGCTACCGAACCATCCGCAGAAAGAGCGCGCGACCCTGTTCACGGTGATCGGCGTGTCGGCGCTGTCGACGCTGGCGATGATCATCTACCCGATGATCGCCAACTGGCTGGAGTTGTCACCGCAGGTGGCGGGTGTGTTCCTCGGTGCCACGATCCACGACGTGGCCCAAGTGGTCGGCGCCGGCTACAGCATGTCGACCGAGACCGGCGACACGGCCACGGTGGTCAAGCTGATGCGCGTCGCCATGTTGCTGCCGGTGATCGTCACCGCGGCGATGATCACCCGCATGCAGGGCGCCGACCCGACCGGCAAGCGTCCGCCGCTGCTGCCATGGTTCGCCGTCGGCTTTCTGATTCTCGCCTGCATCAACAGCACCGGCTGGATCGCTCCGGCGGTGCAAGGCGGGGTCAATGAGTTGTCGCGCTGGTGCCTGGTGATTTCCATCAGTGCCTTGGGCATGAAGACCCGACTCAAGGAGCTGGCGGCGGTCGGGATCAAACCGATCCTGCTGATGGTCGGTGAGACGGTGTTCCTGGTCGTGCTGGTGCTGTTGTTGCTGCACTGGGGTCTCTGAAAACAGGCTTCACACAGGTTTATGGCAGGGCTTCACTGGGCTGGCTCCTCGTTACAGTGAAGCTCACCACCGGTGTCACAAACATCGGTTTTTTGCGGCGACTGTACCAGCAGTCGCCGTTTTTTTGGTTCGTCACGAATGTTGGGAAAGATGCACTTGATCTACTTGAAAAAGAATTCGCAATACTCATATCACGCACAAGAACGCCGATTTGTCAGATGTGTTTGCTCGCACGAACATCATCAGTCAAATCGGCGCTGTTGTTTCTGAGTTTCCCGAGATTGCGTGAAAACCCTATTTTTTGCCTTGTACTCAGAAGGATTTAGGGGCTGCGGCACTCTCTGCGCAGAGACCGGACTGTTTCTGCGCGCTGCGCCACGCCGCCGGTGGCATGCCAAACTGGTTGATGAACCAGCGGGTAAAGGAGCTGGCCATGGAGAAGCCGAACATGTCGGCGATGCGGCTCATCGAGTTGTTCGGGTTCTCCAGATAACGCAGCGCCAGGTCGCGGCGCACGTCATTGATCAGGTCGTTGAAGGCACAGCCGTCGTCCTGCAGACGGCGTTGAAAGGTGCGCACGTTCATGCCCTGTGACAGGGCGATCTGCTCTAGGGTGGCGCGCCCCATGGGCAACAACAGGTAGATGGCCTTGCGCACCTCGAACAGCATCGAGGTGCTTTCATCGCCCTGCAAGGAATCGATGTAGTCTTGGGCATAACGGGCCATGGACGGGTCGGCATTGGGATTGATCATATCGAGACTGGCTTCGGAGCAAACGATGCCGTCGAACTCGCTGCCGAATTCCAGATTGCAGCCGAACAGGCGCTGATGTAAGTGCAGGCTGTCTGGCGGCTGGTGCATGAAGTTGACGCTGTAGGGGCGCCACTTCGAGCCGAGCAGTGTCGAGCACAAGCGGAACAGCACGCCAATGACCAGCTCCGTGGCTTGGCGATTGGGCAGCAGTGTCTCGGTGACCATCACTGCACGAATGATCACCATCCTGCCGGCCTCTTCAACGAAGACTCCCAGGGAATCGTTCATCAGATGACGGTAGCGCTCCATCACCTGCAAGGCGTCGCGCAGGGTGCGCTGTTGGCTGAGCAGCAGGCTGACTACACCGAGGTCCGAAAGCTGGCGTGACTCGGCCATGCGCAGGCCGAAGGTCTGGCAATCGCTGGCGGCGGCCGAATCTTCCAGCAGACGTACGGCGGCATCGATGGGAATGCGGTATTCAGGGGCTTGCAGCTGAGCCTTGTTCAGGCCGGCAACTGCCAGCACGTCACGCGGGTTGAATCCCAGGTCCTGGGTGACTTCCAGGTATTTGGTCAAGACGGCGGCGCGAACAAGCTTGGGCATGTATAGGATCTCCCTCGGCCGATGGCGGCGTTTCTTTTTTCATCGAAAATGTATTGAGCGAGAAGACGGCGCTTCTGGAAGTACTGATAGCGCTAGCGATCTTCAACCTTGGTCTGGCGTATTGCAGAGCAGGAAGCGCGGTCCCATTGTAGGGAGCACGAGCGCGGCGTTATGGGCATGGCGGGATAATTTCTTTGCATATTGGGACACTACCGGCGAGCCAAGAATGGCCGCGGCAGAAGCAGCTCTATAGTCTTTCGCGCTGTCCCAATTTCACAAGATTGTGTCCTGTCAAGCTCAGTGCGGGGCACCCTCTCAGAGCTACCTTCAAGCCCACAACTAATAAGATGGAGGTAGATAATGGATACGCGCACTTCAATGCGTATCGGTCAGCCGCTCGCTGCAATGGCGCAGGTGGATGCCGACGATCCTGGTGCATTCAACCACTGCTTTGCCGACGTCAACGGCATCCGCATGCACTACATCGACGAGGGCCAGGGCCCGCTCGTCATCCTGCTGCACGGCTTCCCCTACTTCTGGTACATGTGGCGGCGCCAGATCGTGGCATTGGCCGAGGCCGGCTATCGGGTTGTGGTGCCCGATCAACGCGGGTTCGGGCAATCGGACCGCCCCGACGCCATCGAAGCCTATGACATGAGCCAGTCCGTCGGCGACATGGTGGGTTTGATGGCGGCCCTGGGCGAAACCTCTGCGGTGATCATCGGCCACGACCTGGGCGCCTGGGTGGCCCAGGCGGCCGCCATGTTGCGCCCGGATCTGTTCAGTGGCCTGGTGATGCTCAATACCCCGGTACCGCCGCGGGGCAAGGTCAAGCCAACCGTGGGCTTGCAGGCCATAGCGAAAGGCCGGGTCTACCACCACCTGTATTTCCAGCAGCTCACCAAGCCGGATCGCGAGCTGGCCGCTGATCCGCGCAAGACCTTGAGCAGCGTCTTCTACTCGATCTCCGGCAGCGCCGTCGGAGCCGAACGCTGGCGTCTGTTTGTCGAGGCCGGTGAGCCGATTCTCAACGCCTTTACCGAGCCGAAGGGAGCGTTCCCGTCCTGGCTGAGCCCGCGGTCGCTCGACTACTACGTCGCCGAGTACACGCGCACGGGGTTTACCGGTGCCCTGAATTACTACCGCTGTCGCGACCGCAACTGGGAAATCACCGCGTTTCTCGACGGAGCGAAGGTCAGCCAGCCAAGCCTGTTCATCGGTGGTGCTGCCGACCCTTCCCTGGAGCCGGTGGAAATCCGCAGCCTCTACGACCAGATGGAAGCCTACCTGCCCGCTCTGCGCAAAAAGGTGCTGCTACCCGGTGTAGGCCATAGCGCCGCAGAGGAAAGCCCGGCTCAGGTCAACGAATTGCTGCTGGAGTTTCTCGAGCAGTTGATGTCCGGCGACCCGACCTCTGAGCCAGCGGCTGGCTAAACCCCCTGATAGCGGTAATGCAAAGGCAGGGCGAACGCTACCGGCATCTGCCGTAACGTCCGCCCTGCCTTTGCACATGGACAGGGCTGGATTTTTTCCTTGTTACTCAGCTGGCAGCCTTGACCAGCAGATGATCGCCGAACTGCTCGCGCAGACGGTTCTTCAACACCTTGCCCGTAGCACCCAGTGGAATCGTGTCGACGAAGACCACATCATCCGGCGTCCACCACTTGGCAATCTTGCCATCATAAAAGGCCAGCAGATCTTCCCGGGTCAGGGCTGCCTGCGCTTTCCTGACGATGATCAGCAAGGGCCGTTCATCCCACTTCGCGTGTTTCGCGGCGATGCAGGCCGCCTGGGCGACTGAGGGATGGCTCAGGGCAATGTTCTCCAGATCGATCGAGCCGATCCACTCGCCACCCGACTTGATCACATCCTTGCTGCGATCGGTGATCTGCATGAAGCCATCGCCATCGATGGTTGCCACATCGCCGGTGGGGAACCAGGTCTGGCCGGCGTGTTCGAGCAGCGGCGAACAGTCGCTTTCATTTCTGAAATAGTCGCGTACCACCCAGGGGCCGCGCACCATCAGGTCACCCGAGGTCGCG
This sequence comes from Pseudomonas sp. PDM30, assembly GCF_019218985.1. Taxonomy (NCBI): domain Bacteria; kingdom Pseudomonadati; phylum Pseudomonadota; class Gammaproteobacteria; order Pseudomonadales; family Pseudomonadaceae; genus Pseudomonas; species Pseudomonas sp. PDM30. Next base: position 438,720 of record NZ_JAHUWM010000004.1, read on the forward strand.
CCGTCCCAAGGCAGTTCCAGGCCGTCCGCGCCGACGATCTTCATGTCGACACCAAACACTGCGCGGCCTTGTTTGGACTGCACGGCATTACGCTCTTCCGGGGACATGCCAAAGTGCTTGGCCTTGAGGGTGCCAATGGTGCCGATCGGGCTCAATTCCGTCATCCCCCAGACGTGCAACACCGCCACGCCGTAGGTCTCCTGAAACTTGTGCAGCATTGCCGTGGGACAGGCTGCACCGCCAATGATGGTGCGTTTCATGCTGGAGAAAGGCTCGCCGGTTTGCTCCAGATGCCCCAGCAGCCCTTGCCAGACCGTGGGTACGCCAGCAGAGAGGGTCACCTGCTCCGCTTCGAGCAGTTCGAACAGCGATTTGCCGTCCAGCGCAGGGCCGGGAAATACCAGCTTGGCCCCGACCATGCACGCGATGTACGGGAGCCCCCAGGCGTTGACATGGAACATGGGCACAACCGGCAGGATGACGTCGCGCGCCGAACAGTTCAGGGCATCCGGCAGCGCGGCGGCATAGGTGTGCAGCAGCGAAGATCGATGACTGTACATCACGCCTTTCGGGTTGCCCGTGGTGCCGGAGGTGTAGCAGAGCGTGCAGGCGGCATCCTCGTCGAGATCCGGCCAGACGTAATCGCAGGCGCCCTGTTGCAGCAGATCTTCATAGCACAGCAGGTTGTCGATACCGGTGTCTGTCGGCAGGTGATCGGTCATGGCGATGAACGCCTTGACCGTTGGGCAGCGGCCAGCGATGAGCTTGATCAGCGGCAGGAAGGTCATGTCGAAGAAGATGTACTGGTCTTCGGCATGATTAGCGATGTAAGCCACCTGGTCTTCATGCAGGCGAGGGTTGATGGTATGCACAATGGCACCCATGCCGGACACGCCGTAGTACAACTCCAGGTGACGATAGCCATTCCAGGCCAGCGTGCCGACCCGGTCGGCGGGTTGGACACCCAGGCTGGTCAGCGCGCTGGCCATCTGGCGCGCGCGACGGTGGCAGTCACGGAAGGTGTAGCGGTGGATATCGCCCTCCACCCTGCGAGACACGATCTGCGTATCGCCATGATGGCGGTCGGCATGCTCAATGAGCGAGGAGATCAATAGCTGCTTTTGCATCATTAGGCCATTCATGGCATCGCTCCGTTCTTATGTTTGTGATCGGGGAGCGAGCAGGCGGCCAGGCCCCTGTCAGATTCCGCGTCAAGACCGCGAACCGACACAGCCTGTTTCCCTCCCCTGGATTTTTGCGATCTGGCAACTGCCCCGGCTCCCCCTTAAAACCGGGGATGCCGGGATTTCCATGAAATGCAGGTCAGTTGAATGCCGTGAGGTCTTTCGGTGCGATGTCATGCTGCTCGCAATAGGCGAGATAACGCTTGAGCCCGGACTTCCAGTTTTCCAGCGCGACGATGTTGTCGTTGTCATCGACAAACGCGAGATCGCCATTGACCTGGACCAGGGTCAGCACATAGCCGTCGCCATTGCCGGTACTGACGACTTCCGGGGTGTGAGTCGACCCGGCCGTCTCGTAGACAATGCTGCCCGGGCCGGCCACCCAGTCATGCTCCTTGTATTTCCACTGGCCTTCGAAGGTGTAGACCATCACCGTGCCCGTGTGGTGGTGCTTGGGCAGCTGCATGTCGATCGGCGCCTTCATCATGACGATCCATTCGCCACGGATCGGGTCGAGCTTGAAGTACTTGAGCAGGACGTTATCGGCATAAGGGGTAAACGGAATCCAGGGCAGGGATTCGCCATCGATGACTGCGGTGTCGACGTGTTCGTAGAGCATAGGTATCTCCGTTGATTGTTGTTTTGATCGGGAATTTTTCGGCGGCCGGGATGGTCCGACCATCACGGATGGTCGGGTGCCCGGGCTGTCTGTCAGGCAGTCAGGGTCAGGTCAGCGGGGTTCCCGCCAGGGTCGCGCGCAGCATCTTCCGTGGCGCATTGCCGTAGTCAGCCACGGCGTAGTGCTGGACTTGCAGGTTGTCCCACATGGCAACCGTATTGGTTCGCCACTTCAGGCGTACCTGGTATTCCGGAATCGCGGCCTGAGACATCAGGTAGTTCATCAGGTGATGAGCCTCGGGCATGAAGTCCTGGCCGTAGCGGATGTCCTCGAAGTTGAAGAAGTTCGAGAAATGGGTGGTGAATGCGGAATTGACGAACAGCACCTTCTCGCCGGTCTCGGGATGCACAAGCACCACCGGATGCTCGGCGCCGGGGGTCTTCAGGGCCATCGCGTGACGTTCTTCGCGTGGCAACTGGGCGCCAAAGGTCTGCTCGGCACCGTGCTTGGCATACAAGCCATCGATCCGTTGCTTGATGCTTTCGGGCAGCTTTTCGTAGGCCATCACCATGTTGGAAAACAGAGTATCGCCGCCGGTCTCCGGACCCAGTTCACAGCGCAATACCGCGCCCCGGGGCGGCGCCTGCTTGTAGGTGACATCGGCATGCCAGAGGTTTTCGCGACTAGCCTTTTCCACGTAGCTCTTGGGCTTGCTCGGATCGAGATTGCGGTACAGCATCAGCAGCTTGTCCGCCTCAGGATGGCTCGGCGCCAAGGGATGGGCTTCCAGTTCGCTGAATTGCGCGGCGAAGTGCTGTTGCTCCATTGGAGTGATGTTCTGGTCGCGAAAGAACAACACTTTGTGCTTGAGCCACAGCTCCCGGATTTGTGCGATCAATTCGGGGTCCTGGGCAGCGTCGACAAGGCTGACGTTGCTGAGCTCGGCGCCGATGGCGGGTGTGCAAAGCTCTACCTTGATCGAATGCTGGCGCACCGACGACCGGATGATGGCCGGTGCCGAGGGCGATGCTGGTGAAGGGGTGTTTTGGATGTCGGCGATTTTTGTCATTGTTGTCTCCAATCCGTGCTTGTACGGCGATGCGCAAGATGTGCATCCGGTATAGGTAACAGGCCCCCGCTGATGGCAGAGGTACTGGTCCTATAGTAGATATCTCGGGTACGAGACTATGGGCGCGGCGGGACAGTTTCTTAGCATATTGGGACGACGCGTCGGGACCACGGGCTAAGCTGATTAATGTCCACGCTCCGGCGCAGTTTTGCCTGCTGGGACGGTGTTTCTAGAGATGGGCGGAGGAGTGCATATCGTCAGGAGCATCGAGGGCGTCGAAAATCCACGCAATATGGCTGATCAGGAGCACTAAAAAGCACGTGAGCGGTCGCCGGGCCTCGCTTTTATGCGAGAGGCCCTGGGGGCTGCCTTGTTCTCCAGTTGTAAAAGGCTCAATCCGAAAGTGATTGGTCAAACTGGCCGCGGAACCACTGCGAGATTTGGTGTTTTCATCAAAGGACTTTGAGGTTCCCAAAAAAATCGAACGTCAGCTTCTGGCCGACTTCAGCCAGTCGCGATCGGCAGAAAGCGGTCATTCAGGCGGCAAACCACCCGACTGCTTGCGTGGCCTTGCTGAGCAAGCTGTATCAAGCATTAAACAGAGCATCGTTGGGCCGGAGGTCGGCTGCAAACGTGGTTCGACTCACTTAGTATGACTGGCGAACTATTGCTTCGCTGTCGACCCCCTGAAGATACGGATTAGTCATGAAACTCATGGAATGGGCTGACCTCAAGGTCCTCTACAAACGCAGTCGCAAACAACCCAACAAACTATTATTCAAGCGCGAAAATGCTCGCAGGTTATGGTCCATGTGGACGACCGCAGCTTCAACGATACTGCTCGTTGTGTTCGCGGGCTTTGGCATCAAGAGCCCGACGCTGATTCCCTACGCCTACATAGCCCTTTTTCCTTGGGCGCTAGCGCTCTATTTCACTCGCATCAAAGCACTTCGCACTGTTTATCCGCGACAGTTCGCGGAACACTCTATCGACCGTCAATCCTCGCTGGGAAAGGAAAATATTCTTTGTTATGCCTTCTTCCTGGAGCAGCTGCGCGATGAGGGCTATACGGTCGCGAAGATTCGGGAGTTATCGGAATATGCGGACCTGACCGTCAAACCGACAAGGCCGGCGCTGTCGCAGAATCTGGGCTTTGCCTCACTCATTGCTTTTATGATCGCCATTTGCACCGAGCTCATCAAAACCACGACATTCTTTACGTTGGGTAAGGGTTGGGTATTTTTGATGCTGGGCATAGTCGCGCTGTTCATTTACTGGATGGTTTTGGACGGCATTCACAGCGCTACATATGAGAAGGGTTGCGTAAAACGTTATCTGGACATGGCCGCCTACGACTTGGAAGAGCCTAGTCAGGGAGCACCGGAGGAGAGTACCGAGATGCCCGCGCTGGACACCTTGCCCTCCGTGTCCACACCTTCACCCGCGTAGACCAGAAACGGAAAGTCTTGTAGACGTTGTCTGTATCAATCCCATGGGAGGATGGCACAACGACTATACCCAATACCTGCCTGCGATCCAGTTGCATGCGCCAACCGATAGGAGCGGGCTGCACACAGGAAAAGATATCAATGGGTCCTCCCGAAGGGGTGGGGCTAGGGGGTAATTCGGGCCCCGCGTCTTCGGTATATATGACCTTTTTTCGGTGGTTGGTTGTTGTTTAGTCGCTCACTGCAAGCCCCGCCCCCTATGGGTTTAGCTGGCCTGTACATCGCAACGACTCAGGCTAGCCATATCGATATCCAAGAGCTCCAAGTTCGAGCATGACGCGGCAACGCACGTTGGAAGGCTTCCCATACCAGAACCTGACGAATTGGAGGCGGATATCGAGAGGTTAGCGGCATGGAGGAGCGCTCTAGATAAGCGCTCGAAAGAAACAGCCAAAGCTAGGGGCTAAATCCTGTTCTAGCTCAACGGTGCAGAACCTGAGGCGCTGGGGCCAAGCTCTTGCCGCAAGGGCCACCGCTCACGAGATAGATAAACGTCCGCTACTGGCCGCTCTCTGCCTATCACGACCGTCTGAAACCGACCGATTCTGTTGAAAAAGTCGGCTTCGGTTTCCACTGCAGAAAAGTGCGCGTCTGAGATTGAAATCTGTGTTTTGCGCAGAAGGTCCAGGACTCGGATTTGACGTAGCAGCGTGCAAAAAAAGGCGCTTTCACCGCTCGATGCATGGCTAGCCAGAGCGGGTCGACTTTTTCAACAGAATCGACCCATACCAGACACTCAGCTTGCCTCTAGTCTCTCCTATCCCTAGGGTATTGCTCGCCAAGAGCTCGCGTTGGTTGGATGCGCAATCAGGTCGCTTTGATTGCATGTGTCCTTGCGGGCACTGGAGCGTTTCCGCGCGTAATCGCACCAGTGAGAGCGGTTAGCCGTCCGTCTCGCGCGGATCACCGGTCGGCGGCAAACGATCAACCCGCAACGCATCAACGACCAGCGAAAACGCCTGGGAGGGTTGTCGGCGACTGGGGTAGTACAGATGAAAGCCGCCGAAGGGTTCACACCAGTCCTCCAGTACCCGAACAAGCCGCCCTTCGGTTAGATGCGGGGCAAACTCGTCCTCGGGCAGATAGGCGATGCCCAGCCCACTCACCGCAGCATCGGCGATATGGGTGGTGGAGTTGAATACCAACTGGCCGTCTACACGTACCTTAAGCTTCTTGCCCAGGCGTTCGAATTCCCATGCATCCACGCCGTCATAGGTGGGAAAACGGATATCGATACAGCGGTGTGCTGCTAGATCGCGAGGGTGTTCCGGGGCGGGGTTTTTCGCGAAATAGCCTGGCGCAGCAACTACGGCCATTCGTATCGGCGGGCCAATGGGCACGGCGATCATGTCTTGCGCCACCGTGTCGCTGAAGCGCACGCCGGCATCGAAGCGGTCGGCGACGATATCGCGAAAGCCATAGTTGATATCGAATTCCAGCTTGATATCCGGGTACATCTGTAGCAACGGCACCAACTTGGGTAGCAGGGTTGTCTTGATGATGTTGTCGCCGCAGGTAATGCGTACCGTCCCGGCCGGCTTATCGCGCAGCTCGGTCAAAGCTTCCACTTCGGCCTCGATCTCATCGAAGCGACGGGCCACCGCTTCCAGCAATCGCTCGCCCGCCGCCGTCAGCGATACGCTGCGGGTGGTGCGGGTAAGCAAGCGAATTTTCAGACGCGCTTCCAGTGCGGAAACCACCTGACTCACTGCCGATTGCGTCACCCCAAGCTGTACCGCCGCGCGGGTAAAGCTGCCCATCCGCGCCACGGTTACGAATGCCAGCAGATCGTTGAAATTGGGTTTGGCCATAGCGAGCATGCTCGATTGATTGATTGATTGATTGATTGATTGATTAGGCATGGTTATATCCGCATTAAGCATTCATTAGCTAATCAAAATCTCCTTATTGCGTAACACTAACCGGCATCCCAGCCTCTCGGCATGAAGAAGGGCGAGCCTCGCGCTAACTGCCTGCGTCGCCTTTAGCTTTCCCTCAAAAGGACGCCCCATGAAAAGACTTCTCGTAATGCTTGGGCTTCTAATCAGTTCATTCACAGCTTTAGGAGCCGACATGTCCAACGGTGCAGATAATTTCTTTAAAAGTGACAAGGTGACCGTGCAAAAGGTCAGCTTCAAAAATCAGTACCAGCTCAATGTCGTGGGCAATCTATTCGTCCCCAAAGGGCTGGACAGCGCCACCCGCAGCCCGGCCATTATCGTTGGCCACCCCATGGGCGCGGTAAAGGAGCAAAGCTCCAACCTGTATGCGCAAAAACTGGCGGAACAGGGCTTCGTTACCCTGGCGCTGGATTTGTCGTTCTGGGGCGAAAGTGAAGGCCTGCCGCGTAACGCGGTACTGCCAGACATGTACGCCGAAGACTTCAGTGCCGCCGTGGACTACCTAGGCACGCGACCCTTTATCGACCGTCAGCGCATTGGCGTGCTGGGGATCTGTGGCAGCGGCAGCTTTGTAATCAGTGCAGCCAAGATCGACCCGCGCATGAAAGCCATTGCCACTGTCAGCATGTATGACATGGGCGCCGCCAACCGCAACGGGCTCAAGCATTCGCAAACCCTTGAACAGCGCAAGCAAGTCATCGCGGCGGCGGCCGAGCAGCGTTATGTGGAGTTTACGGGGGGCAAGATCGAATACACCGGCGGCACGGTGCAGGAACTCAATGCCGACACTCACCCTATTCAGCGCGAGTTCTTTGACTTCTACCGCACCCCGCGTGGTGAATTCACCCCGGCCAGCTCCACGCCGCAACAGACCACCCGCCCGACGCTGAGCAGTAATGCCAAGTTCATGAATTTCTACCCATTCGTAGATATCGAGAGCATTTCGCCGCGTCCGATGTTGTTTATTGCAGGTGAAAACGCCCACTCTCGCGAGTTCAGCGAAGAGGCGTTCCGCCTGGCAGGGGAACCTAAAGAGCTGGTCATTGTGCCCAACGCAGGCCATGTCGATCTTTACGACCGTGTTGCCCTGATTCCTTTCGCCAAGCTGACCCAGTTCTTTCAGGACCACCTGAAGTGACCGCTGAAATCCATCTGCACGCCACCACCTTGAGTGAGACAGGTACGCGTACCGGTCATTGGGGAGGCGTTTATGCAATGACGCTATGCGTATTCGCGCTGATCGCCTCGGAGTTCATGCCTGTCAGTCTGCTGACACCATTGGCAAACGACCTGCAGGTCAGCCAGGGCTTGGCGGGCCAGGGGCTTGCCATCTCTGGTGCGTTTGCGGTGTTGGCCAGCCTGTCGATCAGTTGGATCGCCGGCGCCCTGAACAGAAAGACCCTGCTGCTGGCCCTAACCGGTTTGATGGCCGTATCGGGCGCCATTGTGGCGCTTGCCCCGAACTACCTGATCTACATGGCTGGGCGAGCCCTGATCGGCGTCGTGATTGGCGGATTTTGGTCTATGTCGGCGGCCACTGCGATGCGCCTTGTGCCTGCCGCACAGGTGCCCAGAGCGCTGGCTGTTTTCAACGGTGGCAACGCCCTGGCGACTGTGGTGGCAGCGCCATTGGGCAGTTATTTGGGCTCAGTTGTGGGTTGGCGTGGTGCGTTCTTGTGCTTGGTGCCGGTGGCGTTAATTGCGCTGGTTTGGCAGTGGATAAGCCTACCTAGCATGGCCGCGCAGAAGCGTTCGCGGGGTGCTGGCAATGTTTTCACATTACTGACAAATCGCAAGGTGGCGCTGGGCATGGCGGCCGCCGGCTTGTTTTTTATGGGCCAATTTACGCTGTTCACCTACCTGCGCCCGTTTCTAGAAACAGTCACTCAGGTCAACGTGCCGATTCTCTCTCTGCTGCTATTGGTGATAGGCGTCGCTGGCTTTTGTGGAACAGTGCTGATCGGATCAGTGCTCAAGCGCAGCCTGTACGGCACCTTAAGTACCATCTCGCTGTTGATGGCGGTTATTGCGGTAGCGCTGATTCCTGCGGGCACTTGGGTTATCGCGGCAGCGGTATTGCTCGGCCTATGGGGCTTTATTGCGACGGCAGCGCCCGTGGGCTGGTGGAGCTGGATTGCGCACGCCTTGCCGGATCACGCCGAGGCGGGCGGCGGCCTGATGGTGGCGATTGTCCAATTGGCTATTGCCGTGGGCTCCACCGTCGGCGGTGTACTGTTTGACGCTCTCGGATACCAGAGCACCTTCATCGCAAGCGCCGCGATGTTGACGCTCGCCGCCTTGTTGACCTTTCTAACCTCTCGTTCGCCGGTGCCGCCACCCCTGTGAACCTCCTATTCCAAGGAGCAAGGCCATGTTTATCGATCATTCCCCTGGATGGAGGGGCCTCTGGTTCGCAGCCTTGATGCCATTTGCCCTATCGGCATTGCCCCTCGCAGCCGCGACAGATATCGCCGGCCCGTCAACAGGCATGGAGAACTACACGATGTGGATGACCATAGGCCAACAGCGCTTCGCCATTACCCTTGAGGACAACCCGACCACTCGGGAGCTTGCCGCCCGTTTGCCGCTCAGCCTGGACATGAGCGATCTGAACGACAACGAAAAGCACGTCACCTTGCAGCGACCGTTACCCACTCAAACCTATCGACCTGGAACAATCCACAACGGCGATTTCCTCCTGTACGGCCCCGACACGTTGGTGATCTTTTATAAAACCTTCAGCTCGTCTTACAGCTATACCCGTCTCGGTCGCATCGACAACCCAGCGGGCCTCTCGCAGGCTCTGGGTCGGGATGATGTTCGGGTGACGTTTTCAGCGGACTAGTTTCAGTCATTTTCCGCCCACCCAGTAATGTCACGTGATGCGCACAACCCACTTGCACGTTGATACAGGAGCTTCTTATGCCGTCCAAGCACACTAATTCAACCCTGGCCGCATTGGCGCTGCTCACCGCTACCTGCATTGGACCAGCCTTCGCGGCCGAGCTGAGCCCTGCCAGCCAGAAAATCACACGTGCGGGTGAGCAGGCTTCGATAACAGGGCCTGCCGATTATTTCACTGGTCACGTGCGGATCGACCCATTGACGACTGCAACGGACGAGCTCAACACCTCAACGCTCTACGTCACCTTTGAGCCTGGCGCTCGTTCGGCCTGGCACACGCATCCTGCCGGACAATATCTTGTCGTGACAGCGGGAGTCGGACGTACTCAGGAATGGGGAAAGGCGGTGCAGGAATTACGTCCCGGTGATGTGGTGTTTTGCCCGCCTGGGGTAAAGCACTGGCATGGCGCCGCGCCATCGACGGCCATGACGCACATGGCTATCACTGGCATGAAGAACGGCAACAACGTCCGTTGGATGGAGAAGGTCAGCGATGAACAGTACCCAACCAAGTAAATACCGCTATGTCCGCTTGGGGTCGTTGGCCGGCCTGGTAGTGCTGGCCAGTGTTTTAGGTGCTCACGTATCGAGTGCCAGTACCACACACAATTCGGAGACGCAGACGGTGACTGAGCAAACCCTGACTGCAAAACAACTGGCTGTCGCCCCTATCGGCGCCAGCATGGCGACCGGCGATATGCCCCGTTTGCGCGATGCGCTCAATCGCGGTCTTGATGCCGGTCTGACGATTAGTGAGAGCAGGGAAATCTTGGTTCAGCTCTATGCGTACGCCGGGTTCCCGCGCAGCCTCAATGCACTGTCGCTGCTGATGAGCGTCTTGCAAGAGCGCGAAGCACGCGGAGTTCAAGACGAGCCGGGACGCGAACCAGGCCCCGTGCCGTCGGGGCACGCTTTGCTCGACCTGGGCACCGACAATCAAACCCGTCTGGTAGGTGCACCGGTCTCAGGACCGTTGTTTGAGTTCGCTCCTGCGATTGACCAGTTTCTGAAGGTTCACCTATTCGGCGATATCTTCGCTCGAGACAATCTCGATTGGGCTGCTCGTGAACTGGCCACTGTTGGGGCACTTGCCGCGATGCCAGGGTTAGCGTCGCAGTTGGAGTCGCACCTGAAGATCAGCATGAATGTTGGCCTTACGGCGCAGCAGTTGAACCAAGTGGCTAGCGACCTCAAACGCCACGGTGACCAAGAGGCGGCTGAGCGCATTGTTGTGACCTTGGAAAAAATCAGGGGCTGACTAGGCCACCGATGGCAACGGGATGTTGATGAGTTCAGCTAATAACGGCTATCGAAATCCGTGGATTCTGAATCAGCGGGCGAATGCTAAGTTTCTAAGGCACTGAGACCACCATCCGTATGCCTCCATCTAAAAGACTAATCCTCGTTAAAACAGGTGAGCCATGGAACTGCGAATAAACCAAAAAACCTACCAGGTCGATGCCGAGGCGGATACGCCGCTGCTATGGGTTATCCGCGATGACCTAGGGCTGACCGGTACCAAGTATGGCTGCGGTCTAGCGCAATGTGGCGCGTGCTCGGTGCTCGTGGACGGCAATGTTGTGCGCTCGTGCGTTATTCCGGTAGCCGGGGTGTTGGGCCGAGAGGTAACCACGATCGAGGCGATAGAAGCCGACGATGTCGGAAAGCGTGTGGTCGCTGCGTGGGTTGAGCATCAGGTCGCCCAGTGCGGCTATTGCCAGTCTGGCCAGGTTATGGCCGCGACCGCCTTGCTCAAGCGCAACCCAAAGCCCAACGATGTGCAGATCGCGGCGGCGATGGTCAATCTGTGTCGCTGCGGCACCTACAACGCCATCAATGCTGCCGTCCACGAGCTGGCAACCGACGTTGCAACCGCTGCGGCGCCAACCGAGGAGAAGGTCTGATGAGTACGCATGTTGATACCGCTCTTGGTGAGCCGATCAATCTATCGCGCCGTCGCTTTCTAGTGGCCTCTGCAGGCACTGCGGTTGGTGCCTTGGTGCTCGGTTTTGGTGTGCCGCTCGGTTCTGCACGTATGCAGGCGATGGCGGCCGAGCGCCAAGCGGCAGGCACCCAAGTGAGCGCTTTTCTTGAGATCCGCCCAGATAACACCATCCGCTTGCTATGCCCCTTTATTGAGGGCGGCCAGGGCACCTATACCGCCATGGCACAAATAGTTGGCGAGGAACTGGATGCCGATCCATCGACCTTTGTGGTCGAAAGCGCGCCGCCCGGCGAAGCCTATGTGGTGATGGAAAATGGCCTGCGCATAACCGGTGGCAGTATGTCGGTGCGCATGAGTTACCCTACCATGCGCCGGCTGGGTGCTCTGGCCCGCGCGATGTTGCTGCAGGCCGCAAGCGCACGTCTAAATGTGCCTGTGGCTGAGCTGACCACCGAGCCTGGCCACGTTTTGCATGTGGCTTCGGGACGCTCGCTGAGCTACGGCGAGCTGGCCAGCCTTGCTTTAGACCTGGCAGTGCCCGCTGTCGAGAGCATTACGCTGCGTGACCCCAGCCAGTTTCGCTGGATCGGCAAGCCAGTGCGCCGTCTGGACAGCTACGACAAGTCCACCGGCAAAGCGCTGTACACCATCGATATGCAGGTAAACGGCATGCTCCACGCTGCCGTGCAACATGCGCCGCGCCTGGGCATGACAGTGGGCGAGCTGCACAACGAAGCGCAAGTTAAGGCAATGAAAGGGGTGCACTCGGTGCATCGTTTGCCCGGCGCCGTGGCGGTTGTCGCCGAGCGCTGGTGGCACGCCAAGCGTGCCGTCGAAGCCATCCAGGTGCAATGGCAGGAGCCCGCTGCCGATTCGCCTTTGCGGGTGATGCCCGCCGACTTCTCCACGGTGGCGTTCCGTGAGCGTCTGGCCAATGAGCCAGGGCCGGGGCGTGATGCCGAGGTGGAAGGCGACTTCTCCGGCACGTTGGCACAGGCGACTACGCACGTTGAAGCCACCTACCACAACCAGTACGTCAATCACGCGCAGCTCGAACCCCCTTCAGCATTGGCCCACTTTCATTCCGATGGTTCGCTGGAAATCTGGTTACCCAACCAGGCGCAGGACTTTTTCCTGGCGGACATCGTGAAACGTACCGGGCTGGCTCCTTCTAAGATCACGCTGCATACGCCGTTGCTCGGCGGTTTTTTCGGGCGGCACTTCCTGTACGACACCGCCAACCCCTACCCGCAGGCCATCGAATTGGCGAAGGCAGTCGGGCGCCCGATCAAGCTGATTTGGAGCCGAGAGGAAGAGTTCCTGCGCGACGTGCTGCGTCCCATGGCCGTAGTTAAGTTTCGCGCCGCGCTTGATGACAAGGGCTGGCCCGTCGCACTCGAGGCGGTGAGCGCCACCGAGGGGCCAACCGAGGGTCTTGCCGGCAAGCAAGGTGCAAAGCTCGACCCTTCGGCCGTTGAAGGCTTGACCGACAAGGCGTACGTGATTCCCAACCGGCGCATTGCCCAGATATACGTCAAGGGCCCTGTCATGCTTGGCTACTGGCGCTCGGTGGGCAATTCGCTCAATGACTTCTTTTACGAGGCGTTTCTGGACGAGCTGGCCGACAAGGGTGGCCATGACCCCTTTGAGCTTCGTCTGCACTTGTTGCAAGGCAACGCGCGGTTGACCCATCTGCTGCAGTCCGTCGCTGAAATGTCCGGTGGCTGGATGCGTGGGCCGTTCACCGCTGAAGATGGTTCACGACGCGCGCGGGGTGTGGCCATGGCCTCGCCCTTTGGTACGGAGACGGCAGTGGTCGCCGAGGTGTCGATTGAAAATGGCCAAGTCAAGGTTCACGACATTTGGCAGGCGATAGACCCCGGTAGCATCGTTAACCCCGCCATTGTCGAAGCACAGGTCAATAGCGCGGTGGCCCTAGGCTTGTCCCAGGCGTTGGTTGAAGAAGCGGTGTACGTCGACGGTAAACCGCGCGCGCGTAACTACGATCTCTACCCGATCTTGCCGCCCGCCCGCATGGCACGGGTGCACGTCAAAGTGATTGAGAGCGGCGCCAAGATGGGCGGCATCGGTGAGCCACCGCTGCCGGCCGTGGCGCCGGCAGTGGCCAATGCCGTGGCCAGGCTTACCGGCCAGCGCCTTCGCAGCATGCCATTCTCCAACTACACCTTTAGCCAACCAGCCTGACGGGAAGATGTGTCCATGAGCAAACGGCATTACGCAAAAGCTGCCGGCACACTGGCATTGTTCGGTCTCGTCGCGTTGGTACTGCTGGTTTGGTATGGCACCCGGGTGCCGGCGTCGGCGCTCGACGCCGCAGGCAGCGTTGCAGCAGGCGACGCGGCACTGGTGCAGCGCGGCGAGTATGTGGCCCGGTCAAGCGACTGCGTGGCCTGCCACAGCTTGCCGGATGGCCCCCCATTCGCCGGAGGCCTGGCGATGGCTACGCCACTGGGTACCATCTACGCGACCAACATTACCCCCGACCGCGCGGCAGGTATCGGTCACTACAGCCTGGCTGACTTCGACCGTGCAGTTCGCCACGGCGTTGCCCCTGAGGGGCGCCGGCTTTACCCCGCGATGCCTTACCCCTCGTACGCCAAGCTGACAGACGATGATGTGCGGGCCTTGTATGCCTTCTTCATGCAGGGCGTCAGCCCGGCCGCAAAACCCAATACACCGAGCGAAATTCCCTGGCCGCTGAACATGCGCTGGCCCATCGCATTGTGGAATGGCCTGTTCACCGATATTGCAATCTTTATTGAACAACCCGCCAGAGACGCCAAGTGGAATCGCGGCGCGTACTTGGTCCAGGGCGCAGGCCACTGTGGCAGTTGCCATACGCCACGCGGCCCGGCTTTCAATGAAAAAGCGTTGAGTGATGCCGGCGGCCAGTTCCTGGCCGGTGCCCTGCTGGATGGCTGGTACGCCCCCAGCTTGCGCAACGACCCCAGCACGGGGCTGGGGCGCTGGAGCGAAGCGGATATCGCGCAGTTCCTGAAAACCGGGCGCAACGAGCATGCGGTGGTGTTTGGTTCGATGACCGAGGCGTTCAACAACTCCACGCAATTCTTGACCGACGCCGACCTCGCAGCTATCGCTCACTACCTTAAGTCTTTGCCGGGTGATCCAAAGCGCGACGGCGCGCCATGGCAATACGAGGCGGCAGCTGCTTCGGCATTCGCCAGCACAGGGGGACACATCTACGAGACGCGCTGCGCTTCCTGTCATGGTCAGGATGGGAAGGGACAGGCGCCGTGGATGCCGCCGCTTGCCGGGGCGACTTCGGCACTGACGGCGGCACCTGACTCAGCCATCAATATCAGCCTCAACGGATCGATGCGGGTGGTCACCGCCGGGGTTCCAGATGCTTACCGGATGCCTGCCTTTCGCGAACAACTCTCGGACGTAGAGATTGCGCAGGTGTTGTCTTTTGTCCGCGCGACCTGGGGCAATCGGGGTGGCGAGGTTGATGCGCAGGCGGTCTCCCGACTGCGCGCGCATACAGACCCGGCCAGCCCCACGCCAATTGTCTTGCACATGCGCTGAGCCTCCGGAGGCCTGATGGAAAGCATTGATCTGCTAGTACTGCGCACCTCCCGCGATTGGCTTGCTGCGGGCGACCGCGTGCTGCTGGTAAGCGTGGCGCGAACCTGGGGCTCATCACCACGGCCGGTGGGCTCGATGATGGCGCTGCGCAACGATGGGCGTGTAGTGGGTAGCGTCTCCGGCGGCTGCATCGAAGACGACCTCATCCACCAATACACCACCGCTTACGGCGCAGCAGGCTTACCGGAGCGGTTGCCCGAGGTGGTTCGCTACGGCGTGAGCGCCGACGAGGCGCACCGTTTCGGCCTGCCTTGCGGAGGCACGCTCGAATTGATTCTGGAATTCATGCCCGCCGTCGAGACCCTTGAGCAACTGCTGGCTCTTCTCGACGCGGGCCAACTGGTGCGGCGCCAACTTGATCTTCGGACTGGACAGGTAAATCTGCACAGCACAGCGACGCCCGATCAGTTCACTTTTGATGGTCTACACATGAGCAACACACTGGGGCCGGGCTATCGCATGCTGCTGATCGGCGCAGGGGCGTTGGCAGAGTACGTTGCCGTGATGGCCCAGTTCAATGGCTTTCAGGTGACCATCTGCGATCCCCGGCCTCAATACCTAGAGATGTGGAATGTTCAGGGCGTAACTCGAATCCAGAACATGCCAGACGACGTGGTCAGAGCCTTTGCTCCCGACTTACGCACCTGCATCATCGCCCTCAGTCATGATCCAAAGCTTGACGACCTGGCATTACTGGAGGCCCTGCAAGGACCAGCCTTCTACATCGGCGCCATCGGTTCGCGACGCAACAGCCAGAACCGACGGAATCGTTTGATCGAGCATTTTGGTGAGACCGAGCAATCGCTGGAACGTCTGCATGGACCGATCGGCATATACATCGGTAGCAAGACGCCGCCGGAGATCGCCGTCAGTGTGATGGCCGAAGTGCTAGCCGCTAAAAACGCAGTAGCGCTCCCAAACGAACTCTCTATTTCCCAGGCCAAGGAAATCAGAGAGATGGAGATATGTACATAAGCCCGTTACGTTGAATGCGACTTGTCGCTTGGGTGCAGCGCATCGAGCGTCCCCACACTAACCAGCGAGCGAAATCTGTTTTCAGTACAAGGCCTGAAATGGAGGCAAGTGGTTGTATCCACCGGTGACCGCTCACCGAATCAGTCAGTTGTGCATGGCTGCTTCCACAGATAATTAATGGCCGCTATTGGCCGACTTCAGCCAGTCGTGATCGGCAGAAAGCGGTCATTCAGGCGGCAAACCACCCGACTGCTTGCGTGGCCTTGCTGAGCAAGCTGTATCAGGCATTAAACAGAGCATCGTTGGGCCGGAGGTCGGCTGCAAACGTGGTTCGACTCACTTAGTATGACTGGCGAACTATTGCTTCGCTGTCGACCCCCTGAAGATACGGATTAGTCATGAAACTCATGGAATGGGCTGACCTCAAGGTCCTCTACAAACGCAGTCGCAAACAACCCAACAAACTATTATTCAAGCGCGAAAATGCTCGCAGGTTATGGTCCATGTGGACGACCGCGGCTTCAACGATACTGCTCGTTGTGTTCGCGGGCTTTGGCATCAAGAACCCGACGCTGATTCCCTACGCCTACATAGCCCTTTTTCCTTGGGCGCTAGCGCTCTATTTCACTCGCATCAAAGCACTTCGCACTGTTTATCCGCGACAGTTCGCGGAACACTCTATCGACCGTCAATCCTCGCTGGGAAAGGAAAATATTCTTTGTTATGCCTTCTTCCTGGAGCAGCTGCGCGATGAGGGCTATACGGTCGCGAAGATTCGGGAGTTATCGGAATATGCGGACCTGACCGTCAAACCGACAAGGCCGGCGCTGTCGCAGAACCTGGGCTTTGCCTCACTCATTGCTTTTATGATCGCCATTTGCACCGAGCTCATCAAAACCACGACATTCTTTACGTTGGGTAAGGGTTGGGTATTTTTGATGCTGGGCATAGTCGCGCTGTTCATTTACTGGATGGTTTTGGACGGCATTCACAGCGCTACCTATGAGAAGGGTTGCGTAAAACGTTATCTGGACATGGCCGCCTACGACTTGGAAGAGCCTAGTCAGGGAGCACCGGAGGAGAGTACCGAGATGCCCGCGCTGGACACCTTGCCCTCCGTGTCCACACCTTCACCCGCGTAGACCAGAAACGGAAAGTCTTGTAGGCGTTGTCTGGATCAATCCCATGGGAGGATGGCACAACGACTATACCCAATACCTGCCTGCGATCCAGTTGCATGCGCCAACCGATAGGAGCGGGCTGCACACAGGAAAAGATATCAATGGGTCCTCCCGAAGGGGTGGGCCTAGGGGGTAATTCGGGCCCCGCGCCTTCGGTATATATGACCTTTTTTCGGTGGTTGGTTGTTGTTTAGTCGATCACCGCAAGCCTCGCACCCTATGGGGTTTGCGGTCCTGTTCATCGCAACGACTCTGGCCAGCCATGTCGATGAGTGAATGGCCTAGGTTGATGTATCGCCGATTGGCTGCCCTCGATGGCGAAAACAGCCATTAACGGGATGGCCAGACTGAATGACGCCCATCCGCCGGTTAGACACGGGTGCAATTTGGACACGGCTCAGGTTGACCGGTGTTAGATCCGGAGATTCTGGTAATCCACTGGAGCCCTTCCAGAGCAAGGCCCGCAAGGTCTTTCAGAAAACAACCATACGAGAGGATTTTAAAGCGCCTATCGCTGAGTGCCTAACTCTGTCGGCAGACATTGGTCACAGGCTCGGACACCCTTTCGCAACATCAGTGACGTGCGACCATGAGGATGGCTCCCTGAACACCTAGAATGTTGATGTCATCTAACGAAAACTGAGTTTCTTGGATTGCCCCCAAGTAGGGGACAAATCAGTGCTTCGCAGTAGCTTTGGGCGGCAGACACAATATCGCCGCCCCGCGTTCACGCTAGGCTGGTTCCTTGACTGCCTCTAGCTGCGTGTCGATCTGTTCAAGTAATGCCTGAACAAGCCCTGCTGCATAACGCTGTGTTCTTACCTGGTCGTCGTCATCATCAGTACCATGGAATCTCGCGTATGCGACTGCTCCTACCTTTTCGAAGCCCTCTCCGTATTC
This sequence comes from Pseudomonas sp. PDM30, assembly GCF_019218985.1. Classification (NCBI taxonomy): domain Bacteria; kingdom Pseudomonadati; phylum Pseudomonadota; class Gammaproteobacteria; order Pseudomonadales; family Pseudomonadaceae; genus Pseudomonas; species Pseudomonas sp. PDM30. The sequence goes on from NZ_JAHUWM010000004.1 coordinate 456,533, forward strand.
GTCATCGCAGAATCGGCGCTTTAATGCGGCCATACCATCGCTAACAGCAGCCATATGCATTCCTGAACGAATACGGTCTACGAAAAGCCCAGCAACCTTTTCAATTGAACCGGAATATCGCAGAACGTGGATGAGGTCCGCCGCGTCCTTATTCTCCTGCCTCTGGTCAAGGGCGATTGCCTTCAGAATCACAAAGGCGGGTACATCCGCAAAACGCACCTGGTCCACGGATAACCCGCCACCGTCGAGTAACTGAGCGGATACCGTTCTTTCTTGATACCAATCGTGCACGATCTTGGCGTGCTTGATCGTAAGCGCTGATACTGCTTCACCGCTGACATTAACCGTTCTACCTGGATTCTCTTCACCGGCATCCCGAAGAAGCTCAACGACCACCTCGATATGTTCGTCAACCTTCCTGCGCCAGCGCCAAGAAGCGACCTTCCCGTCCTCTACCCAACGGACAAATCCACGTCCTTTCAATTGCTCAGCAAGGCTCCTGTACTCATCCCCCTCAGCCAAAACCTCAAGGTTCAACACGATATCGACGTCCGAGGTTCCAGCATGCGAGGGAACTTCAGGCGGCGCCTCTGGGGTGAGATAGCGCGGCACTAACCCACCGACCAAGCGCAAGGTGTCTTTCAAATTCCCAAAGGCGCTGAGAAGCGTTAGCAGAGTTCTCTCGCAAGCGACCGTAACATCAGCGTTGTACCCAGCTGCTGTGCGGGGTTTCAGTTCCTTGCCCATTGCGCCTCCAATTTGTCTCTAATGTGCTCAGCCAGTTCTTTATTTCGCCCGCGCCCGTTCAATAGGTCCAGATACAGGACGTAGGGGCTCGCAAAAAATGCAGGATAATCCGGGTGTTCGTCTCGAAATAGCAAGCTCGCTCCATCGCGCTCTATGAGGGTTACGTTAGCCCCTTTCGTGACAGGCTTCAGGTTGAGCGCCCTAGCCATATGCTCCGCGTATCCTGCAGGCACGATGATTTCTGCGTTATCTGTGCTTGTTAGAAGCGGTGCGAATACATTTGCCGCAGCCGTACCGGTAAACGCCCACGGAAAATCGATATCCTGCCGGGCTACCAGTTCTGTGAGTCGGGCCAACAGCAGCTTTGGGTCTTCAACGAATGTGTACCACTTAGTCGTCTCCTCTTGGCGCCTCTGCCATTGGGCTGCCCAAGCATCCAGGAGTGCTCCCGGCTCCACAAGCCTTCTTCGCCTGGTCGGTCCACCCCCTACAGATTCGGACCATTCGCGATTAGTTAGCTCTTGCAGGACTAGAGAGCAGGTGTATTGGGACGTTTCTGCCAGCTCCGAAAGCTCAGTTCCCGTAAGCCACTCATGATTGTGTACGAGAAGCGCATGGATAACGCTTTCACGAGCACCGGTGAAGAGCTGCACAGCTCGCTTTGATGCAGATGGTTTGGATGGCTTTTGTATATTGATCAACCAATACTCATGCTTGAGATATAGACTCCCCCCTAGCTCGAAGAAGGCTATATCTCGTTCTTTTAGCTCCTTTTTTGCGCCCGGACTAAGGGACTCCGCGGCAATCATTCTGATCGAGTCATAAGAGCTGGAACGTTGATTCGTGAATGCATCCAGACGCCAAACAGCATCTCGAATGTCACGTGGATAGCCGCTGCTGATCACCTCAACAAAGATTCTGAGTCGCTTAGATAGCCTTTCCAGTTCGATCACAACGTCTGGAGTCACCGAAACATCTGTGATGGCCTCATGCCCCGAGTAGACTCGAACGTGGGTGTCAGCTCCAAAGGCTTCAGTCAGGCTGTCAGCCAAGGCTTCCATGACCTGCCACTCAAGCTTTGAGGCCCAATTTAGGTGTCGGTCCATAAATTTTAGCTCAAACCCTTTCATTAGCTGGACAGCAAAAGTACTGATTGAGGCTAAATCTTAGCTCAAAGATAGTCTTTAGCTGAACAGCTAAACATGCGAATTTCGCTAAGATTAGGTTCTTTTTTAGCCTGTCTTCCCCGGCTAAGTACGCTCGATTGCTTGATAGCCCGCAAGCCCATCAGCAAGGCTACTGATCGAATAACTGCACAGGGCAAGGCATACACTAACCGACACGCTCAGCGCTACGCCTTGGAGGTGAGCGGCCGGCTCCGAGATCCAGAATGCGTGAAATTGTGCGACCAGGCCAATGGCAGATAGGGCGCAAGCGGGTCTCAGTAATACACTCGCCAGGCGCTCCAGCAAGGCTGTAAGGGCCGATCGCCTGCCTCGTAATTTGTTGGGCGCAACTAGCAGTGCGAGAGTCCAGAGAGTGCCCAGTATCAAAGTTGCTAAGAACACCTTAGATGGTAATCCGAGCAGCTCCAGAAGAATCTGGGGCGGGCCACCGTTAAGAAGCCAAGCCGAGCCTGCAACAGCCAACCCTACGACAAATCCCCAAACCATTCTGCCTCCTCCACTGCCCTTCACTTCAACCAGCTTGCGAACTACGTTGCTCAGATCCCAAGCATAGGTGCGAAGGGGCAATCCACTAGCGCCGGGATTAGCCCAACAAAGCCGTCTGCCAATGCAGCTAGCTCATAATCACTAGCTGGCAACCGCCTTCCTTCGGTTCCACCGTTATTTGATCTTCGTGCCATAGGCACTTTACAGCAGCTGCCCGTTTCCAATTCCCGATTAGCGGCTCAAGCAGCTAAACCCCACCGACCACCACAAGGCCTTTATAACGTGTGATGCTATATTGATACCGTTGCGCATCGATTCTGCACAAAGGACTGTTCATATGTCTTCTATTACTATCGCTCTCGATGCTCAGGGCCAGAGACTGTTGGCGCTCCTAGTCGCCAAACTACCCTCTGCAAACCCTGAAAATCCACAAACCTTCATCGGCTACAAGGAAGCGCATGATCGTCTCGGCCTGCCTCAGCTGCGAGAAAAATTTGGCGAGAGCCTCAAGGCACAAGGCCTCGTTTCTCTTGCTGAATGGACGCATGGAACTGGCAAGCCAGCGATCACTGGTTTGGTAATTGATCGCACCTCATTGATGCCAGGTAAAGGCTACTTTGATTTGTTTGGTCGACAGCCCGAGGACTTCGTCTGGTGGAGGGAGGAAATTAAGAAATCGAAAAGCTTCGATTGGTCGCCATACCTCCCGCTGGAGACAGCTCCAGAATCGCCTGCGGCTATCGATATTGAAGATCCAGTTGACCGTACAGAGGTAACAACCTATCGAATCATTCGCGACACATTGCTGGCGCGACGAGTCAAGCAACTACACAACTATCAATGCCAACTTTGCGGTCACACGATCGTGCTGTCTGATGGGAGCCGATACGCCGAAGCTCATCATGTTCAGCCACTGGGGGCACCCCATAATGGACCGGACGTGTTAGAGAACATCGTCTGCGTGTGCCCGAATCACCACGCCGAGCTCGATTATGGAGTGCGCCCTCTCAGCCAAGCCGACCTCCGCCCAACGGAGGGACACTCCGTTAGCGGCCTCTATCTGGCGTACCACAATACGAACGTCCACAAGGTGCCTTAGGCCCCCGCAAGCAGTGGAGGACACCGCAACGTGAGCACTCCCACCGAATTGGATCGCTTTGCCTATTCGTTTTTTCACGAGTTCGCGCGCTGCGAGTATTGCCTCAAGGCCGTTGGGCTTCTGGAGGGTTCCCCGAGTAACCCAAAAGCCGATTGGGGTACCTTCGCGGCGCAGGTCATCGCAGTTTTTGACATGCCTCCGAATCAGGAAACTGAAGATGCGATCCAGTACTACCTTACCTATCCCCCCAAAAAACAAGTGTTGGTAGACGGAGCCCTCAGTTGGTCAACGACGCTTCCTGACCATCAGAACCAAGCAGAACTAGTTCTGCGCCTCGTGTGCAGAGTAAGAAACAACTTGTTCCATGGGGGAAAATTCAACGGTCGCTGGTTCGCCCCAAAAAGGAGCGAAGAATTACTTCGACGAGGGTTGGTGATCCTGCAAGCGGTGGTGTTAGGCCACTCCAAGGTTCGCGAAGCCTATGCGAATCGAGCAGATTGATCTGCAGTGATGGCTCATCGATGATCGAGAGGTCAATGAGCTCAGCCGCTCTAACAGCTTGCACTTCACTTGCCCAAGGCAACCCTAGAGGAACGCGATGACAGATACCAACCCAAAGCAGGACCAGCTTTCCTGTCCGAATCAAGTGCTAGCAGCAGAGTCGGAAATACAGTCCGCTCTCTGCAAACAATGCCGAAACCCGATTCCAAGTAGTGCGCGGATTTGCTCAAAATGTAACTCCTACCAGGATTGGCGCAGCTTCGTTCCCTTTTCCACCACCGCACTTGCCCTTCTTACCGCTCTCATATCTGTGATGGGAATCGCGGCTCCTGCTCTGCACAAACTTGTTCACACACCTCACTCACAGGCAGCGTTAACCATGCCTTCGGTTGATGGCACTACATTAAGGGTTATTGCCGTCAACAGTGGGGATGCACCCGCGTCGCTCATTAGGGCATGGGTTGACAGTGATTACCTAGCTGCGGCCACAAAAGTACGGCTGAGGAATGACGCGGACGCCATAATTCAACCCGGCAATAAATTACTCACATTTGATGTGGTGCCGCTCTTAGATGAGGATGACTCCTACCGAAGTTCTCTGGAAATGCTCAGCTATATCATTCAAAAAAAACCGGGGCCGCGCACAGAAGTACGTTTTCACATCCTTCAATCTGATGGGCGCTTCGCGATTCAAGCGGTTCCGTTAGACGCAGGCGAGCTCTTCGCTCTGTTGAGGGCTAACGCTGACCGATGCTCCGCCATTGCCACTATCAATTTCGAGAATGGATGTATTGGTCGGGGAACGCCGCCGGAAGAGCGGTTCCCCACTGCCTCTGACAACATGCCGAAGGGGCTGGCGGACGAGCTTGAAACCCGCATCAATAGGCAGCGGGAGGCCGCCGCGGAAACTAAGTGATAGCCCCACGCTTCTGACCCAGACGTTCGCTGGCCGAGACACCAATGGGGGCGGTGAAGTGCAGTGCAATTGCGCAGCACGACACAAGACAACGGCCTCCCTCTTCCAGAAATACGCCGGGGGACCCTGACAAATTGGACCAGAGACGGGTGCGAAGACTCGCGCAAATTCGTTAGCGGCACCCCGCCAAAGTTAGTTAACTGGTTAACTCGGTTGGTTAACTGGGCTGAAAGCCTTACCGGCCGTGGCCTGTAGCCCGGTTAACTAAGCATTTTCCCAGGTTAACTCAGCTAACCGCCAATTCGCCTGAGAAGCAAGCGGGCCGTGGCTTTCAGAGCGGTTAACTAAGGAGTTAACCAACTAAATTACTTGGTTAACTGGTTAACCGCTTGAATTGACCGACTAAATCGCCTGAGAGCTAAGCGGGCCGCAGCTTTCAAGATGTGGACCTATGAATTAACCGACTAAATTACTCAGTTAACTCTAGGTTAACTGGTTAACTCAAGTCGTTGTCCGCCGATCTGCGTGTTTCTGTTCCCCCCAAAAAACGCTGGGGTACAAGTTCCCCCGCCAAAGCCCCCGGAAACATTGGCTGTTCCCACTGTTCCCCCGTTCCCCCGTTTTTTGAAATCAGTCACACATTGGATGACGGACAATCGCGATAGGGAGTGGCCGCGAGAGATTTGGACGATGGCGACTTCATTAACCCACGAACCAGCCTCTACGTTGCTGCACTAAGGCTGGTGATGGCATTGACTGTAAAAGATAGCAACTGGCTGGCTATCTCAGATAGTCAACTTTCTTTTATTCTACGTAACTCATCTCTCAAGGCATCGACCTCGGCAAGTAGTTTTTTATTTTCTTGCGCTAGGAAGTTTTTTGATGGACTTTCAGGATTATGATAAGAAGGAATAGAGAAAAGTAACTCCAACTCATCTTTATAAGGCATCAAAGGTTGATATAGCTGATAAAAAGCACGACCGACCGCTCCACGAAACAACTCGAGCACTGGCTGTTTTGCACCTACAGAAAGAATGTGCTCAGTAGCGATGCCAGGATAAGGGTCAATGTATATAATCTTCACAACACCTAACTGATAAGCTTTTTTCGCGCAAAGCTCGCAGGGACTAGCAGTAGTAAACAGAATGCCACCAAAAAGTTTTTGCCCACCATTTTTTGCTATTTGTAAAAAAGCATTTTCTTCTGCGTGCAGCGACCTAGTATGAACCTGATTTTTTTCACCCTCAATTTCATTTTGTATACTCTTAAAACAAAATGGAATATTTCGCTTTTGAGTAGCACCGGATTTAATCAATTCAAAATACTTATCACTTAATGCCTTGCGAAAAACATTATCGTTTCGCTCATACTCACTATAATCACCGCCATTAACTCCTCCCAGCAAGTCTTCAGCGCTTCTCAACAAGCACGGGGTTTGTCCTTGAGGAGTGCTATTCCAACCGACACACTTAACGCTGTAGCTATCATCAGTTACTACGGCCCCAACCTGTCGCGATATGCACCCTGAACTTTGCTTTACTGTGTACGCTATTTGCATACAGTTCTCAACCGACGTTGGCATCACTAAGCCTGGGTGCATCATAAGTGCCAGATACCACGCTAGCTGACTCACCAAATCATTCTGATTGAACTCACTAAATTTTGAGTTGTGAATATGAATATCAGAAATCTCGATACATGCCTGAATATTTTGCGCAATAAACTTACTGACTCCGGATATTTTTCCCGGATACTCCTTATTATCAAGGTCAGATATTTCTTTTATTGTAAGCTTTCTATATTCATGTAGGCTGCTAAGCCTTTTAGCGTTTGATGTATTGATCGACACCAAGTAAAAATTCGCATACCTTCTTTTCAGAAAAAATGCTTCATACGGATTTCTGATTGCATCTATGACAATTCTGCATGGCACTCCCTTTGACTTCGTAAATTTATGAACAAGCTTAATTATAAAATTTAAGTGCTTGGGGAAGTTAAATAGCATCTCAACATCAAAAACATTGCTATCTGCAAAGCCCGATGATCTGATATTGTCCCCCGCGCCTTGGTAGAGCTTAGTGAAGCTCGCTACTCCTAAATTGTTTTTTACTCTCTCAGTGACAGCGGGTAGCGTTGAAAAGTACAGCTCCATCCAAGACTCAATCTCACCCGGCTCAACCTTTCCGTTAAACGAGTGAAGTCGAAAAAGTTCCTCTCGCACCGAATTAGAATCATCATAAGTCACAGCCGCTTCTTCTTGAGAAATCCCTGCTCCAGCGACGCTTAGCAAGAACGATATAAAAGAATCTCTACCCAACAACAAGAGATGATATGTAATTATCGATCTTGCCTCGAGCTTATAAAACGGAACCCATTCATCACCTTTTAAGTATTTGTGTATTATTTTATGTTTTTTAAGTTCGTTTTCAGTAAGACCTTCATAGCCATCAACTGGAAAGTCAAAGTTCGGGGCGCCCAACTTACTAGCCGCAGTTGAGCAGCCTGAACCGGTACGCCCAGTAAGACCAATTATTAGGAAGTTCTTTGCTTCATCATAAACACCATGAATAGCTTCACCGGTCTTTGTGGACATTCCTTCTTCCCTTTAAAATCTGTCACCTATGAACTGAAATTAGGGTCACATATAAAACCCAAAAACAAAGCACCTTTATGTAGCTAGAGCTAAGCCATCAGCACTACACATTCGCTACTAAGAAAATGTAGCTGGATTTTGGCCGCTCATCAGGATTTTGCGCGGCGTGAAACCCTCCCAGATGTTGGAGAACGATCGACTAGTTACTTTTTGCCGAAAGCGTCCTTTGCGAGTCGCTACGTTTGACAGGAGGTGGCGCCATTTTGAACGATCACTTTTGGCCGATTGCTGCTGGTCATGAAAATCGTTCTGGGTCGCCTGCAGCTGGTCGTCACCATGGTGTGACTAGTTCAGTCAGATGCAAACAGTGGGCAGTCAGTGCATTAACGTTTTTGTGCTGGCGGCAAACCAGATGCATCAGCACGCATCTCTATGTTTGCGCTTCGAAATTGATCAGTGAAAAAATACTGCTTCTGTAGGGTGTCGTTTGAAGAAACGCTCCCCCCGACGTGCCATCTATCCAAGTCAAGTATTGGCATAATTCTTTTTGGGGGCAGATTTGGGGGCAAGCAAATTACCCAAACCACAAAAACCCTTTATTTACACGGCCTACAGCTAACGGTTCTATTCCGTCTCTGGCACCAAAATACCGAAAAACCCCAAGCGAAGATGATTCCTTGGGGTTTTTTATTGCCTGCGATTCAATGGCCGCCGGACCATTTCCGGACCAGGCTCCTTAATACTTTCCCAGACCCATCCTCCCAGCCTTTCCCACACCCTCCTCTCAAAAAAACAGCTTTCGAGATTCTTGAAGCTATCGCCGAGAACTCGCCCAAGCCACCTCCAGCGACGCCGACTCGGCCGCCTGGTTCGAAACACAGCTGGCAGGGGCCAGCAGTCCGAAGCTACCGCTCTGATCGCCCGAATGATGGCAGTTTGACGCCATCGTTTTGCCCTGTAAACTGCCGGTCATTCCCGCCTTCTCTTTGCGTAAAAGGAATTTGCAAATGCCAACCCTGGGCGAAATCCGCGTCAATCCTACAACTGGCTATCATTCCGAGCCCTCCCTCACGGCTCTGAAAGATGGCGGTTACATCGTGGCGTGGAGCGATCAGGGAACAAGCACCACCGATTACATCTACACCCAGCGCTATAACGCCAGTGGCGTGAAGGTAGGCGGGCCAGCCCTCGTCAATAGCGTTACAAACAGCGCACAGGAAGATCCCACCATTACCGCATTGGCCAACGGCGGCTACGTAGTCGCCTGGCAATCGGATACCTTCGACGATATGTCGGACATCGCCGTCCAGATCTACAACGCCAATGGCGTCAAGGTTGGAAGTGAGTCAATCGTCAACACAACCAGAAACGGCATGCAGGACAGTGCGCAGATCACCGCGCTCAAGGACGGCGGTTTTGTGGTGTCCTGGGCTTCGTACGGTCAGGACGGCAGCGGCTGGGGCGGTTACCTGCAGCGCTATAACGCCAGTGGGGCAAAGGTGGGCGTAGAAACACGCGTCTCTACCACCACTCAGTACGACCAGGATGGCCCTACTGTCACCGGCCTTGCCGATGGCGGCATCATGGTGGTTTGGGAAGGTAACGGAACAGGCGATACATCCGGCATCTTCGGTCAGCGGTTCAAGGCCGACGGCAGCAAATCGGGTGGAGAAATCCGCATCAATACCAGGGTGGCCGACGATCAGACAGACCCCGTCGTCAAGGTTCTGAGTAGCGGTAACTACGTCGTCACCTGGCAATCGGCTCCCGATGATGGCGATGGCAACGACGAAACCGATGCCCCTGGCGACATCTACGCGCAGCTTTTCAATGCCGCTGGCGTAAAAGTGGGTGCAGAAACCCGGGTCAACACCACCACCGCAGGCAATCAGGAAGAACCTAACGTCACCGCCATGACGGATGGCGGTTATCTGGTGACCTGGGCAGGCCAAGGCACCGGTGATGCAAATGGCATCTTCTGCCAACTCTTCAATGCCAGCGGCGTCAAGGTGGGTACCGAAACCCGCATCAACACCGTCACCACCGGCAATCAATTGTTCTCCCAGGTGACTACATTGGCCGATGGCGGCTATGTGGTTGCCTGGGAATCCACGGTGGTCAATGGGCAAGTTGACGTTTATACCCAGCGTTTTGACGCGAGCGGCAACAAGGTTTCCAGCCTGACAGGCGATGCCTCGGCCAACACCCTGACCTGGACCAGCGCCGGCAGCGTGATCATCGACGGTGGCGCGGGCAACGACACGCTTACAGGTGGCCGCGCCAATGATCATCTGAACGGCGGTGTCGGCAATGACTCACTCAATGGCGCCGCCGGTGCCGACCGCCTGATCGGCGGCGATGGCTCCGACCGCTACTACGTCGACAATGCCGGCGATGTCGTCAGCGAAACCAATGCCACGGCCAGCACCGGCGGCACCGATAGCGTCTACAGCTTCCTTGGGGCCTACACCCTGGGTGACAACGTCGAGAACCTGCGCCTGCTGTCGACCGGCATTGCCAACGGCACCGGTAACAGCCTCAACAACGTCTTCGACGCCGGGGCCGGCAACAACATCCTCAACGGTGGCGCCGGTATCGATACCGCGTCTTATGCCTACGCCACTGCGGCGGTCACGGCCAACCTGGGGCTGACCACCGTGCAAGCCACCGGTGGTTCCGGTTCCGACACCCTGTTGAACTTCGAAAACCTCACGGGCAGCAACTATCACGACAAGCTGACCGGCAATGCGCTTGCCAACACCCTCACCGGCGGTGCCGGTAACGACACGCTCACCGGTGGAGCCGGCAACGACCTGCTGATCGGCGGCACGGGTCTGGACAAGCTTTACGGTGGCACCGGGGCCGACAAATTCGACTTCAATGCCTTGAGTGAAATGGGCCTGGGCGCCGCCCTGCGCGATGTCATTGGCGACTTCAAGACCATCGAAGGCGACAAGATCGACCTGTCGACCCTGGACGCCAACCTGGCGACGGCGGCCAACGATGCGTTCAGCTTCATCGGCTCCAGCGCCTTCAGCAGCAATGCCGCAGGGCAGCTACGGTTCGCCGGCGGCATCCTCTACGGCAGCACCGACGCCGACACTGCCGCCGAGTTCGAAATTCAATTGGTGGGGGTGAGCAACCTGCAAACTGCCGACCTGATTGCCTGATAGAGGGTGATCGTACTGGCATAACAAAAGGCTATCTTGGGTAGCCTTTTGTTTTTCTTGCGGTAGCAGGATCAGTGGGAATGGCGAACCATTTGGCTTGCAACTCCAGCCACCGCTCCAATACTCCTTCGGTAAGTCCGGAACGTTTTGAAGTCATCTGGCCCATTCAAACCCATGTTGATCGTGGTCTGCTGCGCCTTGGCCATCAAGCTGCTGAGCGTAGAAACCAACCCTTTACGCGTTGCACTCATCCAAGCGTATGCGGGTGTTAATCACGATAAACCCTGAGTCGCAGGACTCAGGGTTCAGAGCCTCTCGTTAACTCGCATCATTCCAGTGGAAAACCAGGTTACGGGCTGCACCATTGCCAACATCGGCAACGTCCTGCCGTGTTTCGCCGTTACGCGTCGCAATGACCGTATATTTACCGGCAGGCAGTTTCACGTAAACCAGCGGACCGGCGTCATTGAGCGTCAGTACGGTCTGCCCCGGGGCTTTCTGAATAACTACATTCACGTCAGAAGTGTATTCATTTCCCGTCCCGACAGAGAACGTCATGTGCAGGTTGTAGCCAGTGGTCTGCTGGATGGCCTTGGACTCATCCTCGCCGATACCGCCGGACAGGTAGGTGATGCCGTTTTGCTCCTGGCTTTGCACCTGCACCCCCTGGCTGTCGATGGGCTCAAGGCTGGCGGCAGGTGTCATCGCTGGAAACATCAGCATGCCTGCAGCGGTGAGGGGCAACAGGAGTGTATGGAGGTATTTCATGATGACGACTCCCGGGTTCTGCGGAACCCAATCGTTACATCCTTTGGATTTCCAGTCGCAGGGAGGGGTTTTAGATTGATTTGGCCTGAGTACGAAACGTACTACGCCATTTGTTCCTCAGCCCTCGCCCGGATTTAGACCCGTCCTGCCGAAGAGCCCGGTATTTCCTGCCTGTTTCTCAGCAACTCCCGGCATCTTCGAAGGGGCTCTCTTGTCATTCTCTTTCGCTGTTCAACCTGCTGCGGAAGACCTCATGACAGCCCCCACCCCCAACGACACTCACGACCCCTATCTCGCATCACTGCTTGGCAACCTTGGCAAATTGATCCTTCAGGCACGCCAGAAAGTGCTTCGGGCGGCCGACACCGTGCAAGTGCAAACCTGTTGGCAAACTGGTCGGCACATAGTTGAGTTCGAACAGAACGGCGCGCGACGGGTCAGGTATGGCAAAGAGTTACCGTCGACCTTGGCCAAAACGCTAACTGCGGAGTTCGGAAAGGGATTTGACGCTTCCAACCTTCGGTACATGCGTCTGTTCTATCAAGCCTTTCCAATTCGTGACGCACTGCGTCACGAATTGAGCTGGACCCACTACCGCCACCTGCTTCGGGTCGACAACGACAGCGCTCGTCTTTGGTACATGAACGAATCAGCTACCCAAAACTGGTCAAGCCGAGCGCTGGAGCGCCAGATCAATACGTTGTATTACGAACGCCTGCTGGCGAGCCGCGATCGCGGCAGCGTCAAGCAAGAGGCCGCCACCCACATTCAAAACATGAAGGCCAGCCCTCGGGATTTCATCCGTGATCCGGTGGTACTGGAGTTTCTTGGTTTACCCAATGCCGGCAAGCTTCAGGAAAGCGAGATCGAACAAGCGCTGATCGAACAATTGCAGGGCTTCTTGCTGGAACTGGGCAAGGGTTTCGCATTCATTGCCCGCCAACAACGCATCAGCACCGACAGCAAAGACTTCTACATCGATCTGGTGTTCTACAACTACTTGCTCAAGTGCTTCGTCATCTTCGATATCAAGCGCGGTGAACTGACCCATCAGGACCTGGGGCAGATGGACATGTACGTGAGTATGTACGACGACCTGAAACGCAGCGCGCAGGACAGCCCCACCGTCGGCATCATTCTCTGTGCGCAAAAGGATGAATCCGTGGTGCATTACTCAGTGCAGGAAGGAAACGAGCAACTGCTCGCCAGCAAGTACAAGCTTGTCCTGCCGAGCGAAGAGGAACTCCGTAATGCACTGGATCGGGAGCGGATGGCACTTGAAGAACGACGGCTCGACCAACCACTGCGTTGAGGCCAATGGATTGTTCATCAACGACATCAAGACTATTGTTGGCAGCTACCCGCAAAGGTCCGACGCCGATGAATTTGCAGGAAACGCCTTCACTCGTCCCAACTCAAATCGAGTTGCCATTGCAACGCGTTGCGTCCGGTGAACCGTTCAAGGAAACCGCTGCAGACGGCTTTGTCCTCGGTGGCTTCACCTGGCGACACCCTTCTCGGGACGCCGCTCGTCCGGTCGTGATCATCAATGCCGCCACCTCGGTCCGTTGTCGCCACTACTCGCGCTTCGCCGACTACCTGTTCGTCCACGGCTTCGATGTCATCACCTATGACTACCGCGGCATCGGCGAGTCGCGGCCGGCATCGCTCAAGGGTCTTCAAGCCTCGTGGACCGATTGGGGAACGCTGGATTTCGAGGCGATGCTCAAGCGCGCACAGCGGGAGTTCCCACAACAGCCTATCGATGTGGTCGGCCACAGCTTTGGCGGCTGTGCAGCGGGCCTGGGGGCGTCCGGGCACCTGATCCGGCGCCTGGTGACGGTCGGTGCGCAATTCGCCTACTGGCGCGACTATGCGCCCGCTCATCGCTGGCGGATGTTCGGCAAGTGGCATGTGGTGATGCCGCTGGTGACGATGCTGTGCGGCTACTTTCCGGGCAAACGGCTCGGCTGGCTGGAAGACACACCCGCCGGCGTGGTCCGTGACTGGAGCCTCTCCACTGCCCGCTACGAGAAACGCTCCAGCGGCCGCACAATCAGCAAAACCGCCGGGCAGCTGCCCTTTGCCGACGTCACCGCGCAAACCCTGGCCATCAGCATCAGCGACGATCCCTACGGCACGGTCCCGGCCATCGAACGCCTGCTCGGCTACTTCACCGGCAGCACAAACTCTCACCTGCGTATCCATCCTGAAGACATCGGCGAAGAAGAAGTCGGACATTTCGCCTTTTTTCGCAGCGCATACCAAGCCACACTATGGCCCATTGCATTGGCCTGGTTGCAAAACGGCGAACTGGTCCCCGGCACACCCGGGCGAACGGTGCCACGCAGCTGAGCCACCCGCCCCTTTCAACGAATTACGGAACGACGCCCATGGCCTCCGCCAACAAGCAGCAAAAACGCGCCTCCCGCGCCAAGGCCAAGGCCAAGCAGAACCGCACCCAGCGGGCTGCCGCGCCGGTGGAACTGGACCCGAACGACGATCGCATCGACTTCGAATCGGTGGACCTGACCGAACTGTTCAAGAAAATGATCGACGCCGAAAAGATCAGCCAGCAAGCCCTGTGCACGGCCTTCCTCGAAGACCCGTTGCTGGAGCTGGTGTACGAGCAGGAAGGCGAGGAAGGCGCGATGGACTTCATCCTTGCCGCGCTGATCGAATATCGCCAATGGTCGACCGAAACCGACGAAGCCGGCGCCCTGGCGTGGATCGAATCACCGGCCTTTCAGGCCGACTACGTGGCGGCGTCCGACGCCATTGCCGCGCAAACCCAACAGAAACCGAACTGAGTTCCCATGGCCTCCCTGAACAAGCAACAGAAACGCGCCAAGCGCGCAAAAGCCAAAGCCAAGCAGATCAATATCCACGGCCGCAAACCCGCAGCGCTGGACGATGATCTTGGCCACCTCGCCGAGCCGATCCCGGAATACACCCTGGCGATGTTCAGCAAAATGCGCGACGCGGAAGCCGTCAGCCGCAGCGAAATGCTCTCGGTGCTGCTGACGAACCTGGCCTTTATCATCATCGACCATCCAGAACTGCTGGACATGGAAAACGCCGACGACGAAGGCATGGCCGCCACCCACCTGGCCGCCGACATGCTGATCGACTACCGCATGTGGGCCGACGGCATGGACCGCGAGACCGCCCAGGCGTGGCTGAGCGAACCGCAGTTCATTGCTGACTTCGGTGACGCACTGGATGTCTACCGCGAGTCGCTGGAAGCGCCGGAAGAAAAAGCCGAGTAAGGGTTACGACTCAAACAAAAACGGCCGCTTGTCATCACTGACAGCGGCCGTTTTGCGTTACGCGATATGGATCAGTTCAGCACTACCGCGCCACGCTTTTCCAGTTTGCGACGGCGAGCCACCAGCAAGCCGGCCGCTACCACCAAAGCACTGAGCAAGCCGGTCGCGAGAATTTCCACGCGATGGGCTTCCTGGAACAGCATGATGGTCAGGGCCGCGACGATGAAGACGATCACCGCGTAGGTCAGGCCCGGGAACAGCCACATGCTGAAGGCAATTTTCTCCCCGCGCGCTATACGCTGCTTGCGCATGCGCAGTTGCGAAATCGCAATCACCAGGTACACCAGCAATGCGATGGCGCCGGAGCTGGCCAGCAGGAATTCGAACACCGCAGCCGGAGCCACGTAGTTGGCGAATGTTGCCAGGAACGCGGCACCAGTGGACAGCATCACCGCCCAGTATGGCGTGCCACTTTTGTTGGTGCGGGTGGACATGGCCGGCGCATCGCCGCGCTTGCCCAGGGAGAACAACATCCGCGACGAGGTGTAGAGCGCCGAGTTCAGGCAGCTGGTCACAGCGACCAACACCACGATGTCGACGATCATCTTGGCGTTAGGGATGCCCATGCGCTCAAGTACAGTCTGGTAGGAGCCCAGACTTGCCAGTACCGGGTCGTTCCAAGGCACCAGAGCCACGACGATGAAGATCGACACGAGGTAGAACAAGCCGATCCGCCAGATAACCGAGTTGGTGGCCTTGGAGATTTGCTTGCCCGGATCTTTCGATTCCGCGGCCGCGATGGTCACGATCTCGGTGCCCATGAAGGAGAACATGGTGGTCAGGATGGCACCCAACACCGCGCCCATGCCGTTTGGCAGGAAGCCCTGGGTGTCGAACAAATGGGAAACGCCGCTGACCTGGCTGCCCGGCAGGAAGCCGAAGATCGCCATGAGGCCCAGAACAATGAAACCGATGATGGCCAACACTTTGATCAGGGCAAACCAGAACTCGAATTCACCGTAGTTCTTCACGCTGAACAGGTTGGTCACGGTCAACAGCATCGTGATGACCAGGGCGAATGCCCAGATGTCCACACCAGGGAACCATGCATGCAAGATGGTCGCGGCAGCGTTGGCTTCCAACGGGATCACCAGAACCCAGAACCACCAGTACAACCAGCCGATGGTGAAGCCGGCCCAGTGACCGATCGCGCGGTCGGCGTAAGTCGAAAACGAACCGGTGTCCGGCGAGGCAACGGCCATTTCGCCGAGCATACGCATCACCAGCACCACCAACATGCCGGCGGCGGCGTAAGCCAACAGAACAGCCGGACCTGCAGCGGCGATGGCGTGACCCGAGCCAACGAACAAGCCGGCGCCGATAACCCCGGCAATCGACAGCATGGTCACGTGGCGCGGTTTGAGCCCCTGTTCGAGGCCATTAGAGCTTTGGGTACTGCTCATTAAAACTACCTTTGTAAGGAGAAGCGAATGCGTGCATCCCGTTCGGCGGACCTTCTCGTAAAAAGAAGCCAACAGGGCGTTCTGGATTCTGCACGCAATAATTGCGCCAAAATATTTCAAAACCCTCTAGCCCGGCGATCTCGCCTCGACCGGACGGTCATCGCAACCCTTTGAATTTAATGGCACTTTGCCAAAGCGTTACCCTGCGCCCCACTTTTGCGGTTACATCAGCGCACCGGAAACACACCTGAAAAGTGCTCCGCGCACATTAAAAGTGCACAAGCAGTGCATTTGGCCGGATAGCGCTTCCAACACCCTGTCAAAGCTGGCAACATCGCGCCTTTTTTTGCGGCAGCCACCGCGCTTTTTATCGACAGGCAAGGTTCAAACGGCTGTTCGGTTGTTGATGGGGCGACAGTCTGCTGCGTCGATGCGACAACCTGCCACACACCAGCCGATTACCGTCCGTAGCGCTGTTGGCTGCCATTGAAACGCTATGCTAGGTTGGCCGCCTCGCCAGGAAGGCCGCCAACAGCAGGAGCGCAACATATATGAGGAACGCACATGGCTGAGGCCACGCCCGCGCTTGAAATCCGCAACTTGCACAAACGCTACGGTTCGCTGGAGGTGCTCAAAGGCATCTCGCTGACCGCCCGCGACGGCGATGTGATCTCGATCCTGGGTTCCTCCGGCTCCGGCAAGTCCACGTTCCTGCGGTGCATCAACCTGCTGGAGAACCCGCACCAGGGCCAGATTCTGGTCGCCGGCGAAGAACTCAAGCTCAAGGCCGCGAAGAACGGTGAACTGGTGGCCGCCGACGGCAAGCAGATCAATCGCCTGCGCAGCGAAATCGGTTTTGTGTTTCAAAACTTTAATCTGTGGCCGCACATGAGTGTGCTCGACAACATCATCGAAGCCCCGCGCCGCGTGCTCGGCCAGAGCAAGGCCGAAGCCATCGAAGTGGCCGAAGCCCTGCTGGCCAAGGTCGGCATCGCCGACAAGCGCCATGCCTACCCGGCGCAGTTGTCCGGCGGCCAGCAACAACGCGCGGCCATCGCCCGCACCCTGGCCATGCAGCCCAAGGTCATCCTGTTCGACGAGCCCACCTCGGCGCTTGACCCGGAAATGGTCCAGGAAGTACTTAATGTCATCCGCGCGCTGGCCGAAGAAGGCCGCACCATGCTGCTCGTGACCCACGAAATGGGCTTCGCCCGTCAGGTCTCCAGTGAAGTGGTGTTCCTCCACCAGGGCCTGGTAGAAGAGCAAGGATCGCCACAGCAGGTGTTCGAAAACCCGCTTTCGGCGCGCTGCAAACAATTCATGTCCAGCAACCGCTAACGGAGCTACCCACATGCAGAACTACAAAAAGGTCTTCCTGGCTGCCGCCGTCACCCTGGCGTTCAGCGCCGGTGCCATGGCCGAAACCCTGAAGATGGGCATCGAAGCGGCTTACCCGCCGTTCAACAATAAAGATGCCAGTGGCAATGTCGTCGGCTTCGACAAAGAGATCGGCGACGCTCTGTGCGCCAAGATGAAAGTCGAGTGCACCGTCGTGACCTCCGACTGGGACGGCATCATCCCGGCCCTGAACGCCAAGAAGTTCGACTTCCTGATCTCCTCGATGTCGATCACCGACGAGCGCAAGCAAGCGGTGGACTTCACCGACCCGTACTACTCCAACAAGCTGCAGTTCATCGCCAAGAAAGACATCGACTTCAAAACCGACAAGGCCGCGCTCAAAGGCAAGATCATCGGCGCCCAGCGCGCTACCCTGGCCGGCACCTTCCTGGAAGACAACTATGGTGACGACATCACCATCAAGCTCTACGACACCCAGGAAAACGCCTACCTCGACCTGACTTCCGGCCGCCTGGACGGCATCCTGGCCGACAAGTACGTCAACTACGAATGGCTGAAAAGCGACGCTGGCCGTAGCTACGAGTTCAAGGGTGACCCAGTTGAAGAGAGCGACAAGATCGGTATTGCCGTGCGCAAGAAGGACCCGATCCGCGAGAAACTGAACACCGCGCTGAAAGAAATCGTCGCTGACGGCACCTACAAGAAGATCAACGACAAGTACTTCCCGTTCAGCATCTATTGATACTGACCTGCCTGACCGGCGCCTGATGGCGCCGGTTCTCGGCCTTGCCTGCCGCGATTTGAAAAGAAATCCATGATTATCGACCTCTACGGATTCGGCCCGGCGCTCGCCGCTGGCGCGCTGATGACTGTGAAACTGGCACTCTCGGCCCTGTGCCTGGGGCTGGTACTCGGTCTGCTCGGCGCCTTGGCCAAGACTTCCCCGTACAAGCCGCTGCAATGGCTTGGCGGCACTTATTCGACTCTGGTTCGCGGTATCCCGGAATTGCTCTGGGTGCTGTTGATCTACTTCGGCACGGTCAATCTGATGCGTGCCCTGGGCGAGTTCTTCGGCAACCCCGACCTTGAACTCAACGCCTTCGCCGCTGGTGTGATTGCGTTGGGCCTGTGCTTCGGCGCCTACGCCACGGAAGTGTTTCGCGGTGCGATCCTCGCCATCCCCAAAGGCCATCGTGAAGCCGGCGTGGCCCTGGGCCTGTCGAAATGGCGCATCTTCACCAAGCTGATCATGCCGCAGATGTGGCGCATCGCCCTGCCCGGCCTGGGCAACCTGTTCATGATCCTGATGAAGGACACCGCGCTGGTGTCGGTGATCGGCCTGGAAGAAATCATGCGTCATGCGCAAATCGGCGTGACCGTCTCCAAGCAACCGTTCACCTTCTATATGGTGGCCGCGTTCATGTACCTGAGCCTGACGGTGCTGGCGATGACCGGCATGCACTTCCTGGAAAAACGTGCCGCTCGCGGCTTCGCGAGGAGCACCCAATGAACTGGGAAGTCATCATCAAGTGGCTGCCGAAACTGGCCCAGGGCGCAACCCTGACCCTGGAACTGGTGGCCATCGCCGTGATCGCCGGTTTGCTGCTGGCCATTCCACTGGGCATCGCCCGCTCGTCGCGCCTGTGGTGGGTGCGGGCATTTCCCTACGGCTACATTTTCTTTTTCCGGGGCACGCCGTTGCTGGTTCAGCTGTTCCTGGTCTACTACGGCCTGGCGCAGTTCGACGCGATCCGTAACAGTTCGATGTGGCCGTACCTGCGCGATCCGTTCTGGTGCGCCACGGCGACCATGACCTTGCACACCGCGGCCTACATTGCGGAAATCCTGCGGGGCGCCATCCAGGCGATTCCACCGGGCGAGATCGAAGCGGCACGGGCACTGGGCATGTCCAAACCAAAAGCGCTGTTCTACATCATGCTGCCGCGCGCCGCGCGCATCGGCCTGCCGGCCTACAGCAACGAAGTGATCCTGATGCTCAAGGCCAGCGCCCTGGCCAGCACCGTGACCCTGCTGGAATTGACCGGCATGGCCCGCACCATCATTGCCCGGACCTACCTGCCGGTGGAGATCTTCTTCGCCGCGGGCATGTTCTATCTGGTAATGGCTTACGTGCTGGTGCGTGGCTTCAAGCTGCTGGAGCGCTGGTTGCGCGTCGATGCCTGCCAAGGGCGTTGATAGCGGCGTGTTGACGGGCGAGGCCCTGCTCGCCCGTTTCACCGCGCTGGATGCTTTTCTGACAGAGCATCAGGCACTGTGGAAACCCCGACCGTTCACTCATCGGCATCTTCCCTGGGAAACGTACTACCCTGCTCTGGCCGAATGGCTACGCAAGCGGTCGCTGGAAGACGCGGAAAACGCTCACAACCAACCTGCCCTTCTGAATGCACCGGGGCCCTTTGCTTCCCTGGCAACAATGTCCGTTGCCTTGAGTGCCGTGAATGAGTTGCCGGCTCGCACACTCGAAGCGGCGGGCCATCGGTTGAACGTCGATGTACCGGGGCGCAAATGGCAACAGATCGAAGCCTTCGCCAGTCGGTTGCAGTTTTCCGAAGCACCGCAGCATTGGATGGACTGGTGCTCGGGTAAAGGACATCTGGGCCGCCGTCTACTGCAACCGGGGCAACAACTGACGTGCCTGGAATACGACCCGGCACTGGTAACCAGCGGCCAGGCACTCAGCCAGCGCCATCACCTGCATGCGCTGCATATCGAACAAGATGTGCTCGCGGCAGACGCAGCTTGTTTACTGGGTGCGTATCACACGCCCGTCGCGCTTCACGCCTGCGGTGATTTGCATGTGCGGCTGATTCAACTCGCCAGCGTCACAGGCTGCAAACAGCTCGCCATCGCGCCGTGTTGCTACAACCGGATCAGTCTTGCCCAATACTCACCGATTTCCTCGGCCGCCCAAGGCTCCGGCTTACAGCTTTCCCTCGACGACCTCGCGTTGCCCATGAGCGAAACCGTTACCGCCGGTGCCCGCGTGCGACGTCAACGCGACACCTCCATGGCCCGGCGCCTGGGCTTCGACTTGCTGCAACGGCAACTACGCGGCATTGACGAGTACCTGCCAACCCCTTCCCTGCCTAGCGCCTGGCTGGACAAACCCTTCGCCGATTACTGCCATCATCTGGCCACTCTCAAAGAGTTATCCACAATCGGCCCGCAAGATTGGCCAGCCCTCGAAGCCGCCGGTTGGCAGCGACTGGCCGAAGTGCGCAACCTTGAACTACTACGCGGACTTTTCCGACGCCCACTGGAGCTTTGGCTGGTCCTTGACCGGGCACTTTTCCTCACCGAGCAGGGCTACAGCGTCCGCGTCGGCACCTTCTGCGAAACTCCGCTCACGCCGCGTAATTTCCTGCTCCTGGCCGAACGCGCTTAAATACATCCGACCTGTGGATAACTCTGTTGATGAAATAATCGTGGATCCAATATCCACGCCTGTTTCAGGGCTAAATCCACACTGTTCATTTTTTATACACTCGCATAAAAAATCGAAAAAACAGGTATTTGCGAACAAACGAGAACGGATCCACAATTTCGACCTAAACCCAGTGCGCTGCCAATGGCATTGTGCATAAGCATTTAATCAAAACGACATAAATGCCTAATCCCGGATCGCAGACAGGGGAAATTGCACCCTTTCATTACTCTTGATATACACACACGCAAGGGCGCCGGCAGCGCGGCCACGAACAAGAACATTCCTCCGACAGGATGCGCCAGTGACGTTCATTTCCTACGCACAGAATTTCGAAGACATACGCCTGTGGCGCGCCCTCAAAACCGTCGAGAACGGCTTCTACATCGACGTCGGGGCAAACGATCCCACCCATGACTCCGTCACCAAGGCGTTCTACGACAACGGCTGGACCGGCATCAACGTCGAACCGATGCCCAACTATTTCGAAGCCCTGAGCCAGCAACGCCCCAAAGACACCAACCTGCAGTGTGCGGCCGGGGAAAGTGCTGACGAACTGACCTTCTACGGCATCGCCGGCACCGGCCTTTCGACCCTGGACCCGGCCATGGCCAAACTGCACCGAGACGCCGGCATGGACGTGCGCAGCCAAACGATCAAGTCCCGCACCCTGGCCTCCATCTGCGAAGAACACGCCCAGGGCCGCGCCATTCACTTCCTGAAAATCGATGTCGAAGGCCACGAAGAAACCGTCCTGCGCGGCATGGACTTCAGCCAATGGCGGCCATGGGTGATCCTTATCGAAACCCCCTGGGCCCGCGACCAGGCCTGGGAAACCCTCGTCACCGACGCCGGCTACCACTCCATCCTGTTCGACGGCATCAACACCTACTACCTCGCCGAAGAACACCTGAACCTCAAACCCGCCTTCGACATCCCGCCGTGCAACCTGGACGAGTTCCAGTTCTGCAAAGGCCACAACTTCAGCCACCCTGTCGGCGACACCGAACACCAACTCGCCGCCGCCCTGCAACGCGCCGAACAGGCCGAAGCACAGCTGCGCGCGATGCAAAACAGTCGAACCTGGCAAGCCATCCAGAAACTCAAGAAAACCCTGCTGCGCGCCTGACCTGAAGCCAGCGCAAAAATAGTCATAATTCAGGGGTTTACAGAAGCCAACCAATCGCTATAATCGTCGCCCTGACACGCCGGTATAGCTCAGATGGTAGAGCAACTGACTTGTAATCAGTAGGTCCCGGGTTCGATTCCTGGTGCCGGCACCATACAGAACAACGACTTAGGCTCACCTTACGGTGGGCCTTTTTCGTTTCTGGGGTTTCATATCGGATTTGGTCACAGCGTCTCAGTTGATTGGAGCTGGCGGCGGCCTTTTTGACTGGCAACTCGCTGCACCCTCCCTGTTGTTCAAACTGAACGAAAACCAACTTGCCCAAGACGGTTCCCCACGCGACAAACACACACACTGGCGCAGTGCTTGGCCTTCCTGGGCTACAAAGAACGCGCCGAGCCGAAAGCTGCTGCGATAAAACTCGGACTCGGGATCGTGCCGAACTCCGGCAAGAGTGCTTGTCGAATCAGCGACACAGTTCGTCCCGCAAGACTTCCACCACACGTTCCTGCTGCTCGACCGACATACCTACCCACAGCGGCAGTCGCAGCAAGCGCTCCGAGAGGTTCACCGTGTTGTCCATGGCGCCATGGACACGGCCGTAACGCTGGCCAGCCGGCGAGGAGTGCAGGGGCACGTAATGGAAGACCGAATTGATTCCCTCTCGCTTGAGGCCATCGAGCACCGGTTGTCGCGGCACGTCTGCGGGCAGCAGCACGTAGTACATGTGCGCGTTGTGCTGGCAGTCGGCCGGCACGATAGGACGGCGCAGCGCCCCGCTGGTTTCCAGCGGCGCCAGCAATTCGTGATACCGCTGCCAGATGGCAAGCCGCGCCTGCGTGATGTGTTCGGCCTCTTCCAACTGCGCCCAGAGAAACGCGGCAGTCACGTCCCCTGGAAGGAATGACGACCCGACTTCCTGCCAAGTGTATTTGTCGACCTCGCCGCGGAAGAAACGGCTACGGTCAGTGCCTTTTTCGCGGATGATTTCTGCGCGCAACACATACGCAGGATCATTGACGAGCAATGCGCCGCCCTCGCCCGAAATGACGTTCTTGGTCTCATGGAAGCTGAAGGCGCCGAAGTCCCCGATACTGCCCAGAGCCCGCCCCTTGTAAGCGGCCATGACCCCCTGCGCTGCATCCTCGACCACTTTCAGGTTGTGACGCTGGGCGATCTCCATGATCGTATCCATCTCGCAACTCACGCCCGCATAATGAACCGGCACGATTGCCCTGGTGCGCGGCGTGATGGCCGCCTCGATCAGCGTCTCATCCAGGTTCAGGGTATCCGGACGGATATCGACGAACACGGGAACGCCGCCGCGCAAAACGAAGGCATTGGCCGTGGAAACGAACGTGAACGAGGGCATGATGACCTCGTCGCCCGACTGGATGTCCAACAACAACGCGGACATTTCCAGCGCTGCCGTGCACGAGTGGGTCAGCAAGGCCTTGCTCGAACCGGTACGTTCGATCATCCACTCATGACACCGCTTGGTGAACGGGCCATCACCGGCGAGGATATTGCCGAACTTGGCTTCAGCGATGTAATAAAGTTCTTTCCCCGTCATGTAGGGGCGATTGAACTGGATCGTTTTGTCTTCCATCATTTGAGCCTTCGCACGCAAATTTTAATCGGGTCGAACTAGACTCACGTCGTTATGCAATGTCGGGGGGCATCAACTCTTTTTCCGGACGACAAGCAGCCTGGAAGCACCGACCGGAAAACTCACTCCCACCTTGATGAGCAAACACTCCAGCCACATCACGAAACCAAACAGCACATTGAGCGCCTTGGGTAC
The DNA here is from genome assembly GCF_019218985.1 of Pseudomonas sp. PDM30. Taxonomy (NCBI): domain Bacteria; kingdom Pseudomonadati; phylum Pseudomonadota; class Gammaproteobacteria; order Pseudomonadales; family Pseudomonadaceae; genus Pseudomonas; species Pseudomonas sp. PDM30. The sequence goes on from NZ_JAHUWM010000004.1 coordinate 480,469, forward strand.
CGCTAATTCGGCGGTCTCGCTCGTATCGCCCCGCTGTTGCTTCTTGGCGCCGCGTGAAATCATCATCGCCGGCAGCAGTAACGAGACGAACGATGTGCTGCGCACGACGGAAAACCCCGCCTCTTCCACCTTGCGATGCAGGTCGGCGGCATCGTAGCGCCGCACGTGGCAGGAATATTCATCCACCTGGCTCCACAGCCACTGATGCTGGGGCACGGTCAACAGCATGATTCCCCCGGGCTTCAGGGCACGGTGCATCTGCTGGAGCACCACGGTATCCGCCTCGATGTGCTCGATGACATCGAACGCGCCAATCGCTTCGAACTCGTCGATGTAAGGGATATCGCGCGCATCCATCTGCACGAACTCCGCACCGGGCAAGCGAGAGGAGGCAAACTTCAGCCCGGTCGAGAACATCTCGCTGCCAAGCAACCTGGCCTTCGGAAACGCCACGGCGACCCGACTCAGAATGAAGCCGGTACCGCACCCGATTTCCAGAAATGAACGCATGCGCGGCGCATATTTCATCAGCGCCCATGTAATCAACCTGCCACGCGCCCGGAACCAGAAATGGCCGCTTTCAAGATGCGCGTAGGTCTCGTAGAAGTCGGCCTTGAAGCCCTCCTGCTTGTCCTCGAGTTCTGGCGCAAACGCGGCAAAACCGTTCTTTCGAGCCACCTGATGTCCACACTGGAGGCATGTCCATTGCTCCGAGGCGTACGGCGTCTCGCATTCAGAACAGATCTTCACGCCTGGTTCCCATCCGGTTGGTCATGACGAAAGACGAATAGCTTGAAGACGACGAACAAGAAACCTCCTACAACGAAAATGGCAGCGGCCTGGACCCACTGATGAGGATATCCCAGCTTGTCGACAAACACCGTCAGCAAGGCCAGGTTGAGCAAATAGCCGGCTGCGTGCGCCAGGCCGAAGCGCCACGCCGTCCCCACGACGTTGCCGCGATGCTCGAACGCCCAGTTGCGGTTGCCCAGGAAGCTGATGCAGATGCCAAGCACGTACAGGAAGCTCATGGCCAGCTTGAATGGGATGCCCAGCCACGTCAATGCCAGGTAGGCCGCATAACCGATGGCATTGCAGGCGACGCCGACGACTGCGTAACGGAGAATGGGCCTGATCACGGGCCGCCAGCGCTGCATTAGAATCACTCGTCTCCCCAGACAGCAATCCCGAAACCCGTCTTGCCATAGCCGTTGCCGTTATAAAGCATGTAGCGTCGACCGGCATGATCGAAGACGAACGGGTAACAGATCATCTCCGAATCCCAACCCGATTCCGATACGTCGATTCCCACCTGCTCATCGTGTCGCGTCCATTGCACGCCATCGGACGAGGTCGCGTAGCGGATCCGGTAGGTGGGGCAGTCCTTCGTGGCCCGGGAGCAGAACCACATCCGGTACATGTCCGCATCCTTGAGCACGCGCGGCACACCCAGGGCGTACTCGTGTTCGTCACGGAACTCGATGGCAACCGTGCCGTTGCGCTCCCACTCGATCCCGTCGGCGGACTCAGCATACTCGAGATGATAGAAGTGCTTCGCTTCCGAAGGGCCTTGCTCCCATCGCACACAGGAGGTGAACCAGGCCCTGAATCGTCCGGCCTCGAACTGCACCTCGGGGGTGGCGACGAAGTGAGGAAGATCGCGGGTGCGGTCGATGACGGGGCCGCGGAACAGCCTCTCGAAGCGCTGGGTGGCCTCGTTCCATTCGGCCAGGCCGATGGAGTTGCGGATCTTCACCGTCACGCCCAGGTTGATCCCGGTGTAGTACAGCAGCTTGCGGCCACCGACGTTGACGATCGAATTGGGCAAGGCGCCACTGTCGTCGAAACATCCGAGGTCGCCCGGTTCGAGGACCGGATCCGGATGGACGCGCAAGACCTTGGTCGGGTCCCGCATGTCGATCTCGAGGAAGCCGCCGTGTCCGCGATTAGTCTTGTCGCGCGATGAGAAATAGATGCGATACAGGTCGCCATCCACCTGCTCGGCAATGGGAATCATCGCGTGAGAATACAACCAATCGCTCTGCCCTTCTGCGCAGAATATCTTTCCTAGTTTTTTCCACATGGGATTTCTTCACGCCAATTATGAGGTTCTTCAGATGTTCCTGACGCGGGTACTCGGCACGCGCGACCGTTCGGTGGCTTGTCCAACGTACACGCCTTCGGCAGCGACATCTCCAAGAATCAGCGCGCCGGCGCCGATGATGCATTTCTCGCCGATGGTGACGTGATCGCGAAGGGTCGCGTTGACGCCGAGAAAACAGCTTTCCCCGATCGTCACACGGCCGGATACGACGATGTGCGAGGCCAGGAAACAGTGGTCCTCGATACGCGAATGATGTCCGATGTGATTGCCGCTCCACATGGTCACGTTGTTGCCGATGCGCACGAAGGGCTGAACGGTATTGTCTTCCAGGATGAAGCAGTTCTCGCCGATGTCCTCTGTCAGCAACGTGGCTCGCGAACTGATGTAGCTGACCATTTCGTAGCCCAGCGCCTTGACTGCCAGATATTTTTCCTTACGGATCTGGTTGAGCTTGGAATAGCCGAGCGCGACGAAAAAGACATACCGGTCTGGCGGGTAGATCTGGGTGACTTCATCGAATGCCACCACCGGAAATCCCTTGAAGCTCTTGTCGGCCGGCATGTAGGCGGGATCGACGGCAAACGCCTCGACCTGATAGCCGGAGTCGTTGGAAAAATAATAGAGTGCGAGCTCGGCGGCGTCGGTGAGACCAAAAATAATGAGTTTTTTCATTCGATGCTCCGCGCCTCAGCCTGACGGTAGACGTGCCGGACGATAGTGTAGGGTCTCTGCTTGACTTCGGAATAGATCTTGGCGAGATAAATCCCGACCACGCCGACGAATGCGATGATCAGGCCGCCGAGCAGCCAGATCGAAGCCATCAGCGACGTATAGCCGCTGGGTGGGTTCGCCAGGAGCAGCCAGTTGACGACGAGAAAGCTCGTGTAGGCGGCCGACAGCAGGAAGATCGCGCAGCCCACGCCGAAGATTCCCACCAGCGGTGCACTGCTGAAGGCAGTAATCGAATTGACCAGTTGCGCCACTTTCTTTCCCAGCGTGTAGGTCGTCTCGTCGCGACTGCGCTTGTCGATGGCCTGCGCACGCTGATCGAAACCGGTGATGACCCACAGACCCGCCATGAACAACTCGCGTTCGTCGTGCTGAATCAGCGCATCCACATAGCGGCGCGACATCAGCCTGGCGACGACGATATTGTCGGGCATATCCAGCCCGCTGAGGAAACGGAAGAGTTTGTAGAACACCTGCCCGGTCCAGCGCTCGAAGTGCTTGCCTTTTCGCTGCTGCTGGACACCGTAGACCACATCGGCCTTTTCGCGCTCCATCTGCTCGCTGAACGAGAGCAACCATGCCGGATCTTCCTCCAGGTCGCTATCGAGCAGGAAGACACGTTCACCGCGGGCATGTCGCAGGCCCGTCATCATGGCCTTGTGGTGGCCGAAGTTGCGCGAGAGATCGACGACCACCACGTGGTGATCGGATTCGCTCAACTGGACGGCCAGTTCCAGGCTTGAATCGGGCGAGCCGTCGTTGACCAGTACGATCTCGTAATCGTCTCCGACCAGTTGTTGTGCCGCCTGGCTAGCACGGAGATGGAACTCCTCGACGAACTTGGCCGAGCGGTAAAGCGTGGCGACGATGGACAGCCTCATGCTTTGACATGCCTCATGTAACGGCGCGCGTCCTTGCCGCAATTGAACAGCAGATCCAGGACGGTGACGCCATGGGTGAATTCCCCCCAGAGTTGCGGATACTCGGGGAAGCCGGCGTAATCGAACCATTGCAGCGCAATGCCGGCGGCGTCGAACAGCGGCGCCTCAATGTAGTCCTTTGCCGCCGGCCCCGACAGGTAGTGCGTCGCACCGGCCTGCTGACAAAGGTCCACCAGGCGGGCAGTCCGGGTTTTGTCGCCGGCAGACACATAGTCCCAGCAATTCGTAATGCGGGTTTCAATACCGATGTATCGGCAAATCGCTTCCATGAACTTCCGGTTCATCGACGACAGACCCGTGTGGGTCTCCACCAGATAGAGCGGCTCGAGCCACTGGGCGACCTCATCGAAGAAAGGCGCTCGCCGATAGTTGCTCTGCAGCGTTTTCCAGTGCTTGGCCTGCCAGGCAGGGGCCAGCTCGACATCGCGAATGCGGCGACTGATGCCTTGCCCGACAGGCACGCTGAGCCACTGGACGCCTTGCGGCGTCTTGATCAGGTTGCGATTTCGCCAGTCGTTCTTGGTGAACTGCATGTCGTCGTAGAGGATGAACTCATCGACCGCAGCGATCATGTCGAAATAGCCCTTCCAGGGTATGTAGTTCGACTGAAGAATGGCGACGGTCTTCATGGCTGCTTGCTGCTCGCGTCCCAGGCGCCCGGGTAGTAACACCCCTGGCATTTTGCCTGCGCGACCTGCTGGAGATGGAAGGAAATGCAGAACAACAGCGCCAGCGCCCAGAAACGCAACGCAGCCGGTGAAGGCTTGAACGCAAAATTCAGAACAATCGCGACGAAAACCGGTGCCATCAGCAGGTAGTCATACAGGTACGGATGAATGGCAACGGCCTGCGGCCACAGCAGGCTGGTCATCACGTATTGCGAAAAAAGCAGGTAGTAGAACATGCTGACGCCGGCCAACGGGGAGGTCCCCGCCGGTGCCGCAACGCCGGCAGGTTCACGCCGTTTGATCATGCGCAAACAGGCCAACTGGGCTACCAGGAACAGGACGGGCACGGCAATAGTCGGAAATGGCCGCGGGAACTGCGGAACAAGTACCGACTTCACGATGTTGGTGAAATAAGTGGTGTCGCCATCCAGACCAGCGCGAAACAGCCAGCCGCTGTTGGACGAGGTGAAACCCAGTGCCTTCGATATCAGTGGGGACGGCAGATAGAAAGCAACGGCCGCAACGAGGGCCACCAATGCCAGACGACACATCCGTCTGTCGAGACCGTCGCTGCGGCATGCCCAAACCAGCAAGGCGGCGCCCAGCAACGCCGCCGAGATCGGAGAAAACACGGCAAACAACACGATCACTGTCATGACCGCTCCGGATCGTTCCCGATTTTTCCAGATCAAGAACGCAGCCAGCGCCTGGAACGCAAATATCAATGGGAACGTATTGTCGACGTTGAATCTGGCCGAAGAAATCCAGAATCCCGGCATCGACACCATGAATACGACCGATAACAGAATCAGCAGTCCCTGACCGAATGCCAGGCGCTTTTCCACCAGGCGAGACAGAAAAAAGAACGTAACGCCTGCCAGCGAAATGATGTTCAGGAAAGCCCCTGTCACTCTCATCGGTAATGCCTGCACATACATTTCCACTTTATAGAGGGCGTACATGTAGAACAGATAAGCAGTGGAGTGGTTGGAATACGCGATCTTATTTGCGTAGTCCTCCATCGAATAGAAGACGAGGAAACCGTGCTGCGAAAAAGCGTGTTGCTCCCAGATGGGGAACGTAAAGTTTCTCAGGCGCTCGGGCGCGATCACAATCTGGCTTGCCGCTTCCCGGAAGCCCAGTGAGTACACCACGCCGATGGTTATGATGACTGCCAGCAAGTATAAGCAGGAGAAAAGTTTATTATTTTTTATAAAGATCATCTTTTCTAGTATTCGCAATACGCTTGGGATAATTGGTGCCAGTACGGGAGGCCCAACGCGGCATTTGCTGCCAAACGAGGTAGAATCGGGTAGCGATCGGGGGAATGGCCCGTGGTATAGAGGATTACGGTCAGGCGGCAGCGCGATCATAATCTAGATGTACGGTCTGGTGAAGCGCTCCTCGTAGAGGGCGAATTGATTCACCGTGCTTTTCCAGTCGTGGGCGAGTGTTGGCGAAACTCACACCCCTGCGGTGCTCTCACATTGAAGGCCTGATTCTTGTAATCAGTAGTTCCCGGGGTCGATTCCTGGTACCGGCACCATACAAAACAAAGCCCCTGCAGAAATGCAGGGGCTTTGTTGTTTCCGGGGTTTGGAAACGCGCCTTTAGTGTCCCGCGCTCTGACCACCGTCCACGTGCAGGATTTCGCCAGTGACGAACTTGGCGCCGTCCAGATACACGACCGCTTGCGCAATATCATCGATCTCGCCCATGTGCCCGACCGGGTGCAGATTGCCCAGTGCTGCGTGGGTTTCTTCGCCGTGCATGGGGGTCTTGATGATGCCGGGGCTGACCGCGTTCACCCGGATCCCGCGCTTGGCGTATTCGATGGCCAGGGATTTGGTTGCCGCGTTGAGGCCGCCCTTGGTCAGTGAAGCCAACACCGATGGCACGCCGTCGATGGCGTGGTCCACCAGGCTAGTGGTGATGTTGACGACGTGGCCGCTGCCCTGCTTTTCCATCTCGGCGATGGCGAGCTGGGTGATGTAGAAGAAGCCATTGACGTTCACCGACAACACATTGGCGTAGTCCTCTGCGGTATACGCGGTGAACGGCTTGGCGATGAAGATCCCGGCGTTGTTGACCAGGGTATCGATGCGACCGAAACGGGAGATCGCTTCACGGATGACGCGCTGGGCGGTTTCCGGCTCGCCGATGTCACCGGCCACGGTGAGAATGTCCGGATCGGTGGACGGCTTGATCGAACGCGAAGTGGCGACGATCCGGTAACCGAGTTCACGAAAAGCTTTGACCATACCGTCGCCGAGACCCTGGGATGCGCCGGTGATAACGATGACTTTTTTCGAAATGCTCATGATGAAGACCTCTGACAATTAAAAGTGGGGTAGAAATCTGTAATCAGGCTTCGGCCGGGGCGTTCACCATTTGTCTCAACATCTGTTCGTAGTACTCGACCGATTGCGAACCGGACACCAGGTGGCGACCGTTCAGCACCATGGCCGGGACCGAGTTGATGCCGTGCTGGCGGTAATACATTTCAAGCTCACGCACGTCGCTGGCGAATGCGTCGGACGCCAGCACCTCTCTCGCCCCTGTCGCATCCAGCCCCGCTTCAGTCGCCAGACGCACCAGCGTCGAGTGATCGCTCGGGTTCTGGCCTTCGCTGAAATAGGCCCGTAGCAGCACCCTCTTCAGCTCGACTTGTCGCCCTTCCTGCAACGCCCACAGCAACAATCGGTGCGCATCGAAGGTGTTGTAGAAATGCGTGCGCTTCTCCAGATCGAACTTGAAACCAATGGCCTCGCCGCGAGCGATTTGCATGGCCTTGCCGGCGGCGATGTCGTCGGCTGTTCTCCCGTACTTGCGCATCAGGTGCTCGACCGCTTGCTCACCTTCGGCCGGCATGTCCGGGTTCAATTCGAATGGCTTGTAGGTCAGCTCGACCGGGATTTCCCCGGCCACGTTCTCGATCGCCTGCTCCAGCGCCGTCGCCCCCAGTGCGCACCAGGGGCACACCACATCGGAGATGAAATCGATGGTGACGGAGGACGTCATGACTGCCCTTCCGCCTCGGCCAGTTGCTTGCGGTACTGGGTGGTGGTGATGCCGGCGTAACCCCAGTTATCGGTGTCGACTTCTTCGATCACGATGTGGGTCAGGTCAGGGCGTTTATTGAGGACGCGCCCCAGTGTTTCAGTGATCTCGGCAATCACCTGAGCTTTCTGCTCAGTGGTAACGCCATCGCGGGTGATACGTACGGTTACGAAAGGCATGAGGGAAACTCCAGTGACCTTCCCGTCGGGATGATGGGAGAGGCGTTGGAGGTGAATGTATGGGGTTGGCGGGAGGGGATAAAGGTGGGGGCGGGAACTTCATTCATTACGTGGTGTAATGATTGTGCTGTGAAAAAGCCCCGAACCAGTCGGGGCTTTTCCTTTCTCAGCCCTTCATCAGGCCTCGATACCGCAACCGATCATCAGAAGACGTTGATCGGGTAATCCACAAACACACGCACTTCGTTGCCGCTGACGTTGTACTCGCTCGACTTCTGCGACACACGCAGGACCGAGCTGCGCAGTTTCACGCTGAGGTCTTTGGCCGGGCCGCTTTGGACGACGTATTTGATCTGGTTGAAGATCTCGCGCTCGGTGCCGCCTTCGCTGGTGGAGGTGGTGATGTTGTCACCGCGCACATAGGCCACGTTGTAGCTCAGGCCCGGTACACCGAAGGTGCTGAAGTCCAGGCCGTAGCCGACTTGCCAGCTGCGTTCGTCTTCAGCGTTGAAGTCGGACCAGTAGGAGTTCGCCAGGTAGATGGTGTTTCCACCGTCGCCGACGCGACCTTGATCTTTCTGGTAGCCGCCGTAGGCGTAGCCCAGGTTGCTGTCGCCGGTGCTGCGCTGGTGTGCGAGGGTGAACGAGTGCGGGCCGGTGATGAAGGTGGCCGCCAGGCTCCAGATCTTGTTGTCGTCGCCGGTGATACCGTTTTCGCGGACGTAGGAATCTTCCAGCTTGGTGCGGTAGCCGTTGAAGTCCAGGGTCAGGGACTGGTCCTTGTCGAGCGGGAACACGTAGTTGGCGTTCACATATTGTTTCTTCAGCACGTCTTCGACGTCGGAAGCGTACAGCGCGGCCTTGAATTGCTCGGTAAACTGGTAGCTACCACCCAAGACGTTGATCGACTTCAAGCCACCACTGTCACGGCCTTCGGCGCTTTTGCGCGATTCGGCGGTGAAGCGGCCGGCATCCAGTTGCAGGCCTTTGATCTCCTTGGAGGTGATCAGGGTGCCGGTGTAGCTTTCCGGCAGCAGGCGCGAATTGTCGTAATTCAGCACCGGCAGGGCCGGCATCTGGTCGCCGTAGGTCAGGGTGGTGCTGGACAGGCGGAACTTGATCGCCGCGCCACCCTTGGACAGATCGTCAGCCGGCTGGCCGCTGTCGCCCTTTTTGAAGAAATCGATGCCTTGCGCGCCGCTACGGTCTTCGTTGCGCTCCAGGTTCAGAGCGTATAACCCGAAAGCGTCCACACCCACGCCCACGGTGCCTTGGGTGAAGCCGGACGAGAACGTGCCGATGGCCGCCTGGCCCCACTCGGATTTATCCGGGTTGCCGTCTTTGTAGTCACGATTGATGTAAGCATTGCGCAGCAGCACTTTGAGGCTGCTGTCTTCAACAAAACCCTTGGATTCGGCCTGGTCGTTCGCCATGGCCTGTGTCGCACTCAACATCCCCAGAGCGATCAGGCTGATTCGCTTGTTCAACATTTTGTTCTTTTCCTTATTTCCGGTTGATACGCGCTGTGCCGAACGGCCGAAACGGCGCTATCGCGCTCTTTTTTCATGACGAAAACAAAAAGGCCCGCCCACGATTTCTCGCGGCGGGCCTTTTTATAATTTTTGATCGTGGCGGTTGGCCACAGGCGTTGGGCCGAATCGTAGCTGCGCCCTTAACGATGTGTCAATTTCATGAATCTTCTAAAAATAGGCGAAAATCGTCTAAGAAATTGCTTTACGCAGCAGGAATATTCAATCACGGCAGCCATCGAGGCCGCAGGCTGCTACGGAAATGGATGATCCCTGATCGGGCAGCGACTGACTCAGCCACTGCGCAAATGCCTGGGGTTTGCCCAGCCACGGCCCGATATCGATCAGGGTGAATTGATCATTGTGCTCAAGCGCCAGGGTCGGAAAGCCCTGCCCGCCGACCTTGGCCAAAAGCGCCCGGCTGTTCCTGATATGGCCTTCGGTGTCGGCCACCCTGAAGGCTCTTTCGAAGGTTTGACGGTCCAGCCCCATGCCGTGGGCCAGTTCAATCAGTACCGATTCGTCGGCGATGCGGCGCCCCTCCACGTAGTGAGCACTTTGCAAACGCCCCAACAACTCCAGCCCGCGACCTCCCATTTGCTCGGCAGCCAGCACCGCAGCGATGGGTGGCGCCGAGTCGAACACGGCGGTGTGATCACGCAACAAACCTTCGAAATAGTCTTCACCGAACGGCTGCCCGCTGTATTCGGCGATGCGCCGGTCATGGGGCATGACGTAACTGCGCAGTTGTGGCGATACCTTTTGCCGATTGGCCCCCGTCATCATGCCGCCGCCGTGGGCAATCACGGGCAGCACAGCCTGGGCGGCCTGCACCAGCGGTTTGGCGCCGTAGCACCAGCCGCACAATGGGTCGTAGATGTAATGCAGGATCATGGGAAGGCTCCGACAGAAATTCAGGAAAATTCGATGTCGGCAGGTTAGTGCCGCAGCGGCTCCGGAAAAACGCCGGATTGGCTTTCAGTCTGTTGCTTGAATCGGTCGAATGAATGCGTCGGCATTTGCATTAACTCCGACACAATTCGAAACAATCAAATGAGATAAATTCTCAATAACAACTAACGACAGTAAATGACAAGCATTACTATCCGCGCCCTCCTACACGCTTCAATCTAAAATCCTACGGATGCGCTCTTCAATGCCTGCCCCTTTTCGTCTTGCGCCCTACAGCTTTGGGCTCTCTGCCTTGTTGTCTGCCGGTTTTTCCTACGCTGCACCGACTACCTTGCCTGCCACATCGATCAGCGCCGAAGCTGAAGCCGACGACCCGCGCGTAACCCAAACCAGTACAGCAACCCGGACCGCGACACCGGTGCGCTACGTGCCACAAGCCATCGACTCGATCAAAACCTCGAACGTCATGGATTACGGCACCAACGACCTGGGCACGGCGCTCAGCGGTATCCCCAACGTCAGCAGCGGCGCCGACACACGCTTCGACAGCCTGCGCATCCGCGGTTTCGACGCCAGCAACGACTTCTATCTCGATGGCATTCGCGACGACAGCCAGTACGTTCGCGACCTGCACAACATCGAACGCATCGACGTTTTGAAAGGCCCCGCCGCTGTGCTGTATGGCCGTGGCAGCCAGGGCGGCATCGTCAACCGGGTGAGCAAACTGCCTGAGTTCGGTCGCCGCTCGACTATTGAAGCCCAGGGCGGTAGCGAGGACTTGCGCAGCCTCTATGCCGACCTCAGCACCGACCCGTCCGAGAACATCAGCCTGCGTCTGAACATGGGCAACATGGACGAGAACAGCTTTCGTGATGGTGTGAGTGGCAATCGCCAGTTGTTCGCGCCCTCGATGAGCTGGCAGCTGACCCCCGACCTGAACTGGTTGGTGCAGTACGAATACAGCCGCTACAACCGCACGCCGGATCGTGGCATCCCCGGCGTAAACGGTCGCCCGGCAGACGTGGGACGCGATACGACCTACGGCAGCGAAAACGATTTCATCGACGACAAGGCACAGTCCCTGCGCTCGAAACTCACGTATGAACTGAGCGACAACTGGCAACTGCGCCAGACCCTGGGTGTGTTCAAACTCGACAGCGATTTCGACAATACTTACTTGACCGGCTATGTCCCGGCCACCAACAAGGTCACGCGCCAGCACTGGCAGCAGGACCTGAACACCCGTAATGTCTACAACAACGTCGAGCTGGAAGGTGGTTTCGATACCTTCGGCCTGGAGCACCGTTTGCTCACCGGTATCGAAATCGGCAGCCAGCGCCGCGACCCGTTGCTGTACACCGCCGCCACTTCCGGACCGGGCAGTTCACCGGTGCCGGCGCTGGACCTGAACAACCCGGACCGCAATTTGCGTCATACCGGGCGCATGGTGGTGTCGAGCAACACCCACACCGAGGTCGAGAGCCGTGCGGTGTATGTGCAGGATCAATTGCGCCTGAACGATCAATGGCAATTGCTCGCCGGCCTGCGTTACGACACGTTCGATATCGAGTCGACCAACAAGGTGCGCAACATTTCCGAAGACAGTGACAGTCATAGCACCAGCCCTCGCGTTGGCGTGGTCTGGACGCCGCTGCAAAATCACTCCTTCTACGCCTCCTGGAGCAAGACGTTCTCGCCGGTCGGCGGTGGTTTGATCGGCATCACCCCGGGCGCGGCAGGTAACAGCAATGACCTGAGCCCGGAGCGGACCAGGCAGAAAGAAATCGGGGTGAAGAGCGACTGGCTCGACGATCGCCTGAGCACCACGCTGGCCATCTATGAGCTGGAGCTCTACAACCGTCGTACCAGCGACCCGAACAACCCGACCATTACCCTGCTTTCAGGGCTGCAACGCTCTCGCGGGATCGAGCTGACCGCCGCTGGCAGGATTACCGGCAACTGGTACATGCGCGGTGGCGTGGGTCTGCAGGACGCAACCATCGAAAAGGACAACAACGGCCTGGAAGGCAAGCGCATCAACAACGTGGCCAAGCACAACGGCAGCCTGTTCCTGACCTGGAAACCGGAAATGGGCTGGTACGCCGAAACCGGCTTGACCTTGGTTGGCGACCGCTATGCCGATAACCTCAACACCACCGTGTTGCCGGGTTATGGCCGCTGGGACGCCTTGGCAGGCTTCCGCCAGAAGGATTGGGATTTGCGCGCGGCGCTGAACAATATCAGCGACAAGACGTATTACGAATCGGCAACCAGTGCATTCCAGATCCAGCCGGGGACACCGCGTAGTCTGGTGGTGACGGGGACCTACAGTTTCTAAACAGCATTTATCCCGGTGTGAACCAATAACACTGGTTCACACCATTCCCTTGTGGGAGCGAGCTTGCTCGCGATAGCGGTGGGTCAGTCAATATAAATGCTGACTGGTCGGGCGCCATCGCGAGCAAGCTCGCTCCCACAGGGGATCGCGGTGATTGCATGAATCTGCGCGCAAAAAAAAACGCTGCCATCCCGGCAGCGCTTTTTTTGTTCAATCCGTTGTTGTTCTTCTTATCCTTCCATCACATCCCACAACGCATCCAGTTCCGCTTCGCTGAATAAACCAGCAGGGTAACGCTCGATCATTGTCCGGCGCGGATCAGTATCGCTGATCTGACGCATTCCATTGGACTTGAACCAGTGCGCCAGGATCTGGAGCGATTCGCTATTTACTGCCAGGGGATGCAACGCCTTGTCGCTCACTACGTTCACTTCGGCGTTCATTTCAGCGCTCTCTCCCGGTTTGTGAGCGGCTAACTTATCCAAGGTTTATGACAGAACATAGAAGTCCTCCCTCCCCCGAGTTACAACAGCGGAGATACAAGAGCTGTGCCAAGGTTTCTGAAGTGTGGCCTGGCAGATACAAAAAAGCCCGCAGGCCTGTAGGGCCGCGGGCTCCGTGCATTGCGGGAGGCTGATCGACAGCCTGAGGGATTTCGTAATCAACTCAAGCTGTTACGACCTCACTCACTCCTTGTGCGGCGCGGGTTGTTGCTGGGTAAGACAGTGAATATTGCCGCCCCCCAGTAACAGTTCGCGACCAGGCACCATTACCACTTCATGCTGTGGGAACAGGTTCTGCAAGATTTCCTTTGCCGGACCATCCTGCGGGTCGTCAAAGCTCGGCGCGATGATGCCGCCGTTGACGATCAGGAAGTTCACGTAGGAACCGGCCAGACGAACAGTAGGATTACGTTCCTGCGTACCATCAACCGGATCGACACCGGCACACTCTTCCTCGGTCGCAAACAGCGGACCCGGGATCGGCATCTTGTGCACCGTGAACGGGCGCCCCTTGGCATCGGTGCTGCTTTGCAGCGCTTTCATCGCCGCCTGACAGCGCGGGTAGTTCGGGTCCTGCGGATCATCGGTCCAGGCCAGCAGCACTTCACCCGGGCGCACGTAGCAGCAGAAGTTATCCACATGGCCATCGGTTTCGTCGTTGAACAAGCCATCCGGCAGCCAGATGATCTTATCCACAGCCAGGTTTGCACTCAGGACCGCTTCGATTTCCGCTCGATTCATGTGCGGGTTGCGATTGCGGTTGAGCAGGCATTCTTCGGTGGTGATCAGGGTGCCTTCGCCGTCGACGTGAATCGAACCGCCTTCCAGCACGAAGCCTTCGGTGCGATAGCGGGGGCTGCGCTCGATCTCGAGGATCTTGCCACCAACCTGCGAGTCACGGTTCCACGGCGAATACAGGCCGCCGTCAAAACCGCCCCAGGCATTGAAGTCCCAGTTCACGCCACGGACTTCGCCACTGTTGTTGATAACGAAGGTAGGACCGGAGTCGCGAACCCAGGCGTCGTCGCTGGACATTTCCACCACACGAATATTCGGTACGTCCAGACGGGCACGGGCGTTTTCGTACTGGCCGGCGGAAACCGCCACGGTCACCGGTTCGAAACGGGCGATGGCCTTGGCCACTGCCACGTGAGCGGCTTGTGCCGGTTTGCCACCCAGGCGCCAGTTGTCCGGGCGCTCGGGCCAGATCATCCAGGTCTGGGTTTGAGGTGCCCATTCGGCTGGCATATAGAAGCCGTCGGCGCGAGGGGTGCTGTTCAACGTGGTCATGGCTCAGGACTCCGGAGTGACATTGATACCTGACAGAAATGGAAGCGTATGTGTAAACGCCGTGGGCTGTGGCGACTTTATATCCGATAAATATCGGCTTTTAAAGCACCTTACATCCACCGCTACAAAAACAATCGATTAAAAGCCGATATCAATCGAACTAAAATTCTCCCCCTGTGGGAGCGAACTTGCTCGCGATAGCGGTCTTTCAGTCGCAAAATCTGTGACTGGAATGGCCTCATCGCGAGCAAGCTAGCTTCCACAGGGGGATGTGTTTACAGCCCTTCTGCGAGCACCTTCGACAGCATGTCCACGAAGAAATCCACGCTCTGGCGCGAAGTGACCATCGGCGGCTTGATCTTGAGGATGTTCAGGTAATCGCCGGTCGGTTGCATGAAGATCCCCAGCTCACGCAAGCGATCGCACAGTGCGGTGGTTTCTTCGGTGGCCGGCTCCAGGGTTTCACGGTTGCGGATCAACTCGACGCCCAGGTAGAAACCGGAACCGTGCACCGCGCCCACTAACGGATGAATATCGATCAACGCTTCGAGGCGCTCCTTGAAGTGCCCGCCAACGACCTGGGCGTTCTCCCAGAGTTTTTCCTCTTGCATCACATCCAGCACAGCCATGCCGACCTGGCAACTGACCGGGCTGCCGCCGGCGGAAGAGAAGAAATAACCCTCGGCCTCCAGCGCCTCGGCAATCTCCCGGCGGGTGATGACCGCGCCCAGTGGCTGGCCGTTGCCCATGCCCTTGGCCATGGTGATGATGTCCGGCACAACGCCCTGCTCTTCGAAGCCCCAGAAGAAATCGCCCATGCGCCCGTAGCCGACCTGCACTTCGTCGGCGATGCACACACCGCCCCTGGCCCGGACCATGGCATAGACTTGTTTCAAATAACCTGGTGGCAGCGAGATACCGCCGGCATTGCCGTACACCGGTTCGCAGATGAAACCGGCCAGTTGGCGTTTCTGCTCGGCGATTTTCGCCAGGTTGTGTTCGACGCTGCGCACATAATCCGGCGCACTGTCTGGACCACGGAACTCACCGCGATAGGTGTTTGGCGCGGTCACCGGGTGCACCCAGTCCGGGCGGCTGCTCAAGGCCTTGGGATTGTCAGCGATCGAGGTCGACACCGAATCCGCGCCCACCGTCCAGCCGTGATAGGCCTCCAGCACGCTGAGCATGTCGCGACCGCCGCTGTAGGCCCACGCCAGGCGAATCGCCAGGTCGTTGGCCTCACTGCCGCTGTTGACCAGGAACACCCGGTCCATGCCATCGGGGGACAGCTTCAGCAAACGTTCGGAGAACTCGGCCACGGCTGCGTAGTTGAAGCGCGAGTTGGTGTTGAGCAACGACCACTGGCGGCTGGCGACTGCCGCCATGCGTGGATGGCCGTGGCCCAATACCGCTACGTTGTTGAGCATGTCGAGGTAGGAGCGGCCCTGCATGTCGATCAAATGGTTGCGCCAGCCGCGTTCGATGCGCGGTGGATCAACGTAATAGTGTTTTTGTGTGCGGGCGAAGCTGGCATCGCGCCGGGCCAGCAAGGTCGCTCCGTCGAGCTCGGCTTCGGCATCACAGGCCAGCCCCAGCAGCGCCGCAGGTGACGGGCACAACGCCTGCCAGGCGGCGGCGCGCGATGGCGTGCAGAACAACGGCGCATCGATCGACGCGCCACGGCACAACTGCACGATCAATGGCCCGCTGACCGAACCCAGCACCTGGCCTTTGACCAGGGCCGCGCCGCTGTGCAGCGACGGCGTGACACCCCAAAGCCGCACACTCAGTTGCGGGCCATCCAGTTGCAGCACGCCCGCCGATGGCTGGTGTACCACCCCGGCAAACGGCGCTTCGACCGCCGTGCCTTGAGGCACACGCAACTCGACGTGCAGCGGGCACGTGTCCGGTTCAGCGGCGCTGTCCGGGCGGGTGTGGGACAGGCGGTATTGCCCGTAACGACTGGCCGCCAGGCCATGTGCCGCGGCCGCTTCATCCAGCAGGCGCTGATCGACACCCTCCTGCTCCCAGTTCCCGGCCTCGAAATGCGGGCTGAGCACACCGAGGTCGATCAAGGCGAACTCACGCCCGACCAGGCTCGGTAACAGCGGCGCGAAGCCTTCGCTGCCGATGGTGGGCAGGTTCTGGCCGACGGCGGTGAGGATCGCTGCTTCCATCAGCGCCAACGGCACCGACGTGGCCACACGGAAGATTTCCCATTCATGGACAAGGTTGTCGCGGCTGTAGGCATTGCCCGGATCTATGCTGACCTGCTGTTCGCCGCTGAGCACCAACACCGCCGCGCGGGCGACGATCAGCGGCCACAACGCCAGCAGCTCTTCGTGTTGCAACGGGTTGACCGCGTGATACGCCTGGATTGCCGGCAAAATGCAGAACGGATCGCCCTCGCCATGATGCAGCAAAGCGGCACAGGTCACCGACAGATCGGTAATGCGCCAGGTGCGCACCAGGTCGCCGAAATCGATCACGCCTTGCAGCTGCCAATGGCGCTGCGCATCGCGCTGCCACACCACGTTGTCATCGGTGATGTCCATGTGAATGGCCTGCACCGGCAGTTTGTCCTGCAGTGGCTGCAAATGCCGCTCGGCTTGCCCGGACGCTTCGACGATCAGTTTGCGCTGGTCTTCATCCTTGATCACCGGCAGCAAATGCGCGATCAGGGCGTGGGCATGGCGGGCGTCCCATTGCAGGGTTCGCACCAGCCCCGGATGATCGAAATCCGCCAGGGCCAGGTCCATTTCACCGCACAGGCGGCCGAAGCCGGACACCACCGTCGGGTTGAAATGGCCCAGGCTCGTCAGTGGCTGGCCTTCGATGTAGTCGAGCAAGCGAACGTGCACCGCCTGGCCACCCACGTCCAGCGACAGCAGGTCTGCACCGTTTTTTGCCTCGATAACACGCGGCACCTGTACATCGGGGTGCTCACCCAGATGCTTGAGCCCGGCGTGTTGCGCCTGAAGCTCCAGGACCGAGTAGTCGCCACGGCAGATTTTCAGGACGAAACGTCCCCGCTCGCTGTCGACGCGGTAGTTCAGGTCTTGCTGGCTGCCAAGGGCCTGCAACCTGCCGCTGAACCCGTAATATTCTTCCAGCAGCTCTAGCGCTTGCTCCGCAGACACCTGCGGGCTGGGCAAACTGGCGCGATGAATCAACGTGGCGAGCGGCATACAACAACCCCTGAAATTTTATTAGGCGCCTATATCGCCACTGGTTCGGGCGATACGCAACCCCCCAGGAACCGGTAATGGTCATTTGCAGGGGCTGGAACAGGCCGGTAGATTTTTACTTGAGCACTCGCCCCGGTCGGCGCTTTGCGCAAGAATGGCGGCCATTAAACGCACGATGCTGGAGAGCCGCCATGAATGTAGTGACCACCGACCTGCCCGGTGTTCTGATCCTCGAACCCAAGGTCTTTGGTGACGAACGTGGTTTCTTCTATGAGAGCTTCAACGCCAGGGCTTTCAAAGAGGCCACCGGACTAGACACTGAATTCGTTCAAGACAACCACTCCCGTTCGCAGAAGGGCGTGCTGCGCGGTCTGCATTACCAACTGGAAAATACCCAGGGAAAACTGGTTCGCGTCACGGTCGGTGAAGTGCTGGACGTCGCCGTAGACATCCGTCGCAGCTCACCGCACTTCGGTAAATGGGTCGCTGTGCGCCTGTCTGCCGACAATCATCGCCAACTCTGGGTTCCGGAAGGTTTCGCCCACGGGTTCGTGGTCTTGAGCGAGTTTGCCGAGTTCCTTTACAAAACCACCGACTACTACACGCCCTCCGCCGAGCGCAGCATTCGCTGGGACGACCCGGACCTGGCCATCGACTGGCAACTACAAGGCACGCCGCAGCTGTCGGCAAAGGACCAGGCCGCTGTATTCCTCAAGGATGCCGAAGTCTTCGCCTGAAAACCCGGCGCAAGATTCAGCGCAAAAACGCACCAGGCCTACAGTGCGCAGACTGCGCCCGCAAGCCTAGGCATAATGCGCCTGTACCCACAGGCGCATGCTGCTCATGAAACCGACCCTCCCTCCCAGACCCCGTTGGCGCAGCCTGGCCCTGCTGGCACTGTGCCTGGCGCCGCTGCTGTGGCCGCTGGAACATCTCGCCGAGCGTTACTACCGCAGCGAGCTGGCCAGTCAGAATCGTCAGACCCTCGACCTCTACGTCGCCAACCTGCTGGGTACCCTGCATCGCTATGAAGTGTTGCCGCAGATCCTCGGCGACCTGCCGGCCCTGCGCGCCGTGCTCGGCGCACCGGACGATGGCGTCACCCAAGGCAACGCCAACCGCCTGCTGAAAAACATCGCCGCCCAGACCGGTGCCGAAGTCATGTACCTGATGGACACCACCGGCAAGACCCTGGCCGCCTCCAACTGGGACAAACACGACAGTTTCGTCGGGCGCAATTTTTCCTTCCGGCCGTATTTCAGCGAAGCCATGGCCGGGCGGCTCGGGCGCTTTTTCGGCCTGGGCACGACCTCGGCCAAGCGCGGTTACTTCTTCGCCGCTGGCGTGCGCGACGGTGAAAAAATAGTGGGTGTGCTGGTGGTCAAGGTCGACCTTGACCACACCGAAAGCCTGTGGGGCAAAACCCCGGAACAACTGCTGCTGACTGACCACAACGGCGTGGTCATTCTCACCTCGCGACCGGAGTGGCGATTCCGCTCGACCCGCCCGTTGAGCGAGGACGAAAGCAAGGCCATCACTGCGATCCAGCCCTATCCAACCCGCGATCCAAAACCGCTGAAGCTCAACCCGGACGCCTGGCTGACCCAGACCCAGCAGATCGCCGAAACCGGCTGGGACGTCAGTATCCTCGCCCCGCGCACCTTGATCGACCGCCCGGTACGTACGGTGGTGGCCATCGGTGGCGCAGCGCTGCTGGTGTTGATGCTGCTGCTTGGCCTGATGATGCAGCGCCGCCGCCACTACCTCGAGCGCATTGCTTTCGAAGCCAAGGCCCGCCGCGAACTGGAAGGCCGGGTTGCCGAGCGCACCAGCGATCTCGAAGGCCTGAACCGGCGCCTGAAACAGGAAGTGCTGGAACGCGAACAGGCCCAGCAGGAGCTGGTACGCGCCCAGGATGATCTGGTGCAAGCCGGCAAATTGTCGGCACTGGGAACCATGTCGGCGAGCATCAGCCACGAACTCAATCAGCCGCTGGCAGCGATTCGCAGCTACGCGGAAAACGCCGAAGTGTTGCTCGATCACCAGCGCACCGACGATGCCCGTGGCAACCTCAAGCTGATCAGCGAATTGACCGGTCGCATGGCCTCGATCATCGCCCACCTGCGCGCCTTTGCCCGGCGCGACCGGCATGCCCCGGAAAGCGTCGCCCTGCAACCGGCGCTGGACGATGCCCTGGCCTTGCTGGCCAAGCGTCGCCGCAGCATGGAAGTCGAGCTGATCCGCGACTTGCCCGCCGCCACCCTGTGGGTCGAAGCCGGGGAAACCCGCCTGCGCCAGGTACTCGGCAATCTGCTGGCCAACGCCCTGGATGCCCTGACGGAAAAAGGCCCGCCACGTAAACTCTGGCTCAGTGCCCAATCCACGGCCGATGGCGTCAACCTGTACATTCGCGACAACGGCCCCGGCTTTTGCATGGAAGCCCTCGGGCGCGCCAGCGAGCCGTTCTACACCACCAAGACCCGCACCCAGGGCCTCGGTTTGGGGCTGGCGATTTGCGAAACCCTGATGCGCGCCTTCGGCGGTGAACTGTCGTTCGCCAACCACAAGGAGGGCGGCGCCCTGATTACCCTGAAGCTGCGCGCAGGCGCACCGGGCGTGAGCCTGCAACCGTCCGAGGACCGAAGTGCATGACCATCGACAACCGCATTCAGGTCGTGTTGATCGACGACGACCCTCATTTGCGCCAGGCCTTGAGCCAGACGCTGGATCTGGCCGGCCTGAAAATCCTGCCGCTGGCCGAAGCCAAGGGCCTGGCCACGCAACTTGAACGTGATTGGCCAGGGGTGGTGGTCAGTGACATCCGCATGCCCGGCATGGACGGTCTTGAGCTGTTGAGCGAACTGCACGCCCAGGACCCTGAGCTACCGGTGCTGTTGATCACCGGCCATGGCGATGTGCCGCTGGCGGTGCAGGCCATGCGCGCCGGAGCCTATGACTTTCTGGAGAAACCCTTCGCCAGCGACGCCCTGCTCGAAAGCGTGCGCCGCGCATTGGCCCTGCGCCAGCTGGTGCTGGACAACCGCAGCCTGCGATTGGCCTTGAGCGACCGCAACGAGCTAAGCACGCGGCTGGTTGGCCACTCACCTTCGATGCTGCGCCTGCGCGAGCAGATCGGTGCCCTGGCGGCAACCAGGGCCGACGTGCTGATCCTCGGCGAAACCGGCGCCGGCAAAGAAGTCGTGGCCCGGGCGCTGCACGATTTATCCAGCCGTCGCAACGGTCCGTTCGTGGCGATCAACGCCGGTGCACTGGCCGAATCAGTGGTCGAAAGCGAGTTGTTCGGCCACGAGCCCGGCGCCTTCACCGGCGCGCAGAAACGCCGCATCGGCAAGTTCGAATTCGCCAATGGCGGCACGCTGTTCCTCGATGAAATCGAAAGCATGAGCCTGGATGTGCAGGTCAAATTGCTGCGTTTGCTGCAAGAGCGGGTAGTCGAACGCCTGGGCGGCAATCAACTGATCCCGCTGGACATCCGCATCATCGCCGCCACCAAGGAAGACCTGCGCCAGGCAGCGGATCAAGGGCGTTTCCGTGCCGACCTGTATTACCGCCTGAACGTTGCGCCGCTGCGGATTCCACCGCTGCGCGAACGGGGCGAAGATGCGCTGATGCTGTTCCAGTATTTTGCCGATGAAGCCAGTGCCCGCCACGGCTTGCCGCCCCACGAACTGCAACCGGGGCAACGTGCCTTGCTGCTGCGCCACACCTGGCCCGGCAACGTGCGCGAGCTGCAAAATGCGGCAGAACGTTTTGCCCTCGGGCTGGAACTGGCCCTCGACAACAGCACGCCGGAAGGCAGCGCTGGCAACAGGGTCGAAGTCGTCGACGGCGGTTTGAGCGAGCAAGTGGAGAACTTCGAAAAAACACTCATCGCCGCCGAACTGGCACGTTCGCACAGCTCCGTGCGCAGCGTCGCCGAAGCCCTCGGCATTCCGCGCAAGACCCTGCACGACAAACTGCGCAAGCACGGTCTGAGTTTCGCCGACAGTGGCGCCTCGGCCCACCCTGACGATCTCGATTGAGCTACCGTCCAATCATCCACTTCAAGCGAGAGACCCCTGAATGAGCCGCGACAGTCGACAACTGGAATCCATTCTCCATCACGACATTCCCCTCACCAGGGACATGGGTCTCAAAGTGCTCGACTGGCATGACCAGCAACTGCGCCTGCACTTGCCGCTGGAAGCCAACGTCAACCACAAGAGCACCATGTTCGGCGGCAGCCTGTATTGCGGCGCGGTCCTGGCCGGTTGGGGCTGGCTGCATTTGCGCCTCAAGGAAGAAGGCATTACCGACGGGCACATCGTGATTCAGGAAGGGCAGATCAGCTATCCGCTGCCGGTGACGGGGGATGCCAACGCCATTTGCCAGGCGCCGGACCCGGTGATCTGGAAGAAATTCCTGACCACCTTCCAGCGATACAGCCGAGCTCGGTTAACGCTGCATACACGGGTCGTCAACGAAGGTCGTGATGAGGATGCGGTGAGGTTTGTCGGACAGTACGTGCTGCACCGGTGAATCGGTTGACACAACACTTGTGGCGAGGGGGCTTGCCCCCGTTGGGCTGCGCAGCGGCCCCAAACCCGACCATTGCGCATTTTCAGCTAAATCTCTTTGCCTGATTGGCGACTGCTGTGCAGTCGAACGGGGGCAAGCCCCCTCGCCACAAAGTAAAGGTGAGCTCAGGACCGTGCCAATTCCAGCAGTTTCTCCCGCCAGGCCGCCTTCGCCGGCAATGCCAGGAAGAACGCATTCAACAGCGACGCCCGCGCCGGATAGCTGAACGGCTCACCGCTCAATTCCAGCACTTCCCCGCCCGCACCTTCCAACACACCTTGCGCCGCCGCCGTGTCCCACTGGGAAGTCGGTGCCAGGCGCGGATAGCAATCCGCCGCCCCTTCGGCCAGCAGGCAAAATTTCAGCGAACTGCCGATATTGGCCAGTTGCAGCTCGCCAAGGCTGGCGCTCAACCCGGCCAGCAATCGCTCTTGCTCCGGGCTCGAATGACGACGGCTGGCCACCACGGTGAACGACTCGCCGGGCGCTAACGCATCACGTACCTTGATCGCCACGGGCGTGCCACCTTTATCGCCACGCCAGGCGCCGAGTCCCGCACCACCGACGTAAAAACGCCCGTTGGTCGGCATCGACACCACACCGAACACCACCCGACCGTTTTCGATCAGGGCGATGTTGACGGTGAACTCTTCGCTGCCGCTGATGAACTCCTTAGTGCCATCCAGCGGATCGACCAGCCACCAGCGCTGCCATCCGGCCCGCACGTCTTGGGGAATATTGGCGTCTTCCTCGGAAAGCACCGGGATGCTCGGATCAAGCGCCGTCAACCCGGCCAGAATCAAGTGGTGCGCAGCCAGGTCGGCAGCGGTCACCGGCGAGTCATCAGCCTTCGCCGTGACGGCCGTGCCTGTGCGCCAGAACGGCAGGATCGCCTCACCGGCCTGCAAGGCCAGCTCAATGACCGGCGCCATCAACGGATGCGGGAAATTCATGGCTGGAACGCTCCGCGCTGAGTCAACAGGTCTCGGGCCAGGTACAGCGCCGCCAAGGCGCGGCCTTCGGTAAATTGCGGGTTTTGCGCCAGCGCCGAGAGCTCACGCAGATTGACCCTGTCCACCCGCATCGGCTCTGGCTCGTCGCCTTCCAGACGCTCTTCGTAGAGGTCGGTAGCCAGCACTACTTGGATCTTCTGGCTCATGTAGCCGGGGGACAGCGACAACTCGGTCAGGTGCTCCAGTTGCCGCGCGCCAAAACCGGCCTCTTCCTTGAGCTCGCGCTCGGCCGCCGCCAGCACGTCTTCGCCCGGCTCGATCAAACCCTTGGGCAATGACATTTCATATTCATCCGTGCCGCCGCAATACTCCTCGACCAGCACCGCATGCTCGGCGTCGAGCATCGCCACGATCATCACCGCGCCGTACCCGGCACCCTTGCCGACCAGGCGTTCATACGTGCGCTCCACGCCATTGGAAAAGCGCAGCTTCAGCTCTTCCACGCAGAACAATCGACTGGTGGCGACAATTTCGCGGGCGAGTATGGTGGGTTTCTGGCGCATGCAAAGCTCCTTGGCGTGAACGCGCTACTATAACGCGGCTTTCCCGATTGTTTACGCCAGAAATCTTTCTACTGCCCGAGACGTTGCCATGCCTTCATTACCCTGGTCCGACATCGATACCGTTCTGCTGGACATGGACGGCACGCTGCTGGACCTGCATTTCGACAACCACTTCTGGATGGAGCACCTGCCCCAGCGCTACGCCGAACTGCACGGGGTCAGCCGGGCCATGGCCGAGATGGAATTGCAGCCGTTGTTCGAGCGCAATGCCGGCCAGTTGCAGTGGTACTGCCTGGACTTCTGGAGCGCCGAACTGAAACTGTCGGTGCGCGACCTGAAACTGGAAACCGCGCATCTGATAGCCCTGCGCCCGGATGCCGACACCTTTCTGTCGGCGATCAAACGGGCCGGCAAGCGCGTGGTGCTGATCACCAATGCCCATCGGGACGCGCTGTCGTTGAAGCTGGAAAAAATCGAACTGGCACCCTACTTCGAGCGCTTGATCAGCTCCCATGACTACGGCTTTCCCAAGGAAAATCCGCAGTTCTGGGATGCGCTGCAAGCCGATATCGATTTCGATCCGGCGCGCAGCCTGTTCATTGACGACACCCTGCCGATCCTGCGCAGTGCACGGGACTTTGGCGTGGCGCATTTGCTGGCAGTGCGAGAGCCGGATAGCCGCAAGGGACCGAAGGATACGGCGGAGTTCGCGGCGGTTGGGGATTATCGGGATTTGATTGCAGGGCTCTAGACCGAGTTGCCTGCTATCGCGAGCAAGCTCGCTCCCACAGGATCTGCGTCGTTCGCAATCTTCGTGATCGACTCAGGTCCTGTGGGAGCGTGGCTTGCCCGCGATGGCCATCACGCGGTTTGACGACTTACTCAGGAATCCGCAATGACTGCCCCGGATAGATCTTGTCCGGGTGCGACAGCATCGGTTTGTTGGCTTCGAAAATCTTGTTGTACTTGTTGGCATCGCCGTACACGCGCTTGGAAATCGCGCTGAGGGTATCGCCCTTCACCACTGTGACAAACACTGCCGCCTTCACCACCGGTCCAGTCACGGTGATCTGATCATCCACGCTGCCCACCCCGGCGATGTTGCCCACCGCCAGCAGGATCTTTTCCTTCTCTTCCTGGCTGGCGACTTCACCGGTCACCGTGACCTTGTCGCCATCGACCGTCGCCTGCACATTCGGGTTGCCCAGGCCGACCTTGCTGATGTGCTCCTTCAACTGCTCACTGGCGTTGGCGTTACCTGGCGTCAGCAAATCCAGCAATTTTTCGCCTGCTTCCTTCACAAAGCTCAAAAGACTCATGGTGCACTCTCCTTGGGTTTCGGGTTCCAGACATCAGAGCCTAGACCACGGTCGTCACCTACGAATCCAACCCGACCAATGACCCCGCTTGCGATAGAATCCGCACCTTCCCAACCCCTGGAGCGCAGATGGACATCAAGCAGCTGAAATTCCTCATCGCGCTCGACGAAACCCGCCATTTCGGCCAGGCCGCCGCACGCTGCCACATCACCCAGCCGACCCTGTCCATGCGCCTGCGCAGCCTCGAAGAAGAACTCGACCTGCCACTGGTCAATCGCGGCCAACGCTTCGAAGGCTTCACCGCACCGGGCGAACGGGTGCTGGCCTGGGCGCGCACCGTACTGGCGGCCTATGACGGCTTGTACGCCGAGGCAGCCGCCTGTCGCGGCAATCTGGTCGGCACCTTGCGCCTGGGCGTAGTGCCGTTGTCGAGCTTCGATCCGCTGCCACTGATGCAACGCTTGCACGCCGAACACCCGAACCTGCGCTTCGAACTCTCGGCCCTGAGTTCCGAACAGATCCTCGAGCAACTGGCGAACAATCGCCTGGATCTGGGCGTGTCATACCTGGAACGCCTGGATGCCGAACACTTCGACTCCCTGGCCTTCAGCGAAACCCGCATGGGTCTGCTCTACGATCAACGCTTCTTCACCTTTGGCGAAGCGCCATTGAGTTGGGAATCGTTGATCGAACTGCCGCTGGGCATGCTCACCAGTGGCATGCACTTTCGCCAGTCCATCGACCATAACTTCCACAGCCGTGGCCTGACCCCGCAGCCGTTGTTGCAGACCGATGCCGTGCACCAACTGTTACAAGCCGTGCACGGCGGCTTGTGTTGCGCCGTGATGCCATTGGACGGCGGCCTCGAAGGCCTGACCGAGCATTTGCGCCTGCAGCCGATCGAGAACGCCCAGACCCTTGGCCGCCTGGGGTTGATCATGCGTCGCAGCGCACCGCGCTCGGCGCTGGCAGAAGCCTGTTTTGCCCTCTATCAGCAATCGCTGATTGGCGGTTGATCGACGGCATCTATCGGCAGATCAGTATTAGCGATTAGACGCGACAAGTTGCCGCGCCTAGTCTTAAAGCTGATCAAACCGTCGGTGATGCCATGAACACCAAGCGCCCTGCATGCGCGGCGCCTGCCCTCGAAACGCCCGCGCCCGCCGCAAGCCAGACGTACAGATATAGCAATCTCGAATACTCCGAATCGGCCAGCACCGCGCTGGCAGAGGAAGTCGCGCTGGCGATTGCCTTCAACGGCATCAGCCAGGCGGTCATGCTGGTCACGCCCACGGACCTGGAAGATTTCATCGTCGGCTTCAGCCTGGGCAGCGGCATCATCCAGGACGCCACGGACATCTACGACCTGCAACTCAGCGGCTCGGGGTCGGCGCAATACGCGCAAGTGACCATCGCCAACCGCGCGTTCTGGAACCTCAAGCAGCAGCGCCGACAACTGGCAGGCACCAGCGGTTGCGGGTTGTGCGGCGTGGAAGCGGTCGAGCAGGCGTTGCCGGACCTTCAGATATTGCCTGGCGCCCCGTTGCCGCCGATCGAATGGCTTGATGGCCTGCGCGAGCGCATCGGCGCCTTCCAGCCCTTGGGCCAGCATTGCGGCGCGGTGCATGCGGCAGTGTTCATGAACGACAAGGGTGAGTTGTTGCTGGGCCGCGAAGACATCGGCCGGCACAACGCCCTCGACAAGCTGATCGGCGGATTGATCCGCCAGAAAATCCCCACCGCTGGCGGGCTGGCGATTGTCACCAGCCGCTGCAGCCTCGAATTGATCCAGAAAGTATTGCGTGCCGGCATCCAGACCCTGGTCAGCCTGTCGTCGCCCACGGGCCTTGCCGTGCAATGGGCCCGTCGCCACAACCTCAATCTCATCCATCTGCCACAGAAGAATGCGCCGCGGGTCTACAGCCCAACGTTGGAGAATCAAGCGTGAGTCAACACCGTCAAGCCGACCAGAAACCCGTCCCTCGCTTCAAGCCCTACAAAGGCCCGGCCGGCGGCTGGGGGGCACTGATCAGCGTGGCCCAGGCCTGGTTGACCAGCGACAACGCGCTGAAGAACCTGCGCATCATGCTCAAGACCAACCAGAACGGTGGCTTCGACTGCCCGGGTTGCGCCTGGGGCGATTCTCCGGAAAAGGGCATGGTGATGTTCTGCGAGAACGGCGCCAAGGCGGTGAACTGGGAAGCGACCAAACGCCGTGTCGATGCCAGATTCTTCGCCAAACACAGCGTCACTTCTCTGCTGGAACAAAGTGACTATTGGCTCGAATACCAGGGCCGCCTGACCGAGCCGATGAGCTACGACGCCGAGACTGATCGCTACAAGCCGATCAGTTGGGACGACGCATTCGCCCTGATCGCCAGGCATCTGAACGGCCTGTCGAGCCCCAATCAGGCCGAGTTCTACACCTCGGGTCGGGCGAGTAACGAAGCGGCGTACCTCTATCAGCTGTTCGTGCGCGCCTACGGCACCAACAACTTCCCCGACTGCTCGAACATGTGCCACGAGGCCAGCGGTGTCGCGTTGTCGCAAAGCGTCGGGGTCGGCAAAGGCACCGTGACCTTCGACGACTTCGAACACGCCGATGCAATTTTCGTCTGGGGTCAGAACCCCGGCACCAACCACCCACGGATGCTCGAACCACTGCGCGAAGCGGTGAAACGCGGCGCTCAAGTGGTGTGCATCAACCCGCTCAAGGAGCGGGGCCTGGAGCGCTTCCAGCATCCACAGCACCCCATCGAAATGCTGATAAACGGCTCCGAGCCGACCAACACCGCGTTCTTCCGCCCGGCCCTGGGCGGCGACATGGCGATCATGCGCGGCATGGCGAAATTCCTCCTGCTGTGGGAGCGCGACGCACAGAAAACCGGCGACCCGGCGGTGTTCGACCACGACTTCCTCAACGAGCACAGCGTCAACGTGCTGGATTACCTGGCCGTCATCGACGACACCCCGTGGGAGCAGATCGTCGAGCAGTCCGGCCTGAGCCTGGTAGAAATCGAGCAAGCGGCGCGCATGTACGTCAAGGGCAAGAACGTCATCATGTGCTGGGCCATGGGCATCACCCAGCATCGTCATTCGGTGGCGACCATCCAGGAAATCGCCAACCTGATGCTGCTGCGCGGCAACATCGGCCGGCCGGGTGCAGGCCTGTGCCCGGTGCGTGGCCACAGCAACGTGCAGGGTGACCGGACCATGGGCATCAACGAACGCCCTCCTGTCGCGTTCCTCGATGCCCTGGAGCGTCGCTTCCAGTTCAAGGTGCCACGCGGCAACGGCCACAACGTGGTCGAAGCGATTCATGCGATGGCTGAAGGCCGGGCTAAAGTCTTCATCGGCCTGGGCGGCAACTTCGCTCAGGCCACGCCGGACAGCGCGCGCACGTTCCAGGCCCTGCAAAACTGCGACCTGACCGTGCAGATCAGCACCAAGCTCAACCGCAGCCATTTGACCCATGGCAAGGACGCGCTGATCCTGCCCTGCCTGGGCCGCACCGACATCGATATCCAGACCCAAGGCCCGCAAGCGATAACCGTCGAAGACTCGTTCAGCATGGTCCACGCCTCCAATGGCCAGCTGCAGGCGCTGTCGAACCAGATGCGCTCGGAACCGGCGATCCTGGCCGGCATCGCCGCCGCAACCCTGGGCAGCCACCCGGTGGACTGGAACTGGCTGGTGGCCGACTACAGCCGCATCCGCGACCTGATCGCCGAGACCATTCCCGGCTTCAAGGACTTCAACGAGAAGATCAAGAACCCTGGCGGTTTCTACCTGGGCAACAGTGCCGGCGCACGCAAGTGGAACACCGCTTCGGGCCGGGCCAATTTCCGCTCGAACGCGCTGCCCAAAGACCTGGTGCACGAACGCACCCGCGCCACCGGAGTACTGCCGGACCTGATCATGCAATCGATGCGCTCCCACGATCAGTACAACACCACTATCTATGGCCTCAACGACCGTTATCGCGGCGTGAAGGGTCAGCGGGATGTGTTGTTCGTCAACGAAGCCGACCTCATTCGCCTGGGCTTCAAGCCGGGCCAAAAGGCGGACATCGTTTCGCTCTGGGACGATGGCGTTGAACGTCGGGTAAAAGGCTTCACGCTGCTGGCGTTTGATATCCCGGCCGGGCAAGCGGCGGCCTACTATCCGGAAGTGAACCCGTTGGTGCCGCTGGAAAGCACCGGCGATGACAGCCATACGCCGACATCCAAATTTGTGGCGATCCGGTTGGAAGCGGCGAGTGAGACGGGGTTGATCATGGCCAAGTCGGCGTAACACGTTGTCTGAACTGGCCCCATCGCGAGCAAGCTCGCTCCCACAGTTTTTTCTGCTGTTCACATAATCTGCGTTCGACTGAAATCCCTGTGGGAGCGAGCTTGCTCGCGATGAGGCCAGACCAATCACCAAAAACTCCGGATCCAGCGCTTTCCAATCGCCCACAAAAAAGGCCGTTTCCTCATGAAAACGGCCTTTGCGAAGTAGTAAAAGACCGGCAAAAAAACGTTAAGTTCCGTCCAAAAAACAGTAACTTGCAATATTGTATACAGGTCGTGTTATTCGTCGGATTTCGATTGTCACGCCCATTCCAGAGCCTCAGGATCGCGCCGTCATCCCCTTGAGGTTCCTCCATGAAGTTCTCCTCGATTCTCTTGTTGTCCCTTGGCCTGGTCAGCGGTATCGCATCTGCTGGCGGCACCACCGAAGCCGGTGTAGGCGGCGCATTGGGCGGGGTTCTAGGCTCGGTCGTCGGTCAGTCGTTAGGCGGCAGCACAGGTTCCACCATCGGCGCGGCCCTGGGTGGCGCGGGTGGTAGCGCCGTCGGCGCAAACAAACACAGCCGTGGCGAAGCCGCCCTTGGCGGTGCGTTGGGCGCAGCAGGCGGTAACGTGGTCGGCCGCAGCATGGGCGGCACCACCGGCAGCTTGATCGGCGCTGCAGCAGGCGGCGGCGCCGGTGGCGCGCTGGGTAACTACATGGGCAAAGAGTACGATCATGATGACGACGACGATCGTCGTTCGTATCGCGGCCATGGTGATCGTCGTTACTACCGTGACGGCCATCCGGGCCGTGGTCATGCCTATGGCCATCGCAAGAAGCACCACAAGTACTACCGCGACTAAGGCCTCGAGCGCCTCGCTGGTAAGTACAACAAAAATCGCAGCCCATGGGCTGCGATTTTTTTTGCCTTACTGAACCACCAGACGCTCCAGCGCCCCGCGCAACCCTGCAGGAATCGCCACGGGTTGATTCGACGCACGATCGACAAACACATGCACGAAGCGCCCCGCCGCACAGGCCTCGTCTTCCCCTTGCTTGAACACGGCCAGTTCGTATTGCACCGAGCTGTTGCCCAACTTGCCCACCCGCAGACCGATCTCGATGCGGTCCGGGAAAGCAATGGAAGCAAAGTAATCACAGGAGGAGCTCACCACGAACCCCACCACCTCACCGTCATGGATATCCAGGCCGCCGACTTCGATCAGGTAAGTGTTCACCGCCGTATCGAAGAAGCTGTAGTAGGTAACGTTGTTGACGTGACCGTAAGCGTCGTTGTCGTGCCAGCGGGTGGTGATGGGCTGGAAGTGCGGATAGTCGGTGCGTTGGGGCATCAGCGTTGATTCCTGAGTGGGTTCGCCAGTCTAAGGCGAAAACCGCGTTATCGTTCTTCGCGAGCAAGCCCGCTCCCACATTTGATCTTCGGTGAACACAGATTTTGTGTACGACCGATATCCAATGTGGGAGCGGGCTTGCTTACGAAGGCGCCCTTGCAGGCGCCGCATCCATCACTTGTCAGCAAAGCCCTTGCCAGTCGCCGCCAGCTCCCTAATCACCCGCGCCGGATTCCAGTGATCACCCTGACGCGTCTCAAGGTCGATCAAGCGCCGATGAATGTCCGCCAACCCTTGCTGATCCGCCCAGGCCATCGGCCCGCCCTTGTCCGCCGGAAAACCGTATCCGTTGAGGTAGACCAGATCGATATCGTGAGCCGACCCGGCGATGCCTTCCTGAAGAATCTTCGCGCCTTCGTTGACCAGTGCCAGCAAGCAGCGCTCGAGAATCTCCTCCGGGCCAATCTCGCGGCGCTGGAACCCCAGCTCCTCACTGACTTGAAGCACCAGTGCGTCGACCTGCGGATCGTGTTCGGCCTGACGACTGCCCGGTTCATAGTGGTAAAAGCCGTTGCCACTCTTCTGGCCGAAACGTCCCTGCTCACACAAACGGTTATCCACCTGGACCTCCGGAGCATCCTGCCCGATGCCGGATAACTGGCGCGAGCGCCATTGCAGGTCGACGCCCACCACGTCGAACATGCGGAACGGCCCCATGGCAAAACCGAAGGCTTGCAGCGCTGCGTCCACCTGGTAGGGATAAGCGCCTTCGAGCAGCATTTTTCGCGCTTCGAGCACATAGGTATTGAGCATGCGGTTGCCGATGAAACCGTCGCAATTGCCCGACACCACACTGACCTTGCCCATGCGTTGGCCGAGCGCCAGTGCCGCGTCGAGCACCGCCGGTGCAGTCTGCGCGCCACGGACGATTTCCAGCAGTTTCATGATATGCGCCGGGCTGAAGAAGTGCAGGCCCAGCACTTGCTGCGGCCGGCGTGTGACCGCGGCGATGGCATCGATGTCCAGCGCCGAAGTATTGCTGGCCAGAATCGCCTCAGGTTTGAGCAGGCCATCGAGCTCGCGGAAAATTTTCTGCTTGAGCTCAAGGTTTTCGTACACCGCTTCGATGACCAGGTCGACATCGCGTATGGCCACATAACCATCCGCCGCCGTAACGCGCGCGACACGGGCATCGGCTTCGCCCTGATCAATGCGGCCCTGACGCACGCTGTGGGCATAGGTGTCCGCCACGGTGGCCAGCGCTTGCTCCAGCATTTGCGGATTGTTGTCGACCCACTGCACGGCCACTCCGGCGTTGGCCAGGCACATGACAATGCCACGGCCCATGGTGCCCGCGCCGATGACGGCGGCGCGCTGAATATTCGACGGTGTCTGGCTCATGTTTTGTTCTCTTGTTGGCGATCCGAAGACAGCCACCACCATAGTCAGCCACCGGCTTTTTTTGAAATTTATTCCTGTGATGAGCAACATTCAGCGGATGGATGTAGCCCTGCCAGGTACTGAGTTCCCTGTGGGAGCGAGCTTGCTCGCGATGGCGGTGTGTCAGTCGCCATCAATGTTGAATGTGCCAGCCTCATCGCGAGCAAGCTCGCTCCCACAGGGTTTTGGTTCAGCCGGCAAGATGTTGCTCTGCCCAACTGCGCACCCCGGCATACGGATAATCTTCCAGCGCCGCAAACCCGGGAATCGACCGCGCCTTGAGCTTGGTGAACAACGGCACGCTGATCCCGCACAGAAACCGTGTTACGCGTTCAGCCGAGGGCACGTTGCCCGTGTGCTGCTCGTGCCTGTGGATAAAACCGCCACACAGCGCCTCGAAATTCTTATCCACAAGCGCCGGCAACTCCGGTGGTGCCGGTAGCCGCGCCACCTGCCCATGACACACCGAACAATGTCCGCATTGCTGCGGGGCATTGTGGTCACCGAAATACTCGGCCAGGCGATAACCCAGGCAACGGTCGGTGGCGAACAGATCCAGCATCGCGTGAATCCGCGCGACCTCGGTGCGCTCATGCCGAGTGAAATAGCCGTGCAGTTCCTCGCTCAACACGACGTTGTCGAACCCGCTTTGCAGTACGCTGTAGACCTCGGTCATCTGCTTGCTTTCGAGCTCCACCCAACCTTTCTCCTGGAAGTAATCCAGCGCCTTGACTACCCGACTGCGCTCGGCCTGATGCTGCTCGTACAGCGCCTCGAAATTCACCGTGGCCCAGGTCCGGGCGCGGCTGGAGGTCTGGATGATCGCAGCGACAAAATCCCTGCGCTCGCCTTCGAAACGCGCCAATAGCACCTCGGGCTCCTGCACATACTTGAAACGGTACTCGGCGTAGTACGCGTAGCGCGGGGCGATCAACCCGCGCAATTCGAGTTGCACCAGCAAGGTCTTGAGCGGCAACTGGCGAATATTGCTCTGGTCTGCCAACGGCCCCAGCAGAAACTCCCACTGCCCTTCGGTGGCGGCGGCATGCATCTCGTCAAGCACGCAACGGATGCCATCCAGCTCGGGTGTGTCGCCGTAGACGAAGTTCTCCAGCACGTTGAGGCTGTCGCGGTTGGCCAATACCAGGCAGTCCGACGGCTGCCCGTCACGCCCGGCGCGGCCGATTTCCTGGCTGTAGTTTTCGATGGATTTGGGCAGGTCGAAATGCACCACGTTGCGGATATCGCTTTTGTCGATGCCCATGCCGAAAGCGATGGTGGCGACGATGCAATTGGATTGCCCGCCCATGAAGCGACGCTGGATCGCTTCCCGTTGCTCATGGGGCAACCCGGCGTGATAAGCCTCGGCCTGAATGCCGTTGCGGTTCAGGTGTTCGGCGATGTGTTCGGCGGTTTTCTGCAAGGTGACATAGACGATGCTCGGCTGGTCCGGACGCTGGCTCATCCACTCGACAAGACGTCGGCGCTTGTCCGCTCCGCGAACCGGCTCCACCAGCAAATTGAGGTTCGGGCGATAGAAACCGGTGGTCACCACATCGTCGGCGGCGATGGCGAATTTCGCCTGCATGTCGGCGATGACCTTGGGCGTCGCCGTTGCGGTCAACAGCAACACCTGCGGGATGTTGAACTGGCGTTGATAGTCGGGAAGCTTGAGGTAGTCCGGGCGAAAGTTATGCCCCCATTCGGAAATGCAGTGCGCCTCGTCCACCACCAGCAGCGAGATCGGTACTTGCTGTAAAAAATGCCGGAAGCGCTCGTTCTTCAGGCGCTCCACGGAGATCATCAAAATCTTCAGTTCGCCGGATTTTGCCCGGGCCATGACGTCGCTCGCGTCATCGCGGCTCTGGGCCGAATCGATACTGCCCGCCGAGATGCCGTGGCGTTGCAGGAACGCCAGTTGATCCTGCATCAACGCCAGCAAGGGGGAGACCACCAGCGTCAGGTGCGGCAGCAACAACGCCGGTAATTGGTAGCAAAGGGATTTACCGGAACCGGTGGGGAAAATCGCTGCCGCCGAGCGCCCGGCCAGCACGGCACTGACGGCCGCCTCCTGACCGGGTCGAAATTGTGGATAACCGAAAACCTGTTCCAGGGTGTTGTGCATAAGCTGTCACTCCGTTGACTGCTGCGGAGTCAAAAGCCTAGCCGGCGATCGCAGCGAGTCGAGAAAAGGTCGGGGGCAAAAACGATACCGGATGATACAGCGGATGGCTGGAAGGGCTTGAGATCGCTTTCGCGAGCCTGCTCGCGAAGAGGCCAGCACACCCACCGCAAAACTCGAAATACCCGACAGCGTCCAAAGCCCTCTCTGCCGATACTTGCTAAACAGCGACTGATAAGCCCGTAGGCATTTTTACCGGCAGCGGCTACGGCGCACAAACCTCCGAAAATGTGTAAGCCTTTTCCTCGGAACACGATAAATACCCTACAACGCCTGTCCATTTCAGCCATCTTGTCCTGCAACGCCAGGTCCTCCTATAGTTTCCGGCGCGGCTGAAAACAGTGTCTCGGCCTGCCGGGAACACTTGCCGATTTCGCACAGGACCCACTCGATGAAAAAAGCCGACACGCCGACAGCCCGCTATCACCCGCTCAAGAGCCGCTACAGCGAAACCCCAGTGCTGGTCATCGATACCGAGGCCGACCCCTACGAGATCCTCGACGCCGCCCGACAACGCATACGCGCCGCCAGCGACCTGCTCGAAACCCTTTATTGCACGTGTTTCAAACAGGCCGAAGCGAGCGACATCCCCAAGATCGTCGGCGCCCTGTACCTGCTGACCCAGGACGGCAACGACCTGCTCGACATCGCCCGGCAGCGCCTGCCGAAATTCACCAACTGAAGCCCCACCACAACCTCCTGTGGGAGCGAGCTTGCTCGCGATGAACGATAACGCGGTCCTTCTGAGGACAAGCACATTCTGGAAATCTCGCTGTGGATAACTCCGTCAGCAACGACCTATGAAAGCTTCGGCAAGGTCCTACAAAACAAGACACCTTGTCGGCTATCGCTGCCTGGTAACGAACATTTAGTGTCTCCCCATCGCTGCAAAATCAGCGATCAGGTTTGGTCACCTGAGAACAACGCACACATGTGTGCCATCATTCGCGCCGCGGACATCTATGTCCTCGTAGTGCATTGCTATGGCGGCTGTGTGCGGGACGCCTTCGGGCGAGCCGAGTTGTTGTTCTCGGTTGACCAAGCCTGCGCACAGTCCGCCTCCCATCGTTTGGTCACGGTGCTGGCGGTTACTTAACAACAAACCGAGTAATTCATATGCAAACTCTGAATCCGTTTCCAAATCGCTACCGTCCACTCCAATCCAACCTCACCGACACCCGGCCCCTGATCATCGACACAGAGGCCAACCCTCAAGACATCCTCGAAGCCGCCCTCCAGCGCATCCGGGCCTCCAGCGAATTGCTGCAAACCCTGCACTGCCAATGCTTCAAACACGGCGACCTCAAAGACATCCCGCACATCACCCACGCGCTCTACCTGCTGACCCAGGACGGCTGCGACCTGCTCAAAGTCGCCCAGCAACGCATGCTGAACTGGAAAGCCCCCGCTTAACGCGCTCGTTCAGGCAGGTTCCCGTTCCCGAGTAAGACGGCCTGCCTGATCAATGATGTATTCCTGCCGTCCCACATAGGAGCCGAATATTGCAAACTATTATTGATTGCGTAGCATATGAGCCATTGTTCCCCCATGGACTCACTCTCATGACAGCCGAAACTATCGATCACAGCACCCTCACACGATTGGTTGAGAAAGGCTCGGTAAACAGCGCGCATATCGTCGCGAATCCGGGAGGGTGGTCGATTCAAATTCCGTACGGGAACAAACAATGCTCCCTGACAGCGCAACGTAGTCGACAGTTACGACTGTTCAAACGACTTGAAACGTTGGTGTCTTATCTGCAAGACGTAGGCATCACCTCCTTCGACGTGGACGCATCGAACTATGATCCACTCCAAATCAAAACCTACACGCGTCCCGATCGTTCCGAGGCGATGAAACAAGCACACGATGCCGCCGCATACGAGGAGTGGTTCAAGGAGCAGGTCCAAATTGGGCTTGATGATTCAAGGCCGACGGTGAGCGACGAAGAGGCCCGCCGAATATTCGCCGCCAAACGTGATGCCATACGTCAGCGGGCGCGTTGATGAAGGTAATCTGGCGTCAGACGGCGCTTGATGACCGAAGCAAAATCATGGATCACATCATTCTGGACAACCCTGAAGCGGCGATTGCCCTCGACGAAATTTTCGAGTTGAAAGCTGAGAACGCTCGTCAGCGTCCGACTCTTTACAGAAAAGGCAGTTGAAATGGTAAGGGTGATTCATGCCAGACAAAGATGGCCCTGACATTCATTTTGGTAATACCCATGGGCAAATCGACCTTCAAACAAAAACAAGCTCATTACGAAAAGGTCCGCCGTTCAAACTACTTGGCCAGCCTGCGCCTCTCCGGATTTGATACATCTCCGATGGACATCGACAAGCCGCTTGCCTCACGAGAAGAAGCGCTCGCGAAGTACCGACAGAGCAAACCGGTTGGACCTAATCCCGCACCTGCCCCAACGGACGCACCTGCAATGAACCTCGCCCCCAACTTCCCCGACGACGACACCATGCACCTGCTCATGCAGCTGCTACACGAAGAACTCGGTCTGCCCGAACGCAAAACCATCAGCCTCGGCACCTCGATCAATTTCGACCTGGGCTGCAACGGTGCAGACGCCCGGCATTTGATCGAAACCCTGGAGGATTACTTCGCCATCGACTTCGTGGATTTCGACAGTTATCGCTATTTCCAGCCCGACGGCTTTGACGTGAATCTAAAGCGAAAAGCCAAGGGTCGCGGCGAGAAGATGCCATTGACCATCGGCATGCTCTACCGGGCCATCAAGGCCCAACGCTGGGACACGGATGAGCTCGAGGGCCTGTAACGGCCCGATGCATTCTGACTTGCCCGCGAAATACTGAATTTCGCGCACAAAAAAACCGCCCCGAGGGGCGGCTTTTTCGTTAGCTCAATCCAGCGCTTACAGCTTTGGACCAGCAGCCTTGATCGCGTCGCTCACTTCGAACTTCTTGAAGTTCTCGATGAACAGGCCGGCCAGTGCTTTGGCGGCTTCGTCGTAGGATGACTTGTCGGCCCAGGTGTTGCGTGGGTTCAGCAGGCCAGTCTCAACGCCCGGTACGGCCACTGGCACGTCGAGGTTGATGGTGTCCAGGTGCTCGGTCTCGGTACCGATCAGCGCGCCGCTCTGGATCGCTGCGATCACGGCACGAGTGGTCGGGATGTTGAAGCGTTTGCCGACGCCGTAGCCACCGCCGGTCCAGCCGGTGTTGACCAGGTAGACCTTGGAGCCGAAGCCGCGGATGCGCTTGATCAGCAGCTCAGCGTATTCGCCGGCTGGACGCGGGAAGAACGGCGCGCCGAAGCAGGTGGAGAAGGTCGACTTGATGCCGCTGCCCGAACCCATTTCGGTCGAACCGACCAGGGCGGTGTAACCGGACAGGAAGTGGTAAGCCGCTTGTTCTTCGTTGAGGATCGACACTGGCGGCAGTACGCCGGTCAGGTCGCAGGTCAGGAAGATCACAGCGTTCGGCTCGCCACCGAGGTTCTTCTCGGAACGCTTGGCAACGTGCTCCAGCGGGTAGGCGGCGCGGCTGTTCTGGGTCAGGCTGACATCGGCATAGTCGGCGTGCTTGGCGTCGTCGATAACGACGTTTTCCAATACCGCGCCGTGCTTGATGGCTTTCCAGATAACCGGCTCGTTCTTCTCGGACAGGTCGATGCACTTGGCATAGCAACCGCCTTCGATGTTGAACACAACGCCTTCGCCCCAGCCGTGCTCGTCGTCACCGATCAGGTAACGGCTTTCGTCGGCCGACAGGGTGGTTTTACCGGTGCCGGACAGACCGAAGAACAGGGTCACGTCGCCTTCTTCGCCGATGTTGGCGGCGCAGTGCATTGGCAGTACGTCGGCAGCCGGCAGCAGGAAGTTCTGCACCGAGAACATGGCTTTCTTCATTTCACCGGCGTAACGCATGCCGGCGATCAGCACTTTCTTCTGTGCGAAGTTGATGATCACGCAGCCGTCGGAGTTGGTGCCGTCACGCTCTGGCACGCACTCGAAGTTGGCAACGTTCAGGACCTGCCACTCGTCACGACCCGCCGGGTTGTACTGAGCCGGGTTGATGAACAGGCAACGGCCGAACAGGTTCTGCCAGGCAGTCTGGGTGGTCATTTTCACGGCCAGGTAGTGCTCGGAAGCCGCACCGACATGCACGTGGGAAACGAAATGCTCTTGCGCGTTGTTGAATGCCTCAACGCGAGCCCACAGGGCGTCGAACTTGTCGGCCGGGAACTTGCGGTTGATCGGGCCCCAGGCAATGGCAGCCTGGGTGCTTGGCTCTTCAACGATGAAACGGTCGACTGGCGAACGGCCGGTACGGTGACCGGTACGAACAACCAGCGCGCCGGTATCGGCAAGCTCGCCTTCACCGCGATTGAGGGCTTCTTTAACCAGATCATCAACACTCAGATCGGTGTACACGGCATTGTTGGCTTGCGTCATGAGGTTCCCCGTCGGCCAGTGGCCGAGTGCTCCAAACGTTTTTGTAGTAGAAAGTCGTGCACTACTACCGCGAAAAAAGTGGGCCGGATTATGCCAGAAAAGCCCAAAAAGAGTAGGCCCCTCCTGTCGTAACGGCGTTAATCCGGCGCAAGGCAGTGAATTTACCTGCGCTGAACCGTTTTAGTGACGGG
The DNA here is from genome assembly GCF_019218985.1 of Pseudomonas sp. PDM30. Taxonomy (NCBI): domain Bacteria; kingdom Pseudomonadati; phylum Pseudomonadota; class Gammaproteobacteria; order Pseudomonadales; family Pseudomonadaceae; genus Pseudomonas; species Pseudomonas sp. PDM30. The sequence continues at coordinate 519,192 of NZ_JAHUWM010000004.1, forward strand.
TATCTGACGGCGTCTCGATACCCGCGCCTGCGAACAATTGAGTGACATCGGCCGCGTCAAACAGGTAGCGCTGGTTGCAGAACTGGCAATCGATTTCGATGTTGCCACCGTGTTCCTCCACCAATTGCTGCGCGTCTTCCATACCCAGACTGACCAGCGCATTGGCCGAACGTTCGCGCGAGCAACTGCAACGGAAGCGCAGCTTCTGCACATCGAACAGACGCACCTGCTCGTCGTGGTACAGGCGATGCAGCACGGTTTCGTTGTCCAGGCTCAACAGCTCATCGGCGGTCAGCGTACCGCCCAGAGTGGTGATGTGCTGCCAGCTGGCGGCGCGTTCGTCTTCGTCTTTCAAACGATCGGCCGGCAGTTGTTGCAGCAACAGGCCACGGGCACGACGACCATCGGCGTACAGCCAGAAACGCGTGCCGACTTGCTGGGACATGACGAAATAATTGGTGAAGCATTCGGACAGGGTGGCGCCGTCGAGGTCGACGATGCCCTGGTAGCGCTGGCCCTGTTTCGGGTCGATGGTCAATGCCAGGACGCCTTCAGGCATCAGGTCGGCCAGGGTGGCATCGGCAGCGATACGATCCGCGTCGTAACGGGCCAGGCCACGGATGTCGCGCTCGCTGGAGCACTCGATCATCAGCAGCGGAATCGGCCCTTCGGAGCGGGCTTGCAGAATCAGCAAGCCATCGAACTTCATCGTGCCGACCAGCAACGATGCGGCCGCCATCAGCTCGCCGAGCAGTTGCGCGACCGGCTGCGGGTAGGCGTGTTTGGCCAGGACTTCGGCGTAGCTGAGCTCCAACGAGACCAGCTCGCCACGGGTGTCGCTGTCATCGAAGATGAAGCGTTGTGTGAAGTCGTTATCCGCGTGATCGGTCATAGGTCTGGGTATCTGAAGTAGTGAAAATGGTTACAGGAAACAAGAAATTTACCTTGCGCGACCACTCGGGTGCGCAACGTTCAGCCATGAAAGGCATTTTATGAACAATCCGGGCCTGATCCAAGCAGGTGGAACAAGCGCTGATGGGTTCCGGGGCGTTTCCCGCCCTGCACTGCGGGCAATGTGGTTATGGCCTACAGATCAGAGACTGTGTGTGATTTTCGACGAGCGGCGATATCGTCCATGCGATGCACTGCTGGCCAGGCACAGATATGGATGCGCACCGGGTCAATTGCAAGTCTGAGCCTGAAGGCGTGGTGAGACCTGGCGAGTGCGCGGCACTCGCCCGAGCAATATCTGTATTAGTCGTCGTTACTGCTGCCACGAAACTTGAACAAATCCCGCCGCTGTTTCTTGCTTGGCTTACCGTCGGTGCTCACGCCCAGGGCTCCGGCCTTTCTTTGCGCTGCGGCCTCTTCGCGCTTGGCGATGCTGGCCAGGGTTTCGGCATACAAGGTTTGCGCCTCCGGTGCGCCGCGACGAACGATCGACAGTGCCAGGACTACCACAGTGCGTTCCTCGAAACCGGTGCGAATCACGAACTCATCGCCGATTCGTGGCTCTTTACCCGGCTTGCAGCGTTCACCCCGGCAATGCACCTTGCCGCTTTCAATCGCCGCCTTGGCCAGGGCGCGAGTTTTGTAGAATCGTGCAGCCCACAACCATTTATCGAGGCGGACTTTGTCGTCCTCTTCGTTTTTTTGTGCCATGGAATTTCCTCATTCTGAAATATTGGTGAACTGTACTACCGTTTCTGACGTACCAAGAATTTCACCGTCTCGGATTACAATGCTGACATTCCATAACCTCCTTGCGAGGCTGGAAATCCGGGCCGTAGATATCTGTCGCCTTTTAATCATTATTCTGCGTGAATACCGCGAATCCGGCCGCGTGCGGCCCGAGCGGTTTCTACCGGTTGAGCACTATTGAAGACATTTGACCATTTGACCGTTGTCGGTCTGCGCGAGTGGGTGGCGCTCCCGGATTTGGGAGTCGCCGGCCTTCGGGCAAAAATCGACACCGGTGCCAGCACCTCAAGCCTCCACGCTACCGAAATCGAGCTGTTCGAGCGCGATGGTGAGCAGTGGGTGCGTTTTACCGCCCACCTGGGTTCCGTCGTACAACTGCGCCACCGACGCTGCGAAGCACCGCTGGTGACGATGAAAACCATTAAAAGCTCAAACGGTCACGCGCAGGTGCGATACGTGATCAGCACTACCCTGGCCCTTGGTGATCGGGTCTGGCGGGTCGAGTTCACGCTCGCCTGCCGCAAGTCCATGCGTTATCGCCTGCTGCTCGGCTCCAAAGCCCTGATTCACGGCCAGTTGGTAGTCAATCCGGGCATCAAGTACGTACAAGACAAGCCGGTGTTCCCGGTATCTACCTCCTCCACAGGTGTTGCATGAAGATCGCTGTGCTGTCGCGGAATCCGCGTCTGTATTCCACCCGTCGTCTGGTCGAAGCCGGTACCGAGCGTGGCCATGAAATGGTGGTGGTCGACACTTTGCGCGCCTACATGAACATCGCCAGCCACAAGCCACAGATCCACTACCGCGGCAAACCGCTGGAGGGTTTCGATGCGGTGATTCCACGGATCGGTGCATCCGTGACCTTTTATGGCTGCGCAGTGCTGCGCCAGTTCGAAATGATGGGGGTATTTCCGCTCAACGAATCGGTGGCCATTGCCCGTTCGCGGGACAAGCTGCGTTCACTGCAATTGTTGTCCCGTCGCGGGATCGGCTTGCCGGTGACCGGGTTTGCCCACTCCCCCGATGACATTCCCGACCTGATCGAAATGGTCAACGGTGCGCCGTTGGTGATCAAGGTGCTGGAAGGTACCCAAGGCATCGGCGTGGTGCTGTGCGAAACCGCCACGGCCGCGGAATCGGTGATCGAGGCGTTCATGGGCCTCAAGCAGAACATCATGGTTCAGGAGTACATCAAGGAAGCCGGTGGTGCGGACATTCGCTGCTTCGTCGTCGGCGACAAGGTGATTGCAGCGATGAAGCGCCAGGCCAAACCCGGCGAATTTCGCTCCAACCTGCATCGAGGTGGCAGCGCGAGCCTGATCAAGATCACCCCGGAAGAGCGCATGACGGCGTTGCGCGCGGCGAAGGTCATGGGGCTGGCGGTGGCAGGCGTCGATATCCTGCGCTCCAATCACGGGCCGTTGGTGATGGAAGTTAACTCGTCGCCGGGTCTGGAGGGAATTGAGACCACCACCGGGAAGAATGTGGCGGGGATCATCATTGAGCATCTGGAGAAGAATGGTGGGCCGAATATGACTCGGACCAAAGGGAAGGGTTAAACCTCAAGCCTTGTGGCGGCAGGGATGCCGCCATCGCGAGCAAGCTCGCTCCCACAGGGTTTTAGCCAAAATCACTGTGGGAGCGGGCTTGCCCGCGAAGGGGCCGTCAGCCCCACTGAAAAAATCAGGCCTTAAACGGCATCCCGCGGCAGCAGCAACCCCAACGGCAACCGCACCCGAGCTTCCAGCCCACCGCCCGAGCGGTTACGCAGCTCAACGTTGCCGCCATGCATCGAGGCAATCCGCTTCACGATCGCCAATCCCAACCCGGTGCCCTTGCCACCCCGGGCACGGTCACCGCGGGTGAACGGGTTGAAAATCGCCTCCAGCTCCGAAGGATCGATCCCGGCACCACGGTCCATGACACTCAGCACTACATACGGTGCGCTGGTGTCCCCGGACACATACGCCGCCACCTCCACACCGCTGCCGGCATGATGCAGCGCGTTGCCGATCAGGTTGTTCAACAGTCGCTTCATCGATACCCGACGCAGCGGAAACGGCTGGATAGGCTCCAGGCGCAGCCGCACTTTTTCTTCGCTCTGGTTATACGGTGCGGCAACTTCACGGACCAGGTCGCTCAGGTCGACCTCTTCCACCGACTCGTCGCGCCCGTCACGAATGAACGCCAGGAACTGATCGAGAATCGCATCCATGTCTTCGATGTCACGCACCATGTCGTCGGTCAGGTCCGTGTGATCGCCCATCAACTCCAGGGACAGACGCAATCGCGTCAACGGCGTGCGTAAATCATGGGAAACCCCGGCCAGCATCAGTTCACGCTCGCGACCGGCCTGTTCGACGTCTTCAGCCATCTGGTTGAAGGCGCGGTACACCTCGGTCATCTCGCTCGGCGTATCGCTGATTGGCAGGCGCACACTGCGGCCCTGGCCAAGTTGCCGCGCGGCATACACCAGACGCTTCAAAGGTTGGTTGAGCTGGCTGACGAAGATCCAGGCCGAAGCGGTGGACAGCAGGCCAATAGCGAGGAACCAGCCCAGCACGTTCCAGATTTTCTGGCCGCGCAACGGATGAGGATAAAGCGGTACTTTCAGCCAGCCATCACCCAGGCTTGGCGCCCGGACCCACAGCGCCGGTGGCGAATGCATGCGCAGCCGGACCTCAGTGTCGGCACCCAGCTCCGCCTGCATCTGCCGCTGGTAGATCTCGCTGTAAGGCCAGTGCTGTTCGCCTTCCGGCACGCCGGCACCCACCACCCGGATCAAGGTCGCGGCCTCGGCGATCTTGCCGCGGTTTTCTTCATCGGCAGCCCAATAGGCGCGCAGCGTCAGGGCGACACCGTGGCTGTACTGGCGGTCCACCAGTACGTCTTCGTTCATCAGCAGATAAACCAGGGTCAGCGCCTTGGAGAAGAGTACGACGATGAGCACCAGCCAAAGGGTGCGGGAGAAGAAGCTCTGGGGGAACCAAACGGGGGTTTTCATGGATAACCGTTAAACACTTGCAGGAGCGAGCGATGCTCGCATATTGCGGATCGCGAGTCTGCGGACAGGATCGATTGATCCGTTGTCCGCGTGACCCGCTCCTACAAATCGCCAATCACTTGGTGGCGGTACCATCCGGTACAAACACGTAACCCACGCCCCAGACAGTCTGGATGTAACGCGGTTTGGACGGATCGGGCTCGATCATCCGGCGCAGACGGGAAATCTGCACATCGATGGAACGCTCCAGGGCATCCCACTCGCGGCCACGGGCCAGGTTCATCAATTTGTCGCGGGTCAGCGGTTGACGCGCGTTCATCACCAGGGCCTTGAGTACAGCGAACTCACCGGTGGTGAGCATGTGCACTTCTTCGCCGCGCTTGAGCTCGCGGGTGGCCAGGGACAATTCATAGTCACCGAAAGTCACGCTTTCGTCTTCGCTGCCTGGCGCGCCCGGCACCGGAGCCAACTGGCGACGCAGGACCGCTTTGACGCGAGCCATCAGCTCATCGGGGTTGAACGGCTTGGCCAGGTAATCGTCGGCACCCAGCTCCAGGCCCTTGATGCGGCTCAGCTCATCGCCCTTGGCGGTCAGCATGATGATCGGAATCTGGTTGTTCGCGCCGCGCAGACGGCGGCAGGCGGTCAAGCCGTCTTCACCGGGCAGCATCAGGTCGAGTACGACCAGGTTGAACACTTCGCGCGCCAGCAGGCGATCCATTTGCTCAGTGTTCGGTACGGCGCGGGCGCGGTAGCCCTTGCTGACGAAAAAACGCTCCAGCAGGCTGCTGAGCCCAGGATCGTCGTCAACAATAAGAATTTTTTCGCCTTCAGCAGTTTGTGCAGTGCTGCTCATTGGATGCTCCTTTGATCTCGGCGCGCATTATGGCGTAGCTGCCGTTATACGCACCGTGTGCATTGTTAGCAGATTTTTCCTTTAGTGCCAGAAAACCGGCCATTTCACCTGCAACCTGCGATGTCCCCGAATGCCGGAACGCTGGTTATAATGCGCGGCCTTTTGTGTCAGGCAACATCAGACAGGTACTACAGACGGACACCATTTTTTTCATGGAGCCGGCAGTAATTGTTCGATTTCACGGGTCAACGGGATACCTTTTGATCCAGGTAGCGGCGCAGGCCAGGCCGCTCAACCAGACTCGCCCAGGCCCTATCTCTGCGCCTGCGAGCCTGCTTTCACAATTTGTCAGGTGGTTTTATGGACAGCATCAACAGCCGCATCGCCGAGGAACTCGGTGTACGCCCACAACAGGTCGAAGCGGCCGTCGCGCTACTCGATGAAGGCTCTACCGTTCCCTTCATCGCCCGTTACCGGAAAGAAGTGACCGGCAGCCTCGACGATACGCAATTGCGTCATCTGGAAGAGCGCCTGCGCTACCTGCGAGAACTCGACGAACGGCGTATCAGCATCCTCGCCAGCATCCAGGAGCAGGGCAAGCTGACCCCGCAACTTGAACGCGACATCAAGCTCGCCGACACCAAGACCCGTCTCGAAGACTTGTACCTGCCGTACAAGCAGAAGCGCCGCACCAAGGGCCAGATCGCCCTGGAAGCAGGCCTGGGCGAGCTGGCCGACGGTCTGTTCAACGACCCGTCCCTGAGCCCGGAAACCGAAGCCGCACGCTTCATCGACGCGGAAAAAGGCGTGGCCGATGTGAAGGCTGCCCTCGAAGGCGCCAAGTACATCCTGATGGAACGCTTCGCCGAAGACGCCGGCCTGCTGGACAAGCTGCGCAGCTACCTCAAGCAGGAAGCCACCCTCAGTGCCCGCGTGATTGCCGGCAAGGAAGAGGAAGGCGCCAAGTTCCGCGATTACTTCGAACACGACGAACCGCTCAAAAGCATGCCGTCGCACCGCGCCCTGGCGATTTTCCGTGGCCGTAACGAAGGCATCCTCAGCTCCGCGCTGAAAGTCGGCGACGAACTGCCGGGCACCATGCACCCGTGCGAGGGCATGATCGGCCAGCAATTCGGCATCCAGAACCAGAACCGCGCTGCCGACAAATGGCTTGGCGAAGTGGTGCGCTGGACCTGGAAGGTCAAGCTCTACACCCACCTGGAGACCGATCTGCTGGGCGAGCTGCGTGATGGCGCGGAAACCGAAGCGATCAACGTGTTCGCCCACAACCTGCACGACTTGCTGCTGTCGGCCCCGGCCGGCCCGCGCGCCACCTTGGGTCTCGACCCGGGCCTGCGCACCGGTTGCAAGGTGGCCGTGGTCGACTCCACCGGCAAGCTGCTGGATCACGCCACGGTTTACCCGCACGTGCCGCACAACAAGTGGGACCAGACCCTCGCCGTGCTCGCCGCCCTGTGCGCCAAGCACTCGGTGGACCTGATCGCCATCGGCAACGGTACCGCCAGCCGCGAAACCGACAAGCTGGCCGCTGAACTGATCAAAAAATACCCGGCCATGAAAATGACCAAGGTCATGGTTTCCGAGGCCGGTGCATCGGTTTACTCCGCCTCGGAACTGGCTTCCAAGGAATTTCCGGACCTGGATGTGTCGATCCGTGGCGCCGTGTCGATTGCCCGTCGCCTGCAAGACCCGTTGGCCGAGCTGGTGAAGATCGATCCGAAATCCATCGGTGTCGGCCAGTACCAGCACGACGTGTCGCAGCTGAAACTGGCCCGTGGCCTGGATGCGGTGGTCGAGGACTGCGTGAACGCCGTCGGCGTCGACGTGAATACGGCTTCCGTGGCACTGCTGGCACGGATCTCCGGCCTCAACGCGACCCTGGCGCAGAACATCGTCAGCCACCGCGATGAGCACGGCGCATTCAAGACTCGCGCAGCCTTGAAGAAAGTCGCGCGCCTGGGTGAAAAAACCTTCGAACAGGCCGCCGGATTCCTGCGCGTCATGAACGGCGAAAACCCGTTGGACTCCTCGGCGGTTCACCCGGAAGCCTATCCGCTGGTTCAGCGCATCGCCGCCGAAACCGACCGTGACATCCGCTCGCTGATTGGCGATGCCACGTTCCTCAAGCGTCTCGATCCGAAGAAGTACACCGATGAAACCTTCGGTTTGCCGACCGTGACCGACATCCTCCAGGAACTGGAAAAGCCCGGCCGCGACCCGCGCCCCGAGTTCAAGACCGCCGAGTTCCAGGAAGGCGTCGAAGACCTCAAGGACCTGCAACTGGGCATGATCCTCGAAGGCGTGGTGACCAACGTGACCAACTTCGGCGCCTTCGTCGATATCGGTGTGCATCAGGACGGTTTGGTGCACATCTCTGCGCTTTCGGAGAAGTTCATCAAGGATCCTCGCGAAGCGGTGAAGGCCGGTGACGTGGTGAAAGTGAAGGTCATGGAAGTCGACATCCCGCGCAAACGCGTAGGCCTGTCGATGCGCATGAGCGACACCCCGGGCGAGAAAATCGACGGTGCCCGCGGCGCACGTCCGGGTTCGGCGCCACGCCAATCCCAGAACACCGCACCGCGCAAGGAAACCACGGCAGCGGCCCCGAGCAACAACGCCATGGCTTCGCTGTTCGCCAATGCCAAGCAGCTGAAGAAACGTTGATGGACATTCCCGCCGGGCTGACCGAAAGCGCGTTTTTCAAGCTGCTGGGCTGCCGCTTGCACAGCCTGGAAACCGGGGTGGCGCAAGTCGCCCTGGGGCTGGAACCGGAGCTGCGCAATCGCGGCGGCAAGCTGCACGGCGGGGCCTTGTTCAGCCTGGTGGACATTGCCATGGGGCTGGCCTGTTCCAGCACCCACGGCTTTGACCAGCAGAGCGCGACCATCGAGTGCAAGATCAACTACATTCGCGCCGTCTCTGACGGCGAGGTGATGTGCACGGCACGGGTGATTCATCCGGGCCGCCGCACGTTGGTGGTCGAGGCTGATGTGATGCAGGGCGACAAACTGGTCGCAAAAGCACAAGGCACGTTCGCTGTCCTGTAGCTAGTCGTCATCAATTTGAGTTAATTTCAGCGCTGTGACCACAGTGTCGGAATTTCCTGTGGGAGCGGGCTTGTGGCGAGGGGGCTTGCCCCCGTTTGAGTGCGTAGCACTCACAATATCTTGGAACATCAGAGGTTTTGGGGCTGCTTCGCAGCCCAACGGGGGCAAGCCCCCTCGCCACAGGTCCACTCCCACATCGATTGCGGCGAGATCCAAAACCAGGCGAAAACGCCAGTTTTAACTTCACCCTTGTAGACCGTCTTGCCCACCCCCATATTGGGGCGACTGACGCGTGAAGGAATCCAACTTGAGCGAACTTCTCAACCGCCGCCTGGCCCTGCTCGGCGAGCGCGCTAACCTCTCTCTGCTCGAACAGTGCCTTCACGGCATCGAACGTGAATGCCTGCGCGTGACCGATGAAGGTCGCCTGGCGCAAACGCCGCACCCGGAAGAATTGGGTTCCGCGCTGACCAATGAACAGATCACCACCGACTATTCGGAGTCGCTGCTGGAGTTCATCACCCCGGCCCTGCCCGATCCTGCCGATACGCTGGCGAGCCTGGACAGCATTCACCGCTTTGCCTACAGCAAGCTCGGCAACGAGTATCTGTGGAGCCCATCGATGCCGTGCCCGTTGCCGGCCGAGGAAGATATCCCGATCGCCTATTACGGCACGTCCAACATCGGGCAGCTCAAGTACGTCTACCGCAAGGGTCTGGCCCTGCGTTACGGCAAGACCATGCAATGCATTGCCGGCATCCACTACAACTTTTCCCTGCCGGAAAAACTCTGGCCGTTGCTCAAGCAGGCCGAAGGCTTTGTCGGCACCGACCGCGACTTCCAGTCGTCGTCCTATATCGCGCTGATCCGCAACTTCCGCCGCTACAGCTGGCTGCTGATGTACCTGTTCGGCGCCTCGCCGGCACTGGACGCCGGGTTCCTGCGTGGTCGTTCGCACCAGTTGGAACAACTGGACCCGCAGACCTTGTACCTGCCGTACGCCACCAGCCTGCGCATGAGCGACCTGGGTTACCAGAGCAACGCCCAGGCTGGCCTGACACCGTGCTACAACGATCTGAACAGCTACACCGACAGCCTGCGCAAAGCGGTGGCCACGCCGTATGCGCCGTACGTCGAAGTCGGCACCCACCAGGATGGCGAGTGGGTACAGCTCAACACCAACATCCTGCAGATCGAAAACGAGTACTACTCCAACATCCGCCCCAAACGCGTGACCTACACCGGCGAGCGCCCTATCCAGGCACTGATGGCCCGTGGCATCCAGTACGTCGAAGTACGCTGCCTGGACATCAACCCGTTCCTGCCGATGGGCATCGACCTTACCGAGTCACGCTTCCTCGATGCGTTCCTGCTGTACTGCGCGCTCAATGACAGCCCGCTGCTCACCAGCACCAGTTGCGGCAACGCGACTTCGAACTTCCTCAGCGTGGTCAAGGAAGGTCGTCGTCCGGGCCTGCAACTGCAACGGGATGGCCAGTCGGTTGACCTGAAGGAATGGGCCGGCGAGCTGCTGGAAAAAATCGCCCCTCTGGCGGCGATGCTCGACCAGAGCCATGGCAGCGATGCCCACAGCAAGGCGCTGGACGCCCAGATGGCCAAGGTCCAGGACCCGTCCCTGACACCGTCGGCCCAGGTATTGGCAGCGATGGCCGAACACAAGGAAAGCTTTGCCCAGTTCTCCCTGCGCCAGAGCCAGGCCCATGCCGAGTTCTTCCGCAGCGAGCCGTTGCCGGCTGAGGAACAGGCGCAGTTTGAAGAGCGGGCGCGTTCGTCGCTGGCTCAGCAGGCTGAGCTGGAGCAGAACGAAGTCGGTGATTTCGATGTGTTTGTCGGGGCGTATCAGGCGAGCATTCTGGCGATCAGTAACTAACCTTCGAAGGTCCTGCGGATCTTATCGCGAGCAAGCTCGCTCCCACAGTGGATTCTCGGTGTGACCACAATCGTGCAAACACCATTAAACCCTGTGGGAGCGAGCTTGCTCGCGATGACCGCGTAGCGGTCGCTCCTCAAGTTGTCCTCTCATAAGCTAATTCGAAAAAGTTATTTATTTTCGAATTCTTAGATCATTTAGTCTCTTTCTCACGCCGACACTCGGTCGCCTGACAAGGAGCTTTCTGATGAAACTGACTTTCCCTCTACGCTTGCTGGCGGCCGCGTCCTTGGCTACCGCGAGTTTTTTTGCCCAGGCGGCCGACTTCACCGTCGCCTATCAGACCACCGTTGACCCGGCGAAAGTCGCCCAGGCTGACGGTGCCTACGAAAAGGCCACCAAGGCCGATATCAGCTGGCGCAAATTCGACAACGGTGCCGATATCATCGCCGCCATCGCCTCTGGTGACGTGCAGATCGGCTACCTCGGTTCCAGCCCCCTGACCGCCGCCATCACTCGCAAAGTCCCGGTAGAAACCTTCCTCATCGCCACCCAGATCGGCGCCGCCGAAGCCTTGGTCGCCCGCGACGGTTCCGGGATCAAGACCCCGCAAGACCTGATCGGCAAGAAAATCGCCGTGCCGTTTGTATCCACCGGCCACTACAGCCTGCTCGCCGCGCTGAAGCACTGGAACATCGACCCGTCGAAAGTCACCATTCTCAACCTCGCACCACCCGCGATCATTGCCGCCTGGAAACGCGGTGACATCGACGCCACGTACGTTTGGGATCCGGCCCTCGGTGTCGCCAAGGAAAACGGCAAAGTGCTGATCACCTCCGGCGAGCTGGCCAAGTTCGGCGCACCGACTTTCGATGCCTGGATCGTGCGCAAGGATTTCGCCGAGAAGCACCCGGAGATCGTCACCGCGTTCGCCAAAGTGACTCTGGACGCCTACGCCGATTACCGCAAAGACCCGCAAGCCTGGCTCGCCAATCAGGGCAACGTCGACAAGCTGGTAAAACTGTCTGGTGCCAAGGTCAGTGATATTCCATTGCTGCTGCAAGGCAACGTCTACCCGCTGGCGGCTGACCAGGTGCTCACCCTCGGCGCGCCGACCACCAAAGCCATCACCGACACCGCGGCGTTCCTCAAGGAACAAGGCAAGGTCGAGGCCGTGCTGCCGGACTACGCGCCGTACGTCAGCGCCAAGTTCATCACCAACTGATCGGGAGTCAACGCGATGGCCTTGCTACAGCTGGAGCGCATCAGCGCACAGTACCCCGGCAACCCGGAACCGGTGTTGGCGGATATCTCCCTGAGCCTGGGGCCCCGGCAATTGCTGGTCGCCCTCGGCCCGTCCGGCAGTGGCAAGACTTCGCTGTTGAACCTGATTGCCGGTTTCGTCGAACCCAGCGCCGGGCGCATCACCCTCGACGGCGTGCCCGTCAAAGGCCCGAGTGCCGAGCGCGGTGTGGTGTTCCAGGACGACGCGCTGCTGCCATGGCAAGACGTGCTGGCCAACGTCGGGTTCGGCCTGGAGCTGGCCGGTATCACCCGGGAAAAACGCGAAGCTCGCGCCAGGGAAATGCTCGCCCTGGTCGATCTGTCCGGTTTTGAACAGCGCCGCATCTGGCAGCTTTCCGGCGGCCAGAAGCAGCGCGTCGGCCTGGCTCGCGCCCTCGCCGCCGACCCGCGCGTGTTGCTGATGGACGAACCTTTCGGCGCCCTCGACGCCTTCACCCGCGAGCAGATGCAGGAGCTGTTGCTGCAGGTCTGGCAACGCACCGCCAAGCCGGTGTTCCTGATCACCCACGACATCGAAGAAGCCGTGTTCCTCGCCACCGACCTGATTCTGTTGGCGCCCAACCCGGGGCAAATCGTCGAACGCCTGAGCCTCGATTTTGGTCAGCGTTATGCCGCCGGTGAGTCGGCCCGCTCGATCAAGTCCGACCCGCGTTTTATCGAAACCCGCGAACACGTACTCGCCAAAGTGTTCTCCCAACGCAGCGCCGCCCAGCGGCAGGAGCGCGCATGAGCAGTTACGAAATTCCCGTCGCGGCGATAACGCCAGGCTCAGCCGTAGTTCCGGCAAGTCGCCGTTTGAGCACTCGCTGGATCAGTGTGCTGACGCTGGTCGTTCTCGTTGCCATTTGGTGGGCCGTGACGGCGACCGGCGTGATCGAGCCGCTGTTCCTGCCACCACCTTCCGCCGTGCTGCAAAAAGGCTGGCTACTGGCGACCTCGGGTTATATGGATTCAACCCTGTGGCAGCACCTGGGCGCGAGTCTGAGCCGCATCGGTCTGGGCCTCGGCTTTGCGATTCTCACCGCCGTGCCGGTGGGAATCGCCATCGGCGCCAACCGTATCGCCCGTGGTGTGCTCGACCCGCTGATCGAGTTCTACCGGCCGATTCCACCGCTGGCCTACCTGCCACTGATCGTGATCTGGTGCGGCATCGGTGAACTGTCGAAAGTGCTGCTGATCTACCTGGCAATCTTCGCCCCGATTGCCATTGCCACCGCCACCGGTGTGCGCACGGTCGACCCGGCCAAACTGCGTGCCGCGCAGTCGCTCGGCGCAACGCGCGTGCAGTTGATTCGCCACGTCATTTTGCCAAGTGCCTTGCCGGATATCCTGACCGGTGTGCGCATTGGCCTCGGCGTGGGTTGGTCGACGCTGGTCGCCGCCGAACTGATCGCCGCCACCAGCGGACTGGGCTTCATGGTGCAATCGGCCGCACAGTTTTTGGTCACCGATGTGGTGGTACTGGGGATTCTGGTGATCGCACTGATCGCCTTCGCAATGGAGCTCGGCCTGCGTGCCCTGCAACGCAAACTGGTGCCGTGGCATGGTCAGGTTCACTGAATGATTACCCTGTAAGAAACCCTGTGGGAGCGAGCTTGCTCGCGATTGCAGAGTGTCAGACACCACTGTTGTGACTGACATATCGCTATCGCGAGCAAGCTCGCTCCCACAGTAATCAACACCCCCGAATTTCAAGAGAATCACCATGAGTGACTTGACCATCGTCCCCCTAAGCTCTGCCCTCGGCGCACAGATCAGCGGCATCGACATCAGTCAGCCGCTGAACGTTGAACAGCGCGATGCCATCGAACAGGCCCTGCTCAAGCATCAGGTGCTGTTCTTCCGCGACCAGCCGATCACGCCACAGCAACAGGCGCGATTCGCCGCGAATTTCGGCGACCTGCACATTCACCCGATCTACCCCAATGTGCCGGAACAACCGGAAGTGCTGATCCTCGACACCGCCGTCACCGACGTACGCGACAACGCGATCTGGCACACCGACGTGACCTTCCTGCCGACCCCGGCCATGGGCGCGGTGCTCAGTGCCAAGCTGCTGCCGGAGTTTGGTGGCGACACGTTATGGGCCAGCGGGATTGCCGCCTATGAAGCCCTGTCGACGCCGCTGAAAACCTTGCTCGAAGGTCTGACCGCCACCCATGACTTCACCCGTTCGTTTCCGCTGGAGCGCTATGGCAACACGCCCCAGGCACTGGCCCAGTGGGAAGAAGCACGGCGCAAGAATCCGCCGCTGTCGCACCCGGTGATCCGCACGCACCCGGTAAGCGGGCGCCGCTCGCTGTTCGTCAACGAAGGTTTCACTTCGAAGATCAACGAGCTGTCGGAAACCGAGAGTGAGGCGATTCTGAAGTTCCTGTTCGCCCATTCAACGCGGCCGGAATTCACCATTCGCTGGCGCTGGCAGAAAGACGACATCGCATTCTGGGATAACCGCGTGACCCAGCATTACGCGGTGGATGACTACCGGCCGGCGCGGCGGGTGATGCAGCGGGCGACGGTGTTGGGGGATGTGCCTTTCTTTCGGTAAACAGCCAGTTTTTGTACTGACCTTGATGGCCCCATCGCGAGCAAGCTCGCTCCCACAGGTTCGGCGGTGTTCACAGGCTTTGTGTACGACACGGACACTGTGGGAGCGAGCTTGCTCGCGATGGGGACGGAACTGACGCCGACAAGTTACTCCGCCGTCGAAGGCTTCTCCCAAAGATTGATCCCGCCCTCCTGGGCAAACCGGTCAATCTCCGCCAGTTCCTCTGCACTAAAGCTCAGGTTCTTCAACGCCCCGACGTTCTCGATGATCTGCTCCGGCCGACTCGCGCCAATCAAGGCCGAAGTGATCCGAGGATCGCGCAGGGTCCAGGCCAGCGCCAGTTGCGCCAGGCTCTGGCCACGACGCCTGGCGATTTCGTTGAGTGCCCGCACCTGGGCGATGTTGGCCTCGGACAAGTGCGACGCCTGCAACGAACCACCCCCCGGACGATTGACCCGTGCATCCGTCGGCACGCCGTTGAGGTATTTGTCGGTCAGCAATCCCTGCGCCAGCGGCGTGAAGGCAATCACGCCAGTGCCGAGTTCGTCGGTGGTATCGAGCAGGTCTTTTTCCACCCAGCGATTGAGCAGGTTGTAGGCCGGCTGGTGAATCAGCAGCGGCACTTTCCACTCTTTGAGCAACGTCGCCATTTCGCGGGTTTTCACCCCGGAATAAGACGAAATGCCGATGTACAGCGCCTTGCCCTGCTGCACCGCAGTGGCCAGTGCGCTGGCGGTTTCTTCCAGCGGGGTGTCCGGATCGAAGCGGTGGGAATAAAAGATGTCGACGTAGTCCACGCCCAGGCGTTGCAGGCTCTGGTCGAGGCTGGCCAGCACGTACTTGCGCGAACCGCCGCCCTGACCGTAAGGGCCGGGCCACATGTCCCAACCGGCCTTGCTGGAAATGATCAGCTCGTCGCGGTACTGCTTGAAGTCTTCGCGCAGTAAACGGCCGAAGTTGATCTCGGCGCTGCCATACGGCGGGCCGTAGTTGTTGGCCAGGTCGAAATGGTTGATGCCCAGATCGAATGCCGTGCGCAACAACGCGCGCTGGGTATCGATCGGCGTGCTGTCGCCGAAGTTGTGCCACAGGCCCAACGACAGCGCCGGCAACACCAGGCCGCTGCGGCCCACGCGGCGGTAAGGGATGGAGTCGTAGCGGTTTTCGGCAGCGGTGTAAGTCATCGAATCCTCTCTTGTCTGTCTTGAATCTGGTATCGACTGCTTTGCCAGTCGCCCAGCATACGCCCGGACAGACGCCAGAAAACCCCGGATTCGACTAATGGCTGAAACGTTTCACATGCTCCCCATTTACCAGCTACCGGGCCTGCGCAAACACCTCTCCCAACCAATCCACAAATACCCGAACCCGTGGCGACATGTGTCGATTGTGTGGATAAAGCACTGACACCGGCATTGGCGGCGGCGGTGTCTCGGTGAGGATTTCCTTCACCAGCCCCTGGGCGATCTGCGTTTCCATCCGGTAATGCGGGCACTGGATCAAGCCCAGTCCGGCGATGGCCGAGGCTGCGTAGATTTCGGCGCCGAACACCGAAACGGCGCCATCGATGGTCACTTCCCTGAGTTCGCCGTCCACCATGAATTCGAACGGGAACAACTTGGCGGTGGTGCGTGAGACGTAGTTCACCGCGCGGTGGTACTTCAGGTCGTCGAGGCTTTTTGGCTCGCCGTTTTTACGCAGATAGGCAGGGCTGGCGCAGGTGATCTGGCGTAGGTTGGCGACACGTTTTCCGATCAGCGCGGAGTCGCTCAAAGTGCCGGCGCGCAGCACGCAGTCGACGCCTTCGGCGATCAAGTCGACAAAGCGGTCAGCCTCGCTAATGGACAGCTCGATGTCGGGATAACGCGCCATGAATTGTGGCAAAGCAGGGATCACGAAGTGCTTGGCCAATGTCCCGTGCAAGTCCACCCGCAACCGCCCCTTCGGTGCCACACCGCGAAACGCCAATTCCGCTTCTTCCAGCTCTGCCAGCAGTTGCACGCAACGCAGGTAGTACGCCTCGCCATCCAGCGTCGGACGCACTTTACGCGTGCTGCGCTCCAACAAACGCGTACCCAGCCAGGCCTCGAACTGATTCAAGGTGTGGGTCAGCGTCGCGCGTGGCAGGTTCAGGTCATCGGCAGCCTGCGTGAAGCTGCTGCGCTCGTAGATCCGCACAAAAACCTTCATCGCTTTGACTTGGTCCACAGCTCACTCCAGGCACTCGATTGTTGGCGATTATTGAACAGTCAAGGCAACTCTCGTGCATTTATCGCCCTGAGTAAACATGTGAAATTGGCTTCACACCCCATCAACAGGAACACCAACATGGCTCATCAAACTCCGAAAGTTGCCATCGTGACCGGCGCCTCCCGCGGCATTGGCGCGGTCATCGCCAAACAACTGGCCAGCGAAGGTTTCGCCGTTGCCATCAACTACGCCAGCAGCGCCACCGAAGCGTCGAAACTGGTGGTGGAGCTGCGTCAGGCCGGTTGCCAGGCCCTTGCGATCAAGGCCGATGTAGCCAACGCCGACGACGTACGCCGGATGTTCGACGAGGTTGAAACCCAGTTCGGCAAGGTCGATGTGTTGGTGAACAACGCCGGCATCCTCAAAGTGCTGCCGCTGGCGCAACACAGCGACGAACTGTTCGAGCAGAACTTCAACATCCACGCTCGCGGTACCTTCAATACCCTGCGTGAAGCGGCGACCCGCCTGAACAGCGGTGGCCGGATCATCAACTTCTCCAGCAGCACCGTCGGCATGAACCTGCCGGGCTACGCGGTGTACATCGCCAGCAAAGCGGCAGTGGAATCTCTGACTCAGGTGTTCGCCAAAGAGATGCGCGGCCGCAACATCACCGTCAACGCCGTGGCCCCTGGGCCCGTGGCCACCGACTTGTTCCTGCATGGCAAGAGCGAAGAACAGATCCAGACCTTCGCCAAAATGGCGCCGCTGGAGCGTCTGGGGCAGCCGGAGGACATTTCCCGTGTCGTGTCGTTTCTGGCGGGGCCGGATTCGGGTTGGGTCAATGGGCAGATTTTGCGGGTGAATGGCGGGTTGGTTTAACTGAGTTCACACTGAGACCGCAGCGCCCCCAATCGCGAGCAAGCTCGCTCCCACAGGGGATCTCCTTTGAGCACAAATTTTGTGAGCAACCAAGATCAATGTGGGAGCGAGCTTGCTCGCGATGGCTGCCTCCAAAGCAATGCACATCTGAAGGGCGGGACAGTTCATGCACACCACCATCATCATCACCTTCGGCCTGATTCTCCTGGCGCTGATGCTCTACATCGGCGAGAAAGTCGGCTTCACCCGCCAGACCCTGGCCTACGGTTTTATCCTGCTGTGGCTGGCGCTAACGCTAATCAATGGCGCAGTCGGCATAGTGCATGCCGGCCAGCCATTGAGCAGCGAACTGGTGGTCGGTAGCGCCGTGTTCGGTGTCCCGGTGGCGGCGCTGGTGTTGTTCATGGTGTTGACCACCGAAACGTGAAGGCCTTGATCAACGCACCAGATGCAGGAACTGCATGTGCCGTTCGTACTGGTCGAGGATGTCGTTGATGATCTGTTCCTTGGTGTAGCCCACCAGATCGTAGTCCTGACTGCCCTCGCTCAAATGCACTTCGGCCCGGTAGTAACGGCGATTGTTGAGTTGCTTGGAACCCATGCCGCCACGGGCAAACGATGGCGTGAAATAGCCGCGCATCTGCACCTGATAAACGAACGGATGCTGGTCGCCATGGCCGATTTCCAGGCTGACGCTGTCATTGGCCGGGTCCGGGTGTGTCGCTACGTGCAAACCCTTTTCGGTGAACACGGCAGACACTTCTTCAATCGCCGGACGCACCGTCGTATCGAGGAAACGGTAGACCTCATCCCGCGACGGGAAATGCACCGCCTGACTCAGGCGCTGGCGCCAACCGCCCCGCCGTGAACCGGACACCGGTGCCAAGGAATGCATCTGCGCAATCTGCTTCTGCGATTCCAGATAAAACGCCTTGTGCAGCCCCCACATCATCAACAGCAAGATCAGCGAGAACGGCAACGAGGTCAGGACCACCGCCGACTTCAACGCATCGATACTGCCGGAAAACAGCAGCGCGCTGGTCACCAATGCGGTCATCGCGCCCCAGAAAACCCGCAGCCATTTCGGCCCGTCTTCATCAGGATTGCCGCCCTTGGCGGACAGCGTCGACAGCACCACGGTGCCGGAGTCGGCGGAGGTGACGAAGAACACGAAGCTGATGAACACCGTGACCGCAATGACGGTTTTGCTCCACGGGTAGGTTTCCAGCAACAGGTAGAGCGTCATCGACGGATTGTCGATGGCCGACATGCCGAGCGCGCTCATGCCGTGGTTGAGCACTTGATCGATGGCGCTGTTGCCGAAGATCGACATCCACGCCAGGGTGAAGCCGAGCGGAATCAACAGCACGCCGAAGACGAACTCGCGGATGGTGCGACCACGGGAAATCCGAGCGATGAACAGGCCCACGAACGGTGACCATGCTATCCACCAGGCCCAGTAGAACACTGTCCAGCCGCCCAGCCAGTCGCTGGGTTTGTCGTAGGCGTAGAGGTCGAAACTCTTCATCGGCAAGGCGCCGAGGTAATCGCCAAGGTTCTGGATCAGGGTGTTGAGCAGGTGCTGCGTGGGGCCGGCGAACAACACGAACAGCAGCAGCGCACAGGCCAGCAACATGTTGATGTCGGACATGACCCGCACACCCTTGTCGACGCCGGATACGGCAACGATGATCGCAGCGCCCATCATCAAGGTGATCAGGCCGACCTGAACCCATTGGGTGTGGGCGATGCCGAACAGGTAGTCCAGGCCCGAGTTGAGGTGCAACACACCGAAGCCCATATCGGCACCGAGGCCGAACACCGTGGCGATGATGCCGAAGCCATCCACCGCGTAGCCGATGGGGCCATTGATGCGCTTGCCGATCAGCGGATACAGCGCCGAGCGCAGGGCCAGTGGCAGGTTATGCCGGTAGGCAAAGTAGGCCAGCGCCATGCCGACAAAGGCGAACACGCCCCAGCCATGCAGGCCCCAGTGCAGAAACAGAATCTGCATCGCCTGGCGCGCAGCATCTGCCGTACCGGCCTCGCCCTGGGGCGGTTGCAGCATATGGGTCAGCGGCTCGGACACACAGAAGAAAAACAGGGTGATGCTGATCCCGGCGGCGAACAGCATGCCGGCCCAGGACAAATAACTGAATTCGGGTTCGTCGTGGTCGGCACCGAGCTTGATCTTGCCGTAGCCGGACAAGGCGGTGACCACCACGAAGACCAGATACAGGGTCATCGCCAGCAGGTAATACCAGCCGACCGTATTGGCCGCCCAGTTTTGCGCCGCCAGCAACCAGGCACCGGCCTGCTCGGGCATGGCGATGACAACGACACCAAACAACAGAATGAAGCTTGCCGAGAACCAGAACACCGGCGGATTCATGCGGATCAGACCGCTTGGAGGGATGGACGATGCACTCATGTTCGGTGCACCTCGAAGGGGTAAAACGTGGCTGTAGAAATCGGACTCAGCAAAGGCAAGCCTCCTGTTGTGAGCGGGCAGCGAACCGCCGGTTTAACTTGAATGAACGTTCAAGTTAAACATGAATAGGGGGCTAAGGACTAATCGCAGGGCTCGGCGGTACTGGTATTACGCTAGCTCAAGGGAGGGTTCGGCGCAGGATCAAATCAGGGCCACTGGCTCGATTCGGCTTGAAATCCAATCGCGAGCAAGCTCGCTCCCACAGTTGACCGCGTCCCCCTGTGGGAGCGAGCTTGCTCGCGATGAGGCCTGAGAAATCAGTGGAGATTTAGAGGCCTACTTCTGCGCCCCATCATCATGCTGCAGATTCGCCTGGGTCAGGTTGCTGCCCGCCGGCACGCTGCGGGTCAGCCAGACGTTGCCGCCGATGGTCGAACCCTGGCCGATGGTGATCCGCCCGAGAATCGTCGCCCCGGCATAAATCACCACGTCATCCTCGACTATCGGGTGTCGTGGCTGGCCTTTCTGCAACTGACCGTCTTCGTCCGCCGGGAAGCGCTTGGCGCCCAAAGTCACCGCCTGATAGATCCGCACGCGCTCGCCGATGATCGCGGTTTCGCCAATCACCACACCCGTCCCGTGGTCGATGAAGAAACTGCGGCCGATCTGCGCTCCAGGGTGAATGTCGATGCCGGTGGCCGAGTGAGCGATTTCCGCGCTGATCCGCGCCAGCAGTGGCAACCCGGCGCGATACAAATGGTGGGCCAGACGATGGTGAATCACCGCCAGAATCCCCGGGTAGCACAACAGCACTTCATCGACACTGCGCGCCGCCGGGTCACCGTGATAGGCAGCCAATACGTCAGTGTCCAACAGGCTGCGCAACCCTGGCAAAGCGAGGGCGAAGTCCTGAATGATCTGGATGGTTTTGGCTTCGACTTCAGTCTCGGCCTGGGCACTGTGGCGCGCGGCGTAGCGCAATTCGAGCCGCGCTTGGGCCAACAGCGCATTCAGCGCCACATCGAGGGTGTGGCCGACGTAGAAATCTTCGCTCTCTTCGCGCAGGTCAACCGGCCCCAGGCGCATCGGGAACAACGCACCGCACAGCGCTTCGAGAATCTCCGCCATGGCTGCGCGGGACGGCAATTCGCGACCGCCCTGCTCGCCGCTGGCCCGGCCGTTTTGTGCACGCCACTGTTCACGTGCCGTGCGCAGCTGGCTGACGATGGTCTGCAATTGCCAATGGCTGGAACGCTCACTCACGGTAAAAACTCCTCACGGGCGGCCGGACTGTCTGGCCGCACTGACGGCGATTACTTTACGGCAAGGGTCGCAAGGCAAATTAAGAACCAATAGTGCTGTGCTCAGTTCGATTGGCTATAAGCGATTGACGGTTGCCCCGGCTTTTGGGCGTGCCTATAGTCCTGAGATCTTCAACCGCCAGTACGGACTCATGATCAAACAACAGCTCGCCCGCTTTAACCGCCTCGACCTGCTCGGTCAGCCCACCGCCCTGGAAAAACTCGAACGCCTGTCGACCTGGCTGGGCCGCGACCTGTACGTCAAGCGCGATGACCTGACGCCGCTGGCGATGGGCGGCAACAAGCTGCGCAAACTCGAATACCTGGCCGCCGATGCCTTGGCCCAGGGTGCCGACACCTTGATCACGGCGGGCGCGCTGCAATCGAACCACGTGCGCCAGACCGCCGCCATTGCCGCAAAGTTGGGGCTGGGCTGCGTAGCCCTTCTGGAAAATCCTCTGGGCACTGACGACAGCAATTACACCGGCAACGGCAACCGCCTGCTGCTCGACCTGTTCGATGCCAAGGTCGAATTGGTGGAAAACCTCGACAACGCCGACGAGCAACTGCAAGCCCTGGCCAACCGACTGTGCAGCAACGGCAAGAAGCCGTACCTGGTGCCGATCGGTGGTTCCAATGCCTTGGGCGCCCTGGGTTACGTGCGCGCGGGGCTGGAACTGGCCGAGCAGATCAAGGACACCGGCCTGAAGTTCGCCGCTGTGATCCTGGCCTCGGGCAGCGCCGGTACCCACAGCGGCTTGGCACTGGCCTTGAGTGAAGCGCTGCCGGATCTGCCAGTGATTGGCGTGACGGTTTCGCGCAGCGATGCAGATCAGCGACCAAAGGTTCAAGGTCTGGCCGAACGCACCGCCGAGTTGCTGGGCGTCAGCCTGCCGGAGGCTTTCAAGGTCGAGTTGTGGGATGAGTATTTCGCCCCGCGTTATGGCGAGCCGAATGCCGGCACACTGGCAGCGGTGAAGCTGCTGGCGAGTCAGGAAGGCTTGCTGCTGGACCCGGTCTACACTGGCAAGGCCATGGCGGGCTTGCTGGACGGTATCGGCCGTCAGCGTTTCAACGAGGGGCCGATTATCTTCCTGCACACCGGCGGGGCACCGGCGCTGTTTGCCTACAAGGATTTCCTGTAGCAGCGAGCTTGCTCGCGATGGACGACAGGGCACCGCGGGGTGTCAGGTTGCAAGCGTTATCGTTGACGACCATCGCGAGCAAGCTCGCTCCCACAGTAAAAACACAAGCTATTCCAAAATGGAATAACCAGAAGATTAATTATTATTTTCCAATCTAAAAACGCCATCATATAGTCATGCTACAGGCGAATTTCCCGAGAGACGCATTCGCTGCTTTAAGGCAGGATAGCGCTGTCGCTTAATTCCCGATTTCGCCAAATTTTCGCAAAAGCGTCTTCCATAAGAAAACACAGGGGCTTGTCATGAATTTTTCCGCACTACGTCGCAATCTGCTGGTGGGTTCGCTGGGCCTGGCACTGAGCGCCGGCCTGATTGGCCAGGCGGTTGCCGGTGAGCAACTGCAACAAATCAAGGACAAAGGCGTAATCAACGTCGGCCTGGAAGGCA
The DNA here is from genome assembly GCF_019218985.1 of Pseudomonas sp. PDM30. Taxonomy (NCBI): domain Bacteria; kingdom Pseudomonadati; phylum Pseudomonadota; class Gammaproteobacteria; order Pseudomonadales; family Pseudomonadaceae; genus Pseudomonas; species Pseudomonas sp. PDM30. The sequence goes on from NZ_JAHUWM010000004.1 coordinate 541,958, forward strand.
CCTACCCACCGTTCAGTTTCGTCGACGCCGACGGCAAACTGGCCGGCTTCGAAGTCGAGTTCTCCGAAGCCCTGGCCAAAGAGCTGGGCGTGAAGGTCAAGCTGCAACCGACCAAATGGGACGGCATCCTCGCGGCCCTGGAATCCAAGCGTCTGGACGCAGTGATCAACCAGGTGACCATCTCCGAAGAGCGCAAGAAGAAGTATGACTTCTCCGAGCCGTACACCGTTTCCGGTATTCAGGCGCTGGTGCTGACGAAGAAGGCCGCCGAGCTGAACATCAAGTCCGCCGCTGACCTGTCTGGCAAGAAAGTCGGCGTAGGCCTGGGCACCAACTACGAGCAGTGGGTGAAAGAAAATGTGCCCAAGGCTGACGTCCGCACCTACGAAGATGATCCGACCAAGTTCCAGGACCTGCGTGTCGGCCGCATCGACGCCATTCTGATCGACCGCCTGGCCGCGCTCGAATACGCCAAGAAAGCCAAGGACACCACCGCTGCCGGTGATGCGTTCTCCCGTCAGGAAGCCGGTATTGCCCTGCGCAAAGGCGAGCCTGAGCTGCTGGCAGCTGTGAACAAAGCCATCGACAAGCTGCGCGCCGACGGTACGCTGAAAAAGCTTTCGGAAAAATACTTCAGCGCTGACGTCACTCAATAATGGAAGAAGCTTTTCAACTCGCACTGGACTCCGCGCCCTTTCTGCTCAAGGGCGCGTATTACACGGTCATCCTCAGCCTGGGCGGGATGTTCTTCGGCCTGGTGATGGGGTTCGGTCTGGCGCTGATGCGCCTGTCGCGCTTCAAACTGGTGAGCTGGATCGCCCGCATCTACGTGTCGTTCTTTCGCGGCACGCCGTTGCTGGTGCAACTGTTCGTGATCTATTACGGCTTGCCGCAATTGGGTCTGGAACTGGATCCGCTGCCAGCGGCCCTGATCGGCTTCTCGCTGAACATGGCCGCCTACGCCTGTGAAATCCTGCGTGCCGCGATCAGCTCCATCGAGCGCGGCCAGTGGGAAGCGGCTGCCAGTATCGGCATGACCCGCGCGCAGACTCTGCGCCGGGCCATCCTGCCGCAGGCGATGCGCACCGCATTGCCGCCGCTGGGCAACAGCTTCATTTCGCTGGTAAAAGACACCGCGCTGGCCGCTACCATCCAGGTGCCGGAACTGTTCCGTCAGGCGCAGCTGATCACCGCCCGCACCTTCGAAATCTTCACCATGTATCTTGCCGCCGCACTGATCTACTGGGTCCTGGCCACGGTGCTGTCGCACCTGCAGAACCAGTTGGAAGCGCGGGTCAATCGGCACGACCAGGAGTCCTGACCCGATGATTGTCGTGGAAAAACTGACAAAGCAGTTCAAGGGTCAAGTCGTGCTCAACGGCATCGATCTTGAGGTCAAGGAAGGCGAGGTGGTCGCGATCATCGGCCCTAGCGGTTCGGGCAAGACCACCTTCCTGCGCTGCCTGAATTTTCTGGAAGAACCCACCAGCGGCCGGATCAAGGTCGGCGATATCGAGGTCGATACCAGCCGTCCCCTGAACCAGCAGCAGAGCCTGGTGCGGCGTTTGCGCCAGCACGTAGGTTTCGTGTTCCAGAACTTCAACCTGTTCCCCCATCGCACCGCCCTGGAAAACGTCATCGAAGGCCCGATCGTGGTCAAGAAGACCCCACATGCCGACGCCGTTGCCCTGGGTAAGAAGCTCTTGGCCAAGGTCGGCCTGGCGGGCAAGGAGGACGCTTACCCGCGTCGCCTCTCCGGTGGCCAGCAACAGCGCGTGGCGATTGCCCGGGCGCTGGCGATGGAGCCGGAAGTGATCCTGTTCGATGAGCCGACCTCAGCCCTCGACCCGGAGCTGGTGGGCGAGGTATTGGCGACCATCCGCGGCCTGGCCGAAGAGAAGCGCACCATGGTGATCGTTACCCACGAAATGGGCTTTGCCCGGGACGTGGCCAACCGTGTGGTGTTTTTCGACAAGGGTGTGATCGTCGAGCAAGGCGAAGCGAAGGCATTGTTTGCCAACCCGAAAGAGGAGCGGACAAAACAGTTTCTCAGCAAGTTCCTGAATAACGCCCACAACTAACAACCCTGCTCAACAATGGTCATCTTCCATGGACGGAAGTGACACCCCCGAAAAAAACACCTCATCAATACCAAACTAAACCCATCTATTCCATATACATATTTTGTACGCGCGCGCGGTACATATATATGCATCGCAACAATTAATCCCCCTATCTCCACCATGTTCCTTTCGCAGCACCTGGCCAACAACGCCCGCCGAGCCGCCCGACTTCAGCCACTTTCAGCGGACAAATTCGACGCAGCGGCATGGTTTACTTACTTTGCGCCGTAGGAACTTTCTGAATAACATCACGCATCACCCACAACTAATAAATCTTATTGACACTTGCTCCCCCTGACTCTTATCTAGTCTCCGACCAACATCACTCTTCACGCCAAACTCATTATTTCAATTAAAAATAATGAATGGTTTTGCTGTTCGATATTTAGTTTTTGAATTCCCAGAAACGGACTTCGCTGCAAGACTTCAAGGAGACTTCATGAAAAGCACCTCGAACAAATCCGCGCTTGTGGCCCCGACCTTGGCGCAATCCAACAAGACCGGCATCAACGTCACTTGCGCGGCGCACCTGCTGATCGATGTGGCGCCCTACCCCGCCATGGACGAAGGTGACCTGATCGAACTGTTCTGGGACAACTGCTACGTGGCCTCCCGCGTGCTGACGGCCAGCGCTGTCGGCCAACCGGTGCAGCTGCGGGTGCCTGAAAGTTTTGTCGCCAACGGGACCTCGCGCATTCACTACCGGGTCATGCAGGTGGGTCGAGACCCGGTGATTTCGGCCAGCCGAAACGTGCAGATCAAACTCGACTGCCCAGGCGGCCAACCCTCCGCACTGTGCGGCGATGAAAACCAGTGCCTGGCACCGGTGAGCATTCCCGAAGCGATTCGCCGTCAAGGGGTCAATCCGAGCCAGGTCAAGCGCGGTGTTCCCTTGACCATCGAGCCGTATCTGAACATGGCCGTCGACGACGAAATCACCCTGCGCTGGGGCGATGTGCGCATGGATCTGCCACGGCTCAAGGCCGTCGATGTGGGTCAGCCGATTCAGGTCTGGATACCGCCGGCCATCATCCTCGAAGCCGGTGAAGACCTGCGGCTGGAAGTGACGTACTGCATTCTCGACCGGGTGGGAAACAACTCCCGCTGGGCGCCAGCCCGTACGCTGAAAATCGGTTGCGCCAATCCTTATCTGAAAGTCCCCCCGAAAAAAGTGCTCAAGGCCGCCGAACCCCGCAAGCAATGAATACCGCTTCTGTGGCGAGGGGGCTTGCCCCCGTTGGGGTGCGAAGCGCCCCCAAAACCCTGCAATTGAGTCCATTCAAATAAATCGTGGAGAAAGGTTTTGCGACTGCTGCGCAGTCGAACGGGGGCAAGCCCCCTCGCCACAGGGATTGCGTTCGCCCATGGGAACACCCTTCTATACATATTCCTAAAAGTTAGTTCATAAAATATTTATACGCGTTTAGGGTATATACACCGGACCACCGGACATCCTTGTTTTCATGCGCCGCCACAAGCGGCGCTTCCATAAGATGTGAGGTAGGTATGGTCCGGAACACAATCACCCCAGTGCAGATCGCCAGGGCATTGCGTGCAGCCAAGGAGCGGCACTGATGTCCAGTCTGGCAGATGCAATCGTCCAGAGTGACCTGGACATCGCCCCGCTGTTGTTGCCCGCACAAATCTTGCGCAACGACGCTCAAGCCATCAAGGCGGCCCACGAACTGGCGCAAGTCGCCCGCCAGCAAGCAGCCAAACGAGACCAGCAGCGCAAGCTCCCATGGTCGGAAATCGAGCAGTTCACCCGCAGCGGCCTGGGCAGTATTTCCATCCCCCGCGAGTACGGTGGCCCGCAGGTTTCGTTCGTCACCCTGGCCGAGGTCTTCGCGATCATTTCCGCCGCCGACCCGGCGCTTGGGCAGATCCCGCAAAACCAGTTCGGCATTCTTAACCTGGTGCTCGGCAGCGCCACCGAAGCGCAGAAACAACAACTGTTCAAAAGCGTCCTGGAAGGCTGGCGCATCGGCAATGCCGGGCCGGAACGCGGCACCAAAAACACCCTGGAACTGAAGGCGCGCATCACCGCTGACGGCGTCCTCAATGGCCAGAAGTTCTATTCCACCGGCGCACTGTTCGCTCATTGGGTCGCGGTCAAAGCGCTGAACGACGATGGCAAGCAGGTGCTGGCGTTCATCCGTCGTGGCACACCGGGATTGCGCATTGTCGATGACTGGTCCGGTTTTGGTCAGCGCACCACCGCCAGCGGCACGATTTTGCTCAACAACGTGCAGGCCGATCCCGAACTGGTGGTGGATAACTGGCGGATCAACGACACGCCGAACATCCAGGGTGCCGTCTCGCAGCTGATTCAAGCGGCCATCGACGCCGGCATCGCCCGAGGCGCCATCGACGACGCCATCGACTTCGTGAAAACCCGCGCCCGGCCGTGGATCGACGCCAAGGTCGAGCGGGCCAGCGATGACCTGTACGTGATCGCCGATATCGGCAGGTTGAAAATCGAACTGCACGCCGCCGAAGCGCTGCTGCGCAAGGCCGGGCAAGTGCTCGATGACGTCAGCGCCGCACCACTCACCGCCGAGTCCGCCGCCCGCGCCTCGATTGCCGTGGCCGAAGCCAAAGTGCTGACCACCGAGATTTCGTTGCTGGCCAGCGAAAAGCTGCTCGAACTGGCCGGCAGCCGCGCGACCCTCGCCGAATTCAACCTCGACCGCCACTGGCGCAACGCCCGGGTGCACACCCTGCACGACCCGGTGCGCTGGAAGTATCACGCGGTCGGCGCCTATCGCCTCAACGGCACGCTGCCTAATCGCCATTCCTGGATCTGACGACCAGACATCTGGAGAAACATATGACAAGTTCTCACCACGTCGCGATCATCGCCAGCGATGAACAAGCTCTGATCGTCGCCAGCGACCTCGCCGAAGACTTCAAACGCGACAGCGCCACACGCGACCGCGAGCGCCGCTTGCCACACCCGGAACTGGAAGTGTTTTCCCGATCGGGCCTGTGGGGCATCAGCGTGCCAAAAGAGTATGGCGGCGCCGGCGTTTCCAACGTCACCCTGGCCAAGGTCATCGCCTTGATCGCCCGGGCCGACGGCTCCCTGGGGCAGATCCCGCAAAACCATTTCTATGCCCTCGAAGTATTGCGGGTGAACGGCAGCCACGAGCAGAAGCAACGCCTGTACGCCGAAGTTTTGGCCGGTCAACGCTTCGGCAATGCGTTGGCCGAACTCGGCACTAAAACCGCACACGATCGCGTCACGAGCCTGACTCGCGACGCCAGCGGCTATCGCATCAATGGTCGCAAGTTCTACGCCACGGGCGCGATCTACGCCCAGCGCATTCCCACCTCGGTGGTGGATCAAAACGGCGTGCAGCAACTGGCGTTCGTCCCACGCAACAGCAAGGGCCTGAGCGTGATCGACGACTGGAGCGGCTTTGGCCAACGCACCACCGGCAGCGGTTCGGTGGTGTTCGAAGATGTCTACGTCGCAGCCGAAGATGTGATCCCCTTTCAAAGCGCTTTCGAGCGCCCGACTCCGGTCGGCCCGCTGGCGCAGATTCTCCATGCTGCCATCGACACCGGCATCGCCCGCGCCGCGTATGAAGATGCGCTGCATTTCGTGCGCACGAAAACCCGGCCCTGGATCGACGCCACCCACGAAAAAGCCACGGACGATCCGCTGACCCTCAAGAGCTTCGGCCACCTGAGCATTCGCCTGCACGCCGCCGAGGCGCTGCTGGAACGTGCCGGTGAATTGCTCGACAAGGCCCAGGCCGACACGCAGGCCGAGACCGTCGCGGCCGCCTCGATTGCCGTCGCCGAAGCCCGCGCCCTCAGCACCGAAATCTCCCTGGCCGCCGGCAGCACACTGTTCGAACTGGCCGGCAGCCAGGCGACCCTGATTGAGCACAGCCTGGATCGCCACTGGCGCAACGCCCGGGTGCACACCCTGCACGATCCGGTGCGCTGGAAGTACCACGCTGTCGGCAATTACTACCTCAACGATGAAAACCCGCCACTGCGGGGGACCATTTGATGACCGCCGCGAAAAAGAAGATCCTGCTCAACGCGTTCAACATGAACTGCATCGGGCACATCAACCACGGTTTGTGGACGCACCCGCGCGACACATCAACCCGCTACAACACCCTCGAGTACTGGACCGAACTGGCGCAGTTGCTGGAGCGTGGGCTGTTCGACGGCCTGTTCATCGCCGACATCGTCGGGGTCTACGACGTTTACCAGAGCTCGGTGGACGTGCCGTTGAAAGAGTCGATCCAGTTGCCGGTCAACGATCCGCTGCTGCTGGTCTCGGCCATGGCGGCGGTGACGAAAAACCTCGGTTTCGGCCTGACCGCCAACCTCACCTACGAAGCGCCGTATCTGTTCGCCCGCCGTCTGTCGACCCTGGATCACCTGAGCCGTGGGCGGGTCGGCTGGAACATCGTCACCGGCTATCTCGACAGCGCCGCCAAGGCCATGGGCCTGAGCGAACAGGTCGAGCATGACCGCCGCTATGACCAGGCCGATGAGTACCTGGAGGTGCTCTACAAACTCCTGGAAGGCAGTTGGGAAAATGGCGCGGTGCTCAACGATCCACAGCAACGGATCTACGCGCAGCCGGACAAAGTGCACAAGGTCGAGCACAAGGGCGAGTTCTATCAGGTCGAGGGTTATCACCTGTGCGAACCCTCGCCCCAGCGCACGCCGGTGCTGTTCCAGGCCGGCAGTTCGGATCGCGGTTTGCTGTTCGCCGGGCGACATGCCGAGTGCGTGTTCATCAGTGGCCAGACCAAGGCATCGACCAAGGCGCAGGTGGACAAGGTGCGCGCCAGCGCCGTCGAAGCCGGGCGCAATCCCGAGGACATCAAGGTGTTCATGGGCCTGAACGTGATCGTTGGCGCCACCGAGGAGCTGGCCTGGACCAAGCACGCCGAGTACCTGAGCTACGCCAGTGCAGAGGCCGGCGTGGCGCACTTCTCGGCGTCCACCGGGATCGATTTTTCTCAGTACGAAATCGACGAGCCGATCCAGTACGTGAAGAGCAACGCCATCCAGTCCGCCACCAAGCATCTGCAAAACAACGACTGGACCCGACGCAAATTACTCGAACAACACGCCCTCGGCGGTCGCTACATCACCGTGGTCGGTTCACCGCAGCAAGTGGCGGATGAACTGGAATCGTGGATCGCCGAGACCGGGCTGGATGGCTTCAACCTGACCCGCATCGTCACGCCGGAAAGCTATGAGGACTTCATCGAGCTGGTGATCCCCGAGTTGCAACGGCGGGGCTCTTACAAGACCGCGTACGACGACGGGACCTTGCGCGAAAAGCTGTTTCAGCGGGAGGCGCATCTGCCTGAGCAACATACCGGCTCGACTTACCGACGCTAAAAGCATCGCGAGCAAGCTCGCTCCCACAGGGATTGTGTGAACACCCGAGATCCACTGTGGGAGCGAGCTTGCTCGCGATGAGGCCCGAACAGACACCACAAATTTAATGCACTGACTGGATAACTCATCATGAAAAAGAACTACCTCTCCCACCCAGTCAAAGCACTGGCCCTGGCCCTCGGCCTGTTCAGCTCGGTGACCTTCGCCGCCGACGCCCCGCTGAAAATCGGCACTACCGCCGCCTTCGCCATCCCCCTGGAAGCAGCGGTCGAAGAAGCCGGCAAACAAGGCCTGAAGGTCGAACTGGTGGAGTTCACCGACTGGATCGCACCGAACGTCAGCCTCGCCGCTGGCGACATCGACGTGAACTACTTCCAGCACATCCCGTTCCTGGAAAACGCCAAGGCAGCATCAGGTTTCGATCTGGTGCCGTTCGCGCCGGGGATCATCAACAACGTCGGTCTCTACTCGAAGAAATACAAAAGCTTCGACGAACTGCCCCAAGGCGCCAGCGTGGCCATCGCCAACGATCCGATCAACAGCGGCCGTGGCTTGCAGCTGCTGGCCAAGGCAGGGCTGATCACCCTCAAGCCCGGCGTCGGCTACAAGGCCACCGAAGAAGACATCATCGCCAACCCGAAGCACATCAAGATCCTCCAGGTCGAAGCCGTGCAACTGGTACGTGCCTATGACGATGCCGATCTGGTACAGGGCTACCCGGCCTACATTCGCTTGTCGAAAACCTTCGACGCGGGCTCCGCGCTGCTGTTCGATGGCCTCGATCACAAGGAATACGTGATTCAGTTCGTGATCCAGCCCAAGAGCAAAACCGACCCGCGCCTGATCAAGTTCGTCGACATCTACCAGCACTCACCGGCTGTGCGCGCCGCACTGGATAAAGCCCACGGCAAGCTCTATCAAGCCGGCTGGGAAAGCTGAGCATGACCGCCGCCATCCAACGGCGACTGGAGATTCCAGAGCCGCAAAGCGCAGAGCGCACTGAGCTGCATCCCGAACTCAACCATGCCCACGTACGCTTCATCGGCCTGGGTAAAACCTACAACGGCCAGCAAGGACCGGTGGCCGCGTTGCACGGCATCGACCTGGCGATCCAGCGCGGCGAAGTGTTCGGCATCATCGGCCGCAGCGGCGCCGGCAAGTCGTCGCTGATCCGCACCATCAATCGCCTGGAACAGCCAAGCAGCGGTCGGGTGCTGATCGATCAAGTGGACATCGGCGAGTTCGACGAAGACCGACTGGTGGCGCTGCGACGGCGCATCGGCATGATCTTCCAGCACTTCAACCTGATGTCGGCCAAGACCGTTTGGCAGAACGTCGAACTGCCGTTGAAAGTCGCTGGCGTGCCCAAGGAACAACGCGAGCGCAAAGTCCGTGAACTGCTGGAACTGGTGGGTTTGCAGGCCAAACACAAGGCTTACCCGGCGCAGTTGTCCGGCGGGCAGAAACAGCGCGTGGGCATTGCCCGGGCGCTGGTGCATGACCCGGAAATCCTGCTGTGTGACGAAGCCACCTCGGCACTGGACCCGGAGACTACGCAGTCGATTCTCGGCCTGCTGCGCGAGATCAATCAACGCCTGGGCCTGACCATTGTGCTGATCACCCACGAGATGGCGGTGATCCGTGAGATCTGTGATCGGGTGGTGGTGCTGGAGCACGGGAGAATCGTCGAGCAAGGCCCGGTGTGGGAAGTGTTCGGCAATCCACAGCATGAGGTCAGCAAGACATTGCTGGCGCCGTTGCAACACGCATTGCCGCAAGAACTGCAAAGCCGTCTGTTGGCGCAATCGGGTGCCTGCGACGCCGCTGTGGTCCTGCGCTTGCAGTTCACCGGCAGCCAACGCGACGAACCGGATCTGGCGGCACTGTTCAGCGCCCTCGGAGGCCGCGTGCGATTGTTGCAAGGCGGCGTGGAACGGATTCAGGGCCATGCGCTTGGGCAACTGCTGCTGGCGGTGACCGGCTCGTCCCTCGATGCCGAGGAGTTGTGTCAGCGCGCCTCTCATTGGGCGCAACAGGTGGAGGTACTGGGTTATGTGGTTTGATCGCCTGCTGCAGGGTTTTATCGACACCTTCCTGATGGTCGGCGTGTCGTCGTTGATCGCGCTGTTGGCGGGCATTCCGCTGGCAGTGATCCTGGTCACCAGCTCCAAGGGCGGCATCTACGAAGCACCGGCGCTGAACCGAGTGTTGGGGGCGTTCGTGAACTTGTTCCGCTCGGTGCCTTTCCTGATCCTGATGGTCGCTTTGATTCCGTTCACCCGGCTCATCGTCGGCACCACTTACGGCGTGTGGGCCGCCGTGGTGCCGTTGACCATCGCCGCTACGCCTTTCTTTGCGCGCATTGCCGAAGTCAGCTTGCGCGAGGTCGACCACGGTTTGATCGAAGCGGCGCAAGCCATGGGCTGCCGGCGCTGGCACATCGTTTGGCATGTGTTGTTGCCGGAAGCGCTGCCGGGGATTGTTGGCGGGTTCACCATCACCCTGGTGACGATGATCAACTCCTCGGCCATGGCCGGGGCGATTGGCGCCGGTGGACTGGGCGACATTGCCTATCGGTATGGGTATCAGCGGTTTGATAGCCAGATCATGTTGACGGTGATTGTGTTGCTGGTGGCGTTGGTGGCGGTGATTCAGCTCGGTGGGGATCGGTTGGCGCGGGGTCTCAACAAGCGGTAGCCCTGTAGGAGCGAGCCTGCTCGCGATGGAGGTCAACGATAACGCGGGAAACCAGATTCCCCGTGGCGCCCTCAGGTTTTTCGCGAGCAAGCTCGCTCCTACATGAGTGGCGATTCTGGCGATATTTCGTACAAAGAAATCAGCGTTTCCGAAGGCCCGTTCCCTTTCCTTTGCAGGAAGTTTCCTAGATCATTTCGCTCGCTTGCGCCTGCCAAATCCGGTGGCTAGTCTCCGTCCGTCACTGCTCATCAGTGATCGGGTTTAGTAGCCCGGAACAATAGGCGCATAGCGATTCCATGCTCATGTCCGGCAAATTTTGCCGCATGCAGAATATGGTGGCTGTGCGTGGGGCACCTTCGGGTGCACCGGTTTTCCTATTGACCGGCCTACTAACCTGCGTACAGCCGCCACCCAATCGTTTAGTAGGCGATAAGTGATGGCTCCCATGCAGCAATAGGAGCAACACTCATGGAAAAATCCGTACCCGATCCACCTCCCGAAAATCCCGACAACGAAACCATCACCGAAGACCCGCTCAGAGATCGCTCCGTGCTTTATCGGGCCATCGATTTCTACCTCACCGGCAAGCAACCCGCACCGCCCGATGAAATGCGCTTCTACAACGTCAGCAACGACGTGAGTTTTGAAGACACTCAGTTGTATGTGGCCGATCTGCTGCGCTGTGCTTCGGTCACGGCGTATCAGTGTGGCGATCAACTCAAGGGCGCCGACCGTGCGATGGTGTACTCGATCTGGCATTTGCTGGAGATTGCCAAGGCGATGGTGGATCACTCCATTGAATGTCTGGGGATGAAAAAGGGCTGAGCCATCTGTTGTCAGTACCAACGCCATCGCGAGCAAGCTCGCTCCCACAGTTGATCCTCAGTGCAGACCAAATTTGTGCACGGCGCGAATCATTGTGGGAGCGAGCTTGCTCGCGATGGGCTGCGAAGCAGCCCCCGGCATGATGGCGTATATTCGACCCATCCCACTTGCCCGCGCAGCCGACCATGAAGCAAACACCTGACGACCTCGAACAGATCACCTCCACGACCCTCGGCCATTACAACGCGGTCGCCGAAGACTTCCGTGAAGGCACCCGCGATCACGACGTCAGCCAGAACATCGATGCCCTGCTGCGGCACATTCAGGGCGATGCGCCTTTCGACATTCTCGATTTCGGCTGCGGGCCGGGTCGGGATTTGCAAACCTTCACCCGTATGGGCCACAGGGCTGTCGGCCTCGACGGTTCGGAAAAACTCGCGCAGATGGCCCGTGAGGACAGTGGTTGCGAGGTCTGGCAGCAGGACTTTTTGAAGCTTGATCTGCCGGCCGAGCGTTTCGACGGGATCTTTGCCAACGCGGTGCTGTTTCATGTTCCGCGTCAGGAATTACCACGGGTGTTGAAGCAGTTGTGGGGAGCGCTGAAACCGGGTGGGGTGTTGTTCAGTTCCAATCCCCGTGGCGAGAATCAGGAAGGCTGGAACGGGCCGCGTTATGGGTCGTATCACGACCTGGCGGCCTGGCAGCATTTGTTGATCGAGGCGGGGTTTGTGGAGCTGGAGCATTACTACCGGCCGACAGGGCTGCCGCGGGAGCAGCAGCCCTGGTTGGCGAGTGTCTGGCGTAAAGCTGTGTAGCCCATTCGGACGCCATCGCGAGCAAGCTCGCTCCCACAGTGGATTGCGGTCAACCTGTGGGAGCGAGCTTGCTCGCGATGAGCGCGAAGCGCTCGCTTTTTAAACAGCGTCTTTCTTCGGCTCGCGAATCTTGTACCAGGCCACATACAGCGCCGGCAAAAACAGCAGCGTCAGCAAGGTGGCGATAACGATCCCGCCGATCATCGCGTAGGCCATCGGCCCCCAGAACACTTCCCGGGCAATCGGGATCATCCCCATGCTCGCCGCCGCTGCGGTCAGCAGGATCGGCCGGCGCCGATGTTCGGTGGCCTGTACCACTGCATCCCACGGTGCATAACCCTTCAGCTCGTATTCCTCGATCTGGGTCACCAGGATCACCGAGTTGCGAATGATGATACCGATCAGCGCCAGAATCCCGAGGATCGCCACGAAGCCCATGGGCGTGCCTGTCGGCACCAGCGCGATCACCACGCCGATCAGCCCCAGCGGCGCGACGCTGGCCACCAGGAACAGCTTCTGCACGCTGTGCAGCTGGATCATCAGGAAGGTCGCCATCAAGAACAGCATCAGCGGCACAACTTTGGCAATCGGTCCCTGGGCCTTGCCGCTTTCCTCCACCGTACCACCGGTGGCGACTTTGTAGCCCGCCGGCAATTTGGCAGCGAAATCGTCGATGGACGGCTTGAGGATTTTCACCAGGTCCGTCGGCTGGATCTCGTCGCGTATCGCCGCCTTGATGGTGATGGTCGGCAGGCGATCGCGACGCCACACCAGCGGCTGCTCCAGTTCGTAGCGCACCGTGGCGAACGCCAGCAGCGGAATCGACGTGCCGCTTGGCGTGACGATTTGCAGGTTCTGCAGGGTTTCCGGCGTACCGCGTTCGGAATCCACCGCGCGACCGACCACGTTGATCAGGTAAATGTCGTCATCGACCTGAGTCACTGACTGGCCGCTGACGATGCCGTTCATCAGGTTGGCCACATCCTCCGAAGACAACCCCAACTGCCGCGCCTTGTCCTGGGCGATGTCGATCCGCAGCACTTTGCCCGGTTCGTTCCAGTCGTAGATGATCTCGCCAATGTGCGGGTTCTTGTCCAGCTCAGTGGCCAGGTCGATGGCATGTCGGCGCACCTGGTCGACGTCCTTGCCGCTGACCCGGTACTGGATCGGACGCCCTACCGGCGGGCCCATTTCCAGTGCCTGGACATAACTGCCGATGCCAACGAAGTCGTTGCGCAAGCGCTCGCGAAGCTTCTGCATCATGGCCTCACGGGTATGACCTTTGCTGACGATCACCAGCTGCGCGTAGAACGGGTTTTGCAGTTGCTGGTCCAGTGGCAGATAGAAGCGAATGGCACCCTGGCCGACGTAGGTGCTCCAGCGCACGATGTCCGGATCGTCCTTGAGCGTGGCTTCAAGACGATCGACGGCCCGGCGGGTTTCGTCGATCGAGGCGTTTTGCGGCAGGTTCAGGTCCACCAGGATTTCCGGCCGATCCGAAGACGGGAAGAACTGGTTCTGCACGTAGCGCATGCTGAACACCGCCAGTACAAAGCACAGTACGGTGATGCCAATAGCCCACCAGCGATTGCGCATGCACCACAGCAGCCCGCCATTGAACGCCTTGCCGATACGCCCGGGTTCGCCTTCATGGGGTTTCACGTTGGTACTGAGAATGTGCACGCCGATCACCGGCGCAAACAATACCGCCACCACCCACGACACCAGCATCGCGCAGGCAATCACCGCAAACAGGGTGTAGGTGTATTCACCGGCCGAGCTGGCGTTCAAGCCGATCGGCACGAAGCCCGCCACCGTCACCAGCGTGCCGGTAAGCATCGGGAACGCCGTGGAGGTGTAGGCGAAGGTCGCCGCCTGCTCCTTGGTCTCACCCAACTCCAGACGCGTAACCATCATTTCCACGGTGATCATCGCATCGTCCACCAGCAGGCCGAGGGCGATGATCAGTGCACCGAGGGAAATCCGCTGCATGGTGATGCCGCTGTATTCCATGAACACGAACACCATCGCCAGCACCAACGGGATCGAGCAAGCCACCACCAGCCCGGCACGCACGCCAAGGCTGACGAAGCTGACCAACAGTACGATCACCACGGCCTCGAACAACGCGCTGGTAAAGCCGCCAACGGCCTCCTCCACCACCACGGCCTGGTCGGAGACGTTGTCAATGCCGACACCGACCGGCAGGTCGGCGGTCAACTGGTCAATACGGGTGTGCAGGGCCTTGCCGAACGCCTGGACGTTGCCACCCTTCTGCATGGCAATCGCCAGGCCGATGGCCGGTTTGCCGTTGAAGCGGAATTCCGGCGAGGCCGGATCGACGTAGCCGCGGCTGATTTCGGCAATGTCGGCCAGACGATAGAAGCGGTCATTGAGCTTGAGGTTGACCTCGGCCAGGTCTTTCTCCGAAGCGAACTGCCCCGAAGTGCGCACCGAAATCCGCTCCGGCCCGGCCTCGATGACACCCGCCGGGGTCACGGAGTTCTGGGTTTGCAGGCTCTGCACCACCTGACGCTGATCGATGCCCAGCGCAGCGAGTTTGCGCGTGGAGAAGTTCAGGTACAGCACTTCGTCCTGCTGGCCGACCATTTCGATCTTGCCCAGCCCCGGCACGCCGCGAATTTCCATGCGGGCCTGTTCCACGTAGTCGCGCAACTGACGCATGGTCAGGCCGTCGGCGGTGAAGGCGTAGATCGACCCGAAGACGTCACCGAACTCGTCGTTGAACGACGGCCCCTGTATGCCTTGCGGGAACTGGTATTTGATGTCGTTGATCTTCTTGCGCACCTGGTACCAGATTTCCGGGATGTCCTTGGCACTGGTGGTGTCGCGCAGGTTCACGTACACCGTCGATTCGCCGGGGCGCGTGTAGCTTTTCACATAGTCGAGGGAGTCGAGCTCCTCGAGCTTCTTCTCGATCCGGTCAGTGATCTGTTCGAGGGTTTCCTCCTGGGTCGCCCCCGGCCATTTGCTCTGGATCACCATGGTCTTGATGGTGAACGAAGGGTCTTCTTCGCGCCCCAGGTTGAAATACGAGAACACACCCATCAACAACGCGACGAACATCAGATACCAGATGAACGACTGATGCTTGAGGGCCCATTCCGAGAGGTTGAAAGGCCCTTTCATTGACTGTCCTCGTCGATTTTCACTTGTTGCCCCGGCTTGAGGCTGTTCACACCGGCACTGACCACCCGCTCGCCGTTCTTCACGCCGCCAGCCAGCACCACGGTGCTGTCGGTACGGCTGATCACGGTGATGTCACGGGGGGAGACGGTTTTACTCTGTGCATCAATCACCCAGATGCGTGGCTTGCCATCGACCTCCTGCAGCGCGGTGACAGGCAACTCGATACGCGGCTTGATCGCCGAGCTCAGGGTGACGCTGATGGCTGTGCCGAGGCGAAAGCCATCTGGTGTTTCAGCCAGGCTCAGGCGGGCGCGACGGGTGCGTGTGGCGCTTTGAGCCTGAGGTTCGATTTCACGGATGATGGCGGTGGTGTTGATGCTCGGATCCAGCTGCGCAGCGACCAGAAACACCACATCGCTGGGCAGTTGATCGACCAGGGTATCGGGCAGGTCGATCACCGCTTCCTTGATGTCCGGTTGCGCCAGAGTCACCACTTGCTGACCGGCCGTTACCACTTGCCCGGCCTCGGCGCTCCATTGGGTGACCACGGCTTTATGGTCGGCGCGCAGCTCGGTGTAGCCCAGTTGGTCCTTGCTCTGGTTGACGGCCGCCCGGGCCTGATCGAGGGAGGCCTGGGTGGTTTTGAGGTCCGTGTTGGCCTCGTCGAGTTGCGCTTGCGCGCCGACCCCACGATCAAACAGGGCTTGCTGGCGCAGGGCACTGGCCTTGGCATTGATCAGTTGCGCCTGAATTTTCGACAGGTCGCCCTGGGCCGAACGCAATTGGTTCTGCTGGTCGGAAGGGTCGAGGGTGGCGAGCAGCGTACCCTTCTCCACCTCGGCGCCGACATCGACGTTACGGCTGGCGATTCGCCCGTCCACGCGGAAGCCGGTATTGCTTTCATAGCGCGCCTGGATGCTACCGGCGAAGCGGCCCAGGTCCTCTTCGCTCAAGGTCTGGACCTTGATCGACAACACCGGCCGTACCGGCGCCGGCGGCGGTTCGTTTTTGGAACAGGCGCTCAGCACCAGCCCGATGGACAACGCCCATAAAGGCTTCATGGCTTGGCTCCCCACGTCAGATCCTTGTAAGTGTTTTCGGCAATTTCGACTTCCATGTCCGGGTGCAAGAGTTGTCCGCCGGCGATGATGACTTTGTCCCCGTCCTTCAACCCGCCGCTGATGATGACCTTGCCGGTCAGGTAGCGGCCGACCGTGACTGAATGCAATTGGGCCTTGCCCTTGTCGTCGACAATCCAGACAGCGGGGGCACTGATGTTTTTGGTCAGCGCCGACCACGGCAACTCGATGACCGACTTGCCCGATCCGCTGGCCGTGGCACTCACCACCGAACCCAACTGCATGCCGTCGGGCAGTTTGTCGAGGCCGACCTTGACCTGCACGGTTCCGGATTGCGCCGACACCGCCGGGGTGATTTCGCGTACGGTGCCAGTGGTTTTGATCGCAGGGTTATCGACCAGGCTGAGGACAATGGTGTGATCTCTCGGCTTCTCGGCCAGCAGCGATTCGTAGACGTTGAACACCGCATCCCGGTCGCCGTCACGGGCCAGGCTGAAGATGGGCATCGTCGCCTGCACCACCTGGCCGACTTCCGCCTGGCGCTCGGTAATGATCCCCGGTGCATCGGCGATCAGCGCCGTATAGCTCAACTGATCCTTGGCATTGGCCAACTGCGCCTTGGCAGCGCTCAGGGCGCTCTGGCTGCTGTGCAAGGTTGCCTGGGCCGAGTCGTATTCGCTCTGGCTGGTGTAACCCTTGGGCAGCAATTTTTGCTGACGCACGAACGCCGCCGCACTTTGCGTCACCCGCGCTTGTTCGGCGACGACTTGCGCCTGGGCCGAATCGACATTGGTCTGCAAATCCTTGGGGTCGAGCCGGGCCAGCACTTGCTTGGCGGTCACTCGATCACCGACGTCGACCGAGCGCTGGATGATCTTGCCACCCACGCGGAAAGACAGCTCCGTCTGTACCCGGGCCTGGATATCACCGGTGAGGGTAACCGGGACCGCGTAATCGGCCGGCTTAACGACTTGCACGAACACCCGTGGCAGGTATTCCTGCACGGGTTTTTTCTCGTCGCAAGCCGTCAGCAGGGTGACGACACTCAAGGCCATGACTACTTTAAATCCGGGAACCACCATGCAAACTCCTTGGCCTTTTCCATGTACAACTCGACAGAGAGCTTAGAACAGGATTGGAACCTTGCACGAGCGTCTTATGAAGAAAAAGCTCACACTCTTTCAGCCCTGAAACACTTGCCATAGACGCCTGTGCATGCCTGACAATGAGCCCCGGTCGATCCCCCCTCAGGAACCCAAATGCTCAAGACCCTCGCGGTGGCCAATTACCGTTCGATCAACAAACTGGTGATCCCGCTGGGACGGCTGAATCTGATCACCGGCCCCAACGGCAGCGGCAAGTCCAACCTGTACCGTGCGCTGCGCCTGCTGGCGGAAACCGCCCACGGCGGGGTGGTCAATGCCCTGGCCCGTGAAGGTGGCCTGGATTCGACCTTCTGGGCCGGTCCGGAAACCATCTCCCGGCGCATGCGCACTGGCGAAGTCGCCATCGAGCCCACCGTGCGCCAGGGCGTCAAACGCCTGCGCCTGGGGTTTGCGGGAGAGGATTTCGGCTACTCGATCAGCCTCGGCCTGCCCGATTCCAATGGCCATTTCATGCTGCCCGGACGCAGCACGCCGATACCGTCTTATTTCAGCCTCGACCCGCAGATCAAACGCGAATGCCTGTGGGCCGGAGCGTTCTATCGCCCGGCCAGTCTGCTGGTCGATCGTGACGGCCCGATGATCCGTGCCCGCGCCGATCGAAAGTGGGATGTATTGGCGCAGCACACGCCGACTTTCGACAGCCTGTTCGATCAGGTCGGCAGCCTGCGCAGTTCGCCGGAAGTGCTGGAGATGCGCGAGTTCATCCGCCGCTGGCGCTTTTACGATCACTTTCGCAGCGATGCCGACGCCCCGGCGCGGCAACCGCAACTAGGCACCCGCACGCCGGTGCTGCACCACGACGGACGCGATCTGGCGGCGGCCTTGCAGACGATCATCGAAATTGGCGATCCCGAGGCCTTGCGGGCGGCGATCAGCGACGCCTTCCCCGGTGCACGACTGAACATCGAACCTCTGCCGGGTGGGCGCTTCGCCATCGAGTTCTTTCAGGAAGGTTTGTTGCGGCCGCTGTCGGCTGCCGAATTGTCGGACGGAACGTTGCGTTACCTGCTGCTGGTCGCGGCGCTGCTGACGCCACGCCCGCCGACGCTGATGGTGCTGAACGAACCGGAAACCAGCCTGCACCCGGATCTGCTGCCGGCGCTGGCGCGCTTGATCATCCGCGCGTCCGAGCAGTGTCAGGTGTGGGTGGTGTCCCACGCCCGACGTTTGATTTCGGCGCTGCAGGAGGACCCGGAGTGCAATTGCATCGTGCTGGAGAAGAATCTCGGACAGACCGGGATTGTCGGGCAGCGGATGCTGGATGAGCCGGCGTGGTATTGGCCGGAGTGAACGGCGCGTAATTTGACGGGAGATGGAAGACGTCTATTTTCCCTTGCGCCGTAGGAAGGATCTTTTTTTCGAAGCGCCTCTCCAAGGACGAACCACTTTTGGCCAGACTCCCGGCCAAAATCTCACAAGGACGAGAACATGGCAGACGTACAAACGCCGCAACGGCTGGATCCGCAGGACATTCTGAAACTCTTGATGGCGTTGCGCAGGGCCTTGAAGGCCACGCCGGCCTGAGCAATCCAGAGTCAACTGGCTCCCTGTGGCGAGGGGGCTTGCCCCCGTTGGGCTGCGAAGCGGCCCCGAACAGATCTCCCGCGCTCCCCTGGGCAAATGCTGCGCATTCGAACGGGGCGATGCGGCGGCCCGACAAGCCCCCTCGCCACAGTTAAATCGAGCACCCATAAAAAAACGCCGACGCTAAATCGGCCGTCGGCGTTTGAAACCTTGAAGGGGTTTGCTTCGCGAATCAGAACGCAGGCAGTACCGCGCCGCTGTACTTCTTCTCGATGAAGGCTTTCACTTCCGGGCTGGTCAGGGCCTTGGCCAGTTTCTGGATGGCAACGCTGTCCTTGTTGTCCGGACGGGCCACCAGGAAGTTCACATAAGGCGAATCGGCACCTTCGATCACCAGGGCGTCTTTAGCCGGGTTCAGACCCGCTTCCAGCGCGTAGTTGGTGTTGATCATGTCCAGGTCGACCTGATCCAGCACACGCGGCAACATCGCGGACTCAAGCTCCTTGAACTTGAAGTTGTGCGGGTTCTTGGCGATGTCTTTCGGCGTGGCCAGGGCGTTTTTCGGGTCTTTCAACTCGATCAGGCCAGCCTTCTGCAGCAGGATCAGGGCACGGCCGCTGTTGCTGCCTTCGTTCGGGATGGCGATGGTCGCGCCGTCTTTCAGCTCAGCCAGGGTTTTGACTTTCTTCGAGTAGCCGCCGAAGGGTTCAACGTGAACACCGATCACGGTTTCCAGGTGAGTGCCTTTGCCTTCGTTGAAGCTCTTCAGGTACGGCAGGGTCTGGAAGTAGTTGGCGTCCAGACGCTTCTGATCGACCTGCACGTTCGGCTGAACGTAGTCGGTGAAGACTTTGATTTCCAGGTCCACGCCTTCTTTGGCGAGGGTTGGCTTGATCAGCTCGAGAATCTCGGCGTGTGGAACCGGGGTCGCGGCAACCACCAGTTTCTCGCCAGCCTGGGCCAGGCCCGCGGTCAGGGCAGCCGCCAGTGCGGTGAACAACAGAACCTTTTTCATGCAGTGTCCTTATCGAAAATCACAGTCGCTTGTGGCGACGGCTTGAACATGAGAGTGCCAGTGAAGTGCTATCGCTGGCGTGAAGCGGACAATACCGGGATTTTTTATTCCCGAACAATAACTTTTATTCAAGTTGATATTCCATTTTGAAATAATCTAGATCTCTGCTCATCGTTGTTCAAACACCGCGCAGCTTGATGATCTGCTCGCCAATCTCATGGGTGAATGACTCCAGAGCGTCCAGCGCATCGCTTCGAAATTTCTGGGCACTGAAACCCTCAGTCAGTGATGGCCAGTAGTCTTGAAGCAATGCGTCGGCTTTGGCAGCGTACTTTTCCGAATTCGCGACCACGAATGCTGATTTGGCAGCGATACCCACCCCACTGGTGACCGTTTTTGCCGTCAACACGTTGTTTAGCCGGCTTTGTAATTTGACCGTACTTCTCAATGCCTCATTTGCCGTGGAAACAGCGCCGTGTAGACGCCGCCCCACCGCCACCCGCGCTGCCCCTCGCTGTGCAGCCACCACGTCTGCCAGGGAGCCGACACTTTTCGTCAACGCAAAGCCAATGCCTTTACTGCCAATTTTTGCAACCGCGGTGGCCCCCAACGACACCACTCCCAGCGCCAGCGACGAGTAGGTCAATATCTGGGCGCCAAGGCTATCCGGGGCCAGTTCATCGACAACCGCGGAGGCAATTGAAACTGTCGCGGAAATGACCTCCAGGGTTAAAAAGGCCAAGGCGTTGGCCGAGATCGGCACGAGTGGTGCGGTTGCGCCCATGGTCACGACGGTGAGGGCAATCGCGGCGGCGGCCAGGGCGGCAGTCACTCCGATTTTCACCCATCCCAGGGTCGGGATATGCCCGGTGGGATCCTTGAGATTGACCGGATCCCCCAGACAATAGGCATAGGCATTGAGGCCGCCACCCTCAAAGGGGCTCCAACTGTCGGGGCTGTGAAATCGCATCAATCGGGGGTTGTAGGCCCGATACCCCCTGCCGAGCAGGTAACACCCGGTTGAAGGGTCCAGTCGCTCACCCTGAAACCCCAGCAGGGCGCCAAGTCCGCTCGATGCGGGGCGATCACCATAAGGAAGGCAGGACAAAACAGATTCGTCTTGAGATCCAAGGCGAGCAAGGGCGGTGCCCTGACCATCCGTGACAAACAAGACAACATCGTCACCTTGCTGCTCGGCCAAGTACTTGCCGTCGCCTGACAACAGACTGCGTCGATGGTTACCCGCCACTTCGCTGCACAGCGCATGTTCGCTATGGAAAAGCCTGATCAACTCTGCGGATTCGGCAGCCACCGCATGCAATTGATCTTCGCCGTCGAATTGATAGTGCGTGCGACCGCCAGCGCTGGCGACACTCTCGAGCCGACTCAGCGTGTCATACCTGAACGTGCGCCCCTGGTTATCATTGAGCAGATTACCGTTGGCATCGTATTCGAAACTCACTTGCCCGGGCTGATAGTGCGCGTGACTGTGAGTCATTGAACTCAACTGGGTTTTGTCAGGACGATCGTAGGAAAACCTGCACAGGTTCTCCTCCCCATCGAACCCCGTACGCACCGTCAACAGGTTGTCGAGGTAGTCGTAGGTGAACGCCTGAAAATCAATGCGTTTTCCCCAGGCATCGATCGGTGCCTGCGTGCCTTCACAGTCATAGCGCGTCAGACGCCCGCGGCTGTCGTAGGCGAAGGTTTCTGTACGTGACTGCGCACCGGACACCAGCGATCGTTGCTGAAGTTTGTCATCGGCCCCAAACGCTTGAATGACCTCCAGGCGAGATCCGTCGCCGAACTGCGAAATACGCTGAATCTCACGACCGAACTCATCGTGAACCAAGGTGGTCGTCAGCGAACGTTTCGAGGCGGTGTCCTCGACACTCAATGTCAGCAACTGGCCCTGGGCACCGTAGGCGTACTTCGCCAGAACCGGTCCCTGCCGTATTTCCACGGGCCGCGCCGCAGCGTCATGGATGTAAGCAGTTTCTACATCGTTGACATCGATAAAGCTGATGGGCCGCCCATTCAATGAACGGGTAGTGGCAGTGCCGAAGCGGCCTTCGCTGGAGATCCACTCCCGGGACTTTTCTTTGCCCGACCTGGAGTACTCAAACCGGCGCTGAATGGCAGGGCTGGAAGTTTCGACGAGTTGCCCGGTCAATGGATCAAATCGATGCCTGGCTGATTCCGCGTGGCCGCCCATCCGCGCGGTCACTGCCCCGTTGAGCATGGGATCAAGGGCGAACCTGAAAACATCGCCCGCCGCCGTCACTTGCTGCAAAGCTTGAGCACCACCCCCCTCATAGGTCCTGGTTTCGGTTCTGCCGCCGACGGTCGTACGAGTGACACGCAACAAACCGTCGTAAGTCCGGGTGCCCAATACGTAGTCATCGGCACTGATTTCGATTGGATGATCACCCGTGCTCAGGGGGTCATACTTTTTTTTTATCGAAGTGCCATCCGGCAGAATCGTCTCGATCAGACGCCCGTAAAGGTCATAACGGAAGCTCGTTTCGAATCCCGCCTCGTTGGTTTGCGTCAGGCAACGCCCAAGTCCGTCGTAGGTAAAAGTCGCGGTGATAGTGACCGCACCTTCGGAGTCGATGCGTTCTTCCCGGTCCGGCTTACCGAACACGTTCAATACAGAACGGGTTTTTCCAGCGCCGTCGAGCCAGCAAGTTCGAGTCAATGAAACCGGGTCAAACACATCGTTTACCGGGACACCGTCAGGACCTACCGTTCTGCATACGCGCCCCCAGCCGTCGTGGCTGTAGGTCGTGGTTGACTCGGTGGCCTTGCCCTCGGACCAGTCCTGGCTGACTTCGCTCACCAGTCGCCCAAAATTGTCGTAGTGGGCCTCATAGGTCAGACGTAATGGTCTGTCGGCTGAATCGAAATCCTGAACCTTGACCTTGGTCGTGCGCCCGACCCCGTCGAGCCAAATCTTGCTCAGCACTCCCCGTATGTTGGTGATGCCGATGGTTGCGCCGTCCTCTGACTGGCTTTCGCCGAAGAATTCAGTGATGCGTGACGCGATATCCGTTCCATCGAATGCCGCTGTCTCGCGAACGACACGGTTCAGATTGTCGTACTTCTTCAACAACTCATTGCCGCCCCCATCCCGAAGCTTGACTTCCTGTCCGATAAATCGGTCATGCCAGACATTGCGATCATGCCTTTCACTACCCACGAACAATCGTTGAAGGGTTTTTACCCAATCTCCATCAATTGAATATTTGAATTCGAGACGGCGGTGACCGTTGTGCCCGGTTTGCGAGCGACTCTTGAGGCGTCCGTAAAATTCATCGCTGGCATCATCGATGTACTCGAATCGAGTATCCACGCATGGCTTGTTGTTCCCGCCGTCAAACAGCCTTTCGCTTTGAGGCAACAAAAACCGATGACCACCTTCGCGCATGGAGGGCAAATCGATGTAGGAAAAACGGACAATGACTGTCGGCGCCGGGGCAAAATCAGGTGAAGGCGTGACCGATCGCTCCTTCAATGCCGTGATGAAGCCCAGTGGATTGGGGGGGCAACCCTCGGCACCTTCGGCCGGATAATAGACGTAGTCCTCCCGGGCTCCGCTCGGATTGATCTGCGTTAGCAGATTGCCGAATTCATCATAGGTCGTATGGGTGGTTTCGGTTCGGCGCGTGGCGCTCGCGGAAGTATCGACATAACTGACGACAGCTGTTTTCTGCAGTTGGAAATGGGCGGGCTGACCGGAGAAATCCAGACCGTCAACATCGTGATAGACAATCGTTTTGTGCTGCACCTTGCCGTTGGCAATGGACTTTTCCGAGATCATCAGGTGAAAGCGGTTGTAGGTTCTTTCGATGCGACTCAGTTCAACCGCATTAACACCCTCCCCCGCAACCAGGCGTTCGGTGCAGGAGTAGGTGTAAGGTCCTTTGTGCCCATGCAGATGGTCCCCGTTCTGCACCCAACGAAGTCCCGATTGATAGCCGAGGAAATTTTTGTCGGAGTATTCATAGACACGGGTGATCGTCGGCAACCCTGTACCCGGCACCAGAACACTGCGCCGCACCGCCGGCAAGGCATTGATCGGTGCCCCGAGCGGCAACCGATGCTTCTGAGGAGCGTACTCGATACGCTCGACACTGCCGCCCGGCGCGCGGACATCCGTCATGACCAGAAAACCATCGAGTAACTGGTAATCGAATGACCATGCAAGGTGCTCGGCAGAACCGTGATCAAGGGTTATCTGCCGAAGCCAACCATCACGAACCCGCAAAACAAAATTCAAGCGTCTTGGCGGATGATCAGGCCATACGGTAATGCTGGCGGGTTGATCTTTCGTTTCATGACTCAGGGCCACGACGCGTTGTTGCTGATCGTGAATTTCGTGCAGGACGCGACGGCCCCGCACCAACATGTATTTCAGATTGATCGAGCGCCCTTCGTTGGAGAAGACATGTTCGGGCAACCATTCATCATAAGTTTCATCCGGCCTGACCAACCTCTCGATCAGACCGTTTTTATGGCTGACAACCAGGTTGTCGCCGTCGAGCGTGACCCGAGTGTCTTGAAGCTTTTTATCCCGGACGATGAGCTGCCCTCTGCTGATGTAGACACGGTAAGAAACACCGCTTGCAAGGGTCAGCTTACGGGTCTTTCGATTGTAGGAGCTCAAGCCCAATGACCAACCGCGTCCCCAACCGAAATCCGTTGTGCGGAAACTATCGAATGAAATACTGAAGGGTATCAGCGGACCGTTGATATTGTTGGCCACCCACCCCGCGAGATTAATGCTGGTACTATAAGAGCCGGTACGGACGTCCACTCCAGACTGTATAAACTCAGAAAAATTGAACGCGCTGGATTCCACTTCTGGCATAGCTGTACTCATCATCATTCCTTGACGCTGCAGATACAGTAAAGTTAAACAACTTCGATCATCGAAGGGCTTTGGGTGTTCATTGCGACGTCGACTTCATGCCCGTTCCCATACATATCCCGAACAAACATCTTCACCGACAATTGATCATATCGAACTGTGGACTCTCCGCCCTTTCTGGCAAAGTGCATCAAAAAAGTTATTTTGCCTTGCTCATCATGGTAGGTCGCAATTTGATCGGCTGTTTCCCACAATGCCTCCGCGCCGTCATTAGACTTGAGCCCATTAAAATAGCCAACGGCGTAGTACCCGAGATAGTCAGGATGTTCACTGCGTGCCCGCAACACGCCGGTAATCGAGCAATCGACGAATTTTATATGCTGCTGGTCCACTAACAGGTCCAGGACATATCGATCAACCTTGGCAACGTTCTCTGTCGGCTTCCAGTTGGCGGACAGGTGTTTGACCCTGAACTGTTCTTTTCGATAGATCGGCGGTGGCACGGTCCTCAGGCTTATTTCACCGAATTCCGAGGTTTCTTCCGAATAGAACACCTCACCGTCCGAACGGGTAATGGCCGCAATCAGCTTGACGGGGTCGGGTGAGTTGCTGCTGACGTAGAACTCCTTGAGAAAGATGCCTTTCCCCCGCACAACCGGGCCATGCAGTTCACCCGTGTGAGGAAACGGCGCGTACGGCAAACTTCGCTCCAGCATGCACTTCCATACTGGTTCCTCGCCGTCTCGAATGGTGTCTATCGGCAGGGCTTTTCCGGAATAGGCATCCAGCAATTGAATGCTGTCGAGCTCGCTTTCGGAAATTCCAACTACCTTTTGCCCTTCGTCGACAGCTTGTACAACTACCATCAATCTCAACTGCTGGTATCCGTTGGCGTAAATTATGTTTCCGCCCGAAGTCGAGAAAACCTGAAGTCGTTTGAGATCTATCCACTCAGGAGAATCAGCCTCTTGAAAAGACTGGGGCGCCATCTCCGGGTCAGCAGGCATATAACCGTCGACAAGGAGATTGATATCTTTCAACTCATCGTCGACACCTGGAGCTATCGCAGCATTATTTCCAACAAACTTCACAGAAAAATCCTTTTTCATATGATATTTAACAATGACGGATATCAATGTATCCAGGGAGAAATAAGAAGATATGTCAAAACCTATCAACCCACAAAACAGAAAATTGTTACAGCCACAGTGCAAATAGTACAAAATATAACAGCAACAATCAGCGCCCATAAAAAAACCAGGCAACCATCAATTGCCCGGTTTCGTTATAACGCCAACAAACGTGCTTATATATTGATGCTTGTGAAATATTCTTTCAGCGCCCGGACTTCAGCGACATCCCCTTGTTGAATAAGTTGATCTATCCATCCTCGTACAAGAACCGCAGATGGACGGACAACCGGCAGATTCAAATGCTCCGGCAAGATTTCGTCACCCGTACTGACCAGTAATGCAAAGTGAATGACGTTCTCCAGTTCCCTGGTATTGCCCGGCCAACTGTGCCGTTCCAGCACAAGCTGCGCCGCTTCGCTGATCAGCGGCACTGGCAAGTCGAGACGCTGGCTGTAGATACCGAGGAAGTATTCGGCCAGCGGCAGGATGTCACCTGTGCGTTCGCGCAGTGCCGGCAACTCGAGTTGGCCTTCGCTGAGGTAGTGATAAAGGCGTTCATGGAATTTTCCGGCGGCAACCGCCTGGGCCAGATCGATGCTGGTGGCCGCCACCAGACGCACATCCACCGGGCTCGGCTGAAGGGCTCCGACGCGGGTGACTTCGTGGTTCTCCAGGGCAGCGAGCAATTTGGTCTGGATCGGCAGCGGCAGGTCGCCGATTTCGTCCAGGTACAGCGTGCCGCCATTGGCCGAACCGAACCACCCGGCGCGGCTGCTCGCCGAGCCGCTGTAGCTGCCCGCCGCATAGCCGAACAATTCGGCGTCGGCGTAGGTCGGGCTGATGGCGCCGCAATTGACCGACACGAACAACCCGCCGCGATCACTGGCACGGTGGATATGGCGGGCCAGCAACTCCTTGCCGGTGCCGGTTTCGCCACGGATAAGCACTGACACTGAACGCGTGGCCAGTTGCTCAAGGTCTTCACGTAATTGTCGTGAACGCGGATCGACAAACACCAGCGCCTTGGCGCGGATGCTCAGGGGACTTTTTTCCGCATCGGGAAAGGTCAGCAGCGGCTGGCCGAAGGTTTCAAAGCTCATGGCAGACTCCCGCCCAAAACCGCCGGGAGACGGGGGCGTTAAATAAAGAAAGTGTTCAAGCGCGGCGCAGGGCGTGGTGTTCCATGCGGTTTTGCAGTCGATAGAGGTAGGCAAAACCTTGCTCCCAACGCTGGTGACCGGACTTCACGTTGATGTGCCCTGCCCCCGCCAGAATCCCCGCCTCGGCGCCCCAGTTACGCGCCAGCTCCAGGGCCCGCGGTGCACTGACGGCGCTGTCGTTGTCGGAGCTGACAACTTGGCTGGGGAACGGCAGCAGATCCGTCGGTATCGGTGCGAAGTTGCGCAACGCCGGCGCGCAAGCCGGGCGTTCGACATCTGCCGGTGCGACGAGCAAGGCGCCGCGCACTTGACGCAAAAACTGCACGGGAGCACTCGCGGCCCAATGGGCGACGGTGATGCAACCCAGGCTGTGGGCAATGAGAATCACCGGCGTGCTGTCGGCGGCAATCGCCTCGGCTAGCGCCGCAACCCAGTCTTCACGGCGCGGCGTCAACCAGTCGGCCTGTTCCACCCGTGCGCTATTCGGCAGGCTGTTCTGCCAGTGGCTTTGCCAATGATCTTCTGGCGATCCTTGCCAGCCCGGCACAATCAGGTAGCGAATTGATTCGTTGCGCATGGGGGAGCTCTCCTGCTGCGTGTCTGTTCCAGGTCGAGTATAGGGAGAGGATTTATATTCGTTAAGGAATAAGAAGCTATTTATTAAGATCTATATCGAATATAAAACACTTATCCTAGTGGGAGCGAGCTTGCTCGCGATAGGGTCCGGACATTCAACATCGATGTCGTTTGATCCACCGCCATCGCGAGCAAGCTCGCTCCCACAGGGGTACCGCGGCGTTGCGAAAATCGAGGCATAAAAAAAGGGCCGCACCCTGCCAAGGAGACGGCCCCGGAAAACGAAAATCCGTTAACGCGCAGTAATCACCGACAACCTGGTAATCCCTGCCCGTTCAATCGACGCCATGGCCCGTGCCACTTCGCCGTAATTCACCCCATCGTCCGCCTGCAACTGCACGCGCACCTCGGGGTCCTTGGCCTTCGCCGACTTGAGGTTGAACTCCAGCAAGTCCGGCTGTATCTCGTCCTTGTTGATAAACAGTTTGCCGGCACCGTCGATGCTCACCACCAACGGGTCTTTCTGCTCCACCGGCGCCACCGCTTCGGTCTTGGGCAGGTTGATCGGAATGGCGTTGGTCAGCAGCGGTGCGGTGACGATGAACACCACCAGCAACACCAGCATCACATCCACCAGCGGCGTCACGTTGATCTCACTGAGCACCTCATCGGTGTCTTGCGTGGAGAAGGCCATATCAGGACGCCTCCTTCACTTTCTGCACGCTGCCCTGGGCCGCCACTTTGTGCGCCGTCGGGTGGATCAGCACACGGAACGAACTCTTCTGCGCCAGGCTGTAGAAGTCGTGGGCGAAGTCATCCAGGTCCGCCGCCGTCAGTTTCAAACGACGCAAAAAATAGTTGTAAACCAGCACCGCCGGCACCGCGACGGCGATCCCTACGCCGGTGGCGACCAGTGCCGCACCAATCGGCCCGGCGACCGTTTCAAGGCTTGCCGAGCCCGCCGCGCTGATGCCTTTCAACGCTTCCATGATTCCCCACACCGTGCCGAACAGACCAATGAACGGCGAGGTGCTGCCAATGCTCGCGAGTACCGCCAACCCGGTTTCCAGCGACCGGCGCTCGCGCACGATCTGCTGTCGCAAGGCACGCTCCAGACGATCCTGATGATTGATCGCCTGGCTCAGGTCCGCCGCCTGCGGCGCCTCGCCCACCTGGATGGCCGCATAACCGGCCTGTGCAACCCGGGCTGCCGCTCCGGGCCGGGTTTCGCTCAGCTCGGCCGCCGAGTCGAGACTCGAAGCGGCCCAGAACTGTTGATGAAACTTTCGATCCTGTGCCTTGAGGCGACCGAACTGCACGCCCTTGAGCAATGCCAGACCCCAGGTCGCGACGGAAAAAACCACCAGCAGCCAGATCACCGCGCTTTCGATGGATTCAAGTGGAGATGCCAGTAACGTCATGATGTATTCCTCGTGTAAACGTTTCGCGCGAATTTGGTTTCGGTTTAATGAATTTTGAAATCGATGGGCACGCTGACCCAACCGTCCTGGGCGACATCACCCTGCTTGGCCGGCACGAAACTCCAGCGCTTCACCGCGTTCAGCGCTGCTTCGTCCAACGCCTCGCGGCCGCTGCTTTTCTGGATCTGGACCTCGCCGGGCTTGCCGCTGGCCAGCACATGCACGCGCAACAACACCGTGCCTTCCCAGCCACGACGCTGGGCCAGCGAGGGGTATTGCGGTGCCGGGTTTTTCAAATAGCCCGCGTTCGCTGAAGCAGGTGTCACGGGAGCTGGAGCCGGGGGAGCAGGTGGCGCAGGAGCCGCTACGGGCGCTGCCGGTTTCGGCGGCGCGGGTGGTTGCTCAACGGCCTTGGGCGCCGGTTTCGGTATCGGCTTGGCAACCGGTTTGGGCTTGGGAACCGGCTTCGGTGGCGGCGGCTTCACAGCCAGTTCGTCTTCCACGGGCGCAGGCGGCTCAACCACTGGCTGGACAGGTTGCGGTGGCGGCGGCTCGACCACCGGTGGCGCCGGACGCGAAAACTCGATGGTCATCGGCGGAATCTGCGGTGGCACGATGGGCAGCACGGTGGTCGGTTGCTGATTGACCCAATAGATCACCGCGCCATGCACCAGCAACGCCAGAAAGCCCAGCACGATCGTTTCCCGTCGGCGAAGGACGCCTTTTGGCGCGCGCTGCAAACGCAACTGACCCAAGGGCACCCGGTGCGGTCGGCCGAGGTCGACCAGCTCACCACCGGGTGCCTGGCGCCACAGCACTTCATGTGCACCGGCGGCGGTCTGGACATTGCCCATTGTTTAACTCCCTGCGGTCTCTTTGCGGATTACCGGAACGTCGTGCTGAACATCCCCCGACGACGTCCTGGTAGAGCAATCATTGGCTTGAACGCTTAGCTCTGAAAGTAATGTTTAAACTTATGTTTAGACCTTAAGCGAATATATAAAACCATCAACCCACCGCCAGAGCCCGCCGTTCAAGGGCTCCGGCGTAGTGGAAAAAAACCGATGCCTTGCCCGCATTGAAAGTATTCATCCAAGGCATGGTTTTTCGCCGTCAGAAGTCGTATCGACCGGTCACGCCCAGCGTCCGCGGTGTGCCGAGCAGGCCTTCATAACCTCCATTGGCGGCCGTCCACAGCGTCGTGTAGTAGGTTTTGTCGAAGGCGTTTTTCAGCCACAGCGAAACGTCCCACTGCCCCTGGTTGAAGTCGCCGCGAAGGCCGGTGGACAGGTTGACCACCGCATAACTCGGGATCTGCCCGAAGTCGGAATCTTCCACCGTGCCCACCGCTTTGGAGCGGAACGCATAGCTGGCGGTGACGTACTCTTCGAAGCCGTTGCTCAGGTTCCATTTGTATTCGCCATTGGCGTTGCCGATCCATTTCGAAGCACCGACCACTTGATGGCCGCTGAGGTCGCAGGACGCTGGAGCGCCCGGCGCCAGGCTGACTTCCGGCGGGCAAGGCGCGTCCTTGTAGGAGAGGTAGCTGACGTCGTTGTACGAGCCGTTGATGTTCAGCGTCAGGCCACGCAGCGGGATCAGGGTGCTTTCGAACTCCACGCCACGGGAGCGCACGGAGCCGGCGTTCGTCAGGTATTGCACGCGATTGACGGCGTCGTAGGCGTTGGTCTGATAGCCGTTGACCTGGGTCCAGAACAGGTTGGCATTGAGTTGCAGGCGACGGTCCCACAGGGTGCTCTTGAAACCGAGCTCGGCGTTATTGGCGCGCTCGGTGCCGATCAGCAGCGAGTCGGCGCCGGCAACCGCTGCCGTACCTACCGCCAGATTGACCCCGCCGGACTTTTCGCCATGGGACAAGGTGGCGTATGTGAGCAGGTCGTCGGTGATGCGGTAGCTGAGGTTCAACAGACCCGAAGGGCTGGAGCTGTACTGATTCAGATCGCCGGAATCGAAAGCGCCGGCACGACCGCGCCGTGCTGCGGCGGCCGCACCGGTTACCGCAACGCCACCGACCGGTGCCTCGCGCGTGACATTGGCGTTTTTCTCTTCATAGGTGCCACGTAGCCCGGCGGTGAAATCCAGGCGTTCGGTCAGGTGCCAGGTGCCTTGGGCGAACAGCGCAAAGCTGTTGGTTTCGATATGACCGTTGCCGACGCTGTCGATGTTGTTCAGCGCACCGTTAGGTGTACCGCTCCAGATGTCCGCTTGCGGTCCGTAGAAGGTGAAGGATTTGTTGTCCAGGTCGGAACCGAAGTAGTAGGCGCCGAGCACGTAATCGAAGAATCCACCGGTAGGCGACGCCAGGCGAAACTCCTGAGAGTACTGCTTATCCTCCACCGAAACGCCAGCGTTGTGGAAGGCGGATACGTTCAGACCATCATCGTTGCGCGGGGTGAAATTCCACCAGCGATAGGAGCTGATAGAGGTCAAGGTGAAGTCGCTTGGCAGCGTCCAGTTGGCCTCGACCGAAGTACCGCCCTGATGCACGGTGACGTGCTGTTCGTTGTTCAGGTTGACCTTGCGGTGCGTGCCGTCGACCAGTGTCGCGCCCGCTGCGTTGGCCCGGGTCTGATACAGGTTGGTGCCATTGATGGTTGGGCCGGTGTTGTACAACACACGTGTGCCGGCGCTGGAGTCTTCCTCGTTGTAGTCGCCGATCCAGCGCAAGTTGAACGACTCGTTAGGCTTGAACAGCAACTGCCCACGGAAGCCTTCGCGGGAGCCACCGTTCAAATCGTGGCCGTCGAATTCATTCTTGATGTCACCGTCGCTGCGGGTGCGATACGCGGAAAAACGTCCCGCCAGTTCGTCATTCAGCGGGCCGGAAATCGTGCCCTTGGTCTGGAAGTAGCCATCCTCGCCCACCGAAGATTCGATGCTGCGTTCAGGGGTAAAGGTCGGCGCGCGGGTGCTGATGTTGATCACGCCGGCGGTGGTGTTCTTGCCGAACAAGGTGCCCTGCGGACCGCGCAGCACTTCGAGCTGCTCGATGTCCATCAGGTCGAATACGGCCATGCCGGGGCGGCCGAGGTAAACGTTGTCGATGTACAGGCCGACACTGCCTTCCAGGCCATCGCTGGCCGGGTTGTTGCCCAGGCCACGGATCGACACGCTGGATTGGCGCGCATGCATGTAGGCGACGTTGACGCTCGGCACCAGTTGCTGCAGATCCTGGATGCGATAGACCCGCTGGGTTTCCAGAGTCTGGCCGCTGACCACGCTCATCGGCGTCGGCACATCCTGAGAACTTTCTTCGCGGCGGCGAGTGGTGACCGTCACGGTTTCCAATTGCGCGCTGTCGGCCGTGGCGGCCTTGGCCGGAATGGATTCCGGGGTGGCGCTGTCGGCTGCATAGCCTTGGGTCCAACCGGCGCTGCCTGCCAGCAACAAGGCCAGTGGCAGGCGTTTGAGCCGTTGGGGTGAAGAGGTTGAAGCGAGGTGCAACGGACTCATAAGACGGGGTTCCCGATCAAAGTAAATGCTTTGTTGCTTGCCAGGCCGCCATCGCGAGCAAGCTCGCTCCCACACTGATCCTGTGAACTCCGAAGATCCCCTGTGGGAGCGAGCTTGCTCGCGATAGCGTCAGTTCAGACGCCGTCGATATCCGGCCCTTTCACGGTCTGGCTGACCTGCCCATTCACACCCACCGGCACTTCCCCCTTGAGCGTCACCCGGCGCACGATGCGATCCTGGGTCCCGTAGTCATCCACCGCGTAATGCTGGGTGGAGCGGTTGTCCCAGATCGCCACATCACCGGCCCTCCAGCGCCAGCGCACGATGTTTTCCTGGCGGATCACATGGCTCTGCAACAGACCGAACAGGTGCGCCGAATCGGCCTGGGAATAACCCTTGATGCGTTTGACGAAATGCCCCAGCAGCAGGCTTTTCTCGCCGCTGATCGGGTGCACGCGAACCACCGGGTGTTCGGTCTCGTACACGGTCGAAGTGAAAATCTTGCGATAGCGCTCCAGCTTCTCGGCCGAGACGTCAGGCCTGGTGCCGGCGTAGTCGTATTCGTTGCTGTGCACGGCGACCAGCTTGTCGGCCAGCTCACGCAGCTCCACCGACAACCCGTCATAGGCAGTGGCGGTGTTGGCCCACAGGGTGTCGCCGCCGAAAGCCGGGGCCACCACCGAGCGCAGGATCGAGGCTTTTGGGTAGGCTTCGACGAAGGTCACGTCGGTGTGCCAGGAGCTGGCACGCTGGCCCTCGGCACCGTCCAGCTCCAGCAGAAAGCGCGTGCCTTCGCGCACCGGTACGGTCGGGTGCGCCACCGGTTCGCCAAGCAGATGGGCGAACGCCTCCTGGCGTTGGTCGTCGAGCTGGGTCTGCTCGCGGAAGAAGATCACTTTGTATTGCAGCAGTGCCTGTTGAATGGCTTCAACAGTGGCGGCATCCAGCTCGCCCGAAAGCTGTACGCCACGGATTTCGGCACCGATGCGACCGGCCACCGGATGGATTTCAAGCGCGTGAACAGCGGGTTGTACTGCGAAAGCGGCATTGCTCATGGGTAGACCCTCATCAGACTGCTTGCGGTTGAACCGGCCGCGAAACACTGCTCTATCTATATTCTATTTAGATCTAATAGATATCACCATGCTTCGTTGACGGAATAAGAGGTTGCATTTAAAACCTCAGTCAACCCTCGTCGCAAATGCCTTCGAGCTATTTTTAGGATGCCGGAAAAGCATATGGATCTTCGCCAGTTGCGTTACTTCATCGCCCTCGACGAACACCGCAGTTTCGTGCGCGCGGCCGAGGCCATGGGCATTACCCAGCCGGCCTTCAGCCGCAGCATTCAGGGGCTGGAGCAGGAGTTCGGCTGCGTCCTGGTGGACCGTGGCAACAAGGATCTGCGCCCCACCCCCGAAGGCCTGGTGGTGCTGCAACATGCCCGCAGCCTGGTGCAGGGTGCTGCGCTGCTCAGCTGCGAAGTGACGCAGATGACCAAGCTCGATGCCGGTGAACTGCGCTTCGGTTGCGGCCCGGCACCGGCGGTGAAACTGGTACCGGATGCGGTGGCGCAGTTCATCAACGCGCACCCGAAAGTGCGCACCTGTTTCGAGGTGGATAACTGGGAGAAACTCAGCCGCGCCCTGAGCCGTGAAGAGATCGAATTCTTCATCGCCGACATCCGCCATTTCGAGTCCGATCCGAACTTCCAGACCCAGGCTCTGACGCCCAAGCGCGGCGTGTTTTTCTGCCGGCCAGGGCATCCACTGCTGGCCAAGGAGAGCCTGTCGACCAACGACATGTTCGATTACCCGCTGGCGACTACGAAGATCCCGCCGGGCATTCGCAAACTGCTGGCGAACCTCAGTGGCCGGGTGGATTTTTCACCGACCATCGAGACCGAACATTTTCCGGCGCTGGTGAAAGTGGTGCTGCAATCCAATGCCATCGGCGTGGGGACTGAAGAAGCGTTTGTTGAAGACATTGCCCAGGGCTCGCTGGTGCTGCTGCACTG
This sequence comes from Pseudomonas sp. PDM30, assembly GCF_019218985.1. Lineage (NCBI taxonomy): Bacteria > Pseudomonadati > Pseudomonadota > Gammaproteobacteria > Pseudomonadales > Pseudomonadaceae > Pseudomonas > Pseudomonas sp. PDM30. Next base: position 576,385 of record NZ_JAHUWM010000004.1, read on the forward strand.
GCGCAACCTGCCGCAGAACATAGAGAGCATGAACGCACGGTGCGGGATCGTCAGCCGCACCGGGTTCCGGTTGTCACCGGCGGCGCGGGCGATGATCGAAACGTTGGTGGCGGTGGACAGGCAGCAGATGCCTGTTGCGGTTTAGGGCCTCATCGCGAGCAAGCTCGCTCCCACAGGGGATCTCCAGTGTTCACACGGTCAGTGTGGGAGCGAGCTTGCTCGCGATGAGGCCAATGAATTCACTAAAGATTCAGAGCTTCGCCGCAGCCAACTCCGGCGCCACCCAATCACTGACCTTGAACGACTTGCGAATCAGCTTCTGCTGCGAAGCCAGATCCACGGCATCCTGCAATTTGCCGAGGAACACCGGGTCAAGCGTCGAGGGGAACACCTCGCTCAGTTTCTGATCCTTCAGGTCCTGCGTGAGGATCACCGCCGGATAACTCGCCAACCCCGACACCAACTGAATGTAGGCGTCCTTGTTGCTGTCCTGGGTCAGCCACTCCACGGCCTGCTGTTGGGCCTTGAGCAATTTCGCCACCGCCTCCGGATGCGCATCGACAAACTTTCCAGTCCCTATCAGCACCGCCTGCACGCTGCCCGCACCGCCCAGGTCCTTGGTATTTAGCGGTAACTCGGCCAGCCCCTTGGCTTGCAACGCCGTCAGCCCGGAACCGCCCCACGAGGCATCGATCTGCTTCGCCGCCAGCGCCGCGACCGCCGCGTTGAAGTCGAGGTTGATGACTTTCACATCCTTCTCGCTCAACCCCTGGCTAGCCAGCGCCGCGTCAAAGGACAGCTGGCTGGCGGTGCCACGGAAGATGGCCACGCGTTTGCCCTTGAGGTCCTGCAGGGTCTTGATCCCTGAACCCGGCACCACGCCGAGGTAATGCTTCACCCCGCGCGCCGAGGCGCTGAGCAGTCGCGTATCCAGACCATTGGACTTGCCGATGATGGCCGCCAGATCGCCGAGGTAGGCCAGGTCCACTTGACCGTTGGCGAACGCCTCGTTGATCACCGGGCCTGCGCCCTTGAAGAAGCTCCACTGAATCTTGATGCCTTGATCGGCGAAAGCCTTTTCGAAGATCTGTTGATCACGCAGCACATCCACGACCCCGCCACCACTGTGCTGGGTACCGGCACTGAGGTCCGGCACGGCGATGCGGATTTCCTTGAGTTCACCAGCGGTGGCCGTGAAAGCCAGCAGACCCGCCAAGGCCGGTGCGGCGAACAGACTGATGACACGCTTGAAGGGAAGGTTCATGGGTGCGGCTCCTTGAGGCAACGGGCGTTGAGGAGTCGAAAGTAGGCCCAAGTAGAACCAACATTTAAATACTATAAATTCACATTTTTAGACTATTTGGATCTATATCAACGCCTGCGGACCTCTCCGTGGCGTATGCCTTGGCAGCATCAAAAATATTCTTCGAATGCATTGGATGCAGTGGCTTATGGAGGCCTTAAATGGTTTCGCTTATCTCTCAATAGCATTGATTTTAATTTTTATAGATCAATTTTGCATACGCCTTGGACCCTGTGGGAGCGGGCTTGCTCGCGATAGCGGTGTGTCATCCAGCACATGAGTCGCCTGACATGCCCTCATCGCGAGCAAGCTCGCTCCCACAAAAAAGCAGGCCTGTATTGCAACCCGACAACGGAGGTCACCCATGGCCCGTGTTTCCCTTCTGAGCCTACCGCTGGCCGCGCCGTCACTTAAAAACAGGCAACGCTGGCCAAGCCTGGGCCATCGTTTTTTGCCCTGGTTGTTGCCCACTGCCCTTTTCACGCTCTGGTGGCTCGCCAGCCGCAATCACTGGATGAGCGAGCAGATCCTGCCGGCGCCGAGCCTGGTCTGGAGCAGCGCACTGGAACTGTCCCAAGGCGAGTTGTGGAGCCATTTGTGGATCAGCCTGCAACGCTTGTTCTGGGGGCTGCTGGCAGGGATCAGCGCAGGTGCGGTTTTGGGTGCCGCACTGGGCTTCAGTCGTCGACTGGAGCGTCTTGTATTTCCAACCTTCGCCGGGTTGGCGCAAGTTCCGACCCTGGCCTGGATTCCATTGTTCATGGTGTTTTTCGGCATTGGCGAAGTGCTGAAACTGGTGGTGCTGATCAAGGCCATCGTGGTGCCGGTGACCCTGCACACACTGGTCGGTGTGCGCGATGCACAACCAAAACTGCGCGAAGCCGCCGCCGTGTTGCGCCTGCCCAGGCACCTGTTGATCCGACGCCTGGTGCTGCCTGCCGCACTGCCGGCATTCATGGCCGGTGTGCGCCTCGCGCTGGCTGCCGGCTGGACTTCGCTGCTCGCTGTCGAACTGCTCGCGTCCAGCGAAGGCATCGGTTACCTGATGGTCTGGGCACGACAGTTGTTCATGCTCGACATCGTATTCGTGTGCATTGTGGTGATCGGTTTGATCGGTGTGGCGATGGATCGCGGCATCGGTTTGCTGGACAGGAAACTGGTGCACTGGCCGCACCCGGCCACGGCCGAAATCCGTCGCGGGCCGCGTTATCAAGGCTGGCAACGCCTGCAACCGTGGCTGCTGCCACTGGCGCTTCTGGCGTTGTGGCAACTGACCTCGGATCAGCAATGGATCGACGCAAACATTCTGGTCAGCCCGCTGGCCGTCCTGCAGACCACTCGGGATGGTTTGCTCGACGGCACATTGCTTGGTGGCATGGCCCTGAGCCTGGGCCGAACCCTTGGCGGGTTGCTGCTCGGTGGCGGGCTCGGGTTTGCCTTGGGGTTGCTGCTGGGGTTGTCGCGCACCAGTGAACGCGTGCTCGGCCCAACCCTCGCCGCCATCCGTCAGATCGCCATATTCGCCTGGGTGCCGCTGCTCACCGCGTGGTTCGGCCTGGGGGAATTGGCCAAGTGGGTGTTCGTTGCCCTCGCCGCCTTTTTCCCGCTGTTTATCGCCACCCAACGCAGCGTCGCCCACCTCTCGCCGCAACTGAACGAGGCCGCGCAGGTGTTGCGCCTGAGTCTGCGTCAGCGCCTGGTTCGACTGGTACTACCGGGCGCGGCGCCAGGGATTTTTGCAGGGCTTCGGCTGAGCCTTATCTACGCCTGGCTCGGCACCATTGGCGCTGAATACTTCATGCCGTCCAACGGCGGCATCGGCAGCCAGATGATCGGCGCCCAGCAACTGCTGCGCATGGACCTGATCATGGCCGGCATGCTGCTGGTGGGCCTGACCGGCGCCCTGCTCAACCTCATTGGCCAACGCCTGGAAATCCGCGTCACTCGCTGGAGACACGCATGAACGCACCGATTGTCAGCTTCAATCACGTGGGCAAAACCTTCGACGTCGACGGCTTCACACTTGAGGCCATTCGCGAATTCAACCTGGACATCGCCGAGGGCGAGTTCGTCGCCATTGTCGGCTCCAGCGGTTGCGGCAAATCCACTTTGCTGCGGCTGCTGGTGGGCCTCGATACGCAGTTTCGCGGGCGAATCAGCGTGGACGGAAAAGCCGTCACCGGCATCGGCGGCGAGCGCGGCATCGTCTTTCAGGAACACCGCTTGTTCCCGTGGCTGAGCGTGGCCGACAACATCGGCCTGGGCCTGGTCAACGAGCCATTGAGCGCTGCGCAAAAGCACAGGCGCATCCATGATTTCATCGAACTGGTGGGCCTGGGCGACTTCGCCCGCGCCTATCCGCACCAGCTCTCCGGCGGCATGGCCCAGCGCGTGGCCATTGCTCGCGGCCTGGTGGCCAGCCCACGGATTCTGCTGCTGGATGAGCCCTTCGGCGCCCTCGATGCACTGACCCGCCAGCAGATGCAGGACGAATTGTTGGCGATCCGCGCCCGGGCAAAAATCACCACCGTGCTGGTCACCCACGATGTCGAGGAAGCGATCTTCCTCGCCGACCGTGTCGTGGTGATGGAGCCGCGTCCGGGGCGGATCAAACAAGTGGTCGACATTGCCCTGCCCCATCCGCGCCAGCGCAGCAGTTTCGACTTCCACCAGTTACGCGAGGAACTGCTTCACGAACTCACCAGAAACGATCACTACCAGCCCCCCGTGCCGGTGCAGGTCCGCGATTTGCCGTTGTCCTTCATTGCCTACTGAAAAAGGAAATTCTTGATGCCGCAACGTCCCAACTTTCTAGTGATCCTGGCCGATGACCTGGGCTTTTCCGACATCGGCGCCTTCGGTGGCGAAATCAACACGCCGAACCTCGATGCATTGGCCAACAATGGCCTGCGCCTGACCGACTTCCACACCGCGCCGACCTGCTCGCCGACCCGTTCGATGTTGCTCACCGGTACCGACCACCACATCGCCGGCATCGGCACCATGGCCGAAGCACTGACCCCGGACCTGATCGGCAAACCGGGTTACGAAGGACACCTGAACGACCGCGTGGTCGCCCTGCCCGAGCTGCTGCGCGAGGCCGGTTACCAGACCTTGATGAGCGGCAAATGGCACCTGGGCCTGACCGCAGAACTGGCGCCTCACGCCCGGGGTTTCGAGCGTTCGTTTTCGCTGTTGCCCGGCGCGGCCAACCATTACGGCTTCGAGCCGACCTACGATGAAACGACGCCACGGCTGCTGAAATCCACCCCGGCGCTTTACATCGAAGACGACCACTTCATCGATGAGCTGCCGAAGGATTTTTATTCCTCCGATGCCTTTGGCGACAAGCTGCTGCATTACCTCAAGGAGCGCGACCAGACCCGGCCTTTCTTCGCCTACCTGCCGTTTTCCGCGCCCCACTGGCCGCTGCAGGCGCCGGCCGAGGTGGTGGAAAAATACCGCGGGCGCTATGACGCCGGCCCTGAAGTACTGCGACTAGAGCGTCTGGAAAAACTCAAAAAGCTGGGGCTGATCGAGGCCGATGTCGAGCCGCATCCATTGATCCAGTTGACTGCACAATGGGATGCCCTGAACGACGAGCAACGGCAGATCTCCGCGCGGGCCATGGAGGTTTATGCGGCGATGGTCGAGCGCATGGACTGGAACATCGGGCGGGTCGTCGATTACTTGCGCCAGCAAGGGCAACTGGACAACACCTTCATCCTGTTCATGTCCGATAACGGTGCCGAAGGGGCGTTGCTGGAGGCCTTTCCGAAATTCGGCCCGCAGTTGCTGACCTATCTCAACCAGCATTACGACAACAGACTGGACAACATCGGTCGCGCCAACTCCTACGTCTGGTACGGGCCGAACTGGGCGCAAGTGGCGACCGCGCCGTCGCGGCTGTTCAAAGCCTTCACGACCGAAGGCGGGATACGTGTTCCGGCGCTGGTGCACTACCCGCAATTGCCGCTCAAGGGCCAGATCAGCCATGGGTTTGGCACGGTGATGGACATCACGCCGACCATTCTTGATCTGGCCGGCGTGCGTCATCCAGGCAAGCAGTGGCACGGCAAACCCGTGGCGGAAGTTCGAGGCAAGTCGTGGCTTGGGTTCTTGTCGGGCGAGACGGCGCAAGTGCATGACGAGCACACCGTCACCGGTTGGGAATTGTTCGGACGACGGGCGATTCGGCAAGGGCAATGGAAGGCGGTCTACATCCCGGGACCGGTGGGGCCGGCGACCTGGCAGTTGTATGACCTGGGCAATGATCCGGGGGAGATTCATGACCTGGCGTCGAGCCAACCGCAGAAGCTCAGTGCCTTGATCGAACATTGGCAGCGGTATGTGGATGAGACAGGGGTGATCTTGAGTGAGTCGCCGTTTCAGCCGGATTGATATTGCCTGATGCACCGCATTCGCGAGCAAGCTCGCTCCCACACTGGCCGATGTGATGCAAAGATCGCATTCACACCGACACACCCTGTGGGAGCGAGCTTGCTCGCGATGAGGCCTTAACAAACAACCATCAAGCCCGAGCCGTACGCACCTTATCCCCGACCAATTCGTCCTTGCGCTCAAACCGGTTGGCCCGTGCAAACGTACCGAAATCATTGAACCGCACGCCCATCTCGCGCATCACCTTGTGCCCCACCGGCACGGTGAGCTGCCGGATGTAGAACGGTTCCTTCACCACAAAGTGATGAATCCCGTGGCTGCTGCCGAAGTTGAAGCAGAACGCCTGCAACGGCCACAGCCACCACGCGTTCAGCACTTGCGTCTGCTGCATCACGTTGCCCGGCTCCACGTCACCGTAGTAGTGCATGTTCGAGCTGATGAAGTGCAGGCAGAACGTGCGCAACACGTTCGGGCCGATGATCACCACTGCCGCGATGTCGATCACCTGCATCACCGACAACGTGGTCGCCGACCACTCGATCGGTGCACCCATCAGATGTGCAACGCCGTTCGCTGCGTGGAAACCGAGAAACACGTACCAGGCGCCCCAATGCATCAGCGCCAGCGGTGCGTAGACCTTCAGGGTGCGCTGGACGATGCTGATCTTTTGCGCCCAGGTCTTGGCCCGCAGCATGCGGATGAACGACGACATCATGTTGTCGCCAATCATCAAGAATCGCGCGATGCCCCATGGTTCGCCGTTGGTAATGGCGCGTTCTTCCATATCGGTTTCAGAGCCCGACACCTTGTGGTGATTGAGGTGCAGATGGCGGCGAATCCACGGATTGATAGTGCTCGGCCGCGCCAGCCACACCAGCCCCATCATCAGGTTGTGCGGCACCTTCTGCTTGCGGAAGTACATGCTGTGGATCAGGTCGTGCTCCAGCTCATGGGTCAACGAGGCAAAAAACGCGTTGAGCAGCAGGCACGCCCACCACGCCATGTGCCCGCTCATGTAGAGCGCCGCTGAGCCGACCATACCAGCGATGGCGAAGGCCAGAATGCCTGCGCCGAGGGCGTCCTGATGCTTGAGAATCGGGTATTGCTCGCGCAGCTCGACGCCTCTGGCCAGCACCACTTCGCGGATATGGGCCGATCGTTGGGCTGCATTCAGTCGTTGGGGGCTTGCAGAAGTACCGCTCATGCTTCCATCCTCTGGTTATTGATGGTTGCATCCTGCCTTGGAAACCTCTGCAAGGCGGTAGCCGAGAACGCCAACCTGTTGACCGGAAGCGCCAATCAGCATGACTGAACCGACCTCCCTCGCCAGCTGGACCCGCGCCCTGCGCAAGCAACTCGATGCCCTGGGCATCGACAGCACCGCCCTGTGCCAGCAAGCGGGGCTCGACCCGCAACTGATGGACGACCCGAACGCGCGCTATCCGCTGTCGGGCACCACGCACCTGTGGAATCTGGCGGTGCAGACCAGCGGTGACCCGGCGATCGGTTTGCGGGTTTCGCGTTTCGTCAGCCCGACCACCTTCCATGCGCTGGGTTATGCGCTGGTAGCCAGCGGCAGCCTGCGGGAAGTGTTCGAGCGCATCGTGCGTTATCACCAGGTGGTCAGTGACGCCCTGGAACTGGAACTGACCCGTGCCGAGGATCGCTACCGTTTCAGCCTGAAAATCCCGGCCGGTAACCCCGCCCCGGCCTTCGAAGCCATCGATGCGTTCATGGCGATTTACGTGCGCACCTGCCGCAATCGCCTGGGTCGCGACTACGCGCCACTGGCGACCTACCTGCGTCGCCCGGAGCCGACGGACGCGCACCAATGGCATAAGGTCTTCCGCTCGCCCATGTACTTCGGCGCCGACGAAGACCGGCTGGAGTTCGCCCTCGTCGACTTCGACAGCCACCTGGATGACGCCAACCCGGAACTGGCCGAACACAATGAAACCGTGCTCAAACGCACCCTGGCGCAACTCAAGCCGCTGACCTGGGAGCGCAAGGTTCGCGATGCCATTGAAGAACAACTGCCCGAAGGCGAACCCAGCGCCGAACACATCGCCAAGGCCCTGCACCTGAGCCTGCGCAGCCTGCAACGGCACCTGGCCGATGAAGGCTGCCGGTTCGACACGCTGCTCAACGAAAGCCGCGAAAACCTCGCCCTACTGCACCTGCGCGACCCGCAGGTGTCGCTGAGCGAAATCAGTTATCTGCTCGGATTTGCCGACACCAGCAGCTTCAGCCGCGCGTTCAAGCGCTGGACGGGGATGACGCCGGGGCAGTTTCGGGATGGGTTGCGATGAATGATCCGGATCCCCTGTGGGAGCGAGCTTGCTCGCGATAGCGGACGGTCAGTCGACACACCTGGAGACTGACACACCGTCATCGCGAGCAAGCTCGCTCCCACAATAGGCCTGCGTAAACAGTTAAATCGAGGCCAGCTCCCGCAATCGCTCGGCATCGAGGATTTCAATTTCGCCGTAACTCAGCCCGATGATCCCCTGCCCCTGCAACTCCTTGAGAATCTGGTTGGTGGTCTGGCGCGACAGCGACAACATTGAAGCAAGCTGCTCCTGGGGCAGTTGCAGGACGCGGCGCGCAGGAATGGTCTCGCCATAGCCTTCGGCGATCATCAACAAGCGGTGCGCCAGCCGTGCCGGGGCCGGCAACAGGCTCAGTTGTTCGAGGTTGATGAAGGTCATGCGCAACTTCTGGCTCATCAGCAATGCCAGTTGCCGCCAGTGCTGCGGATGCTCGTCGAGCAGCGCCAGCAAGGTGTTCTGGGGAATGTGCAGCAGCGTGCACTGGCCCACGCCGTACGCATCGTGGGTGCGTGGCTGGCCATCGAACAGGCAGATTTCGCCGAACCAGTGCGGCGGCTCCACCAGGCTCAGCAACGCTTCCTTGCCTTGCTCGCTGACGGCACCGACGCGCACCGCGCCTTCAAGCACCGCGTACAGGCCACAGGGCGGATCGCCACGCTTGAACAGCCGCTGGCCCGCAGACAAGCGCCGCAGCCTGGCCGCCGACAGCAGGCTATCCTGTAGGGAAACAGGCAAATGGCTGAACCACTGACCGCTCATCAGGCGTGGACGCCAGACCTGCATATCCATGAAAACTCCTAGAGATTGTCGCCTGGCTGACAGAGTGGGAAATGGCCCCGGGGCATGATCAATCACCCTACAGGAGAACAACAATGAAAAGCCTGGTCGACCACCTCAGTCAATACGCTGCCTACCACCGTGACCCGCGCAACATCGCCTCGCACTTTATCGGCATTCCGCTGATCGTGGTGGCCGTCGCGGTGTTGCTGTCCCGGCCGGAGTGGTCGCTGGGGGGCGTGTGGATCTCACCGGCGGTGCTCGTCTCGCTGGCATCGGCGTGGTTTTACCTGCGCCTGGAGTTGCGCCTGGGCATGTTGATGACTGTGTTGCTCGGGCTGTCCGTGTGGGCCGGTCATGCGCTGGCGCAGCAAAGCACGCTGGTCTGGCTGGGCAGCGGCGTGGCGATGTTCGTGATCGGTTGGGCGATTCAGTTTGTCGGCCATCACTACGAAGGGCGCAAACCAGCGTTCGTCGATGATGTGACGGGATTGATTGTCGGGCCGTTGTTTGTGGTGGCCGAACTGGCGTTCATGCTGGGGATGCGGCATGACCTGAAAGAGCAGATCGAGGCGCGGGCGGGTGGGGTACGAGTCAATCCGAAACGTGCCGCTGTTTAGATAGCAATCGCGAGCAAGCTCGCGATGCTTTTGCCTTAGATGTTTGCAACCTTCTGCCAAACCTTCGGCTTGAAGAACAGCGTCTCTCCCTTCGCCAATCCGATCAGGCTATCGTGATCCTTGACCACTTCGGCCTCGATCAGATCGCTCTGCCCTTCAACCTTCAGCGTCACCCGTGTTGTCGCGCCCAGCGGACGAATGTCCCGCACTTCCGCCGCGTGGTGGTCTTCCAGTTCATGGCGTGACAGCGACACTTCGTGCGGGCGGAACAGCACGTGCCTGTCTTCGCCCAGGTGCAGTCGGTTCGAATCACCGAGGAAGTGATAGACGAAATCGCTGGCCGGGTTTTCGTAGACGTCGCCCGGTGAGCCGATCTGCTCGATCACACCCTTGTTCATCACCACGATACGGTCGGCGACTTCCATCGCTTCTTCCTGGTCGTGGGTGACGAACACCGAGGTCAGGTTGATGTCTTCGTGCAACCGCGCCAGCCAGCGGCGCAGTTCCTTGCGAACCTTGGCGTCGAGGGCGCCGAAAGGTTCGTCGAGCAGCAGCACTTTCGGCTCCACCGCCAGGGCGCGGGCCAGTGCAATGCGCTGACGCTGGCCGCCGGAAAGTTGTTCCGGGTAGCGATCCGACAGCCAATCCAGCTGCACCATATTCAGCAGTTCGTGGACTTTGGTTGCGATCTGGCTTTCGCTCGGGCGCTGGTTCTTCGGCTTCATGCGCAGGCCGAACGCGACGTTGTCGAACACCGTCATGTGGCGGAACAGGGCGTAGTGCTGGAACACGAAACCGACGTTGCGATCACGCACGTCATGCCCGGAAACGTCTTCACCGTGGAACACAATGTTGCCCTGATCCGGAGTCTCCAGGCCGGCGATGATTCGCAGCAGCGTGGTCTTGCCGCAGCCCGACGGACCGAGCAACGCGACGAGTTCGCCGCTCTGGATGTCCAGGCTGATGTTGTCCAGCGCCTTGAACGCGTGGAAGTTCTTGCTGACATTACGCACTTCGATCGACATGAATTATTCCTCCGCGGCGCTGGCGCGCAGGCGGTTAATACGGTTTTCGCTCCACTGCTTGAGCAGCAGGATGAAGAGCGCCAGGATCAGCAACAGGCTCGCCACGGCGAACGCGGCCACGTGGTTGTATTCGTTGTAGAGGATCTCAACGTGCAACGGCAGGGTGTTGGTCACCCCGCGAATGTGCCCGGAAACCACCGACACCGCACCGAACTCCCCCATGGCCCGCGCGGTACACAACACCACGCCGTAGATCAGGCCCCATTTGATGTTGGGCACGGTGACGTGCCAGAACATCTGCCAGCCGTTGGCCCCGAGCAGGCGCGCGGCCTCCTCTTCCTGGGTACCTTGCTCCTGCATCAGCGGGATCAGTTCACGGGCCACGAACGGCACGGTGACGAAGATCGTCGCCAGCACGATGCCCGGCAGGGCGAAGACGATCTGGATGTCGTGGTCCTGCAACCATGGGCCGAACAGGCCTTGGGCGCCGAACATCAGCACATAGACCAGACCGGCGATCACCGGCGACACCGAGAACGGCAGGTCGATCAGTGTCACCAGCATGCTCTTGCCGCGGAACGAGTACTTGCTCACGCACCACGCGGCACTGACACCAAACACCAGGTTCAGCGGCACCGAAATCAACACGGCGATGACCGTGAGTTTCAGGGCCGACAGCGCGTCCGGCTCAAAGATCGCGGTGAAGAACGCCCCGAGGCCGAGCTTCAGGCCTTGGGACACCACGATGAACAGCGGCAGCAACAGGAACAGCGCAAAAATCAGCCAGCCAAGGCCGATCAGGATTCGCCGCGAGGTCGCGCTGCCACGGCGGGCAGCGTTCGAGGAAGCGGCAGCAATAGACGATTGGGACATGGGTGCGCCTCCTTATGGGGTTTCGATGCGCCGCTGCAACAAGTTGATCAGCAGCAACAGGACGAAGGAAACCACCAGCATCAGTACACCAATGGAGGTAGCGCCGGTGTAATCGTATTGGTCGAGCTTGACCATGATCAGCAGCGGCAGAATCTCGGTTTTCATCGGCATGTTGCCGGCGATGAAAATCACCGAACCGTACTCGCCGACCCCGCGGGCAAAGGCCAAAGCGAAACCGGTAAGCCATGCCGGAAGCAGTGCCGGCAGCAGGATATGGCGGAAAACCTGCAAGGGTTTTGCACCCAGGCACGCCGCCGCTTCCTCGACTTCACGAGGAATATCCGCCAATACTGGCTGTACGGTACGTACTACGAATGGAAGTGTCACAAAAGTGAGGGCAAGGGTGATGCCCAGAGGGGTGTAGGCGATCTTGAAACCCAGATCCGCCGCAAACTGACCGACCAGACCGGTAGGGGTGTACAACGCCGTCAGCGCAATACCGGCCACCGCCGTGGGCAATGCGAACGGCAAGTCGATCATTGCATCGATCACTTTTCGCCCAGGGAAGGTATAGCGCACTAATACCCAGGCCAGCAGCGTGCCAATGATGCCGTTGATGATCGCGGCACACAGGGCGGTGCCGAAGCTGAGCTTCAACGCGGCCAGCACCCGTGGCGCCGAGATGATTGCCCAGAACTGATCCCAGGTGAGTTGAGCGGCATGCACGAACATCGCCGCCAGTGGTATGAGCACAATCAGGCTGAGGTACACCAAGGTGTAGCCCAGCGTCAGCCCGAAGCCGGGTATGACGGGGGAAATACGACGCGACATAAAAGTCCTTGGTTGAGAACGCACTGAGCCCCGGAGGTGAATCCAGGGCTCGTTGATGGCTATTTAAGATTACTGCGCCTGATAGATCTGGTCGAATACCCCTCCATCGTTGAAGAATTTCGGCTGTGCGGTTTTCCAGCCGCCGAAGTCCTTGTCGATGCTCACCAGCTCCAGTTTCGGGAACTGCTGGGCGTACTTGGCAGCCACGTCCTTATCACGTGGACGATAGAAGTTCTTCGCCGCGATTTCCTGGCCGGCTGGGCTGTACAGGTGCTTGAGATAGGCTTCGGCGATCTGCTCGTTGCCCTTTTTCTCGGCATTTTTGTCGACTACCGCCACCGGCGGCTCAGCGAGGATCGACAGCGAAGGCACGACGATGTCGAACTTGTCGGCGCCACCCTCTTCTTTCAGGGCCAGGAAGGCTTCGTTTTCCCAGGCCAGCAATACGTCGCCCTGGCCGTTGTTGACGAAGGTAATGGTCGAGCCGCGGGCGCCGGTATCCAGCACTGGCACGTGCTTGAACAGGGTTTGCACGTATTCCTTGGCCTTGGCTTCGTCGCCGCCATTGGCTTTCAGGCCATAGGCCCAGGCCGCGAGGAAGTTCCAGCGCGCACCGCCGGAGGTTTTCGGATTCGGTGTGATCACCGAGACATCATTCTTGATCAGGTCGCCCCAGTCCTTGATGCCTTTAGGGTTGCCCTTGCGCACCAGGAACACGATGGTCGAGGTGTAAGGCGTGCTGGCGTCCGGCAGGCGCTTTTGCCAGTCCGCCGGCAGGGACTTGCCAAGCTTGGCGATTTCGTCGATATCGCCGGCCAGGGCCAGGGTCACGACGTCGGCACGCAGGCCATCGATCACCGCCCGACCCTGCTTGCCCGAACCGCCGTGGGATTGCTGGATTTTCACGGAGTCACCGGCGTGGTCCTTTTGCCAGAACTTGATGAATTCGGCGTTGTAGTCCTGATACAGCTCGCGGGTCGGGTCGTATGACACGTTGAGCAGCTCATAGTCCTTGGCAACGGCGGAACCGGCAAAAAGGGCGCTGGCCAGGGCGGCCAAAGCGAAATGACGAATCGACGACATGGTGAAAGCTCCTGGAATTCTTGGTTTGTTGGCTTTTTCTTATGGGATATCGCGTTGCCTGATTCGCCTCAGCCCGACTTGTTGCCCGGCTGCTGCAAACGGAATTTTTCCTTGCGTTCGATCTGCACCACCTGGGCGTTGTGCACAGTGATTTCCACGGCGCCAAAGCGCAGATCGCGCAGGGCACTCTGGATTTCACGCAGGATGGTGGCTTCGTCTTGACCGTCGACGCTACGCAGGGATGCGCTCATATTGCTGCTCCTTCAACTGAGAGGTTGCCTCGCAGTGTCGGCACTGCTTGCGGCTTGAGAGCAATACTAGAGAGGTGTAGATATTCTTAAAAAGACTATTTAAGAATGTTTATATAACCAGAAGAGATTAACTGTGGAGACAAGAGCTTGAGGTGAATCACCCTCTTTCAGGCACACCAAAAAAACCCTGTGGGAGCGAGCTTGCTCGCGATGAGGGAGTTTCATTCACCAGAAATGTCGACTGATATTCCGCTATCGCGAGCAAGCTCGCTCCCACAGGTTTTGCTCCTACACGATCACCGGCTCATGCATCCAGTCAAGCTGCTCCGCCGGTACCGGCCGCCCGAACCAGTAGCCCTGACCCAGATCGCAATCGTGCTCGAGCAGAAATTCCGCCTGCTCAGCCTGTTCGATCCCCTCGGCATGCACCTGCATGCCCATGCTCTGGGCCAGCGCAATGATCACCCGCGAGATCGCCGCATCATCCTCATCCCACGGCAATCCGGCGACGAAGCCCTGGTCGATTTTCAACTTTTGCACCGGCAGACGCTTGAGCCGCAGCAGCGATGAGTAACCCGTGCCGAAGTCGTCGATGGCCAGGCGCACACCCAGCTCGCGCAGGCGATGCATCTGCTCCAGCGCGACTTCCGGGTCTTCCATCACCGCGCTTTCAGTGACTTCCAGCTCGAGAAACGCCGGCTCCAGCCCGGTTTCGCGCAGGACCTGCGCCACCTGCTGATACAGCTCACGACGGGCGAACAGACGCGAAGAAACGTTGACCGCGACGAACGACAGCACCACCCCGTCCTGCTGCCACTGGCACATCTGCCGGCACGCCTGCGCCATGACCCAGGCGTCGATTTCTGCAATCAGACCGGTTCGTTCGGCGACCGGAATGAATTCCGCCGGCGACACCAGGCCCCGCTGCGGGTGCTGCCAACGCACCAGCGCCTCGACGCCGATCAGGCGACGGCTCTTGAGGTCGTGAACCGGCTGGTAATAGACCCGCAGCTCTTGTCGGTCCAGGGCGCGGCGCAATTCGAAGGCGATCTCGACCCGTTGCTGGGCGTGGGCCGTCAACTCTTCGGTGTACAAGGCATAATCATTGCGCCCCGCGCTCTTGGCCTTGAACAGTGCAGAGTCGGCATTGCGCAGCAGTTGCTCGACGCTCAACGCATCGCTGGGGAACAGGCTGATGCCGATGCTGGTATTTATGGACAGCTGGTGCCCATCAATAAGGAACGGCTCTTTAAGGCCCTCGATGATCCGCTGGGCCAACGCAGCGGCCTGAACCAGTTGCGGACAGCTTTCGGCAAGTATGGCGAACTCATCCCCGCCCAACCGCGCCAGGGTGACGCCCGGACCGAACATGGCCCCCAGGCGCTCGGCCACAGCCTTGAGCAACTGGTCGCCAATGGTATGCCCGAGGCTGTCGTTGATCATCTTGAAGTGATCGAGATCGATCATCAGCAGCGCGCAGCCACGCTTGTGGACCTGTGCCGAGGCCAGGGCCTGTTCGGCGCGGTCGGTGAACAGCAGGCGGTTCGGCAGGTCGGTCAGCGGATCGTGGTGCGCCAGGTGCATCAGTTCGTGTTCTGAATTCTTGATTGCACTGATGTCGGAAAACACCGCCACATATTGGCTCGGCTGGCCGTAGTCGTCGTGGATCAGGCGGATCGTTTGCCATTGCGGGTAAATCTCGCCGCTTTTGCGCCGGTTCCAGATTTCTCCACTCCACTCCCCGACACTGGCGAGCGTGGCAAACATCACCTGATAGAACTCCGGAGAGTGTCGCCCGGACTTGAACAGGTTGGGCCGCTGCCCCAGCACGTCCTCACACCCGTAACCGGTGATTTCCATGAACGCCCGGTTCACATGGACGATCAGACCTTCCCGATTGGTGACCAGCACGCCTTCGCGGGTGCAGTCGAACACGGCTGCCGCCTGGCGCAAGCGCATGCGGTCGGCATCGCGCTCACGCAGTTTGGCGCCGATACCCAGACACCGCAGCAGCCGCGCCCGGGCAATGAAGATCAACCCGGCACTGAACAGCACCCAGACATAACCGTTGATCAGTTGCCATCGCAATCGCTCGGCAGAGCTATCGAAGAAACTGTTTAATAAATAGCCACTGATCTGCAGCCAAACCACAGAAAGCAGCAGATAGAGCAGCGCTGCACGCAAGGCATCGCGATAGGTGGCAGACATCCGGCGATCCATGTCCCTACAAAAAGGTTGGAATTATAGTTTAAAGACACATCCAGCCACTCTTATCTGAAAGGGTGACTGGTTTTCTGTGTGGGCTTAGTGATAATGCAACGGCTGTTTTTTCTTTATCGAGGGCCCTACAGCCTATGTGGTACGAAGGTTTTCTTGGCTTGTCGCCCTGGTCGCTGGTAGCAGTCACCCTGCTGATGACCCACGTCACGATCATCGCCGTCACGGTCTATCTGCATCGTTACTCGGCTCATCGCTCCCTGGAGCTGAATGGCGGCCTTAAGCATTTCTTCCGTTTCTGGCTGTGGCTGACCACGGCGCAGAACACCCGCGAGTGGACTGCCATCCACCGTAAGCATCACGCCAAATGCGAAACCGTCGATGACCCGCACAGCCCGGTCATCAAGGGTTTGTCCACGGTGCTGCGCAAAGGCGCCGAGCTGTACCGCGCCGAAGCGGAAAACCCCGAGACGCTGCGCATCTACGGCAAGAACTGCCCCGAAGACTGGATCGAGCGCAACCTCTACAGCCGCTTCCCGCTGCTGGGCATCGCGATCATGGGCGTTATCGACCTGCTGCTGTTCGGCACCATCGGCATCACCATCTGGGCCATCCAGATGATGTGGATCCCGGTGTGGGCCGCCGGCGTGGTCAATGGCCTGGGCCATGCCATTGGCTACCGCAACTTCGAATGCCGCGATGCGGCGACCAACC
Source organism: Pseudomonas sp. PDM30 (assembly GCF_019218985.1). NCBI lineage: Bacteria > Pseudomonadati > Pseudomonadota > Gammaproteobacteria > Pseudomonadales > Pseudomonadaceae > Pseudomonas > Pseudomonas sp. PDM30. The sequence goes on from NZ_JAHUWM010000004.1 coordinate 592,810, forward strand.
TGGTGCCTTGGGGCATCCTGATTGGCGGCGAAGAACTGCATAACAACCATCACACCTACCCTAACTCGGCAAAACTGTCGGTGAAGAAGTGGGAATTCGACCTGGGCTGGGCGTGGATTCAAGTCTTCAGCTTCCTGCGCCTGGCCAAGGTTCAACGGGTTGCGCCGATTGCCCATCGCGTCGAAGGCAAGGGCAACCTGGACATGGACACCGCCATGGCGATCCTCAACAACCGCTTCCAGATCATGGCCCAGTACCGCAAATTGGTGATCGGCCCGCTGGTCAAGCAAGAGCTGGAAAAGGTCGATCACTCGGTACGTCACCAGTTCCACCGGGCCAAACGCCTGCTTTCGCGGGAGACCAGCCTGCTGGATGACAAACATCATGTACGCATCCAGAACATGCTCGAGCACAGTCAGGCGCTGAAGGTAATTTACGAGAAACGCCTGGCCCTGCAACAGATCTGGGTCAAGACCAGCTCAAATGGTCACGACATGCTGGCGGCCATCAAGGACTGGGTACACGAAGCCGAAGCCAGCGGGATTCAATCCCTGCGCGACTTCGCCGATCAGTTGAAGACCTACTCCCTGCGCCCTGCCGCCGTCTGAAAAAACCTGTGGGAGCGGGCTTGCTCGCTCCCACATGGTTATGTGGCGTGCCATCAGTACCGCCCGGCGGGAGCCAGCTTCCTCGCCACACAAGGCGGGAACTTCATCTAAAAAGCCCTATCTCAAAGACACTTCGCCATTCCCGGCAGGCTTGGTGTTGGCCGCTATCGAACGCGCGGCATGCCCTTTGAGATTTGTGTCGATGGCCCCAAAAAACCTGCAAGACTCATCTCCGTCGCATTGGCCCGAGGCCGCGCAGCCCCTGATAGCGCTGATGCATGCCCAACGCGAAGTCGCACGCCTGAGCGAACGTGAACAGTTGTTCAGCACCTTGCTGATGAGCGTCAATGCAGTGCTGTGGGCATTCGATTGGGAAACCCGCAAGGTGCTTTACGTCAGCCCCGCCTATGAACGGATCTTTGGCCGTTCGGCCGATCTACTGCTGGCCGACGGCAATCAATGGTGCGACAGCATTCACCCTGACGACCTGGACTATGCCGAACGCAGCCTTGCCGAAGTGCTGGACAAAGGCGCCGTCGAAGACCGCGAGTATCGAGTCATCACCGCAGACGGCCAGGTGCGCTGGCTAAGCGACAAATGCTACATCAACCGCCAGCCCGAGCCGGGGCAACCGGTGATCATCGTCGGCATCGCCGAAGACATCACCGACAAGAAGCAGATGGAAACCGAGCTGCATCGTCTGGCTACCATCGATGCGCTGACCCAGAGCAGCAACCGCCGTCATTTCTTCGAATGCGCCCACCGCGCGTTCGCACACACCCGGCAACAGGGCGAGCCGCTGTCGTTTCTGATGCTGGACATTGATAACTTCAAGACGATCAACGACACCTACGGTCACCAGGAAGGCGACAACGTGTTGCAACGCATTGCCGAAAGCGGCCGCGCAGCGTTGCGTCGTCGCGACCTGTTCGGGCGCATTGGCGGTGAGGAGTTCGCCGCGGTGTTTCCCGGCTGTACACCGCAAATGGCCCTGCAAGTGGCTGAACGCCTGCAACGGCAGATTCAGCAATTGAGTTTCAACCATGAGGGCCAGACGTTCGGCATCACCGTCAGCCAGGGCCTGACCAGCCTGACCGCCGCAGACGAAAACGTGGAGAACCTGTTTTCCCGGGCCGATGCGGCGATGTATCAGGCCAAGCGCGAGGGAAAGAACCGGATTGTCACTGCCTGACAGGATCACCACAGAACCCTGTGGGAGCGAGCTTGCTCGCGATGGCGGACTATCAGTCTACATTGATGTTGTATGTCAGCCCCTCATCGCGAGCAAGCTCGCTCCCACAGGGGTTGGGGGTGTACTTACTTTCTGCGCAAACGCATCAACTCCGGCAGGCCGATCTTGAGCAACCTCGCCGTCCGGCTCTTCGCCAGCGCCTCGATGCCCTCATGCTCGCTCAGGCGCGCCATCTGCGCCGCCATGTTCATCACCAGCGCTTCGCGCGAGTAAACCCCGCCACCGAGCTGGTAGGCCGCCGCAATCAGTTCGCGCAACTCCAGTGGCAGACGCCAGCGCGTGCGCAAGGCCGAACCATAGGCCGCGCCGAATTCAACCAGCGCTTCGCCCACTTCCTCCTGCCCGTCCAGTTCGCCACCGGCCTGTTTCCATTCCTGCAAACACCGCAGCAACGCCAGATCGCCGAGACGATGCAACATGCCGGCGCAATAGCAGCGCTCCTGATCCAGATCGAGCAAGCGCGCCAGGGTTCTCGCGTATTCGGCGGTGTGCAGGGACAGATCCCAGTAACGCTCGGCATAGTCGGCCAATTGCGGATCGCTGAGCCGGGCACTGCGCTTGAGCGCCAACCCGAGAATCAGGTTCATGCTCTGCCCGGTGCCCAGACGATGCAGCGCCTGGGACAGGTTTTGCACAGCGGTGCCGTGGTGCTGGGCCGCGCTGTTGGCGGCGGCGATCAGCACAGCGGTAACCTGCGGATCGGTGCGGACTTCGTCTTCCAGCACCGTCAAATCGAGGCCATTGGGATTGAGGCTGCGCTTGACCGCCACTTGCACGTCGGTCATCAGCGGCGCACCGTCAGCCAATTCCCGTCGACGCTCCAGAAACACCGACAACGTCATGCCCGGTGCCAGCGACGGCACTTCGCACGAGACTTCTTCGCCAGCGTTCAGCAGCAGCCCCTGCAACCGATGGGTCAGGCTTTGCATATTCAGGGGCTTGGTCAGGTACGCGGCCGGCGCCAGCGGCAAGGCCTCGCGCACGCTGGCACTGTCGTTGCGACTGCTCATCAGAATGAACGGCATCGGCGGGTTGCGTTTGCGCTGACGAATGTTGCGCAGGACATTCAGGCCATCGACGCCCGGCAACTCCCAGTCGGCGATCACCAGGTCATAGGGGTTGGCGGCCAACAGTTCCAGCGCTTGCTGACCATCGGCGCACAAATCCAGCTGTGCATCGCAGCGTACGTTCAACAACACTTCCTTGAGCAGATCCCGGGACCAAGGGTCGGCCTCGGCGATCAGGACTCTTGGAACGGCGGGTAAAATGACGGTTGTCATACAGCTCTCCCTGGCAATGCGCAAACCTTAGCCAATGCTGGCCATTCGATACAGCGCTAATGGGCGGGATGTGTTTCAAGGGGCATGAAAAAACCCGCCGAAGCGGGTTTTTTGTGGATCAGGTCACACTGGGTGATCAGAGCTCGGAGAAGCACTCTTCGATGATCGCCAGGCCTTTGTCCAGTTGCTCGTCCGGCGAGGTCAGCGGTACCAGAACGCGCAGAACGTTGCCGTAGGTGCCGCAGGACAGCAGGATCAGACCCTTGTCGCGAGCCTTGGCCACAACGGCTGCCACGGCGGTCGGGTTCGGCTTGTGGCTGTCGCCACCTTCGAACAGCTCGACAGCGATCATCGCGCCCAGGGCACGGACTTCACCGATCACCGGGTACTTGGCCTGGATGGCCTTCAGGCCGGTTACCAGACGCTCGCCAACAGCCTTGCAACGATCCAGCAGGTGTTCTTCTTCGAACACTTCCATCACGGCCAGGGCCGCGGCGCAAGCGATCGGGCTACCGGCGTAGGTGCCGCCCAGGCCGCCTGGAGCGATGGCGTCCATGTATTCGGCCTTGCCGCACACACCGGCCAGCGGGAAGCCGCCAGCGATGGATTTGGCGAAAGTGGTCAGATCGGCAGCAACGCCCATCTGTTCCATGGCGAAGAATGTGCCGGTACGGCCAGCGCCAGTCTGTACTTCGTCAGCGATCAGCAGGATGCCGTGCTGGTCGCACAGGGCACGCAGACGTTTCATGAACTCTTTCGGCGCGACGTAGAAGCCACCTTCGCCCTGAACCGGCTCGATGATGATCGCAGCGATGTCTTTCGGCTCGGCGTCGTTCTTGAAGATGCGTTCGATGGAAGCGATCGAATCGTCAATGCTCACGCCGTGCAGTTCGTTCGGGTACAGCGCGCGGAAGATGCCGCCTGGCATCAGGCCCATGCCGGCCGAGTAAGGCACGACTTTACCGGTCAGGCCCAGGGTCATCATGGTGCGACCGTGGTAAGCGCCGGTGAAGGCGATCACGCCGGCGCGGCCAGTGGCGGCACGGGCGATCTTGATGGAGTTTTCAACGGCTTCGGAACCGGTGGTCACCAGCAGGGTTTTCTTGGCGAAATCACCTGGCACCTTGGCGTTGATTTTTTCGCACACTTCTACGTACGGCTCGTAGGCCAGTACCTGGAAGCAGGTGTGGGTCAGCTTGTTCAGTTGCTCGGTCACGGCGGCGATGACTTTCGGGTGCACGTGGCCGGTGTTCAGTACGGCGATACCGCCGGCGAAGTCGATGAATTCACGACCTTCAACGTCGGTTACGGTCGCGTTCTTCGCGGAATCGGCGAAGATCGGGTGAATCTGGCCAACACCACGTGGAACAGCAGCGGTACGGCGGGCCATCAAAGAAGCATTAGTCTTGCTCATACATTCCTCATTCACCGCTCATCGGGCGGCGTGGTTCAAGGATTAAGCGGCGGGGAACAACGGCGGCAGCATGCGATGATCGACTGCCACTGCGTTCCCGGCCACCGAGAAAATTCCGGTTTGAAGCGGCGCAAAGGGACAGCGCTCTCGTGCCCTTTGCGCTTGAAGCAATGCTCTTCCGGGGTTAGATGCCCAGGCAGAGGTATTTGATTTCCAGGTAATCTTCGATGCCGTACTTGGAGCCTTCACGGCCCAGGCCCGAGGCCTTGATGCCGCCGAACGGCGCGACTTCGTTGGAGATCAACCCGGTGTTGACGCCGACCATGCCGTATTCCAGGGCTTCAGCCACACGGAACACACGGCCCAGATCACGAGCATAGAAGTACGAGGCCAGACCGAACTCTGTGTCGTTGGACATCGCGATCACATCGGCTTCGTCTTTGAAGCGGAACAGCGGAGCCAATGGACCGAAGGTTTCTTCCTTGGCCACGGCAGCGTTGTTCGGCACGTTGGTCAGGATAGTCGGCTCGAAGAAGTTGCCTTCCATCGGCTTGCCACCCGCCAGCACGGTCGCGCCTTTGCTCAAGGCATCGGCGATGTGTTCTTGCACCTTGGCCACGGCTTTTTCGTCGATCAGCGGGCCAGTGGTAGTGCCTGCTTCCAGACCGTTGCCGATCTTCAGTTTGGCGACAGCCACTTTCAACTTCTCGGCGAATGCGTCGTAAACACCGTCCTGGATGTACAGGCGGTTGGCGCAGACGCAGGTCTGGCCGTTGTTGCGGTATTTGGAAATGATCGCGCCTTCGACGGCCTTATCCAGGTCCGCGTCGTCGAACACGATGAACGGCGCGTTGCCGCCCAGCTCCAGGGACACTTTCTTGATGTCCTTGGCGCATTCGGCCATCAGTTGACGACCGATTTCGGTCGAACCGGTGAAGGACAGCTTGCGCACGATCGGGTTGCTGGTCAGCTCGGTACCGATGTCGCCGGCGCTGCCGGAAACAACGCTGAACACGCCAGCCGGAATGCCGGCGCGCTGGGCCAGTTCGGCCAGGGCGAAAGCGGAGTACGGGGTTTGCGAAGCAGGCTTGAGCACCATGGTGCAACCGGCGGCCAGGGCCGGGCCGGCTTTACGGGTGATCATCGCAGCCGGGAAGTTCCACGGGGTGATTGCAGCGGTCACGCCGATTGGCTGCTTGATCACGATCAGGCGCTTGTCTGGCTGGTGGCCCGGAATCACGTCACCGTAGATACGCTTGGCTTCTTCGGCGAACCATTCGATGAAGGAAGCGGCGTAAACGATTTCGCCCTTGGCTTCGGCCAATGGCTTGCCTTGTTCCAGGGTCATCAGGCGAGCCAGGTCGTCCTGGTTCTCGATGATCAGTTCGAACCAGCGACGCAGCTTGGTCGCACGCTCTTTGGCGGTCAGTGCACGCCAGGCCGGCAGCGCTTTGTCAGCAGCTTCGATCGCACGGCGGGTTTCGGCAGCGCCCATTTTCGGCACGGTGCCCAGAATTTCGCCCGTTGCCGGGTTGTTGACCTTGATCGTCTGACCATTGTCCGCATCGACCCACGCGCCATCGATGAAGGCTTGCTGGCGGAACAACTGGGTGTCTTTAAGCTGCATGTCGGCTTTCCTTAACAGCACCGCAATGAATGCGGAGCAAATTATGATTGTAGAAAGGCGCCTCGATAGGCTGCCGTCAGGGAAATCATTCACCGGGCTGAAGCACATAAATAGCGCACTGATTGAACTCGTGCGGTTCAGCACCCAGACAAGAGCGTTTGAAATCTCAAACGAATCCTAGGATCAAAGGGGGTAAAGGACAATAGCCTGTTCGAAAAAAAGAACGAAAACGACGCTTTTGCCTATTTTTTCTGATCAACGTAGCAACCGCGCGTTACAGCTTCAAAAAACACAGGCGATTCAGCAGCATGGACGCCTTCAACGCATATGAGTATCATGGCGCCCGCTGCACCAGTAGCTCAGCTGGATAGAGTACTGCCCTCCGAAGGCAGGGGTCGTGGGTTCGAATCCCGCCTGGTGCACCATACCGCTGTTACAAGAAAGCCTCGGGCCTTATGGGTCTGGGGCTTTTTTGTGGGTGATTGCAAGCTTCGCGCCTAATGATCAATGCTGTTTTTTTCAAACAGCCGGCCAATGTCTCTCGCGCTATGCAGCACGCGTTCGACCTTGATTTCGTCGTCCGCCAAACAGTAGAAGATCAGATATCGGCCATGGGGAAGCATTCGCAATCCCTTGGCGCAATCGTCTCTTGAAACACCCAGATTCGATTGTTCGATTAATCGCGCGCACTGCATGCGTAGCTCGCCCACAAACGTCCGGGCCCGTTCAGGATTGTCCCGGGCGATAAAACGAGCGACTTGCAGCAGATCGTCCCGTGCCGATGCAGAGAAAAGCACTTGCCTCATGGACGGTGTTGCTCTGCTTCTACCTCATCAATCAGCGCATCAAGCTCGGCAAACATTGTATCGGCAGCGACGGCCGGACGCGGATCGTTGCGGCTCGCCGCAATGGCTTCACGAAGTTCGGCAGCGTGCAGCCGATCCAGCAGCTGTTGATAGGCCGCGTGCGGTAAAAGATAGGCGGCTGGACGGTTGTGGTTGAGCACGGCAACAGGCTCGGAACCGGCTTGCTCGATTACAGTACTCGGGCTGCGCTTGAGCTCGGTGATGCTGACCGAACGACTTGCAAGTAGCTGCTCCATGGCGGCTCCAAAGGTACGTAAAAAAGTACCTGATAGTGTGCCATTTTCAGCATGGGGGTCTACGAGTCTCCGACCGGTGCTGTCCTGGCCCACAAAAAAACCGCCGAAGCGGTTTTTTTCATTCTGTAGTCCAGTCGAATTCGTCGTACTCATCATCGTCCTCGTCGCCCTCGAAAAACTCCTCTTCAAGGTCGTCGTCTTCAACAACATCCTCTTCCGGCTGATTCAGCAGAAAATCCTTGCGACTCTCGGTAATCGCTCGCCGCAGTTCTTCACCCTTTTGCGGGCAGTTGAGCATTTGGGCGATGCGGTCGATTTTTTTTGCCACGGCATCCTCCAACGCATCGGCTATAGCACTGATAGTGCGCGTTTTCGGGGGTGGATGCCAAATCCCCGGAATGCCGCGCACTTCAGTTTTCTGCAAATCCGCTGGGGCAATCAGCCTTTAGCGGTGATAGCGCCGCACCACGCTGCTGTTTTTCAGGACGTGGCCTTTGATTTTGTCCAGCAGTTGCGCGCGGGTCAGGCCGGCGGGCAAGGCGTCCGGGGGCAGATCCAGAGCGTAGATCTGGATGATGTAGTGGTGCGCGCTGTCGCCAACGGGCGGGCAAGGGCCGACATAGCCGGTGGTTGCCTTGCTGTTGGTACCGGCGACGCCCTCGAGGCCGGGTTTGCTCCCGGCGCCGGCCGGGATCTGGTGGGTGCCGGCCTTGATGCCGTAATGCACCCACTGATCGATGCCCTGGCCCTGCTGGCCGTCAGGGTCGTGCATGACGATGGCGTAGCTTTGGGTGGCTGCCGGGCCGGCGTTCCAGTTCAATGCCGGGGAAATGTTATGCCCGCCACAGCCCGCGGAGTCGCTGGCGGCGGCCGACGTGAACAGGCGGTCATCGGAGACTCCAGGAATGTTCAGGGTGAAACGTTCCTGGGCCTGCGCCGGGAACTGCACGCACAGGGCGACTGCCAAGGCCGCAAGCCAAGGGTTCATTGAGGTCAATCGGGGCATACCGGAGCACCTTGTACGTGTTGGGCCGTCGTCGGCGTGCAAACTATAGCCGGACCGTTCACGCCGTGGCAGGGGCAATTGGCTGAACCTCGCGATAAGTACCAGACTCATAAGTGAAACGTCTGTCTGGAGAGCAATCATGACTCTGCATCGCGTTGCGCGTGTCGCCAATGTGCCCGAAGACCGGGGTCTGGAAGTGCAGGTCCAGGACAGCAAGATTCTGCTGTTGCGGGCCGGCGAACAACTGCGCGCGTATCAGGCCGAATGCCCGCATGCCGGAGCCCCGCTGGCGGACGGCGCGATATGCCACGGGCGCCTGACGTGTCCATGGCACAAGGCGCAGTTTCGGGTCGAGGATGGCGGGCTGTGCGAACCCCCAGCCCTGGACAGCCTCAAGCGCTATCCCCTTGAAGTCCGTGACGGCGACATCTGGGTCGGCGACCAGCCGATGCCGGACGCCCACGCGCCACCGGCCGACGATCCACGAACCTTCATCATTGTCGGCGCCGGCGCGGCAGGCACGGCGGCGGCAGCATGTTTACGCGAGAAAGGTTTCGGCGGCCGGTTACTGTTGATCGACCGCGAAGCCGATGCCGGATACGACCGCACGGCGCTAAGCAAATACGTGATCGCCGGGGAGATGCCGCTGAACGAAGTCCCGCCGCTGCGCGACGAGGATTTTTACCGCGAGCAGCGGATCGAACGCCTGCGAGGCGAAGTGGCAAGCCTGGACGCGCCAAACCGGACGCTGCGGCTGACTGACGGCCAATCACTGACATACGACGCCGCGCTGCTGGCCACCGGCGGCGTGCCCAACCCGCTGACGCTGCCCGGCGCCGACCTGCCGCAAGTGTTCGTCCTGCGCTCCAAAGCCCATGCGCAGCAGATTCTGGACAGCGCCAGCGCCGGCCAGCGGGTGGTGATCATCGGCGACAGCTTCATTGCCATGGAATCCGCCTCGTCCCTGCGCCAGCTTGGCCTGCACGTGACCGTACTGGCCCGCCATGAGGTGCCGCTTGCCAAACAGTTCGGCGACACGGTCGGCAAGGCCATTCGCGCAAGACATGAAGCCCATGGCGTCGTGTTTCATACCCAGGGCAATGCAGTACAGATCGAAGGGACGGACAAGGTCGAAGCCGTGCGCCTGGACAACGACCAACGCCTGGCGGCCGATCTGGTGCTGGTCGGCATCGGCGTGACGCCAGCCACGGCGGCCTTTACCGGGTTACCGAAGGAGCAGGATCACTCGCTGCATGTCGATGGCGCAATGCGCGTGGCCGACGGTCTCTGGGCGGCTGGCGATATCGCAACGTTCCCGCTGAACAACCAATACCTGCGCATTGAACACTGGCGACTGGCCCAACAGCAGGCGCGGATCGCCGCGGCCAATATGCTGGGCGGTGACGAGCATTACCTCGACGTGCCGTTTTTCTGGACCTGGCATTTTGGTAAAACCTATGACTACCTCGGCCACTCCGAGGCCTGGGACGAAGTCGAGTTCAAGGGCGACCCTTACAACCCGCCGTTCATAGGCCTGTTCGGAAAAAACGGCGTGGTGTCGGCGGCGGTAGCCTGCGAGATGGACCGGGCAATGGCGATGCTCGCCGAGCGGATGAAACAACCGCTGCCATGGGAAGAGGCATGGCGCCTGATCCGTGACGTTCCCTAGAAATGCCAGACAGCAAAACGCCCGGCGCCTGCGCGATGCAGAGGCCGGGCGTTGCAGGGTAAACGGCGCCGTTATTCGGTGGCGCCAGCATCCGCAAACTTGCTCATCACAAAACCGGCAAACTCTTCGACGGTCATTTTCTGGCCGTTGAAGTCCACTTGATTGTTGGCGTAACGCAGGTTGGTGACGATGTTATTGCCGTCCAGTTTTGCCAGTTGGCTGCCGACCGCCATGCTGCTGAACATGTCCGCGGTGGCGGTGGCCTGATCGGCAATCAGCTTGGCGTCGGTCTGACCGTCGATTTGCGATTGCACGGTGAGCACATCGACCAGCATGGGTTTGGACACTTGCAGCTTGAAGTCCAGCAGCGCGATCAGCTGTTTGACCAACTGATCGGTCGGCAGATCGATAGCTTGTGGCTTGGTCAGGTCGAGCACCATGTTGGCGCGGCTCTCACCGTTGGCGGTGTTGAACGACAGGTTTTCCAGGGCCACTTGTGGTCCGGCCGCCAGCAGTTTTTCCAGGCTGGACTTGAGCAGCGCCTCTTCGGCTTCGGTCAGTTTCAGCTCCGGTGCCGGCAGACCGGCCGCCGTTGCTTCGGCCACAGCCCTTTCATACGGCTGCAGTTTGCTCTGGTAAATCTGCATCAACGACAGGGTCGCCGGAATGTCGAGGTTCTTCAGGCTCATGGCCAGCGAACCGGAACCAATGGTCTTGCCGTTCAGGGACACTTCGCCAACCTTGTAATCGGCACGCCCTGAGGCGTTGCTGCCCTTTTCTTCAGTCAGGTTTTTCATCTCGAATTTCTTGAAGTCCAGCACCGACTGCTTGACGCCAAAAGTCGATTTGCCGCTGGCCAGTTCAACGACGTTTTCGCCGGTGTAGAAACCGTAGGTACTTTTTGTCAGGTTGCTGGCCAGGGTCAGGCCATTGAATTCAACCTGCACCGGCGTCTGGTCTTCGGACACGGTGGTCACCTTCAGGCTGTCCATGTAGCCGTTGGCCTTGACCTTCTGCGCCTTGGCGCTGGCGTCGACGTCCATTTTCAAGCCGGAGAACTTCATGCTCGACTTGTCATCCAGTGCCATTTCCAGCGGCTGCAACTCGAAGGTGCCATTGGTAGCGTTGTCATAGCCGATATTGACCACGCCGGTCAGCGGGGACTTGTCCTTGGCGGCGGCAAACCACTTCTCGGTGAACGGGGTCTTTTCCAGCTCGTAGTGACTGGTCGCCAGGACCGGCAGCCACTTGAGCGACATCAGGCGCGAGAATGGCAACGGGCCGTGTTCGATGTGATCGACAAACAGCAACTCGACCGGCGCTTCGCCGAACATTTCGCCTTCGCCCTTGAGGCGATAGTGCGCGGTGCTGCTGAATACATGACGCTCCAGCGACACCAGCTCCAGCGACGCCGTGCCGTTGGAACCAACCATCGCCGCCTGCAGTTCCTTGTTGGCATCGGCAATCGAGGTGTTCAGCACACCTTCGATCCTGGTGCTGGTGAACCAGGCCCCGCCTGCGCTGATGGCACCGATTGCGACAACAATTCCCAGTAGCACGCCTGCTGATTTATTCATGTATGACCCGTTCAGTGTCCGTTGTTGAAAGTGAGGTCGTCTTCCCTGAACCCATGACGGGTTGCGGCTCGACTGTGCTGAAAGTGGAATGGAGATTAGCACCAGGGGCGACGAACGGCCCAATGATTAAAGGTGAAAGAGTGTCTTGGGGTTGTTCACAGGGTTGGGGATTATTTGTGCCTATGCAATCGCCTTCGCGAGCAAGCCCGCTCCCACATGAGAATGCATTCCAATGTGGGAGCGGGTTTGCTCGCGAAGGCGTAGGTACAGCCAATATCGATATCTCAGGAATACTGGACTTCAATCTCATCCAGCTGATGATCAAAGCTTTTGAGCCGCGCAGTCCAGGTGTACACCAGCACTTCGAAGTCACGGTTGATCACCGCCCCGCCCGTCACTTCCGCGCGCGGGTCGCAGACGTCCAGTTGATAGCGTTCGCGGGCCATGGCCGTGGCGACATCGGCCAGTTCGCGGGCATTGCTGAGCCAGTGCCGGCCGTCGTCAGCTACCTGCCGGTCCAGCGCCAGGCACTGTTTTTTCAGGCTCTCGAGGCTTTTTTCCAGCGGCGTGCCGGTCAATTCGCCCATGACTTCCTGAAAGGTGCGCCCCGGTTGCCAGTAACTGCCCCAGAAATAGCGGTCGAACACCGTTTCGACACGACGCAACGCCACCTTGGTGTCCCAGATCAGGACCAGGGTCTTGCCCTGTTCGAGTTGTCTTTTCTTGATGCGTTGATTCTGGACCGAGGCCCAGGCCACCACCGCAATGGACATCACGGCAATCAGCGCGGCGGCACTGTCGAGGAACGCCATGGCCTTGTCGATCTGGTGGGCCAGCATGATGCCGTAGAAATAGGTGGCCGACAGCAGCACCAACGCCACGATGGCGCACCAGAAGCCGAGAGCATAAGGGTTTTTCATTATTGGTTTCCCCCTGACCTGCGCGAGCCTTGTGCGAAGAAAGAGCGCTTTTGCACCGGGCGCCCCTCCAACACTTCAAAGCATAGCAACGGCCTCAGGGTTTGCCGGAGTTCGACGCTTGCGTTCGTCCGCTTTCCCAACCGCCGCCCAAGGCGAGGAACAAATCGATCTGGCTGGCGGCAACCTGGGTGTTAGCGGCCGCCAGCTGCGCCGTGACGTCGATGTAGGTGCGAGTGGCTTGCAGGTCGGCCAGGAACGAGGCGCGGCCGGCCTGGAAGAAGCGGTGGGTCTGGTCGGCCGCCAGTTTTGCCGATTGCTCGGCATCGGCCAGTGCATCGCGGCGTTGCAGCAATGCCGTGTACTGGGCAAGACCGGTCTGGGTCTCGCGAATGGCATTGAGCACCACCCCGTCGAAATGCGCCAGTGTCGCCTGGGTCACCGCTTCGGCTTCGCGGATGCGCGCCCGGGCGCCGTTGGTCGGCACGTTCCAGGTCAGCGACGGACCGAAGCCCCAGCGATTGGTAGACGGGTCGCCGAGATCGTCTAGGATACCGACGGTACCGATGGTCGCGCCGATGCTGATGTTCGGGTACAGCTCGCCCGTGGCGACGCCGATACCGGCCGTCGCGGCCGCCAGCCGACGCTCGGCCTGCCGTACATCGGGACGACGCTTGAGCAACGCGGCGCCATCGCCCACCGGTACCAGTTGCGCGATTTTTGGCAGCTCGTCGCAGGTGGCGGTGCCGGCCGGCAGTTGGTCCACCGGCTTGGCCAGCAACATCGACAAGCGGTACAGCCCGGCCTGGCGCGACGCTTCATAGCGCGGCATGTCGGCGCGCAGGGATTTGAATTGGGTCTGCGAGCGGGTGACCTGGGTTTCGTCGCCACGCCCGGCATCGCGCAAGCGCTGGATCAGCGTGGTGCTCTGGGCTTGCAGGTCGAGGGAATGCTGGGCGATTTCCCGCTCTTCATTGGCTGCACACACCTGGGTGTAGGCGCGAACCACGTCGGCCACCACGGTGATGCGTGCAGTATCGGCAGCTGCCTGTGTCGCATCGGCATTGGCCTTGGCCGCTTCGATACCGCGTTGCAAGGTGCCGAACAGGTCGAACTGGTACGACGCGCTGATGCCGATATCGCCGATGTTGGCCACCGGCACTTTTTCCGGCAGCAGGAATGCCTGGCCAGACTCCTGCAAGCGCTGGGCGCCCATCTGCACGCCGCCGCTCCAGCCGCCCGCCGCTTCGGCCTCATCAACCTGTGCACGAGACCGCGACAGGCTGGCCGCCGCCACACGCAAATCGGTGTTGGAGGCCATGGCCTGCTGCACCAACTGGTCGAGTCGCGGGTCCTTGTACAGGCGCCACCAATCGGCCGGCACCGGCGCGGACACCACCGTTTTACCGTCGACCGCCAGATCGCCCTGGAAGTCTGGACGATGGACAGCCGCCTCTTCGGGCAGATGATAATCCGGCCCGACCACCTGACACGCCGACAGCAGCAAACCTAATCCGGCGACCGCCAAACCCGAGGCCTTGCTCATTGCGCCGGCTCCCGTTGCTGATCGTCGATGATCGATACCGTGGCGGTGCGCCCGGCGATCATGCGGAAATCATCCGGCACGTCATCGAAGGCGATCCGCACCGGAATTCGCTGGGCCAGCCGCACCCAGCTGAAGGCCGGGTTGACGTTGGGCAGCAGGTTATTGCCGCTGGTGCGGTCGCGGTCTTCGATACCGGCGACGATGCTCTCCACATGCCCGCGCAGGCGTGCATTGTCGCCGATCACCCGGATGTCGACGCTCTGGCCGATATGAATGCCGTTCAGTTTGGTTTCTTCGAAATAGCCGTCGATGTGGAACGAGTTGCTGTCGACCACCGACAACACGGGCCGCCCGGCGCTGACGAACTCCTGGGGCCGTGGCGCGCGGTCGTTGACGTAGCCGTCCACCGGGCTGCGGATCACCGAGCGGTCGAGGTTGAGCTGCGCGCTGTCCACCGCCACTTGGGCTTCCATCAACGCCACTTGGGCGCGAGCCACTTTCGACTGGCTTTCTTCCAGTTGCTCACCCGGCACCAGGTTGCCAAGACCCTTGTTCCGCTTCGCCTCGCGCTGGGCCTGGGCCAGGGTTTCTTCACGGTCGGCGACGGCCGCTTTCGCCTGGCGCAGGGCCAGCTTGAAGCGGTCCGGATCGATGCTGAACAGCACCTGGCCGCGCTTGACCAACTGGTTGTCGCGCACCTCCACTTGCTGGATCAGCCCGGAGACATCCGGCGCGATTTGCACGATGTCGGCGCGGATGTGCCCATCGCGGGTCCAGGGCGCGAACATGTAATACATCACCATGCGCCAGACCACGACCACGGCGAAGCTCACGATCAGCAGGGTCAACACCACGCGACCCAGGGTTAGAAACGGTTTTTTCATGTCATCAGGTATCGACTGAGTGAGTCCACGGCGCCAAGCAGCAAGGCGTAGAGGGCCACGTTGAACAATGCCCGGTGCCAGACCAGACGGTAAAAGTGCAGGCGCGTCAGCACCCCGTGCACCAACAGGTACAACACATACGTAATGCCCATCAGCACCAGCAGCGTGGGCAGGAATACCCCGCTCAGATCCAGGTCACCGATCATAAGGGCGCTCCATCAATGCCATGGGGAAGCGGTTCTTCGGGCTCGGCGGAACCGACGAATTCGACGCCGGGCAACAGTGCCAGACGCAGGCCGCTCAGGGCGTGCAGCAGATGCCGACGGGTTTCATCATCGCCGGCACCGCTGAGGGCGCGACGCGTGCGGTCGAGGGTCATCAGCAACGGGCTCGGTGCCTGCAAGCGCTCACCGGCCTTGAGACAGGCCTTGAAGTACTCGCCAACCTCGGCCACCACCTGGCGCAGCAGCACCTGCGGCACACCAAGGACCCGCGGCGTATAAGCGAGCAGGTCCAACAGATTCAGCGCCACCCGCACTTCCCGCAGCGCCACGCCGGAGTCCTGGCCGGTCATGGCCAGGCGCGGCAGATGCTGCATCAGCCGATCGAGCATCCGTATGCCCAGAAGCCGATGCTCAGACAACGTGGCCGGCTCGGAGAGGCCGACAATGTCACGCCAGCTGAAACGGGTCAGGCGCTTGGCTGCCAGTTCGGCACCGAACGGCCGGGCGATCAGGGTCCAGATGAACGCGAACAGCAACCCCATGGGGCCGGCCAGGTTGGAGTTGGCGAAACTGAGGAAGTCCGCGTCGTAAGCGCCCTGAATGCTGATGAAGGACGAGGTGTTGACCAGAGTCAGCAGCATGCCCAGGTAAAACTGCGGCTTGACCGTCAGGGTGCCGACACAAATGAACGGCACGGCAAACGCCAGTACCAGCATCGGAAAGTCATGCAGGTTGGGCAGCACCAGAAACAGATAAAGGCTGGCGAACACCACCGACATCGCCGTCCAGAAAAAGAACCGGTAAATCTGCGGCGCGGGGTCGTCCATCGAGGCAAAGAAACTACACGCCACCGCCGCCAGGATCACTGCGCTGCCGCCATCGGTCCAGCCGAGCAGAATCCACAGCACCGAAGCGACGATAATCGCGGTGACGGTGGAAGCAGCGGAATAAAAAATCAGGCCGCGATCCAGAAACGGGGACAGCCGCCCCAGTCGCCAATGCCGATACACCGCGCGCCAGTTGTCCTGGCTTTCGCACTGGATGGCGTATTGCAGGCTGCGGCAGTCCTGCCACAAATCGATCCACTCGCCGAGACGGTAAATCGCGTTGGAGAACAGCAGTTGCTTGCGGTCATCCAGCGCTTCGGGAGCCGGTTGCAGGGCCTCGAGTTTATCCTTCAGTGCCTGCCAGCGGGCGAGGTCGGCATCCTTGTGCTCGAGCCACTCGGTGGTGGCCGTCAGCAATGGCGCGAACTTGTCCACAAGCTCGGGGGTGCGCCGTTCCAGGGCGTAAAGCGCATCGTCGAGGGCATCGATCACTGGCAGCAGGTGAATCATCCGTCCGCGCAATTCCTTGGTGTTGCGCACCGTCTGCGGACGCGAGCCTTCGTGGGGCAACTGGCCGATCATCAACTCCAGGGAGTTGAAGGTAGCGACCATCGATGCCCGCAACGCGCTGACCTCTTCAGGCTGCACGTTGCGGCTGAGGAAGCGCAGGCTGTAGGTCGATGCATCGGTAAACCATTTGCTCACCGAATCATTGAACACCGGCGCCAGGCGCCGGGGCCAGAACATGGCGCCCACTACCGCCGCCACGGCGATGCCCAGAAAGATTTCTTCGGTCCGCGCTTCGGCCACGTCCCACACCCCCAGCGGGTTGTTCACCACCGGCAGGGCGATCAGCGGCAAGGTGTAACCGGCGAGCATCAAGGCGTAGTTGTTGGCCGTGCGCAAATGCAGGGACAGAAACAGCAGCGTCCCGGTCCACAGCGCAATCACCACCACCAGCACGTAGGGGCTCTGCACGAACATCGGCACGAACAAAACCGCAGCAGCAGCGCCGATAAAAGTGCCGACCGCCCGGTACAGCGCCTTGGAACTGGTAGGACCGAGAAACGGACTGGAAACGATGTACACCGTAGCCATCGCCCAATACGGACGCGGCATTTGCATGAGCAGGGCGATGTACAGCGCGATCATCGATGCGGCGAAGGTGCGGACTCCGTAGAACCAGTCCCGCGCCGGGGGCATGCCAGAGAAAAATCCGCTCAAGAGTTGGCCACCGATGGCGGCGTGGCCGCTTCAAATGCTCTCAGTACCCGCAGCGTAGCTTCCAGATCACTCTGGTCAATGCCTTCAAGGACTTCGTGGCGCAAGCGCACCAGTTCCACTTCGACCGCCTGCACCAGCTCCCGACCGGTTTCGGTCAGGCTCAGGCATTTGGCGCGGCGGTCCTGTGCATCTTCGGTGCGGCAGACGTAGCCGCCATGGCACAACTGATCGAGCAGGCGCACCAGCGACGGGCTCTCCATCCCTGCTGCCTGGGCCACCGTCACCTGGCGCACACCCTCGCCCAGCCGCCCGATCATCAACAACGGAACGGCGCAGGCTTCGGAGATTCCATAGTTGGCCAGCGTGGTCTGGCAGATTTTGCGCCAATGCCTGGCGGCCACCACCATGGCGCTGCTGATGTTCATCTGGAGAATGGCAAGGTTATTCGGCACGAGGGAAAATACACACTGTTAGTTTGCTAACTATCAATATCGCATTGGAGGGGATTTTCCGTCAAGTTTTGAAACAATTGCGTAACAGCGACCTGCCGAGAACCATCAACGTTTCCTGGCACGCTCGTACACTTCACTTCGTTCCCGCTTTCCTACTGCAACGACAGAAACGACAACGCGCTCATCTATCACCTCGTAGACGAGTCGGTAGCCAGATGACTTCAATTTGATTTTGTAGCAGTCGGGCATGCCATGGAGTGAGTCAGACGGGATTCGAGGCATTTCGAGCCGTTCGGCCAACTTCTTTTTGAATTGCTCACGCAGCGTATGCCCCAGCTTGTCCCACTCTTTGCGTGCAGATGGCAGAAATTCGAGCTTATAGGTCATCCAGCGTTACCGGAATTGGCGTTTCATGACGACGAGAACGCACGATTTCCGCCAACTCCAAATCGTCGAGACGCTCCACCATGGCCTCGAAAACATCTGCCGGGACCATGTAGCCCATGACACGATTGTGATTGAGCACTGCGACGGGCCCTCCATGGGCGCCATTCAAAACGGCAGAAGGGTTTTTCTTTAGTTCAGACACGCTGACAGCCATATCAGCCAAAACACTTTGCATAATTAAGACCTCAAATAAGGTCTTAATTCTGGTCAATTATTGTGGTCAGAGCAACCTCGGCGGACCGCCGCCTATCAGTTATTTACACCCCCCGCCCCTTCCTCAACATCACATCCAGTTGATCCACCACCTCGGCCCAATCCGCGTCATCGAGAATCTCCTCCCGCAGAAGTTCCGCCTGGCTCGGACTCCAGAAAAACGCATCCGCAAGGTGCAGCTCCGGTTTGAGCGGTGAATGGGTGGCGATGAATTTATCGATGCTTTCGGCGTCGTCCGGCAGGCCGAGTTGTTTGAACAGGGATGGAAGGTTGTGGGTCGGGCTTTCCATGTCGAACTCCTGGGGACCAATTCAAGGACCGCTGCGCGGTCATCACGAGCAAGCTCGCTCCCACAGATTTATCGCAGTTCCTGTGGGAGCGGGCTTGCCCGCGATGACGTCAGCATTGACGAAACAAAACTCAATGACTCAATTCCCGCACCTCGGCATGCGGCACCATTTTCAGAAACTCGGGCATGTCCATGCGCACCAGGTTGACGTGGTTTCCGGCCTCCAGATAGATGTCTTTTTGCCGGGTCAGCAGCGGATCGATGACCACCTCCAACCCATAGGACTCACCCAGCGCCGGTACGGCACCGCGTTCGCAATCATCGAACAGGTGCGCGAGGTTGCTTTCGCGGGAAACCTGCCACTCACCGCTGCTGCGGACTTTGCTCAGGTCAAGGTGGCGGCTGGCGGGCAACACGGCCATCAGGTAATGCCCATGGTGATCGTCGAGGATCACCGATTTGGCCACCCGTTCGGCAGGAATACCTGCGACCCGCGCCGTTTCAAGGCTGCTGGCCGAGTGTGGGTGGCTGACGATGTCATATTCGCATTGAGCCTTTTCCAGGCTTCGCTGCACGGTTCTTGCCATACGCATGATGCACCTCGGTGTCCGCCATGATCGCTTGCGGACGATGATTAAAGCTTGGCTTGCGTAGTAAAAGTCTAGGCCCGTCAGCGCGTTCCGGTGGGAAATCCGCTCATCGGCTGCCGACGGTAATTGAGCAAAATTCATACCGGCCGAGGCTCAACTAAACTGTATTCAGAGCCACTCCACGACTCTCCCGGAGGGTCAAGTGAACACCCGTTGCTGTGCAGTTGCGTTGCTGTTGGCGTTGAGCGGATCAGTCTGCGCCGCCGACACGGTTGTGGTGCTGATGCCCAACCCCGTCGGGATCTGGTTAATCACCTTCGGCATTGCGTTCCTGATCGCCGAGGCGGCCCTGCCCAATTACGGTGTGATCGGCCTGGGCGGCATCGTGATGTTCGTGATCGGCGCGGTGATCCTGTCCAATACCGAAGTGCCCGTGCCGTTGATGATCGGCCTGGGACTGGTCAGCGCGCTGTTGCTGATCTACCTGGTGATTCACGCCATGAAGACACGACCGCGCGACATCGTCAGCGGTGATGCCGGGCTGCTCGGCAGCGTGACGGCGGTGACGTCATTGCAGACCGGTAACGCCTATGGCGGCTGGATTCATCTGCAAGGAGAACGATGGCAAGTGCTTAGCGCGACGCCGCTGCAACCCGGGCAGCGGGTGCGGGTGGTGGGGCGCAAGGGTTTGCTGCTGCAAGTAGCCGCGGCTGACGCGGCACCGGGCGGAGAATAGTCATGGGTTTGCAATTGGGTCTTGTCGCGCTGCTATTGTTGATCATCGCACTGGCAGGGGCGACGTTCCGCATCCTGCGCGAATACGAGCGCGGCGTGGTGTTCCAGCTCGGGCGCTTCTGGCAGGTCAAGGGCCCTGGCCTGATCCTGCTGATTCCGGTGGTTCAGCAAATGGTAAGGGTCGATTTGCGCACCGTGGTGCTGGACGTGCCGCCGCAAGACGTGATTACCCGCGACAACGTGTCGGTCAAGGTCAACGCAGTGCTGTATTTCCGCGTGCTCGATCCGCAAAAGGCGATCATCCAGGTCGAAGACTTTCTGATGGCCACCAGCCAATTGGCGCAAACCACGCTGCGGGCGGTGCTGGGTAAACACGAACTGGACGAACTGCTGGCCGAACGCGAACGCTTGAACCTGGACATCCAGCAAGTGCTCGACGCCCAGACCGACGCCTGGGGCATCAAAGTCGCCAACGTCGAGATCAAGCACGTGGACCTCAACGAATCGATGATCCGCGCCATCGCCAAGCAGGCCGAAGCCGAACGGGAACGGCGAGCCAAGGTGATCCACGCCGAAGGCGAATTGCAGGCCTCGGAAAAACTCATGCAAGCCGCCGAAATGCTGGGCCGCCAACCGGGGGCCATGCAGCTGCGTTACATGCAGACCCTGAGTTCGATTGCCGGCGACAAGAGCTCGACCATCGTCTTTCCACTGCCGATCGAGTTGCTCAAGGGCATGGCGGACTTGTCGTCGAAACCTTGAACACCGACCGGTTCAAGGCCGGGGCAGCACCGCGGATTCACCGAGCCAGGTCAACAGTCGATCAAGACAGGCCTCCACAGACTGTATCCCGGTGTCGAGCACCAGCGCCGCATCGACCGGTGCCTGATACGGTGCGGACACCCCGGTAAACCCTGTCAATTCGCCGCGTCGGGCGCGGGCATAGTGACCTTTTGGATCACGTTGCTCGCACACCGCCAGGGTCGCACTGCACCAGACTTCGCGATAATCGTCACCGAGCCGCCGGGCGAACACATCGCGCAACTCCACCAGGGGCGCGATCATCGCCAGGATCACGATTTGTCCGTTCTCCACCAGCAACGATGCCAGTTCGCTGGCGCGACGGATGTTCTCCTGACGATCGCTGTCGCTGAAGCCCAGATCTCGATTGAGCCCCACCCGCAGCCCGTCACCATCGAGCACCACGCTCTGCAGTCCGCGGGCAAACAACTCGGCGTGCAGCGCTTGCGCAAGGGTCGACTTGCCCGCCGCCGGCAGGCCGGTCAGCAGGATAGCCGCGCCGCGATGACCGTTGCGCCGCTCCCGCTGAGCTCGGCTGATGCTGGCGGTCGGGGCCTTCACATCAACGTGCTGGGGCATGGGTCACCGGCACCGTAATATCACCTGCCGCCCAGGCTGCTTCACGATTGGCCAGGGCCGTGGCGATGGACTGGACCTGTGTCGATTGCACCTGATCCGGCAACGGATCGAGGCCGGCGCTGGCGAAAATTTGCCCGTAGGCATTGCGCAGGTCGGCGTAGGACAGGTCGCGACGCAGATCGGCCTGCAAGGTATTGAGTTCGCCCTGGATCAGATCCAGTTCACCGATGCCATCCGCCTGGTGGCGGTTGCGCAACTGACCGACGATTTGCCCGTCGATGTCCGACAATTGCTGGTTGGTCTTGAACTGGCGCAAGGCTTCGCGGTAGTTGGCATTGGCCACATACAACTGCGCCAGCACCGCAATCGACATCGCCTGACGGCGCGCAGTGGCGACTTCCTCACCGGCCTTGGCCACGTCGATCGCCGCAGGCGCCGAGATCACATTGAACAGGTTCCAGGTGACCTTGACGCCGTAATCGGCCCAGCCCTGCTCCACCAGGAACGAGTTGCTGTCGTAATGTCCGCCAGCGGAGAACTCCAGGCCCGGCAGCAGGCGCAACATGGCTTTGCGGGTCTCGGCAGCGCTGATGCGG
The DNA here is from genome assembly GCF_019218985.1 of Pseudomonas sp. PDM30. Classification (NCBI taxonomy): domain Bacteria; kingdom Pseudomonadati; phylum Pseudomonadota; class Gammaproteobacteria; order Pseudomonadales; family Pseudomonadaceae; genus Pseudomonas; species Pseudomonas sp. PDM30. The sequence goes on from NZ_JAHUWM010000004.1 coordinate 614,669, forward strand.
GTCTGATAATCCTGTTCGCGCAGTTCCGGTCGGCTGGTCAGGGCTTCCTGTTCAAGACTGGCCAGATCGACCTTGAGTTCGGGAATCTCATAACCGTTATCGGTCGCCAGGGTCAGCTCCGTGCCCATCGGCAGGTTGATCAGAGTCGCCAGTTCGGTCTTCGCCAGTGACAACGCACGGCGTTGCTCTTCCAGTTGGCGGGTCGCTTCGATCAGCGAGCGTTGATAACCGAGGGCTTGCACCGGATCGCCAATGCGTTGCTGGCTCATGCTCTGGCTGTCGTTGCGCGCGGTTTCCACCCGTGCCATCAGGCTGTCGATCTGCGTGAGCAGGCGTTCGGCGGCCATCGCCCGCCAATACGCCGAGCGTACGTCCTGGACGATGGTGTTGATCACCTTGCGTCGGCGCTCCTGAACGATCAGGCGCTGGTCGCCCTGCTGCTTTGCACTGATGTAACTGACACCAAAATCGAGCACGTTCCAGACCATCGTCAGGTCCGCTACATCACGGTCGCGGTCCTGGGAGGTCGAAGGCTCCAGGGACTGCGTGCCGGTCCGCACGCTCTGGCTACTGGAGGCATTGACGTTGTTGCGGCCCACGTATCCGGCGTCCAGCGCCATGCGCGGCAGCATGTCGAAACTGGCGAGGTCGAGCTGACGCTTGGCCAGGGCCTCCTCCATGATTTTCAACCGGCCTTCGAGGTTGTACTTCACCGCACGGGCCATGGCCTGGTGCAGGGTCAATGGACCGCCAAGAGGCTCCTGCCCCTTGTACATGCTTTGCAGGTCACTTTTGGCCCGCTGCTCACTGACACTGCGTTCGATCGGCTCACTGGTCACGGCGCATCCGCTGATCGCCAGTGCCAGCAGGCTGGCTCCAAACAACTTATGACTTCTTTTCATCCTTGCATCGCCCCTGGGTGCCGCATCACAAGTGGAGGTTTTCATCAGGCCTGCATTTCGCTGATGCCGGCCAGTTTCAAAGCGGCGGCCAGGTTATCGACCTGCTGCTGCTCGTTGTCTTTGAGCTGTTGCAATTGCTGGCCCAGGGTCGGTGCGCCAAACACCCCGCGCAGGCCCTGGGAAACATCGCCGGACTTGATCGACTGACTGCCAAAGGCGTTCAACGAATCGCGTTCGCTACTGCTGTCCTGATTGAACAGGCTCGATAGCGTGCTGGTGCTGAACACACCGCCATCGCCGCCGCCGAAACCGAGGAAACCATGCCCCGAGCCATCGCCTCCGCTGTCATTGCTGCTGAAAACCTGTGCGATGAAACTCGGGGCCAATGCACCGTGGTTCATGAAAATATCGCCCAACGGCCGGATACCGTTGCCGATCACCCGTTGTTCGAACAACGGCTGGAAGGTCAATGGTGAGCTGAGGTTGCCCGTCGGAGGCGTGAAAATGGTCGGTTGCAGCGGCACGTTGGGCACATCGGTCAGCGTCACCGGGGGGTTGCTGCGCAAATCCGGGTCTGCCGACACGAAAACGACCGAGGAAGTTGGCACCGTGTTGATGACAAAATTGTCGGAATAGCTCACGCCGCTGCCACTGTTGCCGGCCATGTCGCTGATACCGGCATAGTCGATGCTGATCACGTTGCTGGCGATATTGACGTTGGCGGTCGGTGTCAGGGTCGCGGTCCAGGTCTTGCCGCCATCGCTGCTGCTCAGGTCGGACAAGGTGCCGTTGGCAATACTGATGTCGGACAAATCAAAACCACTGACCGCTTCGTTGAAGGTGATGGTCACCTGCGAAGTCTGACCCACGCCCAGGTTCGGATTGGCGACCACGACGGTGGCGCTCGGCAGTTCGCTGTCGAGGGTGTAATTGTTCGACACCGCTACCGTGTTGCCAGTGTTACCCACCAGATCTGTGACGTTGCGGGTGTCCAGGGCGATGAAGTTGCTTGGGTCGGTGACATTGGCCGTCGGCGTGAACGTCGCCGTCCAGGTCTTGCCGCCATCGCTGCTGGCGAGATTGCTCAGGTCGCCGTTGGTCACGCTCAGATCGGACAGGTCGAAGTGGCTGACGGCTTCGCTGAAGGTGAAGGTCACCGTAGTGGTCTGGCCGATACCGAGGTTCGGGTTGGCAACCACGATGTTCACCGTTGGCCGGGTCGCATCAAGCGCGTAATTGTTGGAGATGGCGATACTTGCGCCGAAGTTGCCGGCAACGTCCTGCACGCGACCGGTGTCGAGCACGATCAGGTTGGTTGTGTCGTTGACATTGGCGGTCGGCGTCAGGGTCGCGGTCCAGGTCACGCCGCCATCGCTGCTGCTCAGGTTCGACAACACACCATTGGCAACGCTGATGTCCGACACATCGAAACCGCTCACCGCTTCGCTGAAGGTGATGGTCACGGTGGTGGTTTCGCCGATGCCGAGTTGCGTGTCGGCAACCACGATGGTCGCGGTCGGCAGCGCGGTGTCGATGGCAAAATTGTTCGAGTCGGTAGTGCCCGTCCCCGCGTTGCCCGATGCATTGGCCACGCCGCTATTGTCGAGCGTGATCAGGTTGCCGGCGTCGGTAACGTTCGAGGTTGGCGTAAAGGCCGCTGTCCAGGTAATGCCGCCATCGCTGCTGCTGACGTTGCTCAATGTACCGTTGGCGATGGTCAGGTCGGCGTTGCTGAAACCGGTCACCGCCTCGCTGAACGTGATGGTCACCAGGGTCGTTTCGCCAGCCTTGAGCGCCGTGTCGGCGATCACGATGCTGGCGGTCGGCACACTGGTTTGCACCAGGTAATTCGCCGAGTTGGTCACCCCGCTTCCGGCGTTGCCAGCTGCATCGGTGACACCGGTGTTGTCCAGGGTGATCAGGTTGGTGGTGTCGGTGATGCTGGCGGTCGGCGTGAAAGTCGCCGTCCAGGTGACGCCGCCGTCGCTGCTGCTCAACCCGTTCAGAGTGCCGTTGGCGACGCTCAGATCGGAACTGTCCAGACCACTGACCGCTTCGCTGAAGGTGATGGTCACCAGAGTCGTTTCGCCGGGACGCAAGTCGGTGTCGGCCATGACAATGGTCGCGGTCGGGCGTTGGCTGTCGATCGCGTAGTTGTTCGAGTCCGTGGCCCCGATGCCGGCATTGCCTGCCGCATCCTGAACACCGCTGTTATCGAGTTGGATGAGGTTGCCGGTGTCGGCGATACCCGCCAACGGTGTCAGAATGGCCGTCCAGGTGATCCCGCCGTCGCTGCTGCTCACCGCACTCAAGGTGCCATTATCGATGGTCAGGTCGGCGTTGGTGAAACCCGTCACCACCTCGGAGAAAGTGATGGTCACCAGCGAGGTTTCGCCGACGCTCAGGGCCGTGTCGGCGACCACGATGGTGGCGGTCGGACGCTCGGTGTCGATGGCGTAGTTGTTGGAATCGGTGGTACCGCTGCCCGCATTGCCGGAGGCGTTCTGCACGCCGCTGTTGTCCAGAGTGATCAGGTTGGAGCTGTCAGCGATGTTGGCGGTCGGCGTGAAGGTTGCCGTCCAGGTGACGCCGCCATCGCTGCTGCTCACCGCGCTCAGGGTACCGTTGGCAATGCTCAGGTCGGCGTTGCTGAAACCGCTCACGGCCTCGCTGAAGGTGATGGTCACCAGCGAGGTTTCGCCGACGCTCAAGGCAGTGTCGGCGACCACGATGGTGGCGGTCGGCAACACGGTGTCGATGGTGAAATTCGCGGAATTGGTCGTACCCGCACCGGCGTTGCCTGCCAGGTCCGCGACGCCGGAGTTGTCCAGGGTGATCAGGTTGGTCGTGTCGTTGACCGCGACGGTCGGCGTGAACGTCGCCGTCCAGGTGATGCCGCCGTCGCTGCTGCTCACCGCACTCAACGTGCCGTTGGGAACGGACAGGTCAGCGTTGCTGAAACCGCTCACAGCCTCGGAGAAGGTGATGGTTACCAGCGAGGTTTCACCGGCGCTCAGCGTCGGGTCGGATAGCACAATGGTTGCGGTCGGGCGCTGGGTATCGATCGAAAAGTTGTTCGAATCGGTGGTGCCGCTGCCGGCGTTGCCCGCCAGGTCAACAACCCCAGTATTGTCCAGGGTCACCAGATTCGTCGTGTCAGTGATGCTGGCGCTCGGCGTGAAGGTCGCTGTCCAGGTGATACCACCGTCGCTGCTGCTCAAGCCGCTCAAAGTGCCGTTTTCCACGGTCAGGTCGGCGGTAGTGAGCCCCGTCACCGCTTCATTGAACGTGATCGTCACCAACGAGGTTTCACCGATGGCCAGCGTGTCGTCGGCCACGACGATGGTCGCCGTCGGGCGCTCGGTGTCGATGGCATAGTTGTTGGAATCGGTGGTGCCGCTGCCCGCATTGCCGGAGGCGTTCTGCACGCCGCTGTTGTCCAGAGTGATCAGGTTGGAGCTGTCAGCGATGTTGGCGGTCGGCGTGAAGGTTGCCGTCCAGGTGACGCCGCCATCGCTGCTGCTCACCGCGCTCAGGATACCGTTGGCAATGCTCAGGTCGGCGTTGCTGAAACCGCTCACGGCCTCGCTGAAGGTGATGGTCACCAGCGAGGTTTCGCCGACGCTCAAGGCAGTGTCGGCGACCACGATGGTGGCAGTCGGCAACACGGTGTCGATGGTGAAATTCGCGGAATTGGTCATACCCGCACCGGCGTTGCCTGCCAGGTCCGCGACGCCGGAGTTGTCCAGGGTGATCAGGTTGCTCGTGTCGTTGACCGCGACGGTCGGCGTGAACGTCGCCGTCCAGGTGATGCCGCCGTCGCTGCTGCTCACCGCACTCAACGTGCCGTTGGGAACGGACAGGTCAGCGTTGCTGAAACCGCTCACAGCCTCGGAGAAGGTGATGGTTACCAGCGAGGTTTCACCGGCGCTCAGCGTCGGGTCGGACAGCACAATGGTTGCGGTCGGGCGCTGGCTGTCGATCGAAAAGTTGTTCGAATCGGTGGTGCCGCTGCCGGCGTTGCCCGCCCCGTCGACCACACCGCTGTTGTCCAGGGTGATCAGATTGGTGGCGTCGGTGATGTCAGCCGTCGGAGTAAATGTCGCGGTGTAAATGATGTTATCGCTGGTGCTGAGATTGCTCAGAGTACCGTTGCTCACCGTCAGATCGGCCGTGGTAAAGCCGGTGACCGCCTCGGAGAACGTGATGGTCACCACCGATGTCTGCCCCACCGCCAGCGCCGAGTCCGCGACCACAATGGTGGCTGTCGGGCGCACGGTGTCGATCGCGTAGTTGTTGGAATCGGTGGTGCCGCTACCGGCGTTGCCCGAGCCGTTTTGCACACCGCTGTTATCCAGGGTGATGACGTTACTGGTGTCGGAGATGGCATTGGTCGGCGTAAAGGTTGCGGTCCAGGTGATGCCACCATCACCGCTGGTCACGGAGCTCAAGGTGCCGTTGGCGATGGTCAGGTCGGCGTTGGTGAAACCCGTCACCGCCTCGGAGAAGGTGATGGTCACCAGCGAGGTTTCACCGACGCTCAACGCACCATCGGCCACGACGATAGTGGCCGTCGGCAGCACCGTATCGATGGTGTAGTTACCGGAGTTGGTAGTGCCGCTGCCGGTGTTGCCCGCCAGATCGCTGACTCCGGTGTTGTTCAGGGTGATCACGTTGCTCGAGTCATTCACGCCGACGGTTGGGGTGAAGGTCGCGGTCCAGGTGATGCCACCGTCGCTGCTATTCACCGAGGTCAAGGTGCCGTTGGCGATGCTCAGGTCAGCGTTGGTGAAACCCGTCACTGCCTCTGAGAAGGTAATGGTCACCAGCGAGGTTTCGCCGGCACTCAGGGTGGCGTCGGCCAGGACAATGGTCGCAGTGGGTCGGACCGTGTCGATAGCGTAGTTGTTGGAATCGGTGGTGCCGCTGCCGGCGTTCCCCCTCAGATCAGCCACGCCGGTGTTGTCCAGGGTGATCAGGTTGGTCGTGTCGTTGATACTCGCCGAAGGCGTGAAGGTTGCCGTCCAGGTGATGCCGCCGTCGCTGCTGCTCACCGCTGTGAGCGTACCGTTGGCGATGGTCAGGTCGGCATTGGTGAAACCACTCACCGCTTCGCTGAAGGTGATCGTCACCAGCGAGGTTTCGCCGATTCTCAGTGCCGTGTCCGCAACCACAATGGTGGCGGTCGGGCGCACGGTGTCGATGGCGTAGTTGTTGGAGTCGGTCGTGCCGATGCCCACGTTACCGCTGGCGACAGCCTGCACACCGGTGTTGTCCAGCGTGATCAGGTTGGTCGTGTCGGTGATGCTGGCAGTCGGGGTGAATGTCGCGGTCCAGGTGATGCCGCCGTCGCTGCTGCTCACCGCTGTGAGTGTACCGTTGGCGATGGTCAGGTCGGCGTTGGAGAACCCACTGACGGCTTCGCTGAAAGTAATGGTCACCAGCGACGTTTCACCGATTTTCAACGCATTGTCGGCGACCACGATGGTCGCCGTCGGCAGCACCGTATCGATGGTGTAGTTGCCGGAGTTGGTGGTGCCGCTGCCGGTGTTGCCCGCCAGATCACTCACTCCGGTGTTGTTCAGGGTGATCACGTTGCTCGAGTCATTCACGCCAACGGTAGGGGTGAAGGTCGCCGTCCAGGTGATGCCACCGTCGCTGCTGCTGACGGATGTCAAGGTGCCGTTGGCAATCGTCAGGTCGGCGTTGGTGAAACCGCTCACCGCCTCGGAGAAGGTGATGGTCACCAGCGAGGTTTCGCCCGCGGTCAGCGTTGTATCGGCCAGCACAATCGTGGCAGTCGGACGAACAGTATCGATGGCGTAGTTGTTCGAATCGGTGGTGCCACTGCCGGTGTTGCCCGCCAGATCGCTGACCCCGGTGTTGTTCAGGGTGATCAGGTTGGTCGTGTCGTTGATGCTCGCGGAGGGCGTGAAGGTCGCCGTCCAGGTGATGCCGCCGTCGCTGCTGCTCACCGCAGTGAGCGTACCGTTGGCGATGGTCAGGTCGGCGTTGGTGAACCCGCTCACCGCCTCGCTGAAGGTGATCGTCACCAGCGAGGTTTCACCGATTCTCAGCGCCGTATCCGCGACCACGATGCTGGCCGTCGGGCGCACGGTGTCGATCGCGTAGTTGTTGGAGTCGGTGGTGCCGCTGCCGGCGTTGCCCGACAGATCGCTGACCCCGGTATTGTCCAGAGTGATCAGGTTGGTCGTGTCGGTGATGCTGGCGGACGGGGTGAAGGTCGCCGTCCAGGTGATACCGCCATCACTGCTGCTCACCGCAGTGAGCGTACCGTTGGCGATGGTCAGATCGGCGTTGGTGAACCCGCTCACCGCCTCGCTGAAGGTGATGGTCACCAGCGAGGTTTCGCCGATTCTCAGCGCCGTGTCCGCCACCACGATGGTCGCGGTCGGACGAAGCGTATCTATCGCATAGTTGTTCGAATCAGTGGTGCCGCTACCGGCGTTGCCCGCCAGATCGCTGACCCCGGTGTTGTTCAGGGTGATCAGGTTGGTCGTGTCATTGACGCTGGCGGTCGGGGTAAAGGTCGCCGTCCAGGTGATGCCGCCATCGCTGCTGCTCACCGCCGTGAGCGTACCGTTGGCAATCGTCAGGTCGGCGTTGGTGAACCCGCTGACCGCTTCGCTGAAGGTAATGGTCACCAGCGAGGTTTCACCGATTTTCAGCGCCGTGTCCGTAACGACGATGGTGGCCGTCGGGCGCACAGTGTCGATCGCGTAGTTGTTCGAGTCGGTGGTGCCGCTCCCGGCATTGCCCGCCAGGTCGCTGACCCCGGTGTTGTCCAGGGTGATCAGGTTGGTCGTGTCGGTGATGCTGGCGGTTGGGGTGAAGGTCCCCGTCCAGGTGATGCCGCCATCGCTGCTGCTCACCGCCGTGAGCGTACCGTTGGCGATGGTCAGGTCGGCGTTGGTAAAACCGGTCACGGCCTGATCGAAGGTGATGGTCACCAGCGAAGTTTCGCCGACTCTCAGCGCATTGTCTGCCACTACGATGGTCGCGGTCGGGCGTACGGTGTCGACCGTGTAGTTATTGGAGTTGGTGGTGCCGACGCCGGCGGTGCCCAGACCGTTTATCACCCCGGTGTTGTCCAGGGTAATGACGTTGGTCGTATCGGAAATACTGGCGGACGGCGTGAACGTAGCCGTCCAGGTGATGCCGCCATCGCTGCTGCTTACCGCACTCAAGGTGCCGTTGGCGATGGTCAGGTCCGCATTGGTGAAACCGGTCACGGCCTCGGAAAAAGTGATCGTCACCAAGGACGTTTCGCCGATGCTCAGTGTGGTGTCAGCAACCACGATGGTCGCGGTCGGTGGTGGCGCATACGCGGTGTTGAGTACACCCCCATCGTTGTAGATGGTCGCGAAGGAGGTCGGCGAGGTGCCGGTTGTACCTCCGCCCTGCGCGGTACCGCCTGCACCACTGGCCGCGGCATTACCGGCCAGGGCGGCGAAGTTGGCGGCCGTCATCAGCAGCGTGCCTTTGTTCCAGATCGCACCGACGCCCCGGCCGCCCAGGCCGCCATTGCTGGCATTGCTGCCTTGGCCACCGCCACCGCCACCGCCGCCACCGGCGCCGATGTTGTTGCTGATGGTCGACGTGCCGATGACGGTGATGGTGCCGCTGCTGGCGTTGTAGATCCCGCCCACCGCGTTGCCGCCGGCGCCACCCACCTTGTCCCAACCGGCCCCGCCGCCGCCGCCGCCAATGGATATCGTGCCATTGGTGGCCGTCGCACCGTTACCGCCGTTGCTGTAATAGGAAACGCCCAGCCCGCCAGCACCGCCAGTGGAGGTACCGCCACGACCGCCCATGTGGGTGGCGTCATAACCGCCGCCGTAACCACCGACGCCACCGCTGCCCGCCTGGCCGCCCAACGTGCCGGTGCCTGGCCCTGCCGAACCGCCATGCCCACCGCCCTGTCCGCCCAGACCGCCGCCGCCACCGCCGCCGCCGCCGTAAAAAGCGCCCGTGACACCGCCGCCGCCACCGCCACCGGAAGCCCCGTTGGAGGTCACGGTAACGTTGTTCAGGGTCAGAATCCCGGCGTTGAAAATACCTCCGGCCATCGCGCCCGTGGCACCGTAGCCACCGTTGCCGCCATTGCCCGACACCAGGCCACGGGTGATCACCAGGCCATCGAGCGTGACGATACTGCCTGAGCTCACTTCAATCACTCGGGTCCTGTACTGACCATCGAGAATCACATCCGCCGCACCGTCGTTGTTCAAGTCGCCATCAACGGTGACGTTCTTGTTGATCAGCAATTCGGAGGTCAACTGCACCGTCATGCCACTGCTGAAGGTGACGATATCGCCGTTCTGCGCCGAGGCGAGGGCGGCACGCAACGAGCCGACGCCCGTATTGGCGTTGTTGGTGGCGGTCCAGGTGGCCAGACCCCACTGATAGTCGCTCATGGCTGTGGTCGAGAGCACGTTGGCGCTTTCGATGTTGCCGGTGGCGATTTCCAGATCCCAGTCGCCGCCCACGCCGGTACGGTTGCTCGAAGCCGCTACATCGCGGCCGGTCATTTGCGCCAGCGAGTCGACAAAGCTCAGGCCACGCTCGCCTTCGGCGGTGTAGCAGCCGTAGATCAGGATGTCACCGCCAGCGTTGATGTCCTTGCCGATTTCCGCCAGCACCGCGCTGCGAGCGGCGACGTTGTCAGCCGACAGATAGCTGTCGCCCAGCCACAGGTCGCCAGCGTTGCCGTGGGCGATGATCTGCACCGAGCTGATGCCCTGATGCTGATCGAGGTAGTCGGCAATTTGTTGCAGTCCATCCTTGCCCGTGTCCAGCTTCACGATCTGGGTCCCGGGGGCGACGCCCCGGAGCAGGCTGTCGGCATCTTTCACCCGAGAGTCGACGAACACCACGCTCTGCCCTGGCACCGCAACCGGGCTGACAGCCGGCGCGGCATCGGTCTGGCCGTGGGTGTCCTTGCTGATCGTCGGGTGATCGGCAGTCGGTGTCTTGGCGGCATCGGCTGTGGAATGGCTATCGGCCTGGGCCGCGGTATCGGCCACCGTGGCGGCGACGGCGCCGTCGAACAGCATGCGTGGTTCAAGGGACATGATCATGGGCGCCGCTGGCGTCCGTTGACCTTCGGTTGCCCGTGACGTTGCCTTTACCCCGCCAAAAATGGTCCACCACATGCTGCTCACCCGGATTCGAACGAATATACGTAAGGCATCAATGAAAAACGCCGCGATCAAATGTTCGCGGCGTCGGACTTCATACGAATGACATTGGCGGCGCTGGCAGAGCCATCGAGCCAAAAGGACAAGTCTGAGTATTGCTTGAACAGATCCGGCGGCAGGATGGTGCGTCGTGCCTGCACGGCGACCTTGGGTCTGACCTTGTGCAGGCCGGCCACCCCGAGGGCTTGATCGAATTCCGGGGCGTCGTACGCCAGGTGTTCGAAGTCGTGCTCGAACCAGGGTTCGTCGATAAAGTCGTAGACCAGCCGCAGCACCCGCTCCGGAGCCTGGGTCAGCAAGTCATAGTCGATGATCAGCAAGGAGTCGGCATGCTCGCCGTAATAGGCTTCCTTGAGCGCCGCCCAGGCAAAACCCACCAGGCGATTGCGCTGGGCCAGGGTTTCGCAACGGCTGTAGACGGTGTTGCGCTCGACGGCATCGCCGAAGAGTTTGGTGTTTTCATAGGGATTGGCGCGGTACAGACGCTCGATGCTGTCCATGACCCAGGCGACGTTGCGCACGCAGGCAATGACCTTGGCCTTGGGAAACAGATCGCTGATGGCCGGCAGGCGCGAACTCCACAACCGATTGGTGTCGAACACCACCGATTTGTCGGCCTTGTCGGCGTAAAAGGAATCAAACAGGCCGCGCAACAGGCGACGGCGCATATCGGTGTCGATAACGGCACCAAACTCGCTGCCGGCGCTGCACTGCTCCAGAACACCGGAAAACAGGGAACCGACGGGGCTGGTCATTCCGGCATGGAAACGCGGATTCTGCAACAGGATTGCAGAAAGCAGGGTCGACCCCGAGCGCGGCAAACCGGAAATGAAATGAAAATGGTGCAAGTCCATTCACCGTATTTGATAGTCCTTTTGTAGGACAAAGCGTAGTCGATCGATAAAACTTCGACTAGTGGTCTTTTGATATCAATTTGAAGCTAAATCGACTTGATACCGAGCTTTTCGTAAACAGCGAAGGACATTAGCGACGACAGCGTGGGAAGCGCGTCCATCGGACAAACACAACCTCGCCACGACACCCACAATCTACGTCTACGCTGTGGCGTGGCGTGACCGAGCCACGTAAAGAAAAGGAGTCGACACCCCCAGGTGTCTGGCAGCCGCGTGGCGCGCCAACCACCAACCTGAAGGATGAGGATTAATGGAAGTATTTATCGGCACTATCCAGCCTTTCGCCTTTGATTTCGCCCCCCAGAACTGGGCCCTTTGCAATGGCCAGACGTTAAGCATTTCGCAATGGAGTGCATTGTTCTCGCTGATTGGCGTGAACTACGGCGGCAACGGCCAGACCACCTTCATGCTACCCAACCTGCAAGGTCGATTACCGATGGCCCAGGGCACCGGCACCAATCTCAGCACGCGCACCATTGGCGAGATTTCCGGTACCGAAAACGTCACCGCGACCATCGGCAACATGCCCAACCACACCCACCAGATGTCCGGACTGACCGCCACCACCACCCTGCAACTGGCCAACCCGCCGAGCAATCCCGTAAACGTGCCAACGGCAACCAACGCCTTCATCGGCGCTTCGAGCGGCGGACCGGGGACGGCGAACATCTACTCCGATCAACAAGGGGCAACGGCGGTGGCGCTCCAGGGCGTGAGCACCACCGTCACCGGAGAGATTGCCTCCACTGGCGGGACCCAGCCCATGAGCGTGATGAACCCGTTCCTGGTCATCAACTTCAGCATCGCCCTGCAAGGGTATTTTCCATCGCGTGGCTGAAGGTTCGCCGGGGGCCGCGCGCCCCCGGCACTGTTCACTTTTCGGAGGCAGATCATGTTGCAAGCGGTTCAAAGTCATCATTTCCAGACCCTGCTGGGCCAGACCGTTGTCCTTCGCCTGCCCGACGGCGGCGAATTGCCGGTGCAGTTCGAACACCTCGAAGAGTCACCCCGCGCCCGCATGTGCAACAGTGAGCGCATGCCGTTCAGTGTAGAGTTCAACAGCCTGGTCCCGACCGATTTTGTGGACGGTTTATGCACGCTGCAATTGCCGGAACTGGGCAAAGTGGAAAACATTTTCGTTTCCCGGGTGCCGTCGATGGGACGTGATCCGCAGCGAGGCTACTTCTACATCGCCTTCAACTGACCCTTTTCTGGCTCGCAGTGCCCTCAGCCTTGCGGATACCACACCAGCCTTTGTGCCGCGACGTTGTACTCCTGCACTGCAAAGCCCAGCGTCAGGTAATGCTCAAGCGCATGGGGATTGCTGGCCCAGACCACCGTCGCCACCGGGCAACGAATCTGTTGGGCGGCCTTCTGCACCCCCTGCAATACCGCCCGCCCATACCCCTGCCCCCGCGCCGCCGGGATGAAGGCCAGATACAGCACGCGAATCTCATTCGGTCCGAAATCAGTGCTCAACGCGCCGATCGCAGTGCCGAGTTTCTCAACCACGTAATGCATGGCATTGGGGAAGTTTTCACCCAGTCCTTGCTCCTGTACCTGGAATTGCTGGGCCACAATCTGCTCGACCACCTCCACGCTGTCGTCGATCCATTGCAGGTCCGGTCGGGCCGATTGATACAGGCGCTGCAAAAAAGGCCCATCGCTTGCTCGCGAAGGCCGCACCACCAAACCTTCGGCTGCCACAGCACTGCTGTTCGCCATCGTCGCACTCCTTAAAAACCGCTTTCCCTGACCCCCAGCGCCGCCATGCGTCGCCAGGCGACCCCCAATAACGACTCGCCGCTGCCCTGCAACACCACCACGCCGCGCAACGGCTGCACCGGCGTCGGCGCCGGTTCGAGGGTACTCAATCGCGCGCCATACTGCGCCTGTACCGGCTCGGCTCGTTGATACTGATCGCGACGCACGGCAATCGGTCCGTGGTGATCGGAGGTCAGTGCCTCCTGATCGACAAACGCCACGCCGTTGGTGTCGATTTCGCTCAGTTGCACCGCAATCGCCGGATGCATCGGATCATCGGCGATAAACCGTCCAGTGGCGCCCGGTGCCACGCGCCAGAGTTCTGCCTCGGCCAGATAGCCACGCAAGCGCACGCCCTCCTCGACCACCCGCGCCAGCGGCTCCCGGGTCGACAGCCAGCGCCCCACCGCCCATTGCGGCAGCAGATCTCGCACGGTGCCGGCATGGGGAGCGCGCAATAGCAATCGCTCGCGCTGAGCCGCCAGCCCCCGGTACTCGGCGACCGCTTCGGCCAGGCGCTGCTCGACGATTGAGGCATCGGAGGCCGTTTCGCTGCGGCTGGCCTGACGGCGCATTTGCAATTGCTGAATCTCGATTTCCCGGCGCGCAATGGTCTGGCGCGAATCGAGATCCGGGGACTCCAGTTCGATCAGGACATCACCCTGCACCACCGACTGCCCGTCATGCACCTTCACGGCTTTGATCCGTGCCGCCACCGGCGCATGCAAGGTGTTGACCCGGCCCGCTTCCAGCATGGCCGGCACCTCGACGGCACTGCGCCACGGCAGGATGAGCACCAGCAACAGCCCGAGCAATGCCAGGCTGCTGAGCAGCACCCGCGGTCCATGCGCCTGCTCGCGGCGGCCCCACCACTGGTGCCACTCACTCATGATGGGCAGAAAGATGAACCAGACCAGCTCCACCAGCATCAGGAAAATCCCCAACACCTTGAAGAACAGGTGATAGACCGCCAGAGCGATCCCGAAAAACAATGCCGCGCGCCATAACCACGAGCCATACCCCCAGATCAGCAAACGCCGTTGCATTGTCGGCGACCAAGGCTCCGGCGCCGCTGCGCCGTAGCCGAACAAAAACTCGCGCAGGCGCCAGCGGCACAGGGCAAACGCCCGACCTTGCAGGTTATCGACCTGCCAGAAATCGCTGAGCAAAAAATAACCGTCAAAACGCATGAATGGGTTGAGATTGACCACCAGTGTGGTGATCCACGTAGCACTGGCGAGCATGAACGCGGCGGTGCGGGCGGGACCGTCGGGCAACAACGACCAGGCCAGCAAGGCAATGCACGCCAACAGCAACTCCGCCAGCACGCCGCCAGCGCCAATCAGCAACCGGGCCTTGCGATCATTGACCCGCCAGGCATCGCTGACATCGGTATAAAACATCGGCAGCAGCACCATGAACGCCACGCCCATGCTCTGTACCCGGCACCCGGCGCGCTTGGCCATGAATGCGTGACCGAATTCGTGGCAGAGCTTGGCGAAGAACAGGGCCACGCCAAACGCCATTGCGCCGCCAAGGCTGAACAGATGCGGAAACGTTGCGATAAATCGCTGCCAGTCCCGCGACACCAGAAACACCCCCACCCCCAGCACGGCGGGTAATCCGTAGCGCAGCGCTCGCGGACCGAAGCGCTCCAGCCAAGGCCAGACACGGTTGAGAAAACGCTCGGGGCGCCACAACGGAATTCGAAAAAACAGGTACTGATGCAGCAACACTTGCCACAGGCTCCGGCGCTGGGCATCCGCTTTAACGCTGTAGCTGGCACGCTGCTGGGGGTCGAGGGCGGTAATCAGGTCGTGGTTGCGCAAAAAAACCAGCAATTGCTCCAGATCCGTACCGTCCAGCGCCAGTCCCGGCTCACGATTGGCCGCTTGCAGGACCTGCTCGGGTTCACCCAGCGACCAGTGACGTAACAAACGCATCGCCGTCGTACCGAGCTTGAAGTAACGCCCTCGCACCGGGTCGGCCAGCGTCCAGCTGCGCGCACCGTCCAGCGCCGGCGCTGCCGGGGACAGTTGCAGGTCGGCACGCAGGCCGGGCAGGCTCATTTACAAGCCCACGCTCTGACGCAAACCGGCCAACGGTCGACGCAGCAGGTACAACCCCAGCGGCGCCCGGTCACCGAAGATTTTCGCCGTGCCGCGCAATCCGATGCGCGGAGGTGGCGCGTCGAAATTCGCATCCAGCCGATAAGCCAATTGCCCGCCCGCCGTAGGTTGCGCTTCATAAGCCGAACGTTCGAGTCTGGCCAGATGCCGTTGCAGCGGGTCACTGTCGAGAAACAAGGCGACTTCAGCGCCGGGCTCCAGGGATATCGCGTCCCCCACAGCCAGCTCGATACGCAATTGCGCCTGGGTCGGATCGGCGATCTCCATCAGCCGCTCGCCGGTCTGCACCGGCTTGCCGATCCAGCGTTCGGCATCGGCAAACACCGCAATGCCATCGCGTTCGGCGCGCACTTCGCTGCGCTTGAGCAGTTCACGGGCGTAGTCGCGCTCGGCGCGTTTCTGTTCAACCCGGGCGGCCAGCAAATCCAGTTTCGAGCTGGACTCGGCATCGGCGAACGAACGCTGGGAGTTGGCCTTGAGTTCCGCCTCGGCAACCCCGAGGGCGCGTTCGGCGACATCGGCCTGAGCCTTGAGCGTGGTGCTTTCGAAGCGCAGCAGCAATTCGCCGGTCTTCACCGTCTGATTGGGCTTGACCAGGAACTCGGCAATGACACCGTCCAGCGGTGCCGCCACCACCCGACCGCCCAGCGGCACCACTTCAGCCGGTGCCAATACGGACTGGCGCACCGGGATCAACAGCCCGAGCAATAGCACTGCAACCAGCAAGCCCCGGCGTTTGCGGGTCCAACGCAGACGCCAGGGCTTGCGCGGTTGCAACGCCTGCCAGGCGTGGCTGTAGGTATCACCCAGTTGCGCCAGCAGCACCTGTTCGGCAGGGTTCCACGCAACGTCCCGGGCCAGCCACAACCCGCCGAACACCTTGCCCTGACGATCGACCAGCGGCAGCCAGAACACCTGCGCCGCCGACAGGCTTTGCCATTCAGCCCGCAGCGACTCGCCGAGGACATCGGCGGCAACGACCCGCGCCTGCTGCAATTGTTCGCGTTTGAACAACTGAGCCACCGCCTGCTCGACGAACGCTACAAAGGGTGAGTTCGGCTCCACCGCGCTGACACCGGTCACGGCCTGCACCTTCCCGGCGATCAACAGTGCCGCATGGCGAAAGCCAAACAATGCCTGTCCATCATTGACCAGGCTGTAAGCCAATTGGGCGGACGTTTGGGCTGCGCGGGTCTGGCGCTCAAGATCAAGAAAACGTGCGAATACCTGTTCGGCACCGCCGCTCACAGGCGCGTTCACTTGAACTCCGCGAAATGCGCAGTGCCGCTCATGCCCGCCAGCAACCCGCTGGCGTCGGGCACGCTGGCCACCAGCAGCAGGGTCTGGCTGCCTTCATCGATTCGTGCGCCCAGGCGTTTGACTGTCGCATCCAGCGGCTTGCCGGTTTCATCGGGGACAAAACTGAAGGTCTGGCCGGGCTTGAGTCGGGCCATCCAGCGCGAGGGCACCAGCAAATGGATTTCCAGGGTGCGATTATCGACCACGTCCAGCAAGGGTGCGCCGGCAGGTACGCTTTCATAGCGCTGTACCTTGCGCTCGACGACCTGGCCATCGAACGGCGCCTGCACGCTGCAACGCTTGACCTGCACTTGATACACCTGGGACTGCGCCTGGGTTTCGCTGACCTTGGCCTCGGCACGTGCCACTTCGAAACGCCCGACCGAATTCAGCGCGGCCAGTCGCCGGTTGTGCGCCAGTTCTTCACCCGCGCCACGGCTGGCCGCTTGAGCGGCATTGAGCTGCGCCTGATAGGCCGAGCAATCGAACCGCGCCAGGGTATCGCCCTTCTTGAACGATTCTCCCTCACTGAACGGCAGTTCGACTATCCGCCCGGGCACCTCACTGGCCAGTACTGCCTGATCCCGGGCCCGCAGTACACCGCGGGCCTCGGCGCTGGTCGCAGTACTGGCGCCCGCATCCATTTGCGCAAGCGGGTCGTCTGCCCCAGGCGTTTGCGCCTGGACAGCGCTCGCGACGAGGACCGATCCCAACCCCAACACACAGAAAATCCGCATGACCGCACTCCCTTTCGGATCAACCGAGTCTACGGCAGCGGTGACTAGCGTCAAGCAGATGGCCATCATTGCCTGCGTATTAACGCTGCGCCGTCACGGCCAACGGATACACCGACTCCCAACCCCCACCCAACGCCTTGTACAACCCGACGGCCGCCAGCGACACGCCGGTCGAGCTCTCGACCCACTGCTCCTGCGTCGCCAGCAACGCTCCTTGCACGGTGAGCACCGTGACGAAATCCACCACGCCCTCAACGTACTGCTGTTGCGCGGTGTCCAGCGCAATGCGGTTCTGACGTACGGCTTCGGCCAGACTGTCGCGGCGCAACTGGCTGGCGTTGTAGGTGGTCAGTTGGTCATCGATTTCATGCCAGGCGCGCAACACGGTTTGCTGATAGATGATAGCGGTTTCCTGTTGTTGTGCTTCGCGTAACTCGAGCACGCCACGCAAGCGGCCGCCGTCGAACAACGGCAAGCTGAATTGCGGGCCGATCCCGAACGAACGCGAACCCCAGGAGCCGAAATCGCTCAATTGCATGGCCTGGGAACCGATGTTCCCCGACAGGGTGATTCGCGGATAGAAATCGCCCTTGGCCACGCCAATGCTGGCAGTGGCGGCATGCAGCCGTGCTTCGGCCTGGCGAATGTCCGGCCTGCGTTCAGCCAGTTGCGAGGGCAAGCCAATGGCGACCTGGCGCGGCGTTTGTGGCACCGGTGCGTCTGTGGATAACTCCGCCGCCAATGCCTGGGGCGCTTCGCCCATCAACAGACTCAGGGCGTTGATCAGTTGCCACTGGCGCTGCTCCAGTGCGGGCAGGCGTGATTCGATGGCCGCCACCTGCGCAGCGGCTTCGGCGACATCCAGATCCGTCGCGACGCCGTCGGCCAGGCGCAGTTGCGAAAGCTTCAGGCTATGGCGGGCGACGGCGAGGTTCTGTTCGGTGACGAGCCGGGTGCTCTGCACGCCACGCAGTTGAATGTAGTCCTGGGCGGTTTCGGCCAGCACCGACAACAGCACACCGCGTCGGTCGTTCTCGGCGACTTCAAGGTTGGCGTCGGCGGCTTCGGTTTCCCGACGCACACGCCCCCACAAATCCAGCTCCCAGGACGCGGAAAAACCGGCATCCCACAGGTTGAATGCGGACTGGCCGTTGTGCCCTGACGGGTCGCTCAGGCCTTCACCACTATTACGTTTTCGGGCGTAACTTCCCGTGGCGGCGGTATTCGGATAGCGGTTGGCGGTGATCACCTGGCGAACGGCACGGCTTTGCTGCAAACGGCTGCTGGCCAGCTTCAGGTCGAGGTTGTCGGTCAGGGCGCGTTGCGTGAGGGCCGAGAGCTTCGGGTCGTTGAACACCTCCCACCAGCGCTCGTTCATCGTTTCGGCGATGGCTTGGCTGGCGGCTGCCTTTGATGGTTTCGACCACTCGGTGATTTGTGTGGGCTGAGGTTTGTGAAAGTCCGGGCCGACGGTGCAGGCGGACAGGCTCAGCATAAGCAAGGCAGAAAAAGTCAGGCGAGGCTGATGACCTCTTCGCGAGCAAGCTCGCTCCCACAATGGACTTTCTGTGATGCGAAAATCTTGTACATCGCGCATAAACCTTGTGGGAGCGAGCTTGCTCGCGATGGCGTCCGCACCGTCAACACAGGTTTTCATCGCTGAGTCACCTCACGCGAGACACCACTGCCGGTATCGATGCTCGCCTCCACCGACATCCCCACCCGCAAGCGCTCGGCCAGCGACTGTCCCGGCTCCAGCACGATTTTCACCGGTATCCGCTGTACCACCTTGGTGAAGTTGCCGGTGGCGTTGTCCGGTTTGACCGCGGCAAACGTCACCCCGGTGGCCGGTGCAATGCTTTCGACACGACCGTTCAGTGCCGCACCGCCCAGGCTATCGACGCGCACTTGCACAGCCTGCCCCGGCTGCACATCCGTCAGTTGGGTTTCCTGGAAATTGGCCATCACGTACGCCTGCGCCAGCGGCACCACAGCGAGGATTTTGCTGCCCGGTGTGACGTAGGCGCCGACCCGCACTGCGCGCTCGCCGACCATGCCGTCCTGTGGCGCAACGATCCTCGTATAGGACAACTCGTAGCTGGCCATTTCCAGCTTCGCTTGCGCCCGTTTCAGCCCCCCTTCGGCTGCATCGCGCTGGGCCGTGAGGATCTCCACCTGCTTGCGTTCCGCCGCCAGTACCGCCGTGGCATTGGCCAGCCGCGCGGAGGCCTGGTCGATGCGCGTTTGCGCCTGTTGCGCGTTTTGCACCGTGCCAGCGCCCACACCGGCGAGGTGGTTGTAGCGGTTCAGTTCATGCTCGGCAAACGCCATTTCCGCCTTGGCCGAAACCACCGAGGATTGCGCCTGGGCAATCACCGATGCCTGGCGCTCGAGGGTCGCCCGGGCGTTTTGCAGTTGCGCCCTGGCCACCAGCGTTTCGGCATCGGCGGCCTCGGCGGCGGCGCGTAGATCCCGGTCATCGATCAGTGCCAGCAACTGCCCGGCCTTGACCTGCTGGTTGTCCTCGACCAGCACTTGCTTGATAAACCCGGCAACCCGCGGCACGACCAGGGTGAAATCCGCCGAGACATAAGCATCATTGGTGTTCTGCTGGGTACGCTTGCCGAACAGGCCGGGCATCGCCAGGTACAGCAACACGCCGACGGCCAATGCGGCGGCCACGGCAACCGCGACTTTCTGCTTTGCTTGAGTGTTCATAAAAACCTTCTGTTTCAGTGGAGCAATCAGGTCGGTGCGCGCGGTGGATAAATCCGCGTCGGTAGCCAGAAAATCAGCAGGATCAAGGTCACGGCGATACCCGCCATGCACAGGTAAAGATCAGAGGAAGTGAGCACCACCGCTTGCTCATGCAGCCGATGAGCGAGGCTTGTGCTGTCGCGCTCGGCCAGCGGCGAGTTGCCGAGGCCGTCGACCAGCATGGTCGAGTGGAAATGCAGGCGTGCCGTGGTCAACGCCTCGATCACCCCGGTGGCGATGACCGCCGACAGGCCTTTGACGGTGTTGAACCAGGCCGATGCGAACGGCCCTTCCATCGGGTTGATGCTGCCGGTGGACAGCATCAGCAGCGGCAACACCGCCATGGGCTGACCGAAAATCTGCAGCCATTGCAGCACATAGAAATCGTCGCGAATCCACGCGGACGTCAATTGCGAGCCGCCGACGCACGACAGCGCCAGCATGCTCAGGCCAATGCCCAACACCCAGCGGCAATCGACCCAGCGAAAGTTGCACAGCGCCGCCACCAACGGCAGCGCAATCAATTGCGGCAGCGCCGCCAGCAGCATGATCGGCGCGGTCTGCACCGGGCGATAACCCTGGACCTGCGCCAGGTAGCTGGACGGAATAATGATCACCGCCTGCAACACCACCAGCACGCCTGCCAGGGTCAGCAGGGCGAAAGACAGGTTACGGATGCCGAGCATCTGCATCTTGAAAAACGGAATCGGTTGCGACCACTCGCCGGTCAAAAACAGCACCAGCAACAACAGCCCGCCGCCGAGCAATCCGCAGATCAGGTTCGACTCGAACCAGTCCAGGCGATTGCCCTGCAGGATGCCGATCACCAGCATGCAGATGGCGGGAAAGCCCAGCAGCACACCGCGCCCGTTGAAGGACTTGAAGCGCTCCAGGCGCAGCGGGTCCTGGGGTAAGCCATACGCCACTGCGGCCATGGCAATCAGGCAAGGCGCGATGATTTGCCAGAAGGTCCATTGCCAGCCGACATACTCGGTCCACAACCCCGCCAGCGGCGTGCCCAGACCCGGGCCGAACGTCGCCGTCAGGGCATAACCGGCCAGGCCATACAACTTCACATTGGCCGGCAGAAAGCGCAGGGCCACGGTCATCAGCATGGGTGGCAATGCACCGCCCGCCAGGCCTTGCAAGGTGCGTAGCAACAACAGACTTTCGTAATTCGGGGCGAAGGGGGACAACACACCCAGCAGGGTGAACAGGCTGATGGCGCACAGAGTGAAACGCCGCAACGAGAACGTCACCGCACACCACGGCGCGAACGCCATGGCCGCCACCGAAGTCGCGGTATAACAGGCGACCAGCCAGGTGCCTTCGTCGTAGCCGATGGCCAACGCACCACGGATGTCGGCCAGGGCGACTTTGGTCACCATCTCGTTCAGGCCCGACATCAGCACCGCCACCAATACGCCAACCAGGCCGATAATGATCCGCGGGCCGAAGACAGGTGGAGCGGCTGCCGTGCTGGCCGCAGCAACAGGTGCCGTGACCGTAAGGGAAGTCATGTACTGCAAGCTCCGGCGTGGAAAGACCGAAGCATTCTAAGAAGCGTAATGCCTGACGAAAATCAACTTATTGGCAGGTTATAAGTGCGCCAAACGCAATAGTACAAAACTCTGTGGGAGCGAGCTTGCTCGCGATAGCGGCAGGTCAGCCAATAAAGATGTCGAGGCTGCCGGCCTCATCGCGAGCAAGCTCGCTCCCACAGGGGTTCAGCGGTGACTTTCAGGTTGCGCGGCCAGCCAGGTTTCATCGCAGCAGGATTTCAGCGTTTCACGCAGCCAGCGGTGGGCCGGATCCTTGTCGAATCGCGGATGCCAGGCCTGTGTCAGCATCAAGGTCGGCAACGGAATCGGCAGGTCGAACGAGCGCAACTTCAGTCCGAGCCGCCGCACACTCAGCAAGGCTTCCTTGGGCACCGGTAGAATCAGGTCCGAATCGGGCAAGGCAAACATCGCCGCATGAAAGCTTGGCGCGATCACCGCCACCCGCCGCTCCAGCCCCAGGGCATTGAGCGCGGTATCGATCGGACCTCGGGCAATGCCGCGCCGGGACATGCTGATATGCGAGAACCCCGCGTAACGCTCCGCCGTGATCTCTTCGTCGAACAGCGGATGATCCTCGCGCACCAGGCCGACAAAGTGGGTGGAAAACAGGTTCTGAATCTTCACTTCCGGGGTCAACGGCCGGGTGTTGCTGACGCTCAGATCGATCCGCCCTTCGCGCAATGCCTCATCATCGCCATCGCCTTCCGGGACGAAACGCAATTCGCAGTGCGGCGCCTGCCGGTCAAGGGTGTCGAACAGCTTGCCGCCGTAGACGCCGACAAAGAAGTCGTTGGCCCGAATACTGAAACGCCGCCGCAGCGAACTCAGCTCCACCATATCGGCCGAACGAAACAGCAAACCGGCCTGCTCCACCACGCTGCGAACCTGTTCGCGCAATTCCAGTGCCTTGGGGGTCGGTACCAGGCCACGGCCGGCGCGCACCAGGATCGGATCGCCAATGGCCTCGCGAATGCGCGTCAACGTCCGGCTCATGGCCGCCGGGCTCAGGTTCATCCGCCGCGCGGCGCCCACCACACTGCCCTCGTCGAGCAAGGCATCGAGGGCGACCAACAGGTTCATGTCTGGGAGTTGCATTGTGAGCACTCGTGTTTGATCTGGGCTGATTCAGACGCAATGCTATCAAACTCCCCTGAGCCATTGTGCGAGTGGGCTTGCCCGCGAAGAGGCCAACGCGGACTTCAAACAATCAGACAGTCAACGCACCATCCCCCACCGCCTGACCGTCACCCGCTCCAACGAATCAAACACCAGATTCTCCACCAGCAATCCAATCAGAATCACCACCACCAACCCGGCAAATACTTTGTCCGTGTACAACTCATTGCGATTCTGAAAGATGTACCAGCCCAACCCGCCCTTGCCGCTGGTTGCGCCAAACACCAACTCGGCGGCAATCAGCGTACGCCAGGCAAACGCCCAGCCGATCTTCAGGCCGGCAAGGATCGATGGCAGCGCTGCCGGAATCAGGATGAACAGCACGAAACGTATGCCCTTGAGGCCGTAGTTGCGCCCGGCCATGCGCAGGGTTTCCGAGACCCCGAGGAACCCGGCGTAGGTGTTCAGCGCCAAGGCCCAGAGCACCGAATGCACCAGCACGAAAATCAGGCTGTTCTGGCCTAATCCAAACCAGAGCAGCGCCAACGGCAGCAGGGCGATGGCCGGCAAGGGATTGAACATCGAGGTCAGGGTACTGAGCAGATCACGACCGAATTGCGTCGACACCGCCAGCGTGGTCAGGGCAAACGCCAGGACGATGCCGATCAGGTAGCCCTTGAGCAACACCACCAAAGAAATCCACACCTTGCCCAGCATCTCGCCGCTGAGCAGGCCGTCGTAAAGCGCGTGAGCCGTCTGCACGAAACTCGGCAGCAGCAGATCGTTGTTCTGATAACGGGCAACCGCTTCCCATAGCACGGCAAGCAAAATCAGGATCAGGCTTTTACGTAGCCAGCCCTGTTGCCACAGGCGTTGGCCGAGGGGCAGTTCGCGCTCCAGCGGTACGCTGGTCAGTGGCGGCAATACGGTTTCGAATTCTTCACGCGGGGATGATAAATGGCTCATCGGGCCCTCCTTTCAACTGGCTCAATAAGCGATGCGGATGTCAGCGAAATCCAGTTCATGCTCGGCTTGCGGTGATTGACCTTCGTCGAACAACAGTCGATGAATACGTCGCGCCGATTCCTGAAACGCCACACCGCCGAGGCTGTGCAAATCGTATTGATGGCTGTGGACTTCCGCCCTCACCCGCCCCGGATGGGGTGACAGCAACAGAATGCGATTGCCCACCACCAGTGCCTCTTCGATAGAGTGCGTGACGAACAGCAGCGTGAAACGCACTTCCTCCCAGAGCAGCAGCAATTCTTCCTGCATCTTGCGCCGGGTCAGGGCATCGAGCGCAGCAAAGGGTTCGTCCATCAACAGGATTTTCGGCTGCATCGCCAGCGCCCGAGCGATGGCGACCCGTGCCTTCATCCCGCCTGACAAGGTGTGCGGATAGGCATCGGCAAACGCCGCCAGGCCGACCTTTTCCAGATAGTGCAGCGCTCGCTCTTCGGCCTCCCTGCGCTTGAGGGTTTTCGAAGCCAGAAGCGGAAACATCACGTTCTGTTTGACGGTTTTCCACGGCGGCAGTTGATCGAACTCCTGAAACACCACGATCCGGTCCGGTCCCGGCGCATCGACGCGCTGACCTTGCAGACGGATCTCGCCTTCCACTGGCTGGATGAAGCCGGCGGCGGCTTTGAGCAAGGTCGACTTGCCGCATCCGGACGGACCGAGCAGGACAAAGCGGTCTGCCGGATCGATCTCGAAACTGACTTGATGGGTCGCCCGCACCACGCGCTGCGGTGTGCGGTATTCGAGGCTGACGTTATCGACCGACAGCAGCGCCTGGGCTGCCGCGATCGGTTTGCTGACCGTGTGGCCTTGCAAAGGAGCGTTCATTTCGGTCAGCTCCCTTGCAGTGGTTTGGTGTCCTGGAAGAAGTAATCCTTCCACGAATCCGGTTTGTTTTTGATCGCGCCAACGCGGTACAGGAACTCGGCCAACGGGTAGGTATTTTTCGGCGTGACGCTGAACTCGAACTGCGGGTTGTCGATGATTTTCAGTAACGCCGCACGATCGATTTTGGCCTTAGTAACGCGGATGTAAGTGTCCGCCGCTGCGCCTTTGTCGTTCTGGGCAAACGTGGCCGCTTCGGTCAGCGCGTCAATGAATGCCTTGTAGGTTTTCGGGTTCTCATTGCGGAATTTCTCGGTAGCGAACAGCACCGTCGGCGAATTCGGCCCGAGCAGGTCATAGGTGTTCAGCACCACGTGCACGTTGGGATTGGCCAGTTCCTGATCCTGGAACGGCGGGTTGGAGAAGTGCCCGCTCAGCTCGGTGCCGCCAGCCACCAGCGCCGCTGTCGCATCGGGATGCGGAACCGCAATGGTGTACTTGTCGAGGCGATTGAACTCTTTGTCGCCCCACTGTTTGGCCGCCGCGTATTGCAGGAAGCGCGACTGCACCGACACGCCCACCGCCGGCACTGCGATTCGGTCTTTCTCGGTGAAGTCGGCAATGGTTTTGACCTTGGGATTATTGCTCACCAGGTAGTACGGGAAGTTGCCCAGGGAAGCCACGGCCTTGACGTTCTGCTTGCCGTGGGTGCGGTCCCAGATGGTCAGCAGCGGACCGACGCCGGCGCCGGCAATGTCGATCGAGCCTGCGAGCAACGCATCGTTGACCGCTGCGCCGCCCGAGAGCTGGGTCCAGTCGACCTTGATGTCGATGCCTTCCTGCTTGCCGTACTTCTCGATCAGGTTCTGATCGCGCACCACGTTCAGCAGCAAGTAAACGATGCCGAACTGTTCGGCAATGCGGATTTCACCTTCGGCGTGGGCCACGGTCGGTGCCACCAGGCTGCCGGCGATCAGGCTGAAACCCAGACCGATGGCCGCGGCCAGAGGTGCGAATAGAAGACGTTTGGACATGATCAGATCTCCGACAAATCAAAAAGGCGCGTCGCCCTGGATGGTGGTGCGAAACAGCTTGCGGCGCAGATGACTGGGGCATCCGGCGGCGAGGTGGATCAGCGAACGGTTGTCCCAGAACACCAGGTCATGGGGCTGCCATTGATGGCGGTAGATGTTTTGCGGCAGCACGCTGTGGGCGTAGAGCTCGGTCAGCAGTTGCTGGCTCTCGTCTTCCGGCAGGCCAACGATGCGAGTGGTGAACCCCTCGCTGACGAACAACGCCTTGCGACCGTTTTCCGGGTGGGTACGCACGACCGGGTGGACGACTTCGGCGACCTGGGCGAGTTGCTCCGGGGTCAGGGTCGGGCGCCAGTTGCCTTCGAATTTGGTCTCGCTGTAACGCGCGGTGTAGGAGTGCGCGGCCGAGCGACCTTCAACGGCATTGCGCAACGCGAGTGGCAGGTTGTCCCAGGCTTTGTGCATGTCGGCGAACAATGTGTCACCGCCTTCTGACGGCAGCTCCTGGGCATGCAGCATCGAGCCCAGGCTCGGCAGTTCTTTGTAGGAGAGATCGGAATGCCAGAACTTGCCGGCGTCACCCAGGCCGATGTTCTGGCCGTTTTCGACGATGTTGGAGACGATCAGGATTTCCGGATGCCCTGCCAGCAGGAACTGCTTGAGCACATGGATCTGCAACACGCCAAAACGACGGCTGAAATCGATCTGATGCTCAGGGGTTATGCGCTGGTCGCGGAACACCACTACGTGATGATCCAGGTGCGCGCGGTGAATACGGGCGAAGTCCTGATCATTGATCGGGCGGGACAGGTCGAGACCGATGATCTCGACGCCCACCGCTCCGCTGAACGGGCGGACTTCAAAGAATTGTGGCGCGATGCTTGGCGAAGCTGAAGCTGCATACATAAATCACTCCCACGCACGGCACGCTCAAAGGCGCGCGCGTCGATCAGAAACTCACGGAGGTCCCGTGTTGGTTCGTGTCGTGCGGCGCGCCGATTGGTCGACAGGTACGCAGGAGACTGACTTTATAGATATAAGAATTGAAATTTAAATACCGTTAACGAATAACGATATGGCGATTGCTAAGGGAGTGGAGGAATCGTGGTGTGACGTTATTTGTCACTTTCTGACAGGATTGTGGTGTTTTGGCGGACGCTATCGCAAGCAAGCTCGCTCCCACAGGGGTCAGTGGAAACACAAAAATTGCGTTTCAACACAGATCCATTGTGGGAGCGAGCTTGCTCGCGATGGGGCCAGTGGCCCCGAAGGTGGATTACCGCTCGTGCAGCGCCTCGGCCCGCGCACGGATGATCGGCTTGAGCAGGTAGCTCAGCACGGTCTTCTTGCCGGTGATGATGTCCACGGAAGCCACCATCCCCGGAATGATCAGCAATGGTTTTTCGTCGGTGCCCAAGTGACTGCGGTCGGTGCGCAGCTTGATGATGTAGTAGGTGGTCTTCTTGTCTTCATCGGTGATGGTGTCGGCACCGATCTGCTCCAGCTTGGCCTTCATCCCGCCGTAGATGGTGTAGTCATAGGCGGTAAATTTCACCGTCGCTTCCTGGCCCGGGTGCAGGAACGCGATGTCCTGCGGGCGGATCTTCGCCTCGACCAGCAAGGTGTCGTCCAGCGGCACGATTTCCACCAGGTCGCTGCCCGGCTGGATAACCCCGCCGATGGTATTGACCAGCAACTTGTTGACGATGCCACGCACTGGCGAAGTGACCAGCGTCCGACTGACCCGGTCTTCCAGGGCCTTGCCGGTGGCCTGGGCCTTGTTCAGGTCGGTGCGTGCTTCATTGAGTTGGGTCAGGGCTTCGCTACGGAACTTGCCACGGGTTTCATCGACCTTGCGCTGCACTTCCTTGATTGCCGATTCGGCTCGTGGAATTGCCAGCGTGGTGGCGTCGAGCTGACCACGGGTCTCCGCTTCGGCACGCCTGAGGCGCAGGACTTCCACCGGTGATACCGCGCCTTGGGCCACCAACGGCTCGGACATGCTGATTTCCTGACGCTGGAAGCCCAATTGCTGGCGATACTGCGCCTGTTTGGAGGTGAATTCGCGCAGCTCTTGCTGGCGCTGGATCAGCTGCTCCTGCAAGCCACCAATCTCATCGTGCAACTGTTGGCGACGACTGATATAGAGCGATTCTTCACTCTTGGCCTGACCCGGCACGGCCTTGAGCACATCCTCGGGGAAGTTCAGCGGGCGATCTTCGACCTCGGCGCTCAAGCGCTCGACCCGCAGCAGCATCGACAACCGATCGGCCTCGGTTTCACCGACGTTCGAAGCAAATCGCGTGTCGTCCAGGCGAATCAGCGGTGCGCCGGCTTCGACAATCTGACCTTCCTTGACGAACAACTCGGCAACGATACCGCCTTCAAGGTTCTGGATCTTCTGGATCTTCGACGATGGAATCGCCTTGCCGTCGCCCTTGGTCACCTCGTCGATCACCGCGAAGTTGGCCCAGAGCATCAGGAACACAAAGAACGCGATGATCGCCCAGATCGTCAGCCGCACCACGCGGGGCGCATCCTCGATCAGCGCCTTGTTGACCTCCGGCAGCGGCTGCCCCTGAAGTGAAGCAGAGCCTTTGAAGTAGCGAAGGATCGAACCCTTACCCGACTTAAGCAACACTGATCTGCCCCTTCTTCAACGCTTCCATCACTGCGGCTTTCGGGCCGTCGGCGAGTATCTGCCCGCGGTCGACCACGATCAGGCGATCCACCAGCGACAACAGCGATGCCCGGTGCGTTACCAGCACCATGGTCTTGTTTTCGATCACCGCTGCCAGGCGCTGCTTGAGGCGCTCTTCGCCAGTGTTGTCCATGGCGCTGGTCGGCTCGTCGAGTAGCAGGATCGGCGGGTTGAGCAGTAATGCACGGGCCAGGGCGACGTTTTGCCGTTGACCGCCGGAGAGGTTCTGCCCGCGCTCGCCGACTTGCAGCTCATAACCCTGCGGATGCAGGCGCGCATACTCGTGGACGCCGGCCAGTTCTGCGGCTTGCAGCACCAGTTCGTCCTCGACATACCGCGCACCGGAAACCAGGTTGTCGCGCAAGGTGCCGGCGAGCAACTGAATGTCCTGGGGCACGTAGCCGATGTTGTAGCGCAGCTCGCTGACGTCGATCTGGCGGATATCCACACCATCGACCAACAACGCGCCGTCATCCGGCTGGTACAGCCCCACCAGCAACTTCGCCAGCGAGCTCTTGCCCGAGCCGCTTCGGCCAATGATGCCGACCTTCTCGCCGGGACTGATCGACAGGTTGATGTTCTTCAGCGCCAGATTCTGCTGTTGCGGGTAGGTGAAGTTGAGCTGGCGGCACTCAATGCCACCCTGCAGCACCTTGCGGCTGAGCGGACGCTCTTCGAAATTGCGCTCCTGGGGCAGCTCCATCATCTGGTCGACCGAGGTCATGGTCACCCGCGCCTGCTGATAACGAGTCAGCAACCCGGACAGTGACGCCAGCGGGCTGAGCGCACGACCACTGAGCATGTAGCAGGCAATCAGGCCGCCCATACTCAGGTAACCGTCGATGATCTGGTACACGCCGAAGACGATCATGATCACGCCGGCCAGTTGCTGGATCAGCAAGGTGATATTCATCGCCAGGCCGGAGAGCATTTTCACCCGCAACTCAAGGCGACTGAGGGTGCCGATGGTCTGCTCCCACTGATACTGGCGTTCGCTTTCGGCGTTGTTGACCTTCACCGCATCCAGGCCGGCCAGGGTCTCGATCAGGCTCGACTGACGCTCGGCCCCCAGCGCCATGGTCCGTTCCATGGTCGCCACCAGGGGTTTCTGCAAGGCATAGCCAATGGCCAGGGCGATCGGGAATGCCAGCACCGGTATCCAAACCAGATGCCCGCCAAGGATCGCGATGACGATAAAGATCAGAATTGTGAACGGCAGGTCAATCAGGCTGGTCAGTGTCAGCGAGGCGAGGAAGTCCCGCAGGCTCTGGAACTCATGGATGTTCTGGGCAAAGCTGCCGACCCGCGCCGGCCGGTATTTCATGGCCATGCCAACGATGCGCTCGAACAGCGTGGCCGAGATAATCAGGTCGGTTTTCTTGCCGGCCAGATCCAGGCACAGGCTACGCAGGCTTTTCAGGATCAGGTCGAACAGGTAGGCGCCCGTGATGCCGAGTGCCAGCACCCAGAGCGTCGCTTCGGCCTGGTTTGGCACGACACGGTCGTAGACGTTCATCACGAACAACGGCGCGGCCATGGCAATGATGTTGATCAGAAAACTGGCGGCGATGGCATCGGCGTACAACCAGCGCGAACGCTTGAGGGTGTCGCGGAACCACGAGCGCGCACGCGGAATCAGCGTGCCGTGATTGACGTCGAACTTGTGCTGCGGCTGGGCGAAAAAGACTTTGCCGATGTAGTCATCGGCCAGCAGGTCACGGCTGACCAGGGACTCACCGCCGTCGCTTTCGCTGAGCAGCACCCGTACCTGATCTTCGCCTTGCCAGCCGAGCAGGACGGCACTTCGACCGTCCCTGAGCAACAACAATGCTGGCATCGCAATCGCCGGAATATCCTCCAGCTTGCGTTGCAGCACCCGACCTTGCAGCCCCGCGCGAGCGGCCGCACGAGGCAGCAACTCGACACTCAAGCGTTGCTCGGGCAGCGGCAGGCCGGTGGTCAGCATTGCCGCGCTGGCAGGTTTCTGGTGCAGCATGCAAAGAGCGAGCAGACCATCCAGCAACGGATCGTCATGCAACGCGCGCGGATCATGGATGAGTTGAACCCGACTGACTTCTGATTCCACGCTCGGCACTCTTGGCTAACAATTGAACAATGAAGGTCCTGCTTAATTCATACCGGGCAATTGGACCTTGGGCTTCATGTCGTTCTGCACAACGGATGCCAATGGTGCGACCACTCCCTGGCTCTTGAGCAATTCGCCCATGGTCGCCTTGATTCGGTACTGAGTAAATAACTGAATGTTCTTGATCTCCGCCAGACGGCGGGAGGAGGAAAACAGTTCGTTCTCACTGTCGAGCAAATCGAGCAGGGTGCGCTCGCCGAGACTGAACTGACGCTGGTAAGCGGTACGCACGGCGGTGCTGTGGTCGACGTATTGCTGGGCGATCGGCACTTGCGCGTTGGCGTTGTTCAGGGCGTTCCAGGCCAGGCCCAGCTCTTCATTCAATTGGCGCAGGGCGTTGTTGCGGATGTCCAGCGCCTGGTTCGACAGGTAGGACTTGGATTCCAGATCGGCCTTGTTGCTGCCGCCGGCATACAGATTGAAGCGCATGCGCAGCATGGCCTGCCATTCGTTGTTGTGGCCGTTCTGACCATCAATGTCGTTGTCCGCGGAGCGACCCAACTCAGCATCGAAGCGCGGGTAGAACGTCGACTTGGCAGTGTCGTACTGCTTCTCGGCAGCGGCGATATCGGATTCGGCCGAACGCAGGATCGGGCTGTTTTCCAGCATCTGTGCACGGGCTTCATTCAGGTTGGCCGGCATCAGCGCCATGAAACTCGCCGGGCGTTCCAGTTGATCGGGCATCTGGCCAACAGCGGAGAGGTAGTTGGTTTCGGCGTCTGCCAGGTTGGTCTGCTCGGTGATCAGGTTGTTGCGCGCCTGGGCCATCCGCGCCTCCGCCTGATCAAGGTCGGCGCCACTGCCAACGCCACGCTGGGTGCGCAGTTGGATCTGGTCGTAAATGCGCTGGTGGCTCTTGAGGTTGTCCTCGGCCAGACGTACGAATTCGCGACGAGTCAGCACGTCGAGATAGACCTGGGCCACGGTCAGCCCGGTGCGCTCGGAAGTACTCAGCAGCGAGTAGGCGCGGGAGTTGACAGTGGCTTGTTGACGCCCCACTTCGCTGGACGTCGCAAAACCGTCAAAAACCATTTGGGTCAGACGTAAATTTGACTCACTGCGATTCAGGGTTTGCCAGTGATTGTTGCTGCCGTCCGTTCGCGTCGTCACGCTATCGGTGCCTTCACGACCATAACCGCCCAGCAGGTCGACCCGTGGCAAATATCCACCTTTTGCAGCCTTCAACTGATAATCCGCAGCCAACCGACTGTTGACACCCGCCTGAACTTCCGGATGGACATCCAGCGCTTGTTGCATGGCTTCTGGTAAGGACTGCGCCTGCACAAAAGACGCGGCGAGGACGAAAGGTATTGCCATGAACAAAGGCGAACGCATTGTAGGAATTTCCCAGAACTTCTTGTCTTGAATCACAGCAAAAGAACGCGCTGCGTCGAAAGATGGCAAGCGGAATGACCGTATGTCGGAAAGTTCAAAAAACGGAACTGGATCACATACCGAGGACGAGTCACAGCTGAAATATCAATGTGACATTACTGGGACGATTGTTTAGGATGGCTCGAAGAAGGTCAATAGTTTGGCATAAAGTTAATAACGAAAAAATATAGCCAATATATTGACGATTTGATGCGTCAAATTTGTGCATCTATTTTGCAATGTACGTCCAGACTGGTCGGCACAGACAGATGCCATCAGGTCCATGGAAGTCAACTGAACGTGACACCCCGGAGAGTCTTCAATGAGCAGTGTTGTTGCCATCGTCAAAAGCATTGTTGGTCAGGTTTTCGTGGTGTCCCCCGAGGGCATCCGCCGCGTTCTCGTTGAAGGCGACAAACTGTTTGCCGGCGACCAGATCGACACTGGCCTTTCCGGCGCCGTGTCCCTGGAACTGGCCGATGGCCGCACCCTGGATCTGGGTCGTGACACTCAGTGGAGCGCTGACGCTCCAGACTCCAGCACTGACCTGGCAGCTGCCACCGCGCAAGCCGCGCCTTCGGTAGAAGAGCTGCAACAGGCCATTGCTGCCGGTGCCGACCCGACAAAAGACCTTGAAGCCACCGCTGCCGGCCCGGTTGCCGCAAGTTCTGGTGGTGCCGTCGGTGGTGGTCACAGCTCCGTGATGCTCGACGCCACCGCTGGCCGCGTCGATCCGACCATCGGCTTCCCGACTGCGGGTATCAACACTGCCGGGCAAACGACTCTGGAAATCCCGGGTGGCCAGGCCACCAACGCCAACATCAACGCCAATACCAACGCTAATACCAACGCCAATACCCCGAGTGAGTCAGCCCTCAGCCTCAGTGCCACGCCGACCATCACCGAGGCCGGTGGCGTGCTGGTGTACACCGCGACCCTGACCCAGGCACCACTGACCGACCTGACTGTCACGCTGTCCAACGGCGCCGTGATCGTGATTCCCGCAGGCGCGACCACCGGCACCGTCAACGTGCCATTGGCTGCGAACGACACTGTCTATAACGACGCGACCCAGATCGATGTAACTGTCACCGGCACCAGCGGCGGCAGCGGCATCACTGTGACGCCGCCGACGACCCCGGCCGTGACCCAGGTCACCGATACCCTCGACACCACCACGGTCACCCTGACGGCCGGTAACACCGTCACCGAAGGCGGCCAGATCACCTACACGGCGACCCTGATCAATCCAGCACAGACGCCAGTAACCGTCACTCTGTCCAACGGCTCGACCATCATCATCGCCGCCGGCCAGACCAGCGGCAGCGTGAACGTCCCGACTGCGGCCAATGATGTTTATGTCAACGGCAGCACCGTCAGCACCACCATCACCACCATCACCGGCACCACCGGCGGCAACTTCGAGAGCCTGGTGCCGAACACCACGCCAGCCGTGACCACCATCACCGATTCCGTGGACAACACCGGGCTGACCCTCACCGCCACCGGCAACATCACCGAAGGCGGTCAGATCACC
This sequence comes from Pseudomonas sp. PDM30, assembly GCF_019218985.1. Classification (NCBI taxonomy): domain Bacteria; kingdom Pseudomonadati; phylum Pseudomonadota; class Gammaproteobacteria; order Pseudomonadales; family Pseudomonadaceae; genus Pseudomonas; species Pseudomonas sp. PDM30. Next base: position 647,707 of record NZ_JAHUWM010000004.1, read on the forward strand.
TACACCGCGACCCTGAGCAACCCGGCTGGTACGCCGATGACCGTGACCTTGAGCAATGGCTCGGTCATTACCATCGAGGCGGGCCAGACCAGCGGCAGCGTGAACGTGCCGACTACGGCCAATGATGTTTATGTAAACAGCAGCACCGTCAGCACCACGATCACCGGCACCACCGGCGGCAACTTCGAGAGCCTGGTGCCGAACACCACACCAGCCGTGACCACCATCACCGATTCCGTGGACAACACCGGGCTGACCTTGACGGCCACCGGCAACATCACCGAAGGCGGCCAGATCACCTACACGGCGACCCTGAGCAACCCGGCTGGTACGCCGATGACCGTGACCTTGAGCAATGGCTCGGTCATTACCATCGAGGCGGGCCAGACCAGCGGCAGCGTGAACGTCCCGACTGCGGCCAACGACGTCTATAACAACGGCAGCACCGTCAGCACCACGATCACCGGCACCACCGGCGGCAACTTCGAGAACCTGGTGCCGAACACCACACCAGCCGTGACCACCATTACCGATTCCGTGGACAACACCGGGCTGACCCTCACCGCCACCGGCAACATCACCGAAGGCGGCCAGATCACCTACACCGCGACCCTGAGCAACCCGGCCGGTACGCCGATGACCGTGACCTTGAGCAACGGCTCGGTCATTACCATCGACGCGGGCCAGACCAGCGGCAGCGTGAACGTCCCGACTGCGGCCAATGATGTTTATGTCAACGGCAGCACCGTCAGCACCACGATCACCGGCACCACCGGCGGCAACTTCGAAAACCTGGTGCCGAACACCACGCCAGCCGTGACCACCATCACCGATTCCGTGGACAACACCGGGCTGACCCTCACCGCCACCGGCAACATCACCGAAGGCGGTCAGATCACCTACACCGCGACCCTGAGCAACCCGGCTGGTACGCCGATGACCGTGACCTTGAGCAATGGCTCGGTCATTACCATCGAGGCGGGCCAGACCAGCGGCACCGTGAACGTGCCGACTGCGGCCAACGACGTCTATAACAACGGCAGCACCGTCAGCACCACCATCACCGGCACCACCGGCGGCAACTTCGAAAACCTGGTGCCGAACACCACGCCGGCCGTGACCACCATCACCGATTCCGTGGACAACACAGGGCTGACCTTGACGGCCACCGGCAACATCACCGAAGGCGGCCAGATCACCTACACGGCGACCCTGAGCAACCCGGCTGGTACGCCGATGACCGTGACCTTGAGCAACGGCTCGGTCATTACCATCGACGCGGGCCAGACCAGCGGCAGCGTGAACGTGCCGACTGCGGCCAACGACGTCTATAACAACGGCAGCACCGTCAGCACCACCATCACCAGTACCACCGGCGGCAACTTCGAGAACCTGGTGCCGAACACCACGCCAGCCGTGACCACCATCACCGATTCCGTGGACAACACCGGGCTGACCCTCACCGCCACCGGCAACATCACCGAAGGCGGCCAGATCACCTACACCGCGACCCTGAGCAACCCGGCCGGCACACCGATGACCGTGACCTTGAGCAATGGCTCGGTCATTACCATCGAGGCGGGCCAGACCAGCGGCAGCGTGAACGTCCCGACTGCGGCCAACGACGTCTATAACAACGGCAGCACCGTCAGCACCACCATCACCAGTACCACCGGCGGCAACTTCGAGAACTTGGTGCCGAACACCACGCCAGCCGTGACCACCATCACCGATTCCGTGGACAACACCGGGCTGACCCTCACCGCCACCGGCAACATCACTGAAGGCGGCCAGATCACCTACACCGCGACCCTGAGCAACCCGGCCGGCACACCGATGACCGTGACCTTGAGCAATGGCTCGGTCATTACCATCGAGGCGGGCCAGACCAGCGGCAGCGTGAACGTCCCGACTGCGGCCAACGACGTCTATAACAACGGCAGCACCGTCAGCACCACCATCACCAGTACCACCGGCGGCAACTTCGAGAACTTGGTGCCGAACACCACGCCGGCTGTGACCACCATCACTGACTCGATTGACACCACCACGGTGACCCTGACCGCGACCCCGAGCGTGGACGAAAACGGCACCATCACTTACACCGCGACCTTGACCGATGCCCAGGGCAAACCGGTCACCGCGCAGAACGGTCCGGTGACTGTGACCCTCGACAGCGGCAAGGTCATCACCATCGCCGAAGGCCAGAGCTCCGGCACCCTGCCGGTGACGGTGGGCAACGACGTCTACAAGGGTCCGACCACCATCACCGAATCCATCAAGGACGCGGTGGGCGGCAACCTCGAAGCGATCAACCCGATCAAGACCCCGGTGGAAACCACGGTTACCGATGTCAACGACACCACCACCGTGACCTTGACCGCGACCCCGAGCGTGGACGAAAACGGCACCATCACCTACACCGCGACGCTGACCGACAAAAACGGTGCCCCGGTTACCGCGCAGAACGGTCCGGTGACTGTGACCCTCGACAGCGGCAAGGTGATCACCATCGCCGAAGGCCAGAGCTCCGGCAGCTTGCCGGTGACGGTGGGTAACGACCTCTACAAGGGCCCGACCACCGTCACCGAATCCATCAAGGACGCGGTGGGCGGCAACCTCGAAGCGATCAACCCGATCAAGACCCCGGTGGAAACCACGGTTACCGATGTCAACGACACCACTACCGTGACCTTGACCGCCACTCCAAGCGTGGATGAGAACGGCACCATCACCTACACCGCGACGCTGACCGATGCCCAGGGCAAACCGGTCACCGCGCAGAACGGTCCGGTCACCGTGACGTTGGACAGCGGCAAGGTCATCACCATCGCCGAAGGCCAGAGCTCCGGCACCCTGCCGGTCATCGTGGGCAACGACGTCTACAAGGGCCCGACCACCGTCACCGAATCCATCAAGGACGCGGTGGGCGGCAACCTCGAGTCCATTGATCCGATCAAGGCTCCGGTCAGCACCACGGTTACCGATGTCAACGACACTACCACGGTGACCCTGACCGCGACCCCGAGCGTGGACGAAAACGGCACCATCACTTACACCGCCACGCTGACCGATGCCCAGGGCAAACCGGTCACCGCGCAGAACGGTCCGGTCACCGTGACCCTCGACAGCGGCAAGGTCATCACCATCGCCGAAGGCCAAAACTCCGGCACCCTGCCGGTGACGGTCGGCAACGACGTCTACAAGGGCCCGACCACCGTCACCGAATCCATCAAGGACGCGGTGGGCGGCAACCTCGAGTCCATCGATCCGATCAAGACCCCCGTGGAAACCACGGTTACCGATGTCAACGACACCACTACGGTGACCTTGACCGCGACCCCGAGCGTGGATGAGAACGGCACCATCACTTACACCGCGACCTTGACCGATGCCCAAGGCAAACCGGTCACCGCGCAGAACGGTCCGGTGACCGTGACCCTCGACAGCGGCAAGGTCATCACCATCGCCGAAGGCCAAAACTCCGGCACCCTGCCGGTGACGGTCGGCAACGACCTCTACAAGGGCCCGACCACCGTCACCGAATCCATCAAGAACGCGGTGGGCGGCAACCTCGAGTCCATCGATCCGATCAAGACCCCCGTGGAAACCACGGTTACCGATGTCAACGACACCACTACGGTGACCTTGACCGCGACCCCGAGCGTGGATGAGAACGGCACCATCACTTACACCGTGACCTTGACCGATGCCCAGGGCAAACCGGTCAGCGCGCAGAACGGTCCGGTGACTGTGACCCTCGACAGCGGCAAGGTCATCACCATCGCCGAAGGCCAGAGCTCCGGCACCCTGCCGGTGACGGTGGGCAACGACGTCTACAAGGGTCCGACCACCATCACCGAATCCATCAAGGACGCGGTGGGCGGCAACCTCGAGTCCATTGATCCGATCAAGGCTCCGGTCAGCACCACGGTTACCGATGTCAACGACACTACCACGGTGACCCTGACCGCGACCCCGAGCGTGGACGAAAACGGCACCATCACCTACACCGCCACGCTGACCGATGCCCAGGGCAAGCCGGTCACCGCGCAGAACGGTCCGGTCACCGTGACGTTGGACAGCGGCAAGGTCATCACCATCGCCGAAGGCCAGAGCTCCGGCACCCTGCCGGTGACGGTCGGCAACGACGTCTACATCGGCGCGCCAACCGTTAGCGAATCCATCAAGACCGCCAGCGGCGGCAACCTTGAAGCCATCGGCACGGATAAGACTCCCGCGTCGACCAGCGTCAGTGACTTCCAGGACACCACCACTGTCAGCATCAGCGGCAGCACCTCGGTAACCGAAGGCCAGACCGCCAGTTACACCGTCAGCCTGACTCACCCGGCCCAGACCGAAGTGACGCTGAATATCGTCTACAGCGGTACCGCCGCCGACGGTTCTGACTTCACCGGTGTGTACACCGTGAAGATCCCGGCGGGTGCCAGCAGCGTGCCGTTCGACATTTCGACCATCGATGACAAGATCACCGAAGGCACCGAAAACTTCGTGGTCAAGATCGACTCGGCCACCGGCGGCAACTTCGAGAACCTGGCGATCAGCGCGTCCAACGGCAGCGTCAGCACTTCGATCATCGACAACGATGCACCACCATTACTGGACCTCGACGCCAACAACTCCAGTGGCGCCACCGGGGCCGACTACAAGGTGACGTTCACCGAAAACACTGCCGGCCCTGGCGTGTCGATCGGCGATACCGACCTGAGCATCGCCGACCCGGACAGCACCTTGCTGACCGGCGCGACCATCGTGCTGACCAATCGTCATGACGGCGATGCGCTGAACCTGGGCAACAGCGTCAACGGCATCACCATCAATGCCAACAGCACCAATGGCACCGTCACGCTGACCTTGTCGGGTAGCGCAACGCTGGCCGACTACATGCAGCAGATCAAGAACATCACCTTCACCAACAACAGTGAAGATCCGAGCACAGTGCCGCGCATCATCACCGTGACGGTGACCGATGGCAGCAACTACTCCAACACCGCGACCACCACGGTCAACGTGGTGGCGGTCAATGACGCACCGGTCGCAGCACCGGTCAACGTCACCGGCACCGAAGACACGCCACTGATCCTCGGCTGGTCGACCTTCGGCGTCAGCGACGTCGACAGTCCGGCCACCAGCCAGGGCGTGAAAATCACCCAGCTGCCGGGCGAGGGTAAACTGCAGTACCTGGACGGCTCGACCTGGAAAGATGTCGCCGCCGACCAGACCTTCAGCAAAGCCGACATCGACGCTGGCAAACTGCGCTTCATGCCGGATGCCAACGAATCGGGCGTGGACGGATACGGTGGTACCAACCTGGGCAACAACCAGGCCGACTACGCACAGATCAAGTTCCAGCCAACCGACGGCCAGGCGCTGGGCAACACCGGCACGATCAAGATCGACATCGCCCCAGTGGCGGATGCCCCGACCCTGAGCGTTGCCGACAACAGCGTGAGGTCCACCGGGCTGATCAAGGAAGTCTGGACCGGTCTGTCGGGCCTGGGAACCAGCGGTAACGGCGCGGACTCGACCACGCTGAAAAACGTGATCGACGCCGCTGGCACACCGAACTCCAAAGGCACCGTGACCAACGTGCAGTCCGACGGTAGCGTGACCGCCGGTACGGCGTCGAAAACCTCCGGCCTGATCTACCTCGAAGCCGGCAAGACCTATACCTTCAGCGGTGTTGGCGATGACAGCCTGCTGGTGACTCTCGGAGGCAAGAACGTGGCCGCGATCACGTGGGGCGCGGGCGGCAACCTCAATGGTTCGTACACCCCGACCACCAGCGGCTACTACACCCTGGACATCTACCACCACAACCAGAGCGGCCCGGGCAGCTATGACGTCAACCTGTCGGTCAATGGCAGCACGCCGATCGACCTGAGCAGTGCCGGCGTACCGATTTACACTAGCGTGTCAGATCTGGTGAATGCCGGCGTGACCGTGTCCGACTTGCACGGCTCCAATGGCGAAGGCTACTACGACGGTTACAAACTCAACACCGGCGCCGAAGGCACCAGTGTGAAATTGTCCGCCATCACCACCGCGCTGACCGACACCGACGGCTCGGAAAGCCTGAGCCTGAAGATCAGCGGCATGCCGGTCGGCTCGATGCTCACCGACGGCGCGGGACATACCTTCACGGTCACCGCGACCAATGGCGAGGCCAACGTGACGGGCTGGAGCCTCGGCTCTCTGACTGTCACTCCACCACCGTACTACAACGGCCAGTTCAACCTGACCGTGACCTCGACCTCCACCGAGGCCCTGGGTGGTTCGGCCAGCAGCACTTCGCAGATCCCCGTGACTGTGTACCCGGCGATCTACAACGCCAGCACCGCCACGGCGGCCGATGACACCATCACCGGCACCGACGGCAATGACATCATCGTCGCCGACATCGGCGGCCTGACCGTGGTGCCGGGCACCAACTACAACATCGCGTTCATGGTCGACAGCTCCGGCAGTATGAGTTCCTCGTCGATCAACTCGGCCAAGGACCAGCTGACGTCGGTGTTCAACACCCTCAAGCAAAGCCTGGGCAGCAACTCGGGTACGGTGAACATCTTCCTGGTGGACTTCGACACCCAGGTCAACAAGTCGGTATCGGTGAACCTCAAAGACCCGAATGCGCTGACTCAGTTGAAGGCGACTCTGGACTCGATGTCATCCGGTGGCGGCACCAACTACGAGGACGTGTTCAAAACCACTGCCAACTGGTTCCAGAGTGCGGACGCCGTGGCCAACACCGGGGCGAAGAACCTCACGTATTTCATTACTGACGGCAAGCCGACTTACTACCAGAGCGGCGAGTCGACCAACCCGACTCTGTATGGCAGCACAACACTCGATAGCCTGATCACCACCAGCAACTATCAGCTGGGCACAGCGATCAGCCTGTTCCCCGACAGCACGCACCAGATCGACATTACCGCCTCGGGCTATGTGACGGTCTGGACCAAGAGCAGCAACGGCAACAACGGCAACGGCAATGGCAATGGCAATGGCAATGGCAACGGAAACGGAAGTAGCTGGTCATCCAAGGACTTCGGCTATCTGCATGCCCAGGGTGACGGTACCTACGAGTTCTCGGGGCGTGACGGCGACGGCAACAGCACCGACGGGGACACCACCAGCAACTCCACCGGCAGCTTTACGTTGCTGAGCAACCTGTCGAATGTCGAGGCGATTGGCCTCAACAGCGGAGTGAGCCTCAACGACCTGAAGCCGTACGACTCGAATCAATCGCCACAAACCAACATTGATCCGAAGGACCTGGCCAACTCGATCATCGGCCACACTGAAGCGACGATGCCGGGTCACGATACCGTCAGCGGTGGCGACGGCAACGACCTTCTGTTCGGCGATCTGGTGAGCTTCAACGGCATTGCCGGCGAGGGTTACCAGGCAATGCAAGCCTTCGTGGCGCAGCAATCCGGTGTGGACGTCAGCAACGTCACCACCAGCAATGTGCACCAGTACATCACCGAGCATTACAACGCGTTCGATGTGTCCGGTGCCCATGACGGCAACGACACCCTGCTGGGTGGGGCGGGCAATGACATCCTGTTCGGTTTGGGCGGTAACGACACCCTCGACGGAGGCAAGGGCAATGACATCCTGCTCGGAGGTACCGGCAACGACACGTTGATGGGTGGACAGGGCAACGACATCCTGATCGGTGGTTCCGGTGGTGATACCTTCGTCTGGAAAGCGGGCGACACCGGCAACGACGTGATCAAGGACTTCAAGGCCAGCGAAGGCGACCGGATCGACCTGCGCGATCTGTTGCAGGGTGAAACCGGCAGCACCATCGACAACTTCCTGAAGATCTCCACGGTCGATGGCGTGTCGTCGCTGCAAGTCAGCACAACCGGCCAGTTCAACTCGGGCAATGCGGCCGCCGCCACACCGGACGTGACGATCAAGCTGGAAGGCAACAACTGGTCGAGCGCCAACCTGCACAACCTGATTGCCGGTAGTGACCCGACCATCAAGATCGATCACAACAACAGCTGATGCATGATGACGATTTCGTCGCTGCGCCACATACTGGTATGCAGTTGACCTATGCTGCTGACAGCATGACGCTGGTTCAATTCTGAGGGATGCTCAATGTTTTACGTGCAACGCGATGCGCAGGGCCTGTTGGTACGCGTGGAACCCGCCGCCTACGCTGAGGCCACGGAAACGCTGGCGGCCGACAATCATGAGATCCAGGCCTGGTTTGCCAACGCGGCTGTGGAAAACAGCCTCAAACAGCTCAAGCAAAGTGACCTGGAAATGATCCGGGTACTCGACGACTTGATTCAGGTGCTGACCCAGAAAGGCGTGATCCGCGTCACCGACCTGCCGACGGCGGCCCAGGCCAAGCTCATGGACCGGAACCAGGCCCGTGAAGCCTTGGGTGGCTTGAGCCAATTGATCGATGATGAGGAGACCGGGCTGATCTGACGCGCCCCTGCAATCATTCCCACGCACGGCGTGGGAGCGATCACATCAGGCCCAGGGTTTTGGCTCGCCGAACAACTGACCCTGTACACCGTATAACCCCATCTCGCGAATCACCGACAACTCCCCTTCTGTCTCGACCCGCTCGGCAATCAGGGGCAAGTCAATGCTGTGCGCCGCTCGCTGGATCGCCTCGATGAACAGGCGTTTGTCACTCTCCAGATCAATCGACCGAATGTAGCTGCCATCGATTTTCAGGTACGCCAGACCCAACCGGGCCAGGTTGCCGATCATGCTGAAGCGTCCGCCAAAACGTTGCAGGCTCAGGGAGAAACCGAGTTCGCGCAGGCGCCGGGTCAACTGCTCCAGCACCGCCTGGTCAGGCAATTGCTCTTCGCCAATCTCCAGGGTTAGACGCGGGCCGAGGTTAGAATGCGCACGCAGTATTTCGAAGATCCTGTTTTGCGCCTGCGGGTCGCCCAAGGTAGCCGACGACAGATTCAGCGCCAGCGACTCCTCATGCTCGCTCATTTGCGCCAACACCCGTTCGAGCATCAGCCGATCCAGACGCGCCGTCCAGCCGAAGCGCTCCAGCCAAGGCAGAAAACGCCCGGCGGGGATGGTCTGGCCGTGTTCGTCGAGCAGTCGCGACAACACTTTGTAATGCAGTACCAGTTGCGTGTCCTGGGCAGCCACCACCGGCTGGAAATACAGCTCGAAGCGCCGCTGTGTCAGCGCCTGGTCGAGCATGCGATGCCAGGCGTGGTGATCGTCGCCGACACTGGCCGAGAGGCTGTGCTCGATACAGGCCCAGTTCTGCTCGCCCTGGCCTTCGGCCTGCGCCAGCGCCTGATCACCGAGGCTGAGCACGGTTTGCGGCGAATCGCCGTGAACAAAGGGCGCCAGGCCGATAGAGGCCACGGCAGCCACATCGGTGGCGCCGGTAGCGTGCAGACTGGCCAAGGCGCTGTCGAGGTTTTGTGCCAGTTGCAGCGCTTCTTCGCGCACCAGCCCCGGCGCCAGCACGGCAAATTCGCCACCGCGGATACGCGTGACCAAGTTCTGGGTTTCCGGGTATTTGGCGCACTCGCGAGACAGTTGTTCACCGACGGCCTTGAGCACGTCATCGGTGCGCTGGCCACCGAGACGCTGGTTGAGACCGGCCAGATCCTTGACCCGCAATAGCAGCAGGTAACCGGAACTGGCCTGCTCCGGGTTGCTCACCCGCGCATTCAGTTGCATCTCGAAATAACGCCGGTTGGCCAACCCGGTCAACGAGTCCTGATAGGACTCGACCCGCAATTTTTCACTGCGCTCCGCCTGCTCCTGAAACAGCGCCTTGAGCTTCTCGACCATCTGGTTCATGGCCTGCACTACCCGGCGAAGTTCGGGGGTGCGCGGCAGTTCTGGCAGGCTGAGGAATTCCCGCCGGGCGATAGCGTGGGATTGCTTGACCATGTAATCCAGCGGTCTCAATTGCTGACGCAGCAACAATGCGCCCAGTACCGCACTGACCGCGCCACATAGCAGCAACCAGCCCAGGCTGCCCAAAGCGCTTTGCCATAGCTTGGCCAGCGCAAACATCGGGTGGCTGACCACCTCGACCCGGGCAGCCTGCTCCCAGCCACGGCTGACGATCGCATCACCACCGGCGGGCTCCAGGCCGATCAGTTTGACGAACCAGTCCGGAACATTGTTGACCGCCGGAATGCCCGTGCGCTCGACCAGGGTCTGATTGGTCTTCACATCGACCACGCGGATGCTCGCGTAGTAACCGCTGTCGAAAATCGAGCTGACGAGCAACTCGACCATCGCCGGGTCGTCGATGTTCGGTGTCAGGGACAGCGCCAGCGCCGTCGCGGCGTCCTGGGCATGGGAGCGCAACTGGTTGACGTACTGAGTACGCGAGCTCTCCAGACTGACCATGAAACTGCCGGTGAAGGCGACCACCAGGAACAGACAGATAGCAATCAACAGCTGTTTGAACAAAGACATCTGAGCACGTGCTCCTAGTTAGTCGTCTCGACCGGGAATCCTTCGGCCTGCATTTTTTTCAACACATCCTGCCAACGCGAAAGGCGTTTGGTATCGCCAACCTTTTTATTGCCCTTGGCACCCGGTAACCACATCCCTTCCGCGTTGAAAGAGTAGACCGGCAGCAAATCCTTTCGCTGGCTGGCCGGCTTGATTGCATCAATCAGGCTGTCGAGCACCAGGGGCTCGGCCTCCGGACTCGAGTAGTAGGTCAGCACCATGTGCGCACGGTTCTGGGTCAGTGCCTTGACATAGGTGATACGCAGCTTTTCACTGGCTACACCGAGGTGTCGCAGGCTGAAGTACTTGGCAATAGCGTAGTCTTCACAGTCGCCGGCGCCTTTCCAGAGGGCTTCGATCGGGGTTTCCCAGTAGTCGACTTCATGCCACAGATCCATGTCTTCGACGTATCGCAGCTGTTTGTTGAAGAAGCGATTGACCACATTGAGTTGTTCCAGCTCGCCGATCTGTTTCTGGCTGGTCAACAAGTATTGCCAATCATTAATGCGCTGCTGACCTTCTCCCAAAGGTCCGTACAATGCCTGCGCTCGCCGGCTGATCAGGGAAAAATCCCAATCGGCGCTCAAGCTGCCCAGCATCACGCCAGTCAGCAGCAATGCGCTGCACAGCCAGCGTAAAACCCGGGGGATCGTTAAACTTGCCACCAATGCGAGGCATCCTGGATAGGCAGGAGGGAGTCGTTCGAATGGTGAAGGTTAGCCCGGAAAAAGACAATGGCACGGTGAGATCACTGGCGGCGCGCTAAACTGCAAGAAAGGCACTCCAGAGCTTGTTTGACAAGCAGTCAGCCAGTCACTAGTGTCATTTGGATCCAAAAATATTCCATCAATCAGGGTGCGTTTAGTGACACAAAAGCCCAACCCTCTCAGCAGTATCAAGGTCAACGGGCCGATTCCTGCACACATGGCACGCTCGGTGATCGAAGAAACCCTGCGCGCGGCCATACTCGACGGGCGCATTCCTTGCGGTGCGGCCTTGCGCCAGCAAGACCTCGCCGACCTGTTCGGCGTCAGCCGCATGCCTGTACGCGAAGCCTTGCGCCAACTCGAAGCACAATCGTTGCTCAATGTGGTTGCCCATAAGGGCGCCGTGGTCGCGCCACTGGTACAGGGCGATGCCGTGGAAACCTATGCGCTGCGCATCCTGCTGGAATCCGAAGCCCTGCGTCTCTCGGTACCACTGCTCCAGGACGAAGATCTCGAACAGGCTGCCCGCTACATCGATGCACTGGAAACGGAAAGCGACTACACCGAAATCGGTCGGCTCAATCGCCTGTTCCACATGGCGCTTTACACCCGGGCACCGAATCGCCGGCTGTTGAAACTGGTCGAAGACGGCCTGATCGAAGAAGAACGGTTCCTGCGTTTCAACCTGGAAGCCATGGGCCTTGGCAAACTCTCCCAGGATGACCACAAGGCACTGTTGCAGGCAGCCGAAGCCCGGGACGTCGAACACTCCGTGCAGCTGCTCGAGCATCACCTGAACCGAGGGGTCGAGGTCATTACGCGCTACCTCAACAGCCCTGAAGTACAGGCCAGGAACAAGTCGAAGTAGCCTGCAGCGGCGAGCCCGGGGAATGTACCGAAGGGTTTTCCTCGCTTGCCGCGCATTCCCCCCCAAAATGCTCCGCGAATGATTTGATTACAAATCCCCCGCCCCCATACCACACCGCCCTTGCGGCGCCATACCGCGCCCCAACGCCCCGCCGCCTTAAAACCCGACCACTGCAACGTTTGCGTGATGCCTCAGTAATGGCGGCCACCTCGATTTACGCCCACTCTGGATAACCAGGACAAAAAACGGGTGACGCTCCGTGCGAATGGAGCAGTCTCTGCCCCCAGAAGCGAAGGAAGGAGCCTCATCACGGGACCGGAAGGATCGGTATCACTCGCGATCCAATTCCCCCCCTCAGACACCCACAACGACGCCCGTAAAAAGTTACTTCGAGTGAGGCATTCACTCTTTGTTTAATTCTGACTTACATAAGCCGGAAGGAGTAACTACGCCAAAATAAAACCAATATAAAAAGTTTTATTGGAACTTGTCATCTTCGAAAAAGTTGAATATTTAAATAATAACAAAACAACTTGATCAACACTTTATATGTGTATTAGCTTTTCTTCGCCGCCAGCCACAAACGGCAGTAACGCCTCAGCTACTCGGCATCAATAGCACTGAAAAGATCAATACGTTTGAGGGTACCCGTTCGCCAGGAGAAAACTTCCAGCGAACTTCAGTGCTTGATTACTTCTCACCCCGGATCATTTACAGGCTCATCCATGAAACCAACTAAAGAACGTCTGCTTCAAAAAAAATCAGAACTTAGCGAACACCCGATCTTCTCTGAAATACATTCGCTGCCGGTCCTGCGACGCTTCATGGAAACCCACGTGTTTGCCGTATGGGACTTCATGTCGCTGACCAAGCGCCTGCAACAGGAATTGACCTGCGTGCGACTGCCCTGGCTGCCACCGCAGGATCCCCAGGCCGCGCGGTTGATCAACGAGATCGTACTGGGTGAGGAGTCGGATGATCGTCCGGCCCGGGGTCATTACAGCCACTTCGAGTTGTACCTGGATGCAATGCGCGAGGTCGGCGCCTGTACCGTTGCCATCGAACGCTTCGTGGCTCTGCAGCAAGAGGGTGTGAGCTACGACGTGGCCTTGCAGAGCATCAAGGTCGATCCGGCGGCCGCGGATTTCGTTCGCCATACGCTACACACCGCACTGCATGCACCGGGTCACAGTGTGGCGGCGGCGTTTCTGCACGGTCGCGAGAGCGTTATCCCGCAGATGTTCCAGCGCATCCTCGACGATTGGGGCATCGGCATCGAGCAGGCGCCGACCTTCCGTTACTACCTCGAACGGCACATTGAGGTCGATTCCGAGGACCACGGCCCGGCAGCGGAAAAGCTCCTGTCGCGACTCGTCGATAGCGACCCGCAACGGCAGGAAGACGTGTACGCGAGCGCCATCGCAGCCGTGGAAAGTCGTATCGCCCTGTGGGACGGGTTGCGCCTGAGCATGAACGTATCCGTCACGGAGGTGAGCGCATGAACGCCGCAGACTACCAATCCTTCGCTGATGCTTGGGAGAGCCGCGCGACCATCCGAACCCGCCCGCGTCGTGTGCTGGAAAACGACGACAAACTGATCTACCCGTTGAGCCGCCAACCGCTGGTGCTGAGCGAAACCTTTGTGCGCCAATGCCCGGAACAACGCGACTTCGCCCTGGTGCAGACCCTCTACAAGTTCATCAACGATGTGGTGATCTTCGAAACCGAGATCGTCGACAAAACCGCCCGCAGCATCGCCAAGAATCGCTTCGCGGTCGAGTTCCCGTTCGCCTGCCGCTACGACGCCATGACTGTCGTGGTGGACGAGGATTATCACGCACTGGTGGCGATGGATTTCATGCAACAGACCATCGCGTTGACCGGCATCACCCCCATTGAATTGCCGGATGAAATCGAACTGAGCCGAGCAATACCGGCGGCCGTGGCGCTCGCACCTGAGCACCTGCGTAGTGCTGTAGAACTGATCTGCGTGGCCATCGCCGAAAACACGGTGACCGGTGATGTCGCCGCATTTGCCAAGGACGACACGGTCAAGCAATCGATCAAGGGCCTGATGGCCGATCACTTGCTGGACGAGGGGCGTCACTCCGGTTTTTGGGCGCGGCTGGTACGCATCTACTGGCATGCCGCAAGTGCAGACGACCGCCAGTGCATCGCCCAGATCTTGCCGGTGTTCATTACTCATTACCTGACCAACGACATCCAGAAATCCTTCGACTTCTGCCTGATCGACGCACTGCAGATCAATGACGCGGCGCGCCACGCCCTCAGGAACGAAGTATCGGCACTGGCCTTCCCGATAAGTCGCCATCACCCGCTGGTGGCCAACATTGTGCGGTTTTTCCACAGTAGTTCGTTGCTCGATTCGCCGTGCGTACAAACCGCCCTCAGCGACTACCTGGTTTGACGAGGAGCCCATCATGAGACGTCTCGACATCTTGCTCATCGGACAAAGCCAGGCACTGACCGAGCTGGCATTGGAACTCGAACAACACGGTCACTCACTGACGCGGGTATCCGCACGCGACGAAATGCCGGGGCCGGTGGATCTGCTGATCGACGATGGCACGTCGCCTCAGTTCACTGCTCAGGCGCCACGGCTGACATTGCAATTGGGGCTCGGCTTGCCGCAGGCGTCCGGCCTGCCTTCGCTGGACCTGTTGTGCAGTCATGGCTCAACGCTGCTGACCCGTGTACCCATCGCCGATGAGCCGTCGGGTAACGGCCAGGCGTTGCGTAGGCAGGCCATGACAGCACTGGTTGACCACGTGGCGCTGCTGGTCAGCCGCTACTCGCGCGATGTCGACTATTTTCGGTTCGCCGAACCCGCCGAACCTGTTCGCTTCGAGCGCATCGAGAGTTTGCGGTTCCTTGACAGCCTCGCGTTCGTGCATCGCCTCAATGCCACCGCCGACCCACGACTGCAGCAGCTTGCGCAAACGCCGATGATCGAAAGGCTGGAGCAACAGTGCATCCAGAATGCTGACCGTCCGGCCTTGAGCATCGATGGCACCACCCTCGACTATCGCCAGTTGCACGCCCACAGCCGCGCCATCCAGCAACGCCTTCGACCGCTGCTGGATCAGCATCAAGGCCCGATAGTCGTCGGGATCTGCCTGCCCAAATGCAGCGCGTTGTATGCGGGAATCCTGGCGATCCTGGGCAGCGGCGCGGTGTACTTGCCGCTGGAGCCGAGCCATCCGTTGCAACGTCAGCAGTACATCCTGTCGAATGCCGGCGCGGTGTTGTTGCTGCATGACGGCGAGCATCCCCTGGCGAACGAGATGCCAGGACTGGACATCAGCAGCATCGACGCCCATGCAGCAGATCTCTCTCAACCGTTGATGCGCCAACGCCCCGACCTCGATACGCCATGCATGGCCCTCTACACCTCGGGCACCACCGGCCATCCGAAGGGCGTGCTGCTCAGCCAGGCCAACTTCGCGCACTTCACCCACTGGTACGCCGACTATGTTCAGCTGACCAGCCAGAGCCGGGTGCTACAGTTTTCTTCGTTGAGCTTCGACTCATCGCTGATCGACATCTTCCCGACCCTGCTGCAAGGCGCCGAGCTGATCGTGCCCGACGAGGACCAACGTCGCGATCCGCTGCAACTGGTGGAGCTGATTCGTCATCGGCAGCTGAGCCACGCCTTTTTACCGCCCGCCTTGTTGAGCATCCTGCCGCTGGAGCAGTTGCAATGTCTGGACCGTGTGATGACCGGCGGCGATGTCTGCGAACCGTGGGTCATCGAGCAGCTGAGCCGTCAGGGCAAGCTCTACAACCTCTACGGGCCCACCGAGGCCACGGTGCTGATTACCGCACGCAAACTCCAGCCAGGCGACCACAACCGCTCGCTGGGCGCTCCAATCGCCAACAGCCAGGTGTTGATTCTCGATGACGATTTTCAACCGGTGGCCGAACAGACCGTCGGCGAGTTGTACATTGCCGGCCCGGGCGTGTGCCTGGGATACCTGAACAACCCGCAGCAAACCGCTGAGCGTTATCTGGAACTGAACTTGCCTGATGGCCGGACCCTGCGCGCCTATCGCACCGGGGACATGGCGAAGTGGACGGCTGAAGGGATCGAGCTGTGCGGTCGGCGTGATAATCAGGTGAAGATTCGCGGCTTCCGGGTCGAGCCGGAAGAGATTGAGCGCTGCCTGCGCGACAGCCAGTTGTATCGCCAGGTTGCCGTGATCATCGATAGCCAGCGGCGGATTCTGGCTTTCCTTGCCCAGCCCCGAGAGGACCTTCCCGGCAGCGCTCGCCAGGCGTTGAGGGCCCACGCGACACAGCACCTGCCGGACTACATGCGCCCTGTTGCATGGACTGAGCTGGCAAGCATGCCTTACGCCAGCAATGGCAAGGTCGACCGCAAGGCGTTGCTGGATCTGCCGGTGAGCGTCACCGAGAACCCTTCAAGGCGCCTGCCCGTCAACGCCGATGAGGCCCTGCTGCTGGAAATCTGGGCGCAGTTGCTGGAGCTGCCGGCGAGCGACATTTCCACCGACGAAAGCTTCTTCAATCTGGGCGGGCACTCGATCCTCCTGTCGCGCATGCTCCTGCGACTGCGCGAGGAGTTCGGGCGCAGCATCTCGATCAACCGCTTCATCGAAATGCCCACCCTCGAGAAACTGGCGACACTGGTACGCGGCTTCGGCAGCGAAGAAGTGCTGAGCGAACAGGCCATGCGCGATGCCTTCCGCGAACTGGATATTCAGCCAATGCCCGTCAGCCGCATGGGCGATGTGCACAAGGTGATCGTCACCGGTGCCAACAGTTTTGTCGGTGTACACATCGTTGAGGCATTGCTGGCCTGGGGCGCCAGTGAAGTCGCCTGTCTGGTTCGCGACGGCAACGGGCAATCGGCGAACGAGCGATTTGCCCAAGCGTTACGGGAGAACCGTCTGGAGCATCTGGATATGAGCCGGGTGCGGGTTTACACGGCAGACGTCATACGGCCGGAACTCGGTTTGGCGCCCGAGGTTTACCAGCGGCTGGATCAGGAGTTTGGCGCTCTGGTGCACAACGCGGCCAACGTCAATCACGTCCTCGATTACGAGTCGCTCGCCCGGGACAACGTCGAGCCGATTTTCGAATGTTTGCGCCTGTGCGAAGGACGCAGCAAAAAAATCTTCAACTTCGTCTCGACGCTCTCGGCCTCCAGCACGATATCCGCCGATGGCCGAGTGCTTGAGTTGCCGGCCGCACTCACACCACCGATCTACATCAAGAACGGCTACAACCTGTCCAAATGGGTCGGCGAGCGAATCCTCGAACGGGCACGGGAGCTTGGTGTGCGGGTCAATCTCTACCGTCCCGGCAACATCAGCTTCAACAGCCTCACGGGCGTGTGCCAGCCGCACAAGAATCGCCTGATGCTGATGCTCAAGGGCTCGATCCAGCTTGGCCAAGTACCGGAGTTCGCCTTGAATTTCGACTTGATGCCGGTGGACTTTCTCGCCCGATTCATCGCCTTCCACGCCAGTCGTTATCAACCGGAACAAGCGGTATTCAACCTGCACAACCCCGAGCCCTTGAGCTGGGACAACTACGTGGCGTCCTTCCGCGAGGCAGGCCGCGAATTCACGATGGTCAGCGTCGCCGACTGGCAGCAGCAACTGGGTCGGGTCGACAGCGACAACGCGTTGTTCGGCGTGCTGGGGTTCTACCTCAACGGTTTCGAGGAGGACATCGGCGATATCTCGATGATCGGCCACGACAACGCCCAGGCCGGTGTTCGGCTAATGGGCGCGCACTACCCGCAAAAGTCCCCGGCGCTGCTGCGTCGCGGCTGCGATTACCTCAAAGAAATCAATTTCATCTGACGCAACCAAACGGAGCAAAACCATGAGTATTCTGCAACCCGACACCCTGATCAAAAACCCTCAAGGCTGCCACGTGGTGTCCTCGCTGGACGTGCCCGCCGATGCCACTCGGGTATGGGCCGTAGTCGGTAACTTTGCCGGCTTCGATCGCTTCATCCCGGCACTGTCGCATATAGAGATGACCGGCGAAGGCGTGTCATCGCTACGCAAAAAGTTTTTCAAGGACGGCAACCTGGTGGTCGAGCAGCTCAACTCCCGGGACGACCAGGCACGGCACATGACCTGGACCACTATCTACAACACCCTGGGTGTGGCCAATCTGTGGGCCGCGATGAGCGTTGAACCACTGGATGCGGACAAGTCCAGAGCCACCTGGACCATCATCGCCGAACCGGCGCAGGGCACCGCCGAGGCACTGCCGGGCTTCAAGGACTTCGTACAGGGTTTTGCCGATGATGCGATGAACAATGTGCTGAAGCTGTTTGCGTAAGACGTGAAAAAGCCCGTTGTGGAGAGGCTCCACAACGGGCTTTTCAGTACCCCTGAAACGACAAAACCCCTGTCTGCGTTAGCAGACAGGGGTTTCGGAATTCAATCTTGACGATGACCTACTCTCACATGGGGAAACCCCACACTACCATCGGCGATGCATCGTTTCACTTCTGAGTTCGGGATGGGATCAGGTGGTTCCAACGCTCTATGGTCGTCAAGAAATTCTGTAACCAGCCCGTTAGAACTTTAACGTGCCAGTGAAAACTGGTGACTTCTACTAAAACAAAACCCCTACCTGCATACGCAGATAGGGGTTTCGGAATTTAATCTTGACGATGACCTACTCTCACATGGGGAAACCCCACACTACCATCGGCGATGCATCGTTTCACTGCTGAGTTCGGGA